>NZ_JBSFNK010000142.1:0-1033 GCF_053587055.1 Nonomuraea sp. NPDC003707 | reverse complement strand
TTTGTGGTCAAGTCCTCGGCCTATTAGTACCGGTCAGCTCCACACGTTACCGCGCTTCCACCTCCGGCCTATCAACCCGGTCGTCTACCGGGAGCCTTACCCCCTCACAGGGTGGGAGACCTCATCTCAAGGCAAGCTTCCCGCTTAGATGCTTTCAGCGGTTATCCCTCCCGAACGTAGCCAACCAGCCGTGCACCTGGCGGTACAACTGGCACACCAGAGGTTCGTCCGTCCCGGTCCTCTCGTACTAGGGACAGCCCCTTTCAAGTCTCCTGCGCGCGCAGCGGATAGGGACCGAACTGTCTCGCGACGTTCTAAACCCAGCTCGCGTACCGCTTTAATGGGCGAACAGCCCAACCCTTGGGACCTACTCCAGCCCCAGGATGCGACGAGCCGACATCGAGGTGCCAAACCATCCCGTCGATATGGACTCTTGGGGAAGATCAGCCTGTTATCCCCGGGGTACCTTTTAGCCGTTGAGCGACACCGCTTCCACACGCCGATGCCGGATCACTAGTCCCAGCTTTCGCTCCTGCTCGACCCGTCAGTCTCACAGTCAAGCTCCCTTGTGCACTTACACTCAACACCTGATTGCCAACCAGGCTGAGGGAACCTTTGGGCGCCTCCGTTACCCTTTGGGAGGCAACCGCCCCAGTTAAACTACCCACCAGACACTGTCCCCGATCCGGATCACGGACCAGAGTTAGACATCCAAAACGACCAGAGTGGTATTTCACCAATGACTCCACCCGAACTAGCGTCCGAGCTTCCCAGTCTCCCACCTATCCTACACAAGCCGTTCCAAACACCAATGTCAAGCTGTAGTGAAGGTCCCGGGGTCTTTCCGTCCTGCTGCGCGAAACGAGCATCTTTACTCGTACTGCAATTTCACCGGGTCTGCGGTTGAGACAGCGGGGAAGTCGTTACGCCATTCGTGCAGGTCGGAACTTACCCGACAAGGAATTTCGCTACCTTAGGATGGTTATAGTTACCACCGCCGTTTACCGGCGCTTAAGTTCTCACCTTCGCCAAC
>NZ_JBSFNK010000141.1:0-1050 GCF_053587055.1 Nonomuraea sp. NPDC003707 | reverse complement strand
GCGCCTGGACCGGCTTGTCGGCGATGAACGTGTAGACGTGCCACTTGTTCGTTCCTCGCTTGCGGCGCCAGATGATGTGGAACCCGAGGAAGTCGACCCCGTCGGCAAGGTGGACGATCCTGGTCTTGCTCTCCGACAGGCGAAGACCCATCGGTGCCAGGACCTCACTCACCTGATCACGCAGTTGTTCGACGTGCTCGGCGGTGCCGTGGACCAGGACGAGGAAGTCATCCGCGTAGCGGACGAGCTGCCAGGTCGCCAGTCCCTGGGCGCGTCTTTTCCTGCGCTGCTGGTTATCGCCCGCCGCTGCCCACTGCTCGACGAAGAAGTCGTCCAGCACCGACAAGGCGATGTTGGCCAGCAAGGGTGAGAGGATGCCGCCTTGTGGCGTGCCGGAGGTGGTCTCGTTCCGCTGGCCGAGCTCGGTCATGATCCCGGCGTTGAGGAACGTCTTCACCAGGGCGAGCACGCGCTTGTCCTTGACCCGTCGGCGCACCCGGTCCATCAGGGCGGTGTGGTCGATCCGATCGAAGCACGCCTCGATATCGGCATCCAGCACCCACCGGTAACCGGCGGTGGCCAGATGATGGATCTCGGCGATCGCGTCATGCGCGCGCCGGTTCGGCCGGGAAACCGTAGGAGCACGACGGAAGTCCGCCTCGAAAAGCGGTTCCAGGACCAGTTTCAGCGCCGCCTGCACCACCCGATCCGTGAGGGTCGGGATTCCCAACCGGCGAAGCTTGCCGCCGGTCTTGGGGATCATCTTCTCCCGCACCGGTAACGGCCGGAACCGGCCCGCCTGGAGCAGGGAGCGGATGTGGTTCAGCAGCGCCTGCGCTCCGGTCATCCGGACGTGGATGATGGTGATGCCATCCACTCCGGCGGTCCGGGCTCCGGCATTGCCCGCGACCCATTCCAGCAGCCATCACCAGCGTGGCCGGGTCGCAGACGAAGTTGAACACATCGTCAAACCGGAAGCCGTGATCGGCTACCGCCCAACGGTGCAGCTTGGTCTGCATCCCCCGTACCCGCAGCCATGCCTCATCGGCC
>NZ_JBSFNK010000140.1:0-1063 GCF_053587055.1 Nonomuraea sp. NPDC003707 | reverse complement strand
CGAGAAATCCTGTGTGAATCTGCCAGGACCACCTGGTAAGCCTAAATACTCCCTGATGACCGATAGTGCACGAGTACCGTGAGGGAAAGGTGAAAAGTGCCCCGGTGAGGGGTCGTGAAATAGTACCTGAAACCGTGTGCCTACAAGCCGTAGGAGCTTACAGAAGCTTGCTTCTGTGTGATGTGACTGCGTGCCTTTTGAAGAATGAGCCTGCGAGTTATGGTGTGTGGCGAGGTTAACCCGTGTGGGGGAGCCGTAGCGAAAGCGAGTCTGAATAGGGCGTTGAGTCGCATGCTGTAGACCCGAAGCGGAGTGATCTACGCATGGGCAGGTTGAAGCTCAGGTAAGACTGGGTGGAGGACCGAACCCACCAGGGTTGAAAACCTGGGGGATGATCTGTGTGTAGGGGTGAAAGGCCAATCAAACTCCGTGATAGCTGGTTCTCCCCGAAATGCATTTAGGTGCAGCGTCGCGTGTTTCTTGCCGGAGGTAGAGCACTGGATGGCTAATGGGCCCGACAAGGTTACTGACGTCAGCCAAACTCCGAATGCCGGTAAGTGAGAGCGTGGCAGTGAGACTGCGGGCGATAAGGTTCGTAGTCGAGAGGGAAACAGCCCAGATCACCGACTAAGGCCCCTAAGCGTGTGCTAAGTGGGAAAGGATGTGGAGTCGCAGAGACAACCAGGAGGTTGGCTTAGAAGCAGCCACCCTTGAAAGAGTGCGTAATAGCTCACTGGTCAAGTGATTCTGCGCCGACAATGTAGCGGGGCTCAAGTACACCGCCGAAGTCGTGGCATTGACACACATGTTGTGTTGATGGGTAGGGGAGCGTCGTGTATGCGGTGAAGCGGCAGAGTGATCTAGCCGTGGAGCGTACGCGAGTGAGAATGCAGGCATGAGTAGCGAATCGAGGGTGAGAAACCCTCGCGCCGGATGACCAAGGGTTCCTGGGGCAGGCTAATCCGCCCAGGGTAAGTCGGGACCTAAGGCGAGGCCGACAGGCGTAGTCGATGGACAACGGGTTGATATTCCCGTACCCGCTTTAACGCGCCCATATCGAACC
>NZ_JBSFNK010000139.1:0-1095 GCF_053587055.1 Nonomuraea sp. NPDC003707 | reverse complement strand
AGTGCCCGTGTACAAACTGATCCCTGCGCCTGCTGCATGGAGTCGATATCGGGCGAAATCGTGACGTAGGGCGAATCGTCTGCGACATAAAGTGACCTTCCGGTAGCAACGGTGGTTATCCAAGCCCCGCCACCAACCGGAAGGTCTGCCGCCGTTGTACGCCACCGCTCCCGTCGCTGTCTCCCATAACGAAGAAACTGCCTGCTCATGCGTGGCCTGCCGGTACGGCCGCGGAGCCGATCACCCGATCCGGGCGCCCCGCTACACCACCGACATGAGTGACAAAGAATGGCAGGTCATCAAGCCGTTGATGCCCTGGCCGGCCTGGTTGCAGGGCAACGGCGGACGACCCGAGAAGTACTGCCGCCGCATGATCATGGACGCCATCCGGTATGTGGCCGACAACGGGATCAAGTGGCGCAATCTGCCCGCCGACTTCCTGGTGCCCTGGCGCACCGTCCACGCCACCTTCACGCGCTGGTGGCAAGACGGTGATCTCTACGCTCTCCACAACGACCTGCGCGAACAGGTCCGCATAGCCGACGGGCGCGAGCCGGAACCCAGCGCGGGGATCATCGACTCGCAGTCGCTGCGGGCCGCCGAGACCGTCGCCGCCAGCTCGCGCGGATACGACGCAGCCAAGAAAGTACAGGGCACCAAACGGCACGTCATCGTGGACACCCTGGGGCTGCTGCTGGTCGTCATCGTCACCGCCGCCAGCGTCCAGGACCGCGACGGCGCCAAGCCCGCGCTGACGCGGCTGCGCGACTGGTATGAGCGAATCGTCCTGGTCTGGGCCGACAGCGCCTACGCCGGCAAGCTCGTGACCTGGACCAAAAGGCACGTCTGGCTCACGTTGGAGATCGTCAAGCGCAGCGACGACGTCAACGGCTTCGTGGTCCTTCCTCGCAGGTGGGTGGTGGAAAGGACGCTGTCGTGGATCTGTCAGCGCAGGAGGTGCGTGCGTGACTATGAGCGGTTATCCGAGCATCACGAGGCCATGGTCTTGTGGGCAATGGTCATCCTCATGGGACGACGACTCGCTCGATCCGCATCTCCCAAATCGACCTGACGATCAGTTTGTACACGGGCACT
>NZ_JBSFNK010000138.1:0-1121 GCF_053587055.1 Nonomuraea sp. NPDC003707 | reverse complement strand
GTGCGCCGTTTCACTCGGTGCTGGATCGCCCCCGCAGGGGGCCAAGGTTCGGAAGGAGATGACCTTGGGGTCGCCCGCCCTACCTGGACGCGAAAGCGCGAGGGGAAAACAGCATGGCGGGAAAGCGTGGAGCGTTGAGAAGACGTCAAAAGCGCTGCCGCGCAAGACCCGCGTGATACGGCGAAAGCCATACTGCCTGAAGCCCAGTCACCAGCGGTGGAAGACGCACACCCTGCGACACGACGTCTTAGGTCGCAGCCGTCGGCATCGGACGAGTCCGACTTTCCTCGTCTCAACCCTTCCGGCCGGCGGGCGGCGAACAGCGAGTTCGCTCAAGGAGACAGACCGGGCCGCCTACGTCACGCTCGATACGTCCAGCACAAGGGGAATACGGGATGGCCTACGGGGCGAGAGCCCTATGGCTACGGAGGGGTCGTAGTAGTCGTCGGAGTAACGCCCGACCGGGGAGGACGGGAAAGCCGTCCGCAGGGCAAAGGACCCCAGGTGTCAACAGATCATCCACGATGGCGAGGTATGCGAAATGCAGAATGCCGAAGCCCTTCTGGGGATCATCCGTGAACGCGGCAGAAAGGGACTGCCTCTGGAGCGTCTTTTCCGGTGCTTGTTCAACCGAGATCTGTACCTGCTCGCCTACGGGCGAATCTACCGCAACGACGGTGCGATGACGCCCGGCATCACGGCCGAGACCGTGGACGGCATGCGCTTAGCCAAGATTGACACAATCATCGATGCACTCCGGAGTGAGCGCTACCGATGGACGCCGACACGCCGTGTCTACATCGAGAAGAAGGGAAACACGAAGAAGCGGCGTGGGTTAGGTCTGCCGACGTGGTCGGACAAGCTGCTGCAAGAGGTGATGCGCCTGCTGCTTGAGGCGTATTACGAGCCGCAGTTCTCCGAGCGTTCCCACGGGTTCCGATCTGGCCGGGGGTGTCACACCGCCTTGCAGGCGATCTACCCGAACTGGCGGGGCACGACATGGTTCGTCGAGGGTGACATCAAAGCCTGCTTCGACAGTCTGGACCATGGTGTCCTGCGGTCGATTCTGGCTGAGAAGATTCACGATAATCGCTTCCTGCGGTTGATCGGCGGACTTCTCC
>NZ_JBSFNK010000137.1:0-1216 GCF_053587055.1 Nonomuraea sp. NPDC003707 | reverse complement strand
CGGGCGCCGCACCGTCCGACGTGCGGAGCGCCATGCGGATGTTCCAGGACAGAGCGAGTACGGCGCCGCCCATCAGGAAGGTGTCCGGGAGGATGCCGGTCAGGGGTCCGGCGAGCGCGGCCCCGGTCATCCACGCGGACCCGGCCGCGACCGTGATCGCGGAGTGCAGGCGCCGCTGGGTGCTGGTCTCCCGACCGGCCCACCAGGTCGCCCCGGTCAGGGCGACGGCGGACAGAGTGAGCCCGACGCCAGCGCCCACGGAGTCGGACCACAGAAGGTGTGCGCCCGACCCGACGATGCCGACTCCGGCGACACCGAGCCACGGCGGCAGGTGCGGCATCGCCCGGTGCAGGAGGTACGTACCGACGCCGCTCGACCCGCGCCGGGTGGTGTGCTGGTCTGTGGTCCTGTTCATGGCGTGCCTCTCCAAATGCCGTTCGACGTCCCGATAGTCCTGATTGATGTCGACCAACCGGCGCTTCACTGGGCGGTCCAGTTCATGCGCGGCTGCTGCGGGCGGGCGCGGTGCCGGACCCGGTTGATCTCCTCCTCGTACTCCTGCTGGAACGCGGCGTATGTGGCGGCGGCGAGCTTCGCGGCGTTGCGCAGCTCGTCGGCGGACCGCTGCAGCTTGCGGTGGACCTTGAACGCGCGCCGCTGTGCGCCGCCCATCCGGCCCTCCGGGTCGGGGACCGTGGACAGCACGCCCTTGAGGATCTCGGCACCCATGGCCACCTCGATGGAGAGCATGACCGCGGCGGCCCGGAGGGTGTTGCAGTAGTTCCGGATCTGCGCGGGGGAGGTGAACTCGGGGGCGGGGAGCAGGCTCTCCGAGTGCGTCCGGGCTGCCGGAACGGCCGCCTTCGTGCTCCTGCCGTTGTTCACGATGAAGTTGATCGGCGGAACGAATCCGCCAGCCGCGGAGCCGACGAAGGTTCCGGCCGCGGACGCGAACTTGTCCGCCTTCGAGGCGCCGTTGGTGTTGGTGGTCATGCTGACCTGCTCTCTGGTTGGTGGGTGGTAGGCCGGTCGTCTGTCCGGTCCTCTGCCACGCCCGGTTCGAGACCGGGCGGACAGGGGGCCGTCAGCGCTTCCGGGCCGCGGTGATGGCCTGCTGGCCGGTCTCGCTGCCCACGGAGCGCACGACCGTGGTGACGGCCCACCCGGCGGCGACGACGACGAGGGCGACGACCGCGAGACTGACCGCCATCGACGT
>NZ_JBSFNK010000136.1:0-1223 GCF_053587055.1 Nonomuraea sp. NPDC003707 | reverse complement strand
AAAGGGTGTGGGATTGCCTCTGGCCAGGAGCCTTGAGCAGGCGGATTCTCATGGCAGGAGGGTTCCGCCATGCCGAAGCTACTGTTCGCGCGGGCTCCGTGCGATGAGAGGGAAGAACGCGATATGCGCCGGTTGGCCGGTGCCCGGCACGCTCCCGGTGACTGGATCCAGCGCGCCCGGATCGTGGTGGCCAGCTGGGACCGGCTGCGGGTGCCGGCAATCGCGGCCAGACTGGGCTGTCACCCGGAAACCGTGCGCCGGCGGTTACACCGGTTCAACGGCGAAGGGATCGATGGCCTGGGCGATCGGCCCGGGCCTGGGCGAGGACCGCGGCTCACCGAAAGCGAGCGCAGCCAGATCATCGCCCTGGTCAAAACGACCCCGCCAGGACGACCGGTGCCCGACCCGTGGCTGAACGGGCTGGCCGCCGCCGAGGAGGAAGATGCGCCGGGCGTGTGGACGCTGGACACGCTGACCGCTGCGGCCCGCGCCGCCGGAATCGAGGTCGGTCGCTCTCAAGTGCGCCGGATCCTGCTGAAGGAAGGGGTGAGATGGCGCCGCCCCCGATCCTGGACCACCAGCAAAGACCCGGAATTCGCCGCAAAAGATCCCGGATCGTGGACCTCTACGCGCGCCCGCCGGCCGGCGCGATAGTGGTCTGCGCAGATGAGCTCGGCCCCGTGGTGCCGCGGGCCTTCCCACCCACATCCGGCTGGTCGCCTGATGGGCACCGGATCAAAGCGCCGCTGGACTACTCTCGCGGCCCTGAAAAGACCTGGGTATACGGAAGTCTCCGCATCGCCGACGGGACCGCGGTCACCATGACCGCCCCGTCCCGCAGCAGCCACTACTACCAGCGGTTCCTCGCCAAGATCGAGAATGCCAACCCCGGCAACGCTCCCATCTTCGTCATCACCGACAACTTATCCAGCCACAACAGCTACGCCACCCGGGAATGGCTGGCCAACCATCCCCGGATCCGGCAGGTCTTCATCCCGGTCGGCGCCTGCTGGCTCAACCTGCAAGAAGCCTGGTGGCGCATCTTCCGGCGGCATGCCATCGCCGGGCAGTGTTTCGTCGGCCCCGACGACATCGACTACGCCACCCGCATCGCCACCACCCAGCTCAACGCCCAGGCCAAACCCTGGGTCTGGGGACGCCCACCACCGCCACCACGGCAGCTACGCCGAAGGTTCACCTACACCCTTTGAGGAACGCAGCAC
>NZ_JBSFNK010000134.1:0-1260 GCF_053587055.1 Nonomuraea sp. NPDC003707 | reverse complement strand
CGGTCACTGGTGTAACTCCTGATCAAGGAGAACGCACCTGATGAGTACTGTGATCCAGGCATCGACGGAGATCGACCTGGAGGACACCAGCGTGGCGCGTGAGCAGCCCAAGGCCGCCAAGACGAAGGAATCGGACCGGGAGTTGGTGGCCCGGCTGGTCGATCAGGCCCGCGCCGAGGGCGTGGAGCTGGTGGGCGAGAACGGGCTGCTGGGCCGGCTGACCAAGCTGGTGCTGGAGTCCGCGCTGGAAGGGGAGATCACCGACCATCTCGGCTACGACAAGCACGAACGCGGTGCTAGCGAGACGGGCAACAGTCGCAACGGCGCGCGCTCGAAGACCGTCATCACCGACGTCGGGCCGGTGGAGATCACCGTGCCGCGGGATCGGGACGGTAGCTTCGAGCCGAAGATCGTGCGCAAGCGGCAGCGGCGGCTGTCCGGTGTGGATGAGATGGTCATCTCGCTGGCCGCCAAGGGCTTGACCACCGGGGAGATCTCCGCCCACCTGGCTGAGGTCTACGGCGCCGAGGTGTCCAGGCAGACCATCTCCACCATCACCGACAAGGTGCTGGACGGCATGGCCGAATGGCAGAACCGGCCGCTCGACCCGATCTACCCGGTCCTGTTCGTCGATGCGATCCATGTGAAGCTGCGCGAGGGCCAGGTCGCCAACCGGCCGATCTACGTGGCGATGGCGGTCACCGTGGACGGTGAGCGCGACATCCTCGGGCTGTGGGCCGGCGACGGCGGTGAGGGAGCGAAATTCTGGCTGCACGTGCTGACCGAGATCAAGAACCGCGGCGTCGCCGATGCGTTGATGGTGGTCTGTGACGGGCTCAAAGGCCTGCCGCAGGCCATCGAGACCGTCTGGCCCCAAGCGGTCGTCCAAACATGCGTGGTGCACTTGCTGCGTGCCTCGTTCCGGTACGCGGCCCGCCAGCACTGGGACGCCATCGCCAAGGCGCTCAAGCCGGTTTACACCGCCCCGACCGAGGCGGCCGCGCTCGAGCGCTTCCTGGAGTTCGCCGAGACCTGGGGCGGAAGGTATCCGGCGATCGTGAAGTTGTGGGAGGACGCCTGGGCCGAGTTCGTGCCCTTCCTGAACTTCGACACCGAGATCCGCCGGGTGATCTGCTCAACCAACGCCATCGAGTCGGTCAACGCGCGGATCCGGCGGGCGGTCAAGGCTCGCGGGCATTTTCCGAACGAGCAGGCCGCGCTCAAGTGCGTCTACATGGCGATCATGAGCCTGGACCCGAC
>NZ_JBSFNK010000133.1:0-1270 GCF_053587055.1 Nonomuraea sp. NPDC003707 | reverse complement strand
TGAGCTTCCCCCCGTTCTCCGGACACTTGACCTGAGGTCACCCTTGATCATCAGGAAGGATGTCCCCATGCCCTCGCCACACCCTCCGGAGTTCCGGCGTCGCGCGGTCGAGCTCGCGCGCCAAGGTGACAAACCGCTCCTCCAACTCGCCAGAGACCTGGGCGTCAGCCGGTCGTGCCTGCAGAACTGGTTGAGACAGGCCGACGCCGACGAAAACGCTGGCACTGGTGACCGGCTGACCAGCGCGGAGAAGAAGGAACTCGCCGAGCTGCGCCGCCGCAATAAGCAGCTGGAGATGGAGAACGACATCCTCAAGCGAGCGGCGGCGTACTTCGCACGGGAGAACGTACTCCCAAAGTAATCTACTCGCTGGTCCGCGAACTCGCCGACGACCGCATTCCGGTCGCGGTGGCCTGTCGAGTACTCCAGGTGTCGACCTCGGGATATTACGAGTGGCTCGGCCGGCCCGAGCCGCCGCGCGAACTCCGCAATAAGGAACTCACCAAAATAATCCGACAGATACACGCCGACTCGCGCGGCAGTTACGGCTCGCCGCGGGTGCATGCCGAGCTCACGCTCGGGTTGAGCGAGAAGGTCAACCGCAAGCGCGTGGAGCGGCTCATGCGCGCAGCCGGCCTGCAGGGCATCTACCGGCGCAAGGGCCGCCGCAACCTGGTCAACCAGGCCACCGAGGAGGACCTGGTGCAGCGCCGCTTCGATGTCGAGGCGCCTGATCGGCTGTGGCTGACCGATATCACCGAGCATCCCACCGGCCAAGGGAAGGTGTATTGCGCCGCCGTCATGGACGCCTATTCACGCCGGGTCATCGGCTGGTCCATCGACGCACGACAGGATTCGGATTTGGTGGTGAGCGCATTGGCGATGGCTGTGGCCCGGCGGAAGCCGGACGCCCGCTCGACCATTCTGCATTCCGATCACGGCGCGCAATATACGTCTTGGTCCTTTGGCAAGCGGCTGCGAGATGCGGGCCTGCTCGGGTCCATGGGAACGGTGGGTGATTGCTACGACAATGCGATGATGGAGTCGTTCTGGGGAACGATGCAGCTCGAACTTCTCGATGCGAAAATCTGGAAAACCCGGGAAGAACTGGCCAACGCCATATTTGAATGGATCGAATGCTGGTACAATCCATACCGACGACATTCCAGTATCGGAATGCACAGCCCCGTCACGTTCGAGGGCCTCTACAGGCCGTCAGGCACCGCTGAGTGACCTCACCTCAGGTGTCCGTGCTGCGGGGGGAAGCTCA
>NZ_JBSFNK010000132.1:0-1328 GCF_053587055.1 Nonomuraea sp. NPDC003707 | reverse complement strand
TCGACTGACAGTGATGATGGAGATGAGCGCTTCCCGCCAGGGTCTGACCCATCGACTGACTGACCTCGAGGTCCTCAACCGGATCTGTCGGCCCTGGACGGGAAGCGCTCATCTGCACTCACCGGACGCGGCACCTGTGACTTCATAGGAGCCTGGCCAGAGGCCCCATCACTGTCTTGTCCGCCTTGCCCGGCTGGTGCGTGCCGCCCTGCCCCCAGCCAAGACGACAGGACGACGATGACCTCCATTACACCCGAAAACGCGCCGATCATCGAAGTCGCCGGCGGCGTCGACACCCACCAGGACACCCACACCGCAGCCGTGCTCGACCTGGTCGGCCGAGTCCTGGGAACCGAACAGTTCCCCGCCACCCCAGCCGGATACACCGCCCTGCTGACCTGGATGCGCACCTTCGGGCACCTGACACGAGTCGGGGTCGAAGGCACCGGCGCCTACGGAGCCGGGCTCACCCGCCTGCTGCAGGCCGAGGACATCAACGTCATCGAGATCGACCGGCCCGACCGCAAGAGGCGCCGCTTCCAAGGCAAGTCCGACCCGATCGACGCCATCGCCGCCGCCAAGGCCGCTCTGGCCGGCGACCGGACCGGCACCCCCAAGCAGCGCGACGGCCGCATCGAGGCGCTGCGGAACCTGCGCATCGCCCGACGCTCGGCCATCGACCAGCGCGCCGATACGCAACGTCGCCTCAAAGCCCTGATCGTGACCGCCCCTGACGCGCTCCGCCAGCAGCTGCGCGGCCTGACGATCACGAAACTGATCACCACCTGCGCCGCCCTGAACCCGGACCGCGACGACACCGCCAGCCCCGCCACCGCCACCCAGATCGCACTGCGTTCCCTGGCCCGCCGCCACCAGCAGCTCACCGCCGAGATCACCGACCTCGACGAACTGCTGGAGCCACTGGTGACCGCGATCAACCCCGCTCTGACCGCCACACACGGCGTGGGCACCGACACCGCCGGACAACTCCTGATCACCGCAGGCGAGAACCACGACCGGCTACACGGCGAAGCCGCCTTCGCCATGCTGTGCGGCGTCGCGCCGATCCCCGCCTCCTCCGGCAAGACCACCCGGCACCGCCTCAACCGCGGCGGCGACCGTCAAGCCAACGCCGCGCTCTACCGCGTCGTCCTGTGCCGCCTGCGCTGGGACCCTCGCACCCGCGCCTACATGGAACGACGCACCCAAGACGGCCTGTCCAAGAAAGAGATCATCCGCTGCCTCAAACGCTACGTGGCTCGCGAGCTCTACCGCATCATCACCTCAAACGATCAAGAACACGCCGCTTGACATCCATAGGAGCATCC
>NZ_JBSFNK010000131.1:0-1328 GCF_053587055.1 Nonomuraea sp. NPDC003707 | reverse complement strand
GCCCATCTAGAACACCGCGCCGTCATCCTGGCCCGCAACGCCGACGACCTCCACCACGCCCTCGACCACCTCGCCGGCACAAACACCGACGACAGCATGAGCTTCAGCGCAGGTGACGGCAACGGCGTCGGCGTCGCCAGGAGCAGCAACAGCAACAGCAACAGCAACGGCAGCGGTGACGCGGGCAACGGCAGCGACGGTGGCGACGGCACAGGCGCAGGCGCAGGCGCGGCCAGTGGCAACGGCATCAACACCGCGACCGTCAACGGCACTGGCAACGGCACTGGCAACGGCACTGGCGCTCACGGTGGCACCGGCGGCACCGAGAACGCCGCAAGCGGAGCCGCGACGGCGACCGCCAACAGAACCGGCACCCCCACCCGCTCCAACACCCGCAACAGCAACAGCATCAGCATCGGCATCGGCATCGGCATCGGCGTGAACGTGATCACCGGACGTGCCCGACCCGGCAAAACCGCGTTCCTCTACTCCGGACAAGGCGCCCAACACCCCGGCATGGGCCGCCAACTCTACGAAACCTTCCCCACCTTCGCCACCGCCCTCAACAACACCCTCGACGCCCTCGACCCCCACCTCGACCACCCCCTCCGCGACATCATGTGGGCCCCACCCCACACCCCCCAAGCCCACCTCCTCAACCAAACCACCTACACCCAACCCGCCATCTTCGCCCTCCAAACCGCCCTCACCCACCTCCTCACCACCTGGGGCATCCACCCCCACTACCTCGCCGGACACTCCCTCGGCGAAATCACCGCCGCCCACACCGCCGGCATCCTCACCCTCACCGACGCCGCCACCCTCATCACCCAACGCGCCCACCTCATGCAAACCCTCCCCCCCAACGGCGCCATGACCGCCATCAACGCCACCCCCGAAGAAATCACCCCCCACCTCACCCCCCACACCGCCATCGCCGCCATCAACCACCCCACCAACACCGTCATCTCCGGCAACGCACACGACATCCACACCATCACCACCCACTTCACCAACCTCGGCCGCAAAACCCACCCCCTCACCGTCTCCCACGCCTTCCACTCCCCCCTCCTCGACCCCATCCTCACCCCCCTGGACACCCTCGCCCACACCCTCACCCACCACCCCGCCCACACCCCCCTCATCACCAACACCACCGCCACCCCCACCCACACCCTCACCCCCACCCACTGGGCCCACCACGCCCGCCAACCCGTCCAATTCGCCAACACCATCACCCACCTCCACCACACCGGCGTCACCACCTACCTCGAAATCGGACCCGACACCACCCTCACCGCCATCGCCCCCCACAACCTCCCCACCAC
>NZ_JBSFNK010000130.1:0-1329 GCF_053587055.1 Nonomuraea sp. NPDC003707 | reverse complement strand
GCCCGGTGTCACGGCCTGGTGTCAGGGGGCGTGACACCTGCTCCCGCCTAGGGTTTTGGGTGTCACGGGGGCCGTGACGGTGTCAAGCGTCACGCGGGTGTCAGGGCGGGGACGATGCGCCACCGGCCGGTCTGGTTGGTCGGCTGCAGGCGGCCCTCTGCGGCGGCGTCGCGGAGCCTCGCGGAGACCCAGGGGCGGCTGTAGCCGTTCGCGTCGCACCAGTCCATGAAGTCCTTCGGGCCGACGATCATCTGTCCGGCCGCCTCGAACTCGTCGAGCGCGCGGGCGAACAGCTCCCGCGCCTCTTCCGGGGACGGCTTGCGCCCGGTGTCCGTACCGAACAGGCCCGGGGTGTCGTCGCCCTGCTGGGCAGGGGGGAGGTCCTGCTCCGGGTCCATGGCGGCGTCCTCGGGGTCGAGCTGGGTGCCGGTCGTGATCTCGTCGTCCTGGTCGTGCACGGTGGTGGGCTCCGTCTCGTCGGTGTCGGCGCGGCCGGTGTACGCGCGGCCGACGACCGCCTTCGCGGCTCCGGCGGTGATCGGGTCGGCGGTGGCGCCGTTGCGCACGGCCCACTCGGCGAGCGTCTCCATGAGGGACACGGCCCGGGTGGTGAACTGCTGGGTGCGGCCCGGGGAGGCGTACCGCTCCGGGTCGATGCCGCCGGAGACGACGTAGCAGTAACCGGGCCGGCGGTTGCCCCAGGCGCCGGGGTGAGCGCCCTGGTTGATGACCGACTCCGGGAGGGAGAAACCCTCGTCGCGAGGGTCGCAGCCGAGTGCGATGACCGAGGGGAGAGAGGCCCTGGTGCTCGTCGACATCTGGTCGTAGGACGGGCGCTGCAACGACACGATGAGGGAGACGCCGGCGGACCGGGCTTCCTGGGCAATGCCGGTGAACGCGTCGTCGCCCAGGTTCCGGAGCGTGTTCGCGGCCTCCTCCATCCACGCGACCATGTACGGCATGCCGGGGCAGCCGCACGCGCCGGACGCGGCGCAGGAGTGGGCGGGGTCGGTCTGCTTCTGCGCGGCCTGCGGCGTCCACTGCCGGTAGGAGTGCTTGCCGAGCCATCCGGTCCGGGCGGGGATGACGTGCTGCAGCGCCTCCACCATCGCCTCCGTGTCGGCCCCGCCCTCGACTGCCCAGTCGTAGGCGGGGAGCAGCGGCCGGAAGTCCTGGAACGCCTTGGGGTCGGACAGCCACATGATGACGTCGCCGCGGGACAGGATCTCGGTCATCAGGTTCAGGGCCGCGTCGCCCTTCCCGGACCCGGTGCCCCCGGCGATGAGGAAATGGCTGGCGTTGCGGCCGACGTCCGGGTCTCCGGGCAGC
>NZ_JBSFNK010000129.1:0-1364 GCF_053587055.1 Nonomuraea sp. NPDC003707 | reverse complement strand
GACATTGAGCTTGCTGGACCGGTTGTCCGGATCGCTCACCTTCGCATACAGCCACGGCGTCACCGACCCCGCCGTCCAGGACGCCGAACCGGGCAACGCCGGATCCATGCCCAGCGACTCGACCACCGGCTTGCCGAGGTCGATGCGTGCCTGGACCCAGTCGGTCCAAGGCCCGGTGATGCCCTTGGCGGTTTCGCCCCGGGCACGCCAGCGGATCTTCATGCCGTCGGTCAGCTTCCCGGCCGGCACCTGCACCCAGGCGTTCTCGCCGGAGCGGGACGGCTGCGCGCTCCTGCCGGACCAGATCAGGCCGCCCCCTTGACCGGTGGCGGCCGGGTCGTGCTCGATCTCCACCGCGAGCCGGGACTCGCCGTTCTCCGGGTCGCTCACCTTGGCGTATAGCCACGGCGTCGTCGTGGCCGCGGTCCATGCTCCGGAGTCCCAGGTCGCGGGGGTCATCGACAAGCTCGCCACGGACGGCTTACGCATGTCGACAGTGGTGGCGGACCAGTCCGACCACGGACCGGCCACGCCGGTGGCGGTCTCTCCGCGCACCCGCCAGCGCACCTTCATGCCGTCGGTCAGCTTCCCGGCCGGCACCTGCACCCAGGCATTGCCCCCGGAGGCGTACGCGGTGGTGCCCTTGCCCTCCCAGACCACACCCGTGCCTTGTCCGGTCGCGGCGGGGTCGTGCTCGATCTGTGCCTCCAGCCGGGACGCGCGCGAATCCGGATCGGTGACCTTGGCGTAGACCCACGGCGTGGTCGAAGACGCCGTCCACGACAGCGCGCCCTTGGTGGCCGGAGTCCAACCGGCATCGGACGCGGCGGGCTTGTTCACATCGACGACGGCGACCTGCCAGGGCGACCATTCGCCTTCGGCGCCCGCGGTGGTGACACCGCGCACCCTCCAACGGATCTTCATGCCGTCGGTCAACTTGCCGGTCGGCACCTGCACCCACGCGTTGCCACCAGAGGTGTAACTGGTGGTGCCCTTGCCGGACCAGATCAGGCCGGTGCCCTGCCCGGTCGCGGCCGGATCGTGCTCGATCTCCGCACCCAGCACCAGCTTCGACCCGCCGGCGTCGGTCACCTTCCCATACAGCCACGGCGTGACCGACGCCAGCGTCCAGGCATCGGTGCCACGGGTGGCCGGAACGGCGCCCAAGCCGTTGCCCGCGGTGCCGCCCACCTGAATCGTGGCCGTCTGCCACTCCGACCAGGGACCCGTCACTCCGGAGGAGGTCGAAGCCCGCACCCGCCAGCGAATCAGCCACCCGTCCTTCAACTTGCCCGACGTCACGGCGGGGGTCTGCAGGGAGCACCTGCTCCATGTCGAGCACGAACTGCTCGACACCTGGCCAC
>NZ_JBSFNK010000128.1:0-1427 GCF_053587055.1 Nonomuraea sp. NPDC003707 | reverse complement strand
GACATCCTGGACGCCACCGGCACATCGGGCGTTGCGGTGGGATCATTGCGCCGTGGCGAGGGCGGCCCCGACCGGTTCATGCGTTCGGCGGGCGAAGCGTTCACCGCCGGTGTCGGCGTGGACTGGCAACGACTCCTACCCGGCACCAGCGTGGGTGCTGAGCTGCCGACATATGCGTTCCAGCACCAACGCTACTGGCTGGAGTCCACCGTGGCAGGGGTGTCGGACGCGGGCGGGCTGGGCCAGGCCCGCGTGGAGCACCCGCTGCTGGGTGCGGCGGTGGAGCTGCCCGATCAGGGCGGGCTGGTGCTGACCGGCCGGATCTCGACCGCCACGCATCCCTGGCTGGCCGATCACGGGGTGGGGGAGACGCTGCTGTTCCCCGGCACCGGGTTCGTGGAGCTGGCTGTGCGGGCTGGAGATGAGGTCGGCTGCCCGGTGGTGGAGGAGCTGACGCTTGAAGCGCCGCTGGTCATCGAGGGCGACGAACCGGTCCAGATCCAGGTGGCGGTGTCCGTAGCCGACGAGGACGGGCGGCGTGAGGTGGCGGTGCACGCCCGCACCAGCCGGCGACCCTGGACACGCCACGCCACTGGAACCCTCACCGCAACAGGCAGCACGCCGAGTCCTGCCGGCGAACAGTGGCCGCCCGCGGGAGCACAGGCGGTGGACGTATCCAGCCACTACGAGACACTGGCCAGCACCGGATACGGGTACGGTCCGGCGTTCCAGGGACTCAAGCGGGCCTGGATCCGCGACAACGAGGTGTTCGCCGAGGTAGAACTCGACGAGCGAGAGGCCGCCGAAGCCGACCAGTACGGCATCCACCCGGCTCTCTTGGACGCCGCCCTCCATGCCACGGGCCTGATCGAGCAGGCTGAGGGCGTCGCGCTGCCGTTCGCCTGGAACGGGGTGGAGCTGCTCGCTTCCGGCGCCCAACGCGTGCGCGTCCACGCCCAGCCCACCGACGACGGCGCCACCAGCATCCGCATCGCCGACGGCACCGGTGCGCCGGTCGCGGTCGTCGCGAGCTTGATCTCGCGTCCGCTGCCCGCGGATGGGCTGTCGTCGCGTCCGCAGGCTGGGCACGATGCGCTGCATCGTGTGCAGTGGGTGCCGCTGCCGGGTGAGCCAGTCGGTTCTGGGGCCGGGGACGTGGCGGTGGTGGGTGAGCGGTGGCCCTCTCTGGTCGCGGCTGTCCAGGCTGCTGGTGGGGGTGTCGGGGAGTTCGTGGATGTGGCGGCGTTGGGTGATGCGGTCGCGTCCGGCCGGTCTCTTCCGGCCGCTGTGGTGATGCGCCTGCAGGCGGATGCTTTCCTCCGGCCGGCGCTCGATCGGGTCGTGGGTGTGCTGGGTGGTTGGCTGGCTGATGAGCGGTTGGCCGAGACCCGGTTGGTGCTGGTCACCAGCGGCGCGGTGACAACTGG
>NZ_JBSFNK010000127.1:0-1442 GCF_053587055.1 Nonomuraea sp. NPDC003707 | reverse complement strand
CGTGAGGGTGGGTTCCTGAAGGACGCCGCCGGGTTCGACGCGGCGTTTTTCGGGATCAGTCCGCGTGAGGCGATCGCGATCGATCCGCAGCAGCGACTGCTGCTGGAGACGTCGTGGGAAGTTCTGGAACGGGCCGGGATCGACCCGGACACCCTCCGCGGCACCCCGACCGGCGTCTTCATCGGCGGAACACACACCGGATACGGTGCGGATTCACCATCGGCCGACGTCGAAGGCTACTTGGTCACGGGCACATCCAGTTCGGTGATGTCAGGACGGGTGTCCTACAACTTCGGCCTCGAGGGTCCGGCGCTGACGGTGGACACCGCCTGCTCCTCCTCCCTGGTCGCCATCCATCTGGCCTGCGAGTCCCTGCGTAGAGGCGAAAGCACTCTGGCACTCGCAGGCGGCGTGACCGTGCTCCCCAACCCCGAGCTGTTAATCCAATTCAGCCGTCAGCGTGGTCTGGCGCGAGACGGCCGGTGCAAGGCGTTCTCGGATGAGGCCGACGGCACCGTCTTTTCCGAAGGTGTGGGCATCCTGCTGCTGGAACGGCTCTCGGAAGCGCAGGCAAACGGCCACCGGGTCCTGGGTGTGATCCGCGGGTCGGCGGTCAACCAGGACGGTGCCAGCAACGGCCTGTCGGCCCCCAACGGTCCCTCGCAGGAGCGGGTGATCCGCCAGGCACTGGCCAACGCCGGCCTGGTCCCGGGTGACATCGACGCGGTCGAAGCCCACGGCACCGGCACCAAACTCGGCGACCCCATCGAGGCCCAAGCCCTCCTCGAGGTGTACGGAGCCCGTCCCGAAGAAGAACCCTTGTGGCTGGGCACCGTGAAGTCCAACCTCGGCCACACCCAATGCGCCTCCGGGGTGGCGGGTGTGATCAAGATGGTCATGGCCGCCCGCGAAGCCCTCCTCCCCCAAACCCTGCACATCACCACCCCCACCACCCACGTCGACTGGGAACAAGGCCAGATCCGCCTCCTCCAACACCCCCAAACCTGGCCCCACCACGGCGACAAACCACGCCGAGCCGCCATCTCCTCCTTCGGCATCAGCGGCACCAACGCCCACCTCATCCTCGAACAAGCCCCCCACCCCACCATCACAGGCACCGGCCCCAACGCGGGCAATGGCATAGGCACAGGTACTGGCAACGCCGACGCTGACAAGGGCACCGGAACGGGCACCGAAGCTCCGCAGCCCCTGCCGCTGATCCCGGTAGCCCTATCCGCCCGTGACCAGACCAGCCTGGCCGCCCAGGCCGCCCGCCTGGCCGACCACCTCACCACCCACCCCCACCTCCCCCTGCACGACATCGCCCTATCCACCGCCACCACACGCGCCCATCTAGAACACCGCGCCGTCATCCTGGCCCGCAACGCCGACGACCTCCACCACGCCCTCGACCACCTCGCCGGCACAAACACCGACGACAG
>NZ_JBSFNK010000126.1:0-1450 GCF_053587055.1 Nonomuraea sp. NPDC003707 | reverse complement strand
GTGGCGGACCCTCCAGCACATCACTGTCAGCCCCAGCAGAATCGGCGACATCGCCCGCGCAGCACTTGTCCTCACCCATTTCGAGCACAACTACCAACCGGCAATTCCCTGAGATCACGACACTGAGCGACATCAACCGAGGATTCTCATAATCCGTGGGTCGTGGGTTCAAGTCCCACCCGCCCTACCGACATCACCGTAGGTCGAAAGCCTGTTTTGGACGATGCCAGCGGGTCGTTAATGATCTGCCCAAGATCATGTTCCCGCATCTCATCATGTGGCGGTCGACGTTTGATCATCTCCGCGCGCCGCATCCGCCCGCCCCCGCGTCCTATCATCATGCGACCTGCACCGGCTTCCGCCTGCCGACCACGCCAGTAACTTCACGAGCCGTTCTCTACGGCCCCGAAGTCGCCCTCTACCTCACAGCCGTCCACGACATCGACCCCGACACCGCCCTGTTCATCATCACCGAAATGGCCACCGGCCTCCGCTGGGGCGAAATCGCCGGCCTCCACGTCACCCACCTCGACCCCGCAGGCCCCAACTCCACGACGTCCAGACCTACGCCTAGCTGCTCGACGAAAACACCGGCCGCCGCCGATGGCAACTCAAGCCCTACCCCAAAGGCAAGAAACAGCGCGTCGTCCCCATCAGCCCAGACCTCGCAACCCAGCTAACCCGCCGAATAGAGGAATGCCACGCCGACCAGCCGCTCTTCCAGAACCGTACCGGCGGCTACATCGACTACCACGGCCAGCGCAACCGCGCCCTTGCACCGGCCCTCACCCTCGCCCACGAACGCGGCCTGGCCAAACACATCACCCCACACGCCCTCCGCCACACCATGATCACCATGATCCGCGACGGCGGCGTCGCCCCCGGCATCATGCAACTCATCGCAGGCCGCTCCTCCTACCAGAGAACCGCCACCTACTCCAATCAGCACACCCCAGCCCAGAGAGATCTTGTCCTCGACGCCGTGCAACCTGTCATTACCGCCGCCAGCGCGCTATTCAACATTCCAAAGCCCTAACCGGTCCAGGTGAACGACCCTCGTATGGAAAGTCCGCAGAGTTAACGGTTTAGCCTGCTGGCGTCCACTCAGCACTGACCGGCATTCCCTCTCGACACCCCACGGTTTCTTTCGGTCGGGAACATGTCCGCCAGAACGGGGCAGGCGCAGTCAACTGCCGAGAGCTGGCGCGTTGGCCGCTTCATGACGGCTCGAATCCACTCCCGACAGCCGGCGCTGCCGCTTGCAAAGGCCGCAAACGCTGGATCACTCGCTGGAAAGCCGCTATGAACGCCTTCGCCATCACCTTCGAAGGCCGCCTGACCCCGACCACCCGTTAATCAAACAAGATCGAGATACACCACTGACTGGGCTCTGGCCCACTTTCGGTGGTGACGGAACGTGATAGCTCGTGTCGGTACATGGCTATCTCGC
>NZ_JBSFNK010000125.1:0-1514 GCF_053587055.1 Nonomuraea sp. NPDC003707 | reverse complement strand
CCTTGATCAAATTGACAGACATCCCATGGCGAAATCTGTCAAGGCGCGGCCTGGACGGTCCGATGTGCCCAGGCAGTTGCCTCGTCGTACTTGCTGCCGGTCTTCAAGCAGCCGTGAAGGATCCCCACCAGCCGGTTGGCGAGCTGACGTAATGCGGCATGGTGGCCGACGCCGCGAGCGCGTTGCTGGTCGTAGAAAGCCCGAGCTCCGGGCGAGCAGAGCATCGCGGCGAAGGCCTGTCGGCCCAGGGCATCGATCAATCGATCGTTGTGCACAAACCGCGCCAGCACGACCTTCTTCTTCCCGGACCGGCGGGTCACCGGGCTGGTGCCGGCGTAGTTCTTGCGCGCTCGCGCATCGCCATAGCGAGTGGAGTCATCGCCGAACTCCGACAACACTCGGGCACCTAGGATCACGCCCAGGCCCGGCTGGGACAGGTAGATCTCAGCGTCCGAATGCTCGCCAAAATGCGCCTCAACCTCCTCCTGCAAGGCCTTGATCTGCTCATTTAACGCGGTCAGGATCGCCACTTGAGCACGTACCATCGCCGCGAACGCGGCCGCCACCACCGCAGGCTGCGCCAGTTGCTCGCTGCGCAGCGCGGCCCGGATCTTCTCGGCCTTGTCGAAGGCGTGGTGACGACGCGCTCGCTGAAGCGCCAGTGTGATCTGTGTGATCGTCAGTCGTGCCGCGCTGGCCGGATCGGGCGCCTTGCCCAGCAACTCCAATGCATCGGCTCCGGCCAGGTCACCGAACGCGACCAGGGCCGCAGGGAAGAACTCGCGCAGGGCGTGCCGCAGGCGCAGGGTGTGCCGATTGCGTTCCCAGATCAGCGTCTTGTGCGCTCGCGCGACCACCTTGATCGCCTCAGCCGCCGCGCTGTCCCCGGCGATCGGCCGCAACTGATCACGCTTCTCGCGCACCATGTCCGCCAGTGTGCGAGCATCGGCCGCGTCGCTCTTGGCTCCCGAGGTCGATACGGTCTCTCGGTAGCGGGCCACCTGCAGCGGGTTGATGGCATAGACCTGGTAGCCGGCGGCGATCAACGCCTGGACCCACAGCCCCCGATCGGTCTCGATCCCGATGACGACCTCAGCACGGTCGAAGTCCTTGTCCGCCTCCGCATGGCGCCCGATCAGTTCATGCAGCCGGGAGATCCCCGCGATCCCCTCCTCGAGTCGAGCCTTGGCCAGCCGTTTTCCCCGCTCGTCCTGCAGTTCCACATCGTGGTGATCCTCGGCCCAGTCATCGCCCACGAACAACAAGTCGCTCTCCCACCCTCGGCGGCATGATCAGCAGCCCACGGGAGAACCTCCGCTACCTAATGATCAAGTGCTCACGCCACCGAAGAGGCGGGCACGACATCCCATCAGCGGTCCATCCTCCCGACCGCCAGCAAGGGCACGATCTGTCAATAGGACTCGACGTCCAGGTTCCGAGAGTGCTCACCTGCCAGTGGCTACCGGGCCCGAGTCTGCCCGAAAGCTGACCCGGTAGCTCTCATTAGGTTCCGA
>NZ_JBSFNK010000124.1:0-1542 GCF_053587055.1 Nonomuraea sp. NPDC003707 | reverse complement strand
AGAGGTCCTAACAAAGTGAATCTTGACCGGCCGTGCATCCATGCTTCGATGGCCATCGAGATGTCTGGAGCCTAGGTTGCGTTCCGGAGCCGTTGTCGGTCTCCGCCGGGTTGGGGTCGGTGAGCGTGCCCTGTCCGGTCGTGTAACGCACTGAGCTGGAGGCCGTGGATGTCCGATGAGATTCCGACCACTGGTAATCGCGAACCGGCGCTGGTCGTGACGTCGATGATCGACCACGTACTCGATCTGGCGGCGACCTGGACAGCGTGGGACGGTCACCCGGTGCGCGCCGATGAGCGGGTCTACACCCCACACAAGGCAATCCGCCGAGTCACCGATCACCTCATCGATCACCTCGCCGAGGTGGAAGCACGGCTGGCAGGCAACCCCACGATCCCTGATCGCTGGCATGCGTCGGCGAGCACAACTCCTGCCGATCTGGCGCCCTTCACCGACCAAGACTTG
This sequence comes from Nonomuraea sp. NPDC003707, assembly GCF_053587055.1. NCBI lineage: Bacteria > Bacillati > Actinomycetota > Actinomycetes > Streptosporangiales > Streptosporangiaceae > Nonomuraea > Nonomuraea sp. NPDC003707. Next base: position 1,077 of record NZ_JBSFNK010000124.1, on the reverse strand, counting down.
AACGAGGCCAGGAGCCGGCTCACCCGGCTCAGCCAGATCTGGGCTGGCCGACTGACCGCGCTCACTCCAGACCAGCTCGACCGGTCGCCCGGTGAAGGCTGGACACTCCGGCAGATCGCCTTCCACCTGGCCGACTCGGCCTACTACGCCGACGCCGTTGGGGACCTGTCGGCGGTTGGATCCGATCGCTGACCCGTTGTCAGTTTCTCGTGAGCCGTCGCCAGCAGATGATTGCGGCGGCGAGGCTCATGAAGGCTTCGTGGATGTCGTCGCGGACCTCCCAGCGGATGCGCAGGCGGCGGAACCAGTGCAGCAGCGCGATCGCGCGTTCGACGACCCAGCGATGGGTGCCCAGGCCGGAGCCGTGCGGGGTGCCGCGGCGGGCGATGACGGGTTTGATGCCGGTGCGCCAGACCAGGCGGCGGTACTTGTCGTGGTCGTAGCCGCGGTCGGCGTACAGACAGGCGGGCCGCTTGCGAGGGCGGCCGCGGCGGCCTCGCACCGGCGGGATGGCCTTGATCAGCGGCAGGAGCTGAGTGACGTCGTTGCGGTTGCCGCCGGTCAACGACATGGCGAGGGGGATCCCATTGCCGTCGGTGATGATGTGGTGTTTCGAGCCCGGCTTGGCGCGGTCAACCGGGCTCGGCCCGGTTTTGGGCCGCCCTTGAGCGCCCGGACGTGGGAGCTGTCGATCACCGCCTTGGACCAGTCCAGCTGACCGGCGGCGTGCAACTCGGCGAGCAACAACTGGTGCAGCTTGTCCCACACCCCGGCCTGATGCCAGTCCCGTAACCTGCGCCAGCAGGTCATCCCCGAACCGAAGCCAAGCTCTTGCGGCAGGAATTCCCAGGCAATGCCGGTGTAGAGCACGAACAGGATGCCTGACAGGACCTTCCGGTTATCCAGGCGCTTGCGGCCCGGGTGATCGGCACGGCGTGGCACGATCGGCAACAACGGCTCAATCCGCGCCCACAACTCGTCGGGCACGATCCACGGTGGCTGCTCGCCCTTCCTCACGGCGGTGATCAACCTGAAGGTGATCACCCTTTATTCCTAGATCATTTTGTTAGGACCTCT
>NZ_JBSFNK010000123.1:0-1556 GCF_053587055.1 Nonomuraea sp. NPDC003707 | reverse complement strand
CCCGCCAGTCCCCCCGAGACACGCATCCGCGCGACGGAAGGCGACCTCAGCGGACAGCCGCTGTACCGGCCGGACATCTCCCTCGACGACCTCCGCGCACACGGCGTACTCGACGCTCGGCCCGCAGCCACCGAGGCCCCGACACCCCGCACCCGCACGTACGGCCACGGGCAGACAGGCGCAGCAAGCGGGTAGTTGAAACCGAAACCTGGACACATACGCGGCCTACGCGACCCCCGACGTGCCGCACATCAGATACGCCGCGCCCGTGTCGTACACACAGGCCGTTCAACGCAACGCTGCACGAGACCGGCCGCTACAGGGGTAGGGGCGTCCGCATCACGCGAAACCGACATCACGGAGACCGCCCAGGTGGTGCGAACACCCCCGGCGGCAGTTTTCCCCTTTTGTGAGAGCCGCGCCCACGAACCCCAACCGCCGCGAACACCCCCGGCACGGGCGCACGGCCCGAAGGTCATGACAGCCCGGTGTCGGGGAGCCCGACCGCGCGGGTCACCCCGAGGGCCCGCAACCACCACCGGCTACGGGCCCCCCATGCCCGGCGGACACGCGAATGCCACGGGCACGCCGGCCGTAGAACACCTGGACCACCCAAAATCACCCAAAATCCGGGGCCCTGGCCGGATCTTGGGTGGTCCGCTGCCGGAAGCTTCGCGACTGCCGGGCGGCCATGGCGCACACGACCTGACAACCGGAAACAACCGAAAAAATGGGTCCAGGCCCCTCGACCGCGCGCGGGTCCAGGCGACAAGCAAAGAGGAGCGGCTACGCCGCACGACCTTGGGCGACCACGGCCGTCGTCGACACCGGTCCGTCGTCGAGTGCGAGTCACGGCGCGGCAGCCGCCGGACGGCCCGCAGCACCAGTCGCCGAATGGCGGGGGGTGGATGGCTGCTCTGAGGCTAGCCACCCCCCGGCGAAGGTTGCCGACGGTGGCCGGTGGACGTCCGTCTGCGGCTTGGACCGGGTACCCGGTCCATGGACCGGGTTTGGACCGGGTGAATTGATGCCTACCCGGTCCATCGTTTTTGCTGGTCAGGGCGTGTTTTCAGGGCGTTGGACCGGGTGGACCGGGTGATTTAGAAAAACTGGCCTCACGTACGCGCACACAGGAAGCCAGGAAGCTCAACATTGCTGATTTTGCCCGGTCCACCCGGTCCAACATGCTCGGACCTGCGAAAACTGTGGACCGGGTAGGGGTGTCCCTACCCGGTCCATGGCTGCTCGGTGGCGCGGTCTACTGATCTGGGGTGGCTCCGAGAGTTACGCCCACATAGGTCGGGACCCTGGTGCCCTGGATGTACGGTCGGCTGCGCTTGAGTCCCGGAATGGCTGCGAGCAGGTTCCTGCCGAACGTCTCGCGGGTGCCCGGGTGCTCCCGGCCGCCCGTCTCGCACCACTGGCGCCAGACGTCGTAAATCAGGGCAACGGAGACTGTCTTGTCGGGGCCGACGGTGCAGCGCTCACGGAGGAATGCAGACGTGGGCGAGACGCTGTCGGCGAGCAGCTCGACATGCTCGGTAGACGAGACTGGC
>NZ_JBSFNK010000122.1:0-1600 GCF_053587055.1 Nonomuraea sp. NPDC003707 | reverse complement strand
TACGACAACGAGTGGTGGCACTTCGAACACCGCCCCGACCGCCGCGGCAGGCCACCACGACGACGACCCCACCCCGGCGTGGGCTACGACATCGACAACGAGGACTAGACGTACTCCAGACCCATCAGGTTCGCTGGGATCAGGTGCCGCCGGTCGCGCGGATGGTGTTGGTCAGGCTGCGGCACATGGCGTCCGAGTCGGCGATCCACAAGATCATGAACTTGTATCCCCGGGCTTCTCTGGACTCGGCGTCGGCGCAGAACTTCGGTGCCGGCGGGCCGTCGGCGCGGAAGCCGACGTCCGGGAGAAACGGCACCTGCTTCAGCAGCAGGCAGATGGCCTCCTCCGCAGCGGCTTCCAGATCCCCGCGCACCACTGCCACCAGGCCCACCGACCAGCCGTAGTTCGGGTCCTGGTAGATCGACACCGCCAGGTGGTCGTTCTCGTAGGCGCAGTCCACCGCGTCGGCGGCCACGGTCACGCGGGTGGCGAAGGTCCTGAGCCCCTGACGGAACGAGCGCAGTTCCGCTTCCTCGGCCATCTTCTGCTCCGGGATGACATCCAGAGCCATGCCGATCAGGCCGTTCACACCAAGGCAGGGGTTCGTGGCGATCCGCTCGACTCCCTCCGGGGAGGGCAGCAACGACCGGGTGATCGGCCCTGCGGCGGGACAGAAGCCCTTCTTGGGCGGCGCCTTCGTCTGGGCGGCCTGAGGGGGTGTGTCTTGTAGAGGGACGTCCTCGCACGCGGTGACGAAACTCAGCGCGAGGATGGCGGTCAGCAGCATGCTCAAGGGGGAGCGACGGGACATGGGAGTCCTTCCGGCACCGGAGGCAGTCCCTTGGATGCTCTCTGGCGACGGCGGAAATGGCATGAGTAGCCCTTACTCATGTGCCTGTGTGTGTGCCGGCCGCCTCGCCCACCAGGGGTCCGGGTCGAACGGCCGGCTGGTGCTGCGGCGGGCGGAGCCGTCCTCGGGCCCGAGTGGCGGGACGGCTCCGCCCGGGGTGCCTACGCCCAGGGTGAGCCGACGACCCAGCTCACGTCGTCGGCCCACGAGGTCGCGCTGTCGAAGGTGTTCGATCCGCCCTCGCTGCCGATGTAGACGATGTTGTTGTAGTGACGCAGCAGGCGGTTCGGGAAGTTGAAGGAGGCCCACGAAAGGCCCTGGCCGTTCATGCCGGGCTGCGGGCAGAAGGTGGCGTCGTTGGCGAACAGGGCGCTGCCGTCGTTGGCGTTGCGGTAGAGCTGGTAGTTACTGTGCCGCAGGTAGCTGCCGGGGTAGTTCTTCGACTCGAACGACACGCAGGAGCTGTAGGCCAGGCCGTTGCGCACGATCCACGTGGCGTCGTTCTTGTCCAGGGACGAGCTGCTGGAGGTGATCACGGACGTGACGGCCTGGTCGTTCTGGTGGCGGATGTAGCGGCCGGTGCAGCAGGCCGTCGTCGCGCGAAGCGAGATCGACGTGCCGGCGGCGGGTGTCCCGCTGGGGCGGGCGGCCGTCGTGTAGCCGGCGGCGACGATGTTGGCCTGCACCGCGTTCTCGGTGGCGTCCGTCGGATAGCCGGAGGTCATCACGCCCTCGTAGAAGGTGCCGGCG
>NZ_JBSFNK010000121.1:0-1653 GCF_053587055.1 Nonomuraea sp. NPDC003707 | reverse complement strand
GGCTCTGGCCCACTTTCGGTGGTGACGGAACGTGATAGCTCGTGTCGGTACATGGCTATCTCGCCGTGCTGTGTCAGCGTGACGCCGGTGTGACGTAAAGGATCTTGCGGAGCTGGTGTTCCCGCAATTAGCCGGCTTGGTCGTCGGCAGTGTCCGGCCCGGGGCCGGGGCGATCGTTGTGCATGTCACGTCCGAGGGGGCGCCGGTGGCGTGTCCCGGCTGCGGGGCAGCCGGACGGGTGCATGGCTATGTGGATCGGCAGCTGGCGGACCTGCCGTTAGGCGGGCAGCGAGTGCTCGTGCGACTGCGGTTTCGGCGGTTGAGGTGCGCGACGGTCGGGTGTGAGCGGCAGACGTTCCGGGAGCCGTTGCCCGGTTTGGCCGAGCCGTATCAGCGCCGCACGATCGCCTTGAGCGCGCAGGTGGGGGCGGTGGTGCGGGAGTTGGCCGGGCGGGCGGGGTCTCGGTTGCTGGACGTGCTGGGAGTCGGGATCTCGCGACAGACCGCAGTCCGGTCTTTGCTACGCCTGCCACTGCCGGTCCGTCCAACGCCGGAGGTGATCGGGGTGGATGACTTCGCGCTCCGTAAGCGGCACCGCTACGCCACGGTGATCATCAACGCGGTGACGCGGGAGCGGCTCGATGTGCTCACCGACCGTCAGGCCGACACCTTGGAGGCGTGGCTGCGTGCTCATCCCGGCGTGCGGGTGGTGTGCCGGGACAGCAGCGGCGCTTATGCCGAGGCGATCCGTCGCGCTCTGCCTGAAGCGGTGCAGGTCGGTGATCGCTGGCATATCTGGCACAACCTGGCCGAAGCCGTTGTGAAGGAGGTCGCCGCGCACTCGGTCTGCTGGGGCAAGAGCGGCCCGCCGCCAAGAGAGGGGGTGCGGGCCGCCACCACTCGCGATCGGTGGCGGCAGGTCCATGCTCTGCTCGACCAGGGCGTTGGGCTGCTGGAATGCGCCCGCCGTCTCGGTCTGGCGTTGAACACCGTCAAGCGGTATGCCCGCATCGCTGAGCCCGAGCGGCTCGTCCGGGTCCCGAAGTACCGGCCTACGCTCGTCGACCCGTTCCGTGATCACCTGCGCCGCCGCCGCGCCGAAGAGCCCGCCGTCTCGGTTCAGCAGTTGCTCGCCGAGATCAAGGTGCTCGGCTATACCGGCAGCCAGAACCTGCTGTACCGGTACATCAACCAAGGCAGAGTCGAGTGCGACCAGCTCGCGATCTCGCCGAAGCGACTGGCCGGCCTGCTCCTCACTGAACCAGGCACACTGACCGACGCCCAGCGGGAACGGCTCGATGCCGCCATCGGCGCCTGCGGTGAGATGACCATGCTGAGCGGCCTCATCCGGGACTTCGCCGCCCTCCTCGACCCGAAGGACGGTAACGACCGGCTGCTGGCCGCCTGGATAGAACTCGCACGACAAGTCGACCTGCCGCACGTGCATGCCTTCACCCGCGGCCTGGCCAACGACCGCGCCGCCGTGGACGCCGCGCTCAGCCTGCCGTTCCACAACGGCGGTACCGAAGGCGTCAACACCAAGACCAAGCTCCTCAAACGGCAGATGTACGGCCGCGCCGGGTTCGTTCTCCTTCGCCACCGCATCCTGCTCGGCTAACCACACTCCGTCACCACCGAAAGTGGGCCAGAGCC
>NZ_JBSFNK010000120.1:0-1756 GCF_053587055.1 Nonomuraea sp. NPDC003707 | reverse complement strand
TCGGTAGCCGGGTCGCGTCACCGTGCTGAGCCGGCCGTTCTTGACCAGGTAGAGGGTGACCTTCAGGGGTGGTGCGATGGGTCCGCTGGGTGGGTCGCCGGCGGAGATGGCGTCGCTGGGTTGCACGCCGCAGCCGGCCGCGAGCGTGAGCAGGGCCGCGGCGAGCAGGTGGCGGGTGGGCCTGGCCGTCATTCGGGGCCCCCGTCGGGAGCGTCCGCCCGGCGTGGCAGGCGCAGGGTGAAGAGGGCGCCGCCGTCGGGGGCGTTGGTGACGGTGAGGTCGCCTTGGTGCAGGCGGGCGTTCTCCCGTGCGATGGCCAGGCCGAGGCCGCTGCCTTCGGATCTGGCCCGGGCGGCGCTGGCCTTGTAGAAGCGGTCGAACACGTGGGGCAGCACCGCCTGGTCCAGTCCCGGTCCGTGGTCGCGGACCTGGAAGGTGATCCAGTGTGGGTCGGCGGTCAGGTGTAGGGTCACGGGTGGTTGGCCGTGGCGCAGGGCGTTGCCGACCAGGTTGGCGAGGATGACGTCGACGCGGCGTGGGTCCAGTCGCGTGGTCACGGCGGGTGGGAGGTCGGTGTGGACCTGTTCGGTCCAGCCTCGGACGCGCAGGGTGGCGGAGACGAGTTCGGCCACGTCGACCTCGTTGAGTGCGAGGGCGGCGACGCCGGAGTCGAATCGGCTGATCTCGATGAGGTCGTTGACCAGGGCGGTGAGGTTGAGGGTTTCCTGGCTGACCAGCCGGGCGGCTCTGCCGGCGGGCTCGGGCAGCCGGGCCGCTTCCTCGTCCAGGATGTCGGCGACGGCGGTGAGTGCGGCCAGCGGGGTGCGTAGTTCGTGGGAGACGTCGGCGACGAATCGGCGGGCGTCGGCCTCCATCTCGCGTAGTTGTTTGACGTGTCGTTCGAGTTCGGCGGCGGTGTTGTTGAAGGTGTGTGCCACTTCGGCCAGTTCGTCGGAGCCGTGGACCGTGATTCTGGTCCGTAGTTCGCCTTGGCCCAGCAGGCGTGCCGCGTGGCCGAGTTCGCGTACCGGGCGTAGCACGCCGCGGGTGGCCAGCGATGCCAGGACGACCGCGAACGCCAGGGCGGCCACGCCGATGAGCCAGGCACGTACGGCGAGCTCGTCGATGCTGCGCTGTTCGGCGATCAGGCTACGCGCGGCGTAGACCTCGATGCCGGAGGCCCGCGTCGTGCGGTCCGACTCGACGATCAGCAACGGCGTGCCGATGATCAGCCAGGGCACGCCCTCCCGCACCACGCGTTGCCACGCGATGTTGCCGTCGGCCACCATCTGCCGCAACTTTGGTGAGATCACCCCGAGTTCCGAGGCCAGCACCCTCCCGCCCGGCCTCCAGCGCCCCGGCGGGGCGACCGGCGAGTACATCTCGCGGTAGACGGCGACCGCGAACTCCACGCTGTTCTGGTCGGGCACGGCGGTGGCGATGTCGTCGAGCTCGTCGGGGCCCGGCGCCGGAGTCCGCAACGGGTAGAGCGCCTGCAGGCGGCTCTTCATGGCCTGCACCGTGGCGTCCTGGGTCCGTTGCAGGATGTCGTTGCGGGCCTGGACGTAGAGCCCGCCGGCCACCGCCGCCGCGGTGACCACGCACAGCAGTGCGAATGCCAGCAGCAGCCGGGTTTGCAGCCCCAGGCTCGGCCGAGTCGTCACCGGCCGCTTCACACCGGCCCGAACCGGTACCCGAACCCACGCACCGTCTGCACATAGACAGGCGCCGCCGAGTCGTCCTCGATCTTCGCGCG
>NZ_JBSFNK010000119.1:0-1931 GCF_053587055.1 Nonomuraea sp. NPDC003707 | reverse complement strand
AGCAAGTACGACGAGGCAACTGCCTGGGCACATCGGACCGTCCAGGCCGCGCCTTGACAGATTTCGCCATGGGATGTCTGTCAATTTGATCAAGGCAGTTGAGCTGGGCTAATTCTGTGTCGTCTTCTCTGTGGCGCCCTTCGGTTCGTTGGTCTTGGGCTTGTTGATCCAGGCGGGGCCAGGCAGGTCGGGCGGGGTGGGGAGGCCGCCGCTGGCGAACCGTTCGGGGTGCGTGGCGTGGGCGGCGGCCAGGACGGCGACGCGCCGGTCGCGGATGGCGGCGGCGCGGCCGTAGTGCACGTCGATGGGATGGTGGTAGCCGATCCCGGAGTGGAAGTGGTCCCGGTGACCAGGTATAGAACTCCTGGCAGAAGACGCGGGCGTGCTCGATCGAGCCGAACCTGCCGGGGAAGGCGGGACAGTACTTCAGCGTCTTGAAGCTCGCTTCGACGTGCGGGTTGTCGTTGGAGGTTCTGGGCCGGGAGTGGGACTTGGCCACGCCCAGGTCGATGAGGAGTTCGGCGAGAGTCTTGGACGTCATCGAGCTGCCGCGATCGGCGTGCAGGGTGAGCGTTCCTTCGTCGATGCCGTGCTTGCGTGTGGTCTGGCCGATGAGGTGCCTGGCCAGGTCAGCCGATTCGCGGGAGCCCACCATCCAGCCGACGACGTATCGGCTGAACAGGTCAATGATCGTGTAGAGGCAGTACCACACTCCCTTGTCCGGGCCGCGGAGCTTGGTGATGTCCCAGGCCCAGACCTGGTTGGGGGCGTCGGCGACCAGCTCGGGCACGACCCGGGGTGGATGGGTGGCCTGCCGGCGCCGGTCCTGGCCCACTTCGCCGTGTTCGCGCAGGATGCGATACATGGTCGACTCCGACGCCAGATACACGCCTTCGTCGAGCAGGCTGTAGTAGGCCGTGGCCGGGGAGGCGTCGGCGAAGCGCTCGTTCAGCACCGCGCGGACCTGGTCGCGCTCGGCCTGCGACAACGCGGCGGGGTGCGGCTTGCGCGGCCGGGCGGGCCGGAGCAGGACCGGGCTCTGGCGGTGGTGGCGGTACCAGGTCGCCTGCGACACCCCGGCCGCCGTGCATGCGTTGCGCCGCCCCAGTAGCGGAACCAGTTCCTCAATCGCCTCGGCCTGGGCGGCCTGGAAGGTCTCGGTCACTGCTCGCCCCGGCCCGGTGCCGTCTCGCTGCTGGTGGCGAGCTGATCCAGCAGCGCGAAGAGCTTTCCCTGCACCTCGATGACCTGGCGGGTCTGGCCGAGTTCGGCGCGCAGCCGCTCGACCTCCGCCTGCAACTTCTCGTTCTGCTTGTCGCGCGGGTCCGCCTTCGGCCGTCCGGCCGGGCGGGCCAGCGCCTGTTCCGCGCCGTGATCCCGCGCCGTGCGCAGCTGGAGATCAGTGACGAGTACAGGCCCTCCCGGCGCAGCAACGCGCCCTTACCCGCCTTGTCGAGGCGGTCGTACTCCTCCAGGATCCGGGCCTTGTAGGAGGCGGAGTAGGAACGCGGACGCCCGCGTTCGCGCACCTGAGGGTCAGGGGTCTCCGGATCCGGCTTGCTTGCTCCCACGAAGGGATGTCTCGGCATGCAAGCGCGCGAAGAGGCGTTGCAGTCGCTGATGCACTACATGGCCGCTTTGGTGGCCCAGCATCGGGCCCACCCCGGCCAGGATCTCATCGACTTGCTCATCGCCGCCCGGGATCAACACGATCGGCTGACCGAGGACGAGCTCGTGGCCATGGTGTTCTCACTCATCGTGGCCGGCCACGACACGCTGATCATGATGATCTCGCGAGCCGTTTTCCGGCTTCTGCACGTTGGCTGTTACGCGCAGCTGGCGGCCGATCCGAAGTTGGTCGCCTCCGCTGTGGAGGAGGTGCTTCGTTTCGACGCGCCCGGTATCCCCGGGCTCCTGCGCCGCGCCACCGC
>NZ_JBSFNK010000118.1:0-2047 GCF_053587055.1 Nonomuraea sp. NPDC003707 | reverse complement strand
AGCCGCGGCTACCACTACTCAAAGGCGGGCAACCCTAACCGAAGAAGTTTGGAGCTTGCCGTTGCAGAGCTCGACGGAGGTGCCGACGCAATCGCTTATGCGAGCGGCACGGCTGCCATAGTGCTGTCCTCAAGCATTCCGTGGTCTTGTGGGTGAAAGAGGCGATGGGCCGGTGAGCGTGGCGGCCTTCATCTGCTCCCAGAAGACCAGCCACGGCATCGACCACGCGATCTCCTGCCGGGCGCTGGAGGTCTCCCAGTCGTGGTTTTACAAGTGGAAGAATCGCATCGGGGCGGATGCACCGACGGCCCGTGAGCAGCGGCGGGCCCGGTTGGATGCTGAGATCAAGCGCCGGTTTCCGGCCTTGGGCGGCACCTACGGCTCACCGCGGATCACCCAAGACCTGCACGAGGCGGGCTGGCGGGTGTCGGAGAACATCGTGGCCAGGCGGATGGCCGAACTTGGCTTGGCCGGGCGGAAGCAGAAGAAGCCGCGCTCGCTGACCTGGCAGGGCAAGCGGCTGGCCGCGCCGGATCTGGTGCGACCAAAGTTGACCGCGGTCGCTCCGGATGTGCTGTGGGTTGGCGATGTCACGATGATTACCGCTGATGAGGGGGCGCTGTACTTGGCGTCGGTCGAGGATCTGTTCTCCCGTCGGCTGCTCGGCTAGGTCATGTCAGAGCATCACGACGTGGTGCTGACGGTCGCCTCGCTGCAGATGGCGGTCGCCACCAGGGGTGGCGACGTGGACGGGGTGATCTTCCATTCGGACCGCGATCCAAGGAGTACACCGCTGCCCGCTACCAGGCCGAATGTCGCAAGCACGGGGTGGTGCAGTCCATCGGCCGGATCGGGTGCGCGCTCGACAACGGAGCGGCCGAGTCGCTCCACAGCTCCCTGAAGGTCGAGTTTGTGCACCGGCACCACTTCCGTACCAGGGCGGAAGCCCGGCTGAAGATCGCGACCTGGATTGCGGACTTCTGCAACGTCAAGCGGAGGCACAGCGCCAATGACTGGTTGTCGCCTGTCGCATTCTAGCGTCAGATGATCGAGAAGGGGCAAGCATCATCGGCCCTGGTGAGGGCCGTTGTGGCATAGGACCAGCCCCACGGTTTGAGGGGATTGACATTCTTGGCCGCGCATGCGCTCGAATTGGCCGGTGCCGACGCAAGTCGCCCACTGCGGTCAATGGTCGGCCGACCAGGCTTGGATTGTCCGGAGGCGAAGGCACATATGCCGTTCTTGGCATCGTGGTGCCCAGCCGGTACGCCTGTGGTCTATCCGGCATCACTGTCTTGGGTGGGCCGGAGCTTGTCGGCGCTGCCGGATTTTCTCAGCCTCCATACCATGGCAAGGAGAGATAAGATGATTCACAACGATGCGTCCCGGCTGCTGCCGTCCGCAATCGAATACGCGCTTGATTGTGTTTCTTACGTTACGCAAGAGTCATTGTCGCACCAGACTCCCTGTGCTGAGTGGAATCTCGCGGAACTTCTTTGCCACGTCAATGATTCCCTCGCCATCTTGCATGAAGGGGTCGTACTGGGTTTCATCGCCAGTGGCCCGATGGCCGTACCCGGTGACTGTCCGACGGACAACCCCGTACGGACGTTCGCCGACCGGGCCCGGCAGTTGCTCGCCGCAGTCACACCGCCAAGGGCCGACGCGTGTTCCGTGGCCATCGCTGACCACGTTCTGTCTCGCGAAATCTTGGTCGCCGTTGGTGTTGTGGAGGTCGCCATCCATGGGTGGGACATCGCGTCCTCCTGCAACGTTCGTAAGCCGATCCCGGCGGCGCTCGCCTTGGGCATCATGGAAATCGTCCCGGTCGTGGTCACGGACGATGCCCGGACAAGCATTTTCGGGCCTCCGGTTCTCGTGTCGTCCCTGGACAGCCCCAGCGATCGGCTCCTGGCATTCCTCGGGCGGGAAGGGTAGCGCCCGGCAGTTCATCGACTGACAGTGATGATGGAGATGAGCGCTTCCCGCCAGGGTCTGACCCATCGACTGACTGACCTCGAGGTCCTCAACCGGATCTGTCGGCCCT
>NZ_JBSFNK010000117.1:0-2130 GCF_053587055.1 Nonomuraea sp. NPDC003707 | reverse complement strand
CGGCCGCAGTCCTGGCAGGTGTCGCAGTGCCGGCAGTGGTGGCAGCCGCGCGGGGCGGGGGGCCAGCAGTCGCAGCCGGTGGGCGCCCACGGGTCGGGCGACCCGAACATTCCGAGCTGTCCGGGTACCGGCTGGACCGGCGTGCGGGCGGGGGTCCGGGGCGGGATACGGCGGGCCATGGCCGTCACTTCCCGGTTCCGGCGAGGGCGAGTTCCTGACGGCGGGCGGTGACCCAGCCGAGGGACCATCCGGTCTCGTCCGCGAGCGTGCGCAGGGTCACGGTCCGGTTCGCGTTCACGGCGGCGGCGATGTGTTCACGGGCCGCCTGCTCGTCGAGCTTGGTCGTGTTCACGGCGGGGGTGGACGGCTCCGTCGACGGGGTCTTGTTCACGGCGGGGGCCGTCTTGTTCACGGTGGCCGGTGCCGTGTTCACGGGCCGCTGCTGCGGCTGTTCACGGGCCGCCCGGCGCGCGGCTGCGGCCTGTTCACGAGCGAGGCGCTCGGCGGTCTCCCGCTGCTGCCGTTCACGGGCTGCGCGCTCCTTCTCGGCCCGCTCCCGCTCCTCTCGGGCGTCCTCGCGCTCCTGCTGCTCCCGGCGCTCGGCGGCTGCACGGTCGGCCCGCTCCCGCTCCATCAGGAGCGCGTGGTCCCGCTGTTCCTTGGCCTGCCGCTCCTCACGGTCAAGGCGTTCGCGTTCAAGGCTGGCGGCGTGTTCACGGGCCTCGCGCGCCGCCTGTTCACGGCGGGCGGCTTCTTGTTCACGCTCGGCGCGTTCGCGGGCCTCGCGCTGTTCACGGTCGGCCCGTGAACGCTGCTCGGCCTGTTCACGCTCGGCCTTCTCGGCGCGTTCACGCTCGGCCTGTTCACGGGCGATGCGGTCCAGTGCCCGGCCGATCGCGGCCCGGTATGAACGCGCCGCCTCGGCGGTGACGATCAGCAGGAGCGGTGCGACGGAGTGGACGGCGACGCCGACCCAGTCGGCTTTCAGCGCGCTGTCGCCGACGTTGAGGAGCAGGGTCATCAGGCCGGTGAGCCAGCGGAGCACGGCCGGCCACCGCCCGGCGGGCGTGCGGAGCCGGTCCACGGTCGAGTCCAGCCGGACGACGATGACGACGGCGGCGTCGACGACGAGGGGGAGGATCGGCGCGGTCCACCCCCACCCGTCCGGGGTGACCCGCTCGACGAGCGGCGTGACGGTGAAGACGGAGAAGAGAACGGCTCCGGCGGTGATGCCCCACGTACCGGCGGACAGGGCCCGCTCGGAGGACTGGATCTGTGCGGGGGTCAGGGTCTCGATACGGCTCACCGCTGACCACCCCCGAGCGGGAGCGTCCGGATGCGCCACGGAACCTCGGCAGCCGCGGACGGGGTCGCGCAGCACGTGGTGGAAGAGGTCCACCCGTCGCGGGGGGCGCCCTCGGCCTCAGCCGCGCTCTCCGCCGCGTCCCGGGTGGCGTGCACGCTGTGCAGCTCCCCGAAGTGGAGCAGGACGTAGACGCGGTCGGCGCGGTCGGCCTGCTTGCGGGCGACCCGCAGCAGCGTCCGCAGTGCCTGGCGGTCCTCGGTGTCCAGGAGCTGCTGGGCGCGCAGAGCGTCCAGCTCGCCTCGGGCGTGGGCGAGGTCGTCGCGGGCGGCGGTGAGGTCGTCGCGGGCGGCGGTGAGGTCGTCGCGGAGCGCCTCGTTCGTTTCCAGGGCCCCGAGCAGGGAGTCTCCCGTGTCGAAAAGGTGTTGCTCGGTCTCGGCGAGGGTGCCGCGGAGCGCGGCCAGTGCAGCGCGGGCGGAGTCCAGTTCAGCGCGGGCGGCGGTGAGGTCGGCGGCTCGGATGAGACGGATCTTCATCACGAGCACCCGCAGACCTTCTGGTCGTCGGGCACGTCGGCTCCGCAGAGCCAGCACGTCCAACGGATGGGGGCCCACCTGGGCCGGATACGGTTCTTCATGGGTCGGTCCCTCCTCGGGAGCGTTGGGGGAATCGGCCCGACAGCGGCCCCGGGGTGTGATCCCGGGGCCGCGCCGGTTTCCAACGCCTCGAAGCTAGGCCGCTCATGATGAAGTGTCAAGACACTTTGAGATTGCCTTGACGATTGTCAGCGTTTCGGGTCTCCTTGCTTGACATCGCTAACCTGAGAC
>NZ_JBSFNK010000116.1:0-2228 GCF_053587055.1 Nonomuraea sp. NPDC003707 | reverse complement strand
GTGGGCGGCCGCTCACCCTGGCTACGAACGACGCGGCCCGGATACGACACCTCCGGTCGATAATTCCCGGCCGATTCCGCCGGGCAGCGTCGGGGCGTCACCCGGACTTGGTTGCCGCTCGGTCGCTGCGGTCCGGTTGCCGGCTGGGCCAGGCTCGGTCCGTGCTCACCACAGGTCATGTCGGCCATCCGTCTGCGTAGAGAGCCCACGTTCGCAGGTTCGGACGTACGCCGATGAGCCTGGACCAGCGGGAGCTGCCGCGACACCGTTCCTTGAGGCGGCGAACAGCCTCCAACGACTACGCTGGTTGGCAGTCCCTATCGGTGGTAAGGGGCGTCCCGTCGGAGACCCTGAGACTGACTTCACGCCAGGCCTCGTCGCTGGCGGCGAGTTCCCGTGCCGCCTGCTGCGCCAACGGCACGGCATCGGCGCCGAGCAGCAGGCGTAGGGGGGCATCGTCTCGGCCGACGATGTCTCGGACCACCTGGGCGACACGGCGCGCGCTCGTCGCCTCGTGACCGGAGGCGGCGCGCACCAGCTCGGCCGAACCACACCTTGGACATCGACACTCCTAGCTATTTGAGCGACTCGCATGACAAGCTCGGTACTCCGGTGGACACGCCCGCACTCGACATCGACGCCGGTGGTGCTCCCGATCGCCTTCGAGTGCCGTGGTCACCGGCCGGCATCTGAGGTCACCCGGTAGCGCAGGTGCGTGACACCGGGCGCATCAATCACCCGGGTCAGCTCGAACTCGATGCGATCAGCGCCGAACAGCCGCCGCCCGTCACCGAGGACGACCGGGATCAGGTGGATCTCCTCGTGCAACCGACGCCTGTCGCCGTCGAGCACTAGGCCGGATGGCGCCAGGGCATCACGGGCGCGCGGTGGTCGCCGGCGAGGCCGTGCAGGGGGCACGGCTGGCGCGGCTCGCGGGGGCAGAGCACGAACGCCTCGCTGATCGTCGCGCGATACAGGCGCCACGCCGCCGGTGCGGTGACGTCCTCGAGCGACACGGTTGCCCCACCCCGGGTGGGGTCTCCGGGGAAGATCTCGATACCGCGCTCCAGGTCACGGCCGGTCAGCTCGGCGGCAGTGCCGGACAGGTACACCGCCCGGCCATGGTAGGCCGGCACCGTCGAGTCGAAGATCACCATGCTCAGCCTGGGACGCGCGGCGAGGTTACGGGAGTGCTGCGTGTCGGGGCTGGACACCCAGAAGATCTCGGCGTAGTCGGCGGTCGCGAAGTAGACGGGCGATGTCCACGGGATGCCGTCGGCGTCGGCGGTACCGAGGACCACGTACAGGTTGGCGTCCATCAGGCCACGGGCGTGGGCGTCCAGATCGACGTCGGTCATGACGCCGGCCCCTGCTGGACCCGGTGGATAACGGTCATCGGGGCCTCCGTGGCGCGTTCGGTGGTATTGCGTCGAATACGGTAGGCAGAGTGTTGGTGGCGGCGATCGGCTCTGTTGGGCCGGTCTGCTGGCCAACTCGCGGGCGGATACCGCTCTTGAGCAAGCAACGGTGTCCAGTGGATCGAGAGCTCGTCCATGATGGTCACCCCGCATCCGGGAACACGGTCGGGTTGGGCATCGTGACCTCCTTGCTCGACGGTGTACAGCCAGTCTGGCGGGCGGCACGCATCTGGACATCCGTGCTGAGCACCGAGCCGCTACGGAACGGTCACTGACGTACGCCATCCTGGTAGGCGTGTGGATCCGGTGGGAAGGTGCTCTGGTACCTCGCGATGTCCCTGGACGGCTTCGTGGCAGTGCGGCAAAGGCGGTCATCAAAACGGCTCGCCCAGTTGGACGCCTCGAGGGCGATGCGGCAAGCCGAGTACTTACCAGTTCGGCGCAGCAGTTCTATCCGGACGACGGTCTCGGCCGGAGGAGTGGCGGAGGGCTGGCAATGCGGGACACTCGGGCGATCCAACAGCATGGTCTCGCCATAACGACGGTGCCTCGGCGATGCGGACGTGGCAATGTCGCGGGCAGGGGTTCCGGCCGCGCGCGGATACCAGCCGGCCCTGCGGTAGGCGGCCGACAGCGTGACCAGCTTGTTGACCAGTGTCGGGTGCCGGAGTGCGAGCTGCAGGGCGACCCCGCCGTATTCCGGTCTCACACCTATACGAGTAAGTCCGAAGTTCTTGGGCGGTAGCCACCAATGGGGAAGGGCCTCGTTGATCGTTTTGTGACGAACGACATCGAGACCCTTCTTACTGC
>NZ_JBSFNK010000115.1:0-2436 GCF_053587055.1 Nonomuraea sp. NPDC003707 | reverse complement strand
CAACGCAGCACTAGCTAGAGCCCCAAGAGCCGCTCGGCGTTGAGGTGGCCAATCTTCTCTCGGTCACTCGGGCTGATGGGCGCGGTTTCCAGGAATGCACGGGCGGGCTGGTTAGCAGTGTAGGGATAGTCCACGGAGAAGATCAGCCGCTCGGCGCCGACTACTGAAAGCGCGCACAACAGCGGCGGGGATGTGATGTATCCGCTTGTGGTGAAGAAGATATTGGTCTGGAAGTAATCGGCTACCGGTTGGCGTAGGTGTCGGGCCATCGGGCTGAGAACGGTGTTGATCCGATCCAGCGCGAACGGGATCATCTCTCCCATGTGACCGATGATCAGCTGAAGATGAGGGAACCGGTCGAGTGTCCCGCTCACGATCAGCCGAAGGACGTGCAATGCCGTTTCCGCATGCCAGCCCCAGCCGGCAGTGGCCAGCAGGTTGGCCATGACGGGGTCGAGCCCGCGATAATAGATCTTGGCCACCGGCTCCGGCGGGAACGATGGGTGCAGGTAGATCGGCACCTGCAAGCCTTCGGCACGCTCCAGCACCGGCGCGAACTCGGCTTGGTCGAGAAAGCAGTCACCGACAGTGCCATTTATCAGGGCGCCGCGGAAGCCAAGCATGTCCACAGCACGCTCCAGTTCTGCGGCCGCGGCTTCGGGGTTGCGCATCGGCAATGCCGCGAAGCCTGCGAAGCGGTCCGGATATGCCGCAACGACATCCGCCAAAGCGTCGTTGGCCGCCTGAGTAGCGGGTAGGGCCTGAGCCCGCTCTTGAGCCTCAGCGCCCGGAACCGTGTGTGAAAGGACTTGGACGTCGATGCCCGCGGCGTCCATGTCCGCCAGCCGGCCGGTACCCACATCCTCAAGCTTCTCCTGAATGCGGGTGAGTTGGGGGTGCTCGCGCAGTTTGGCCAGTGCTTCGGGATGCTGCAGGGCCGGGTGGGAAAAGTGCTCCTCTATGGCGATAATCTTCGTCATTTGACGTCGCCTTCGATGACTTCTTTGAGGTAGTGAAGCTCGACGCGGGTGTGCTCGCGGTCCTTCTCGACACCGCCGAGTGGGTGGGTGAAGAACCATTCCAGGAAGCGGCCGAGCCGTCCGGAGGGGAAGGTGGCCCAGACGTGCGCGCTCAGGTGGACGGTGTCGCCCTCACGAGGTTCGATCCGCCAGGTGACTCCTTCGCCGATGGTGATCGGGATCCCGTGCCAGCGGTAGCGCGCGTGAGGAGCCTCCCAGGTCACCTCCGACAACGGCTCGATCCGGGTGATCTCACCAATGGCCTCGCCGGGGATGCCCGCGATCTTCTCCCGGATCCGGATCCGTGCACCCGCCTGGATGCCGCGGTCGTCGAGGCGTTCAAGACTCTCATGTTCGAAGTTGGATGCCGGCCACCATCCGTCGATGTCGCGCAGCACCTCCCATACGGCAGGGGGCGACGCCTCTATCAGGATCGATTCAGTGAACTCGAACACAGGTCGCTCCCTTGCTCGTCACCCGGATACCCAGGCGTTTTAAATCAAACTCGTACATCATTGTTCAGGTTATCAGAATTCCGGACTTACCACGCTCAGTGGGCGTTGCGCGAGTTGATGCCCCTTTCGTCCTTTGCCTTGGGGAAGGCAGGCTGGTCAGGGCGTTATCAGCTGGGCCGGGGGCGTGGCTGAGCGAACAATCCTGGCTCGGTCTCGACGAGAATGCCCTGGTTAACCAGGCGCTTGAGCTTGGCGCGGATGTTCTCGGTGTTCTTCCTCGCGATGGGCAGGTCCAGCGCCTCGCAGAGGTCACGAGCTCGTAGCGGGCGGCCGAGGTCGGCGAAGGCGCCCAGAATCTGCCGGTAGGCGGGGTGGTCGGGGACTACGAGAGGCGGTGGGGCCGGCTCGGGTCCGGGTTCGTCGGCGAGAGACAGCAGGGTCTTACGGGTGATCCGCAGGTGCTCGATCGCTTCGTGCAGTTCGCCGAGGTGCGCGGCCATGGCGTCAATCTCCGCCTGGGTCTGCTCGATCTGGCCGGTCAGGGCCCGCTCGCGGGCGTCGATCTTGTTCAACAGCCACGTGCCGGGGTCCGGCTCCTGTGCGTCTGGCCTGGTCATGTCGACCGCCACGACGGTGCGGGGGCGCGGGTCAGCCGGCGGGACATCACATCGCTCATCGCCCAGTACACCCGTGATTCGGAGCTGGCCGGCAGGTGTTCATAGTCGCGGACCAGGCGCCGGTGCAACATCAAGGTGCCGTACGTCTGCTCAACGATCCATCGTTTCGGCTGGGGGACGAACCCCTGGCCGGCGGGGTTTCGTTCGACGATCTCCACGTCGATCCCGCTCGTCTATTTCGCCGATCCCCATAGCCCTTGGCAGCGTGGCATCACCGCGCATCCCTAGATCGATGTCTCACACGACCCGGTGAACCTTCGTGGTCACCCCACTAGTGCTGCGTTC
>NZ_JBSFNK010000114.1:0-2722 GCF_053587055.1 Nonomuraea sp. NPDC003707 | reverse complement strand
GTGTCGACGATCACAGAATTGAGCAGGCGTGAGCCCTCTGCGATCACGTAATTGACCACCTCGATCACGTTATTGACCCTGGTCACGGCGTGCGTGTCGGGATGGACCTGGTCGTCGGAAGATCAGCATTCTTGCCCTCGTCACGGGACGGGGGGCCGATGGCGAGGAGGAGCTTCGACGTGGTGGACATCACCGAGATCCTGGTGCACTGGCATGCAGGCCGGTCGAAGAACGAGATCGCGGACAGCTTGGGGGTCTCGCGTAACACGGTGCGTAAGTACGTGGCCCCGGCCGAGGCTGCGGGAATCGCTCCAGGCGGGATGGCGATCAGCTCGGCGGAGTGGGCGGCGCGGGTGCGTGAATGGTTCCCGGAGCTGACCGACATCCGGCTGCGGCAGGTGACCTGGCCAACGATCGAGCAGCACCGCGATTACATCGTCGCCCAGCTCAAGGCCGGAGTGACGGTGACCACGATCCACCAGCGACTGCGTGATGAGGAAGGGCTGGCGGTCAGTATCGCCTCGATGCGCCGCTATGTGCACGCCAACCTGCCCGAGGAGGTGCGCGCCTCGCAGGTGCGGGTGCTGCGGCTGCGCGAGGCAGAACCAGGCGAGCAGGGGCAGATCGACTACGGCCAACTGGGCCGCTGGACCGACCCGAAGACCGGGCGCCGTCACATGGTGCAGGCCTTCGTGATGGTGCTGCCCGCCTCCCGGCACATGTTCGTCTACCCGGTGCTGAAGATGGACCAGCAGGCATGGAGCAGCGCGCACGTGGCCGCGTTCGCCTTCTTCGGCGGCTGCCCGACCCGGCTGGTGCCCGACAACCTCAAGACCGGCGTGGACCGGCCCGACCTTTATGACCCGAAGATCAACCGCGCCTATGCCGAGCTGGCCGCGCACTACGGCGTTCTGGTCGACCCGGCCCGCTCGCGAAAGCCACGCGACAAGGCCAGCGTCGAGCGGCCGATGCCCTATATCCGCGACAGCTTCTGGCGCGGTCGGACTTTCGCCAGCATGGAGGAGATGCGCGAACAGGCCGCCCGCTGGTGCATCGAGGTCGCCGGGGCCCGCGCCTGCCGCCCACTGGCCGATGCCGCGCCGCTGATGGTCTTCGACGCAATCGAGGCTGAACGGCTGGCGCCGTTGCCCGCCACGCCGTTCGTGCTGTCGCGCTGGAGCAAGGCCAAGGTCGGCCCGGACATCCACGCCCGGGTGGAGCGGGTGCTCTACTCCATCCCCTGGCGATATCTGGGCCGACAGCTCGATGTCCGCTCCACAGCCACCAAGGTGCAGTTCTTCCTCGGCGGCGAGCTGATCAAGACCCACCCGCGCAAGCTCGCAGGCAAGCAGACCGACCTGGCCGACTACCCGCCGGAGAAGGTCGCCTTCCATATGCGCACCCCGGCCTGGTGCC
The DNA here is from genome assembly GCF_053587055.1 of Nonomuraea sp. NPDC003707. Lineage (NCBI taxonomy): Bacteria > Bacillati > Actinomycetota > Actinomycetes > Streptosporangiales > Streptosporangiaceae > Nonomuraea > Nonomuraea sp. NPDC003707. The sequence continues at coordinate 1,306 of NZ_JBSFNK010000114.1, read as the reverse complement.
GCAGCAAGGCCGAGCAGATCGGCCCCGCCTGCATCGAGGTGATCGCCGACCTGCTGGGCGGAGAACGCGTTGTATCGGCTCCGCGCCGCTCAAGGGGTGCTCGGCCTGGCCGACAAGCACAACCCCGAGCGCCTGGAAGCCGCCTGCGCCAAGGCGCTGGCCGTCGGCGACCCCTCCTACCGGACCGTCAAGGGCATCTTGGCCGCGGGCACCGAGACCGACCCCGCGCCGGCCAGCCGCGGCGACGGCGGCGCCGATGCTTTCCTGCACGGCCCCGACGCCCTGTTCGCCGACGCCTACCAGGGCCACATCGCCGAGGTGATCCCGTTGCGCGAGGCCAGCGCCCCGGCCGCCAGCTGACACCCTGACCGCGCTGACCAGGCTCACCGCGAAGTACGGCAATCACACTCGCGCTGAACCAGCGCACCACGAACCATCATGAGGAGCTTCACCATGACCACCATCACCCCGATCGAGACCGGCGCGCTGGACAAGGCGCTGCGCGCGCTCAAGCTCGGCGGCATGCTCGACACCCTGGACGCCCGCCTGGCCCAGGCCCGCGCCGGGGAACTTGGCCACATCGACTTCCTTCAGGTCCTCTGCGAGGACGAGATCTCCCGCCGCGACACCATGGCAATGCAGCGACGACTGCGCAAGGCCCGCTTCGAGCAGCAGGCCACGCTGGAAGGCTTCGACTTCGGCGCCAGCCCGAAACTCCCCGCCGCTCAAATCCGCGACCTGGCCGCACTGCGCTGGCTGCACGCCGGCGAATCGGTCATCCTCTATGGCCCGGTTGGGGTTGGAAAGAGCCATATCGCCCAAGCCCTCGGTCACCTGGCCATCCGGCACGGCGCCGACGTCCGCTTCGTCAAGACCAGCCGTGCACTGGCCGAGTTGGCCGGTGGTCACGCCGACCGCACCTGGACCCGCCGCCTGGCCGAGCTCTCCCGACCCGCCATCCTCATCTTGGACGACTTCGCGATGCGGGAGCTCACCGCGGCCCAGGCCGACGATCTCTACGAGCTGATCAGCGAACGGACCGGCAAATCGATGATCCTGACCTCGAACCGGCAGCCGACGGATTGGTATCCCCTGTTCCCCAACCCCGTCGTCGCCGAGTCCCTGCTCGACCGTCTGATCAACAACAGCCACCAGGTCTTCATGAACGGGCCAAGCTACCGTCCCAACAAACGACCAGGGCGCGCCGCGACCCCCAGCACGACGAACGCGGGATAGAACAGAACGCAGACCGGGACCTGGTCAATTACGTGAACGCAGCCCTGCTCAATAACGAGATCGTTCACAG
>NZ_JBSFNK010000113.1:0-3341 GCF_053587055.1 Nonomuraea sp. NPDC003707 | reverse complement strand
GGGCTGGTCGACCTGGCCGGACTCACCCGGGGAGAGCGGGTGCTGATCCACTCCGGCGCGGGTGGGGTCGGCATGGCCGCGATCCAGATCGCCCGGCATCTGGGTGCGGAGGTGTTCGCCACCGCTTCGCCTGCCAAGCAGCATGTGCTGCGGGCGTTGGGCGTGCCGGATGATCACATCGCTTCCTCCCGCGATCTGGACTTCGCCGACGCCTTCGCCACGGTGATGGGCGGAGCGGGGATGGATGTGGTGCTCAACTCGCTGGCGGGGCCGTTCACCGACGCCTCCCTCGACCTGCTTGCCGAGGGTGGCCGGTTCATCGAGATGGGCAAGACCGACCGGCGCGATCCGGCCGATGTCGCGGGCACCCATCCGCAGGTGCGGTACCGCAGCTTCGACCTGATGGATGCCGGGCATGAGCGGGTCGGGCAGATGCTGGGCGAGCTGCTGGACCTGTTCGCTTCCCAGGAGTTGGCGGCGTTGCCGGTGCGGTGCTGGCCGGTCCAGCAGGCCCGCCAAGCATTCCGGCACATGGCCCAGGCCCGCCACACCGGCAAGATCATCCTCACCATGCCGCGCAGCCTGGACCCCGACGGCACCGTGCTGATCACGGGTGGCACGGGCGGTCTGGGCGCCATCTTGGCCCGCCACCTCGCCGGGGAGCACCGGGTGGGGCGTCTGCTGTTGGCCTCCCGCCGAGGAGACCAGGCCCCTGACGCCGACCAGCTCCGGGCCGACCTGGAGACGGCGGGTGCGACGGTCGAGATCGCGGCGTGCGATCTGTCGGATCCCGAGCAGGTGGCCGCGCTCCTTGGCCGGGTCCCGGCCGAGCACCCGCTGACGGCGGTCTTCCACACGGCCGGGGTGCTGGATGACGGTGTGGTCACCTCGCTCACCCCCGACAAGATCGACCGAGTACTGCGACCGAAAGCGGACGCCGCCTGGCACCTGCACCAGGCCACCCAGCAACTGGACCTGGCCGCGTTCGTTCTCTACTCTTCCTCGGCTGCCACGCTGGACAGTGCCGGGCAGGGTAACTACTCGGCGGCCAACGCCTTCCTGGATGCGTTGGCGATCCACCGCCACGCCAGCGGCCTACCCGCTCAATCCCTCGCCTGGGGCTTGTGGGCGCCGGAAACGGGTGGCATGACGAACCAGTTGGCGGAACTCGATCTGGAGCGGCTGTCCCGTTCGGGATTCACCGCCATGGGCGCCAACGAGGGCATGCAACTCCTGGACGTCGCTCTGACAATGCCGGAGCCCTTCCTCGTACCTCTGCCCATCAACACTCGCACTCTCAGCAGCCGCCACGACGGCGTCCCGGCGATTCTGCGTGGACTGGCTCGCACGCCCACGCGTCGCACCGCCCGCACCGAGCCTGTCTCCGGCAGCGGGTCGGCGCTGGAACGCCGTCTGACCGGGTTGCCGGCGGCTGAGCAGGAACATGTGCTGGTGTCGCTGGTCTGCGCCGAAGCCGCTGCGGTCCTGGGGCATGCCTCCGGTGAGGCGATCCAAGCGGGACGCCCGTTCAAGGATCTGGGCTTCGACTCCCTGACCTCCGTCGAGTTGCGCAACCGGCTCAGCCGGGCCGCCGGCATGAAACTGCCCGCGACGCTGGTGTTCGACCACCCCACCCCGACTGCGCTGGCAGCGCATCTGCTTCAGCGCGTCACCGGCAACAGCACGGCCGCCGTGGCCGAGCCGGTGCGGGCCGCGTCTGCGTCCGCGGGGATCGGGGAGCCGATCGCGATCGTGGCGATGGGCTGCCGCTATCCGGGCGGGGTGAATTCGCCGGAGGACCTGTGGGAGATGCTCGTGCAGGGCCGTTCGGGCATCTCCTCCTTCCCGGAGGATCGGGGCTGGGATCTGGAGGCGTTGTATGACCCGGACCCGGACCATGTGGGGACCACGTATCTGCGTGAGGGTGGGTTCCTGAAGGACGCCGCCGGGTTCGACGCGGCGTTTTTCGGGATCAGTCCGCGTGAGGCGATCGCGATCGATCCGCAGCAGCGGCTGCTGCTGGAGACGTCGTGGGAGGTTCTGGAACGGGCCGGGATCGACCCGGACGCGCTCCGCGGCACCCCGACCGGCGTCTTCATCGGCGGAACTCAGACGGGTTATGGCTCAGGGCCTGGACCGTACCCCGAGGAGATCGAGGGATACCTGCAGACCGGAAACGCCGGCTCCGTCATGTCGGGGCGGGTGGCCTACAACCTCGGTCTCGAAGGCCCGGCGCTGACGGTGGACACCGCCTGCTCCTCCTCTCTGGTCGCCATCCATCTGGCCTGCGAGTCCCTGCGCCGAGGCGAAAGCACTCTGGCGCTCGCGGGTGGTGTGACGGTCATGGCGACGCCTGAGCTCCTGGTGGACTTCAGCCGTCAGCGTGGTCTGGCGAGAGACGGCCGATGCAAGGCGTTCTCGGATGAGGCCGACGGCACCGTCTTCTCCGAAGGTGTGGGCATCCTGCTGCTGGAGCGGTTGTCGGAGGCGCAGGTCAACGGCCACCGGGTTCTGGGTGTGATCCGCGGATCGGCGGTCAACCAGGACGGTGCCAGCAACGGCCTGTCGGCCCCCAACGGTCCCTCGCAGGAGCGGGTGATCCGCCAGGCGCTGGCCAACGCCGGCCTGGCCCCCGGTGACATCGACGCGGTCGAAGCCCACGGCACCGGCACCAAACTCGGCGACCCCATCGAGGCCCAGGCTCTGCTGGCCACCTACGGGCGCGATCGGGATCCGGCGGAGCCGCTGTGGCTGGGGTCGGTCAAATCCAACTTCGGGCATTCGCAGGCCGCTTCTGGGGTGGCGGGTGTGATCAAGATGGTCATGGCCGCCCGCGAAGCCCTCCTCCCCCAAACCCTGCACATCACCACCCCCACCACCCACGTCGACTGGGAACAAGGCCAGATCCGCCTCCTCCAACACCCCCAAACCTGGCCCACACACACCGACAAACCACGCCGCGCCGCCATCTCCTCCTTCGGCATCAGCGGCACCAACGCCCACCTCATCCTCGAACAAGCCCCCCACCCCACCCCCACCGGCACCGGCCCCAACGCGGGCACCAGCACAATCGCTGACACCGGGATGGCCGCTGAAGCTCCGCAGCCCCTGCCGCTGATCCCGGTAGCCCTATCCGCCCGTGACCAGACCAGCCTGGCCGCACAGGCCGCCCGCCTGGCCGACCACCTCACCACCCACCCCAACCTCCCCCTGCACGACATCGCCCTGTCCACCGCCACCACGCGTGCCCATCTAGAACACCGCGCCGTCATCCTGGCCCGCAACGCCGACGACCTCCACCACGCCCTCGACCACCTCGCCGGCACAAACACCGACGACAG
>NZ_JBSFNK010000112.1:0-3383 GCF_053587055.1 Nonomuraea sp. NPDC003707 | reverse complement strand
TTCAAGGCGAACCAGTCATGCCATTTGACGCCGGCGCCGAATCCATGGTCGTTGGACAAGGCCACGTACACGTCGTTGGCCGTGCCACGGGTGAAGGTGACGATGTCGTCCTTGCCGTCACCGTCGAAATCGCCGACCGCCGGCACTTCACCGCTCGGCGCGAAGAAGTCGTGCCACTTCGCGGCGGCGCCGAAGCCCGTGCCGGTGGACGGCGCCACGTACACGTCGGCGTTGGATCCCTGGGTGAACGTGACGATGTCGTCCTTGCCGTCGCCGGTGAAGTCCCCGGTCAGCGGGACCTCGCCGCTCAACGCGAAGTAGTCGTGCCACTTGACCGACGTGCCGTCGAAGGCGTTGCCGGTCGACTTCGCCACATAAACGTCGGCGTTCGCGCCGTGCGTGAAGGTGACGATGTCGTCCTTGCCGTCACCGTCGAAGTCCGCCGGAGAACCGCCCAGGAGCGAGCCGCCGCCACCGTTCACGAGGGACATGTAGTAGTCCCAGTTCCAGTGCGGGCCAGGGTCGGTGTGGTCGTTGCCGGGGAGCTCGTTGTGGCCGACGATGTTCGCGCGGGTGCGCGAGATGCCCCACTTGTCGGCCAGGTAGCGGGTCAGGGCGGCCGACGAGCGGTACATGGCGTCGGTGAACCATGACGGGTTGTCCACGAAGCCCTCGTGCTCGATGCCCAGGGCCTCGGCGTTCGAGGACCGTGCGTGGTAGGCGGTGTCGGTGTCGCGGACCATCTGCGTGACGTCGCCGTCGGACGAGCGGATCACGTAGTGGGCGCTGACCTGCGCGGACGGGTTCTGGAACCAGCTGATCGTGCCGGCGTACGAGCCCTGGGTGACGTGGATGACGATCTTGCGGATGGGGCTGGAGCGGCCGGGCGAGTAGTTGTTGCCGTTGGCGGGGACCCAGTGCGCCGGCGGGTAGTCGGTGCTCAGGATGCCGGCCTGGGGTTCACCGGTGGTGGCCGCCAGGGGCTTGACCTTCTCGTACGTGCCGCGCTCCGGCCGCACCCTGCGCGGCTGGACGACGACCTCGGCCTTGATGCCCTGCGCGAGCAGGCCGTAGACGGTGTCGGCGTACAGGCGGGCCACCTGGTCATCGGCGGCGCCGCCGTAGCGTGCGACGACCGGGTACCAGGCGTTGACGTCCGTGCGCTTCGACGCGTCGAGCCCCGCCTGGTCGGCGAGGGCACGCAGGACCGCCGCGCCGCCGCGGATGTTGGCCGCGGTGTCGCTCTTCAGGTCGGCCTCGGACTCGCCGGTGAGCTTGGCGGCCTGTTCGAGGGTCTTGTGCTGCGGGTTGCTCACCAGGTGCATGACGCCGTAGCCGTTGTCGCTGCTGGGTGCGCCGTTGTGGCCGTCGAGATGCGTCTCACCGTAACCGACCGCCACGAGCAGGTCCTTGGGGACCTGGTATTCCGCTGTCGCGTCGGCGAACGCCTTGTCCAGCCCGTCCGCCTGGGCGGCGACGGCGGGCCTGGCGGTGAGCAGCAGCCCGCCGACGGCCGCGCATAAGGCGGCCTTACGCACATGCTTCCACTGCATTGTTCCGGCTCCTTCTAGAGGGTGGTTTCGCCGTTGAGACCGAAGAAGTCGTGCCACTTGACCCCGGCGCCGAAGGCCGAAGTGCCGTTCGACAACCCCACGAACACGTCGTTCGTGGCGCCCTTGGTGAAGGTGACGATGTCGTCCTTGCCATCGCCGTCGAAATCACCGGTGTAGGGGAACTCGCCGTTCGGAGCGAACCAGTCGTTCCACTTCACGCCCGGACCGAAGCCCTGCCCATCCGAAATCGCGACCCACACATCACCGAGGCCGTTGTTGGTGAACGTGACGATGTCGTCCTTGCCGTCACCGTTCACATCCGCGATCCGAGGTTGCTCACCGGCGAGCGCGAAATTGTCGTGCATCTTCACCGCGGCGTTGAAACCCGTCCCGGTGGACGTCGCCACATACACGTCATTCGTCGAACCCTGACTGAAGACGATGATGTCGTCCTTGCCGTCACCGTTGACATCACCCACCGCCGGGAATTCTCCGTTCAGGCCGAAGAAGTCATGCCATTTCTGGCCGGCGCCGAACCCGTTCCCGTTGGACAGGGCCACGAAGACGTCCTGGGTCGTCCCGCGGGCGAAGGTCGCGATGTCGTCCTTCCCGTCGCCGTCGAAGTCGCCGACCGCCGCGATCTCGCCGCCGGGCGCGAAGAAGTCATGCCATTTCGCGGCGGGACCGAAGCCCGTGCCGGTGGACGGCGCCACGTACACGTCGCCGCTGGAGCCGTGCGTGAACGTGACGACGTCGTCCTTGCCGTCACCGGTGAAGTCGCCGGTGTAGGTGGTCTCGCCGCCCAGCCCGAAGAAGTCGTGCCACTTCACCGACGTCCCGTTGAAAGCGGTGCCGCTCGAGGTGGAGACGTACACGTCGGCCGAGGCGTTCTTGGCGAAGGTGATGATGTCGTCCTTGCCGTCGCCGTCGAAGTCGGCCGGCGAGCCCGCCTGCATGCCGTGCATCCAGGCGGCCTCGTTCAGGAGCGAGCGGGCCTTGGCCTCGGACTGGTCGTAGCGGTCGGGGAAGGCGGAGCGCTGGACGCTCTGGGCGAGCTGCCCCGGGGTGTAGCCGGGGTTGGCCGCGTCGTTCCTGATGGCCCGGGTGAAGAAGGAGTTGGCGGCGAAGCTGACGTCGAGGATCTGCTCAGGGGTGCCCCAGCCCTGGCTCGGGCGCTGCTGGAAGACGCCGAGGGAGTCCTTGTCACCGCAGTTGAGGTTGTTCATGTGGGACTCGACCCAGCCGGTCTCGAACGCCGCGAGCATCACCTTGTCGTTGGCGTTGAGGCTGCGGCCGACCCGGTAGACGGCGGTGGTCACCCACTGGTCGTGGCCGGCGGGGACGGACGGGCAGGCGAGGAGGAGTTCGGCGTTGGAGCGGTGCTTGCCGGGGTCGGGGGCCGCCTGGGCGGGCATGGCCGAGGCGGCGGCGATCGCCAGCGCGCCCGCGGTGACGGATAACGCGCGGCCGATTCGGGACTTGCGCATGATGTCTCCTGGATCAGAGGGTGGTTTCGCCGTCGAGGCCGAAGAAGTCATGCCATTTGATGCCGGTGCCGAAGGCGGAAGTGCCGTTCGACAGGCCCACGAAGACGTCGTTCGTGGCGCCCTTGGTGAAGGTGACGATGTCGTCCTTGCCGTCACCGTCGAAATCACCGGTGTAGGGGAACTCGCCGTTCGGAGCGAACCAGTCGTTCCACTTCACGCCCGGACCGAAGCCCCGGCCGTCGGAAACGGCGACCCACACATCACCGAGGCCGTTGTTGGTGAACGTGACGATGTCGTCCTTGCCGTCACCATTGACGTCCGCGATCCGGGGCTGCTCGCCGGC
>NZ_JBSFNK010000111.1:0-3520 GCF_053587055.1 Nonomuraea sp. NPDC003707 | reverse complement strand
GTGGTGAGGGGGTGCGGGCGCGGGTGATCGCCACCACGGTGGCCTCGCATTCGCAGATGGTCGAGCCGTTGCGCGAGCAGTTGCTGGAGATGCTGGGCCCCATCGAGCCCGCGCCGGGGCGGGTGCCGGTGTATTCGACGGTGACCGGTGGGGTGCTGGCGGGCTCGGAGCTGGGGGCGGAGTACTGGTTCGCCAACGCCCGCCGGCCGGTGGACTTCCAGGGGGCGGTGCGGGCGTTGCTGGCCGATGGCCGCACCGCGTTCATCGAGGTGAGCCCGCATCCGGTGCTGACGATGGCGGTGCAGGACATCCTGGACGCCACCGGCACATCGGGCGTTGCGGTGGGATCATTGCGCCGTGGCGAGGGCGGCCCCGACCGGTTCATGCGTTCGGCGGGCGAGGCGTTCACCGCCGGTGTCGGGGTGGACTGGGAACGGCTCCTCACCGTGACCGGCGCAGGCACTGAGCTGCCCACGTATGCGTTCCAGCACCGGCGCTACTGGCTGGAGCCCGCCACGACCGGTGTGTCGGACGCGGGCGGGCTCGGCCAGGCCCGCGTGGACCACCCCCTGCTCGGAGCCGCGGTGGAACTGCCCGATCACGGCGGGCTGGTGTTGACCGGCCGGATCTCCACCGCCACACACCCCTGGCTCGCCGATCACGGAGTGGGACAAACGGTGATCTTCCCCGGCACCGGCTTCGTGGAGTTGGCCGTGCGAGCGGGAGACGAGGTCGGCTGCCCGGTGCTGGAGGAGCTGACGCTTGAAGCGCCGCTGGTCATCGAGGGCGACGAACCGGTCCAGATCCAGGTGGCGGTGTCCGTAGCCGACGAGGACGGGCGGTGTGAGGTGGCGGTGCATGCCCGCACCAGCCGGCGACCCTGGACACGCCACGCCACTGGAACCCTCACCGCAACAAGCAGCACGCCGAGTCCTGCTGACGAACAGTGGCCGCCCGCGGGAGCGCAGGCGGTGGACGTATCCAGCCACTACGAGACACTGGCCAGCACCGGATACGGGTACGGTCCGGCGTTCCAGGGACTCAAGCGGGCCTGGGTGCGTGGCGCAGAGGTGTTCGCCGAGGTGGAGCTCGACGAGCGGGAGGCTGCCGAGGCCGGCGGTTACGGTATCCACCCGGCGTTGCTGGACGCCGCCCTGCACGCCACCGGTCTCGTCGAGCAGGTTGAGGGGGTCGCGCTGCCGTTCGCCTGGAACGGGGTGGAGTTGCTCGCTTCCGGCGCTCAGCAGGTGCGCGTTCACGTCCTTCCGGCCGAGGGCGGCGCTTCCAGCATCCGGATCGCCGACGCCACCGGCGTCCCGGTCGCGGCCGTCACGAGTCTGGTCACGCGGCCGCTGCCCGCCGGTGGACTGTCATCGCGTACCCAGCCCGGGCACGACGCGCTCCACCACCTGCAGTGGGTGATACCGCCAAGCTGGAACCCACCCCATGCCCGAGGGCCGATAGCCGTCATAGAGACGGACGGCAGAGTGACCGAAGCCCTGCGCGGCGGCGACCTGGAGGTGCGCTCATACGCCGATCTCCACGCGGCAGCGGGCGACGACGGCATCACGACCCTGGTCATTCCTTGCCCGATTCCGCAGGCAGACGACCCGGAACTGCTGGAGGGCCTGCGGTCGGAGCTGGACCGGGTCGTGGGCGTGCTGCGTGACTGGCTGGCCGACGATCGGCTGGCCGAGACCCGGCTGGTGCTGGTGACCACGGGTGCCGTGACGACCGGTACCGAGGCCGGCAGCGCCGGCGATGGTGCTCTGGTCGAGGCTGCGGTGTCGGGCCTGGTGCGTTCGGCGCAGGCGGAGAACCCAGGCCGGATCGTCCTCGTGGACGTCGATCGCGCGGCCGATTCGCTCACCGCGCTGGCTTCGTTGCTGGGCGTGGAGGACGAGCCGCAGCTGGTGGTGCGGGCCGGTCGGGTGCTGGTGCCCCGTCTGGCCCGGGCGGACACGTCCGGCGATCTCGCGACGCCCGAGGGGCCGGAAGCCTGGCGGCTGGACAGCCCCGTCAAGGGCTCCATCGACGGGCTGAACCTGATCCCGGCCCCCGAGGCCGATCAGGAGCTGGCCGCCGGTGAAGTCCGCGTGGACGTCCGCGCGGCCGGCCTGAACTTCCGCGACGTGGTCGTGACACTGGGCATGGTGCCCGAGCAGGGCGGGCTCATCGGTGGTGAGTTCGCCGGGATCGTCTCCGAGGTCGGGCCCGGCGTGGAAGGGCTGCGGGTCGGCGATCAGGTGATGGGCATGGGCGAAGGGACCTTCGGCCCGCGTGTCGTGGCTGATCGCCGGATGATGGCGCGGATGCCGCAGGGATGGAGTTTCGCCCGCGCGGCCTCCGTCCCGGGAGCGTTCGCGACCGCCTGGTACGGGCTCGTCGACCTGGCCGAGCTCACCCACGGGGAGCGGGTACTGATCCACTCCGGCGCCGGCGGAGTCGGCATGGCCGCCATCCAGATCGCCCGGCACCTGGGTGCGGAGGTCTTCGCCACCGCCTCACCTGCCAAGCAGCACCTGCTGCGGGCGCTGGGAGTGCCTGAGGGCCACATCGCCTCCTCCCGCGACCTGGACTTCGCCGACGCCTTCGCCGCAGTCACCGGGGGCGAAGGGATGGACGTGGTGCTCAACTCGCTGGCGGGGCCGTTCACCGACGCCTCCCTCGACCTCCTCACCCCTGGCGGGCGGTTCGTTGAGATGGGCAAGACCGACCGGCGCGATCCGGCCGACGTCGCGAACACCCACCCCCACGTCCGTTACCGCAGCTTCGACCTCATGGATGCCGGGCACGATCGTATCGGCCAGATGCTCGCCGAACTGCTGGACCTGTTCGCCTCCCAGGAACTGGCCGGTCTGCCGGTGCGGTGCTGGCCGGTGCAGCAGGCCCGCCAAGCATTCCGGCACATGGCCCAGGCCCGCCACACCGGCAAGATCATCCTCACCATGCCGCGCGCGCTGGACCCCGACGGCACCGTGCTGATCACCGGCGGCACCGGCGGCCTAGGCGCCATCCTGGCCCGCCACCTCGCCACCGAGCACCAGACCAAGCATCTGCTGCTGGCCTCCCGCCGAGGAGACCAAGCCCCCGACGCCGACCAACTCCGCACCGACCTGGAAGCAGCCGGCGCAACCGTCGACATCACGGCCTGCGATCTGTCCGACCCCGAGCAAGTCAGCGCACTCCTTGACCGGATCCCCGCCGAGCATCCCCTGACGGCGGTCTTCCACACCGCCGGAGTCCTCGACGACGGCGTGGTCACCTCGCTCACCCCGGACAAGATCGACCGGGTACTGCGGCCCAAGGCGGATGCCGCCTGGCATCTGCACCAGGCCACCCAGCGACTGGACCTGGCCGCGTTCGTTCTCTACTCCTCCTCAGCCGGCACCCTCGACAGCGCCGGACAGGGCAACTACTCGGCGGCCAACGCCTTCCTGGACGCACTCGCCATCCACCGCCACACCACCGGCCTACCCGCCCAAGCCCTCGCCTGGGGACTCTGGCACCAACCCAGCGG
>NZ_JBSFNK010000110.1:0-3726 GCF_053587055.1 Nonomuraea sp. NPDC003707 | reverse complement strand
CTCCGGAACGCAACCTAGGCTCCAGACATCTCGATGGCCATCGAAGCATGGATGCACGGCCGGTCAAGATTCACTTTGTTAGGACCTCTAAGAGCAAGACCTTTCTGCCTCATCCGGCCGCGGCCACCGAGATGGACATCGCGGTGGCAGTCCCGATCATGGGAGTGGCCTTCGCGCCCACCAAGGCCATCGATGACCGTCTGGAGCTCACTTGGCAAGGTGGCGGCTGATCACCAGGCGCTGGATCTGATTGGTGCCCTCGAAGATCTGCATGTTCTCCGATGTCCGATCCGGTCACCGGTTAAAACAACTCGATCATGTCGGTGAGCAGCGGTTACGCTTGCGGGCGTCTCGCGTCGCTTCTCCCTGGTTTCGATGCTCCCACGGAACAGCGACGGAACAAGAGCAGATCTTGGAGGCGGCTGTGGCGATACCGAAGAAGGGCTCGCGGCTCACCACCGTCGACAGCGCTGTCTTCCGCTGGCGCGTCCGCCACAAGCCGACCTACAACCAAGGCAACTGCTGGAGCCCACTCACCTTCGCCGTCGAGCGAGCCCAGAAGCCGGGACGCGTTCTCGTGGTGTCACTCCCCTGCGCCCGGCCGGACAACTGGCTGGCAGAGCGAACGATCACGATCCGTCCCGCCCTGGTCGTCGGATGCATCCGACGGGCCGTCGAACAAGGATGGAACTCGGGGCGACCGGGCTCGGGATTCGCCCTCACCATTACTGAGGACGAACTGGCCCTGCTCCTGGGCGAACCGCCTCACTACCTGATCTGATCCCGGAAGGTGACGGCATCAAAGATCTCCCTCGATGACTCAGATTTGGAGTCGGGACAAGCCAAGCATCAACCAGGCGCCTTCTGATCCGTAGCAAGGTCAAGAGCGTCTACGTCTATACACGAGCAGCCGAAGTCCTGCTTACAGCGCGGTCGGGCGAATGGAAAGCCAGCAGTCGTTTAGGCCAGGGTCAGTCCACGGTCGTTGTTAGCAGATGCGTTAGCAAGATCTCCGAATGAGGCGGCTGTCAACGGTAGCGCCAGAACGTAATAGCGCATGACGACGGCACGTGCGCGTGATCCACTAGCCAGATGGGGAGCGTGGTAACGAGTCCCATAGCAATCATGGGGACACTCTTGGGTGTCACCGCCACATGTGTCTTCCAGATGCAGACCGCCAAGCAAGTGCGGCAGTCCGCGTGGGAAGAACGACTGCGGCAGGAACATCTGGCCGCATACAGCACCTTCGCAGGCGCGACTTACGGACTTTCGGAATAGCCAGAACGACCGACGATGGCACAGTGAACAGGAAGACGCCCAGAATGCTGCGTACGCTACAGCACGCGATGATTCCTACCATCAGCGCGCCAACGCGACGGCTGCTCTCTTCAGGCTGCGACTGATCACAACGAACCAGGAGCTCGATAACTTGGCATCGTTGGCGTTGAGGCTGACCGAGGAAATCCACGAAGCTACAGATGAACAGAGTCGAACCGACCGAGGCCGAAGGGCCTGCCGGGCCCTTCTCGACTTTACTCAGGCCGCGGCAGCTGATGTCCAGCAGTTCGATGTATAACCTTGAGATCCTGCTTGCAAAGGGGAGCCAGCCAGCGCGCTAAAAAATCCTCTCCTGGTCTAGCGATAGCTAATGGATGCCGAAGCGTGCAGCTGTGCGTCGACGTTGCCGTATCGGACTGCTTTACAGCGTCCTGCCCTAATTGCTCTCCTGTTTATCTCTTGTTACTTCTCGACGGTTCGGACTCCTGTGCTCAATGGCTGAGTTACCGATACTGATATGGACTGCCGTCAGCATTGTGTAGCTGGAGCGTGTAGGGCTGCCCCTGATATTGGGCAATTAAAATTCGCAGGGTTTTGCTGTTCAGCACGCAGCACGCGACAATCCCACAGTCCCCTACCCAGGTCGCAACTTGTTCACGGTTGGTCAGGTCCCAGACGCGGACGGTGCCATCCTCGCTGCCGCTGATGGCTTTAGTGCCGTCAGGGGTAACCGTCACCGACCACACGAGCCCGGTGTGGCCATCGAGGCGGAATAGACGCTGACCGGTGCTCAGGTCCCAGCCCCGGACAGTCTTGTCGTCGCCGCTGATGACCATGGTGCCGTCAGGAGTGACCGTCACCGACCAAATGGGGCCAGTATGGCTGGTGAGCTGAGCGAGTTGCTGGCCTGTGGTCAGGTCCCAGACGCGGAGCGTCCCATCGGCACCGCCGCTGATGGCTTTGGTGCCGTCAGGGGTAACCGTCACCGACCACACGGACCTGGTGTTGCCACTGAGACGGAATAGACGCTGACCGGTGCTCAGGTCCCAGACGCGGACGGTGCCATCCTCGCTGCCGCTGATGGCCTTCGTGCCGTCCGGGGTCACGGCCACCGACTGCACAGGTGCGGTGTGGCCGACGAGCTGGGCCAGTTCCTGGCCGGTGCTCAGGTCCCAGACACGGACGGTTTTGTCGGCACCGCCGCTGATGGCCTTCGTGCCCGCCGGGGTCACGGCCACCGACTGCACAGGTGCGGTGTGGCCGACGAGCTGGGCTAGTTCCTGGCTGGCAGTCGGGCTCCAGACGCGGATGGTGCCATCCTCGCTGCCACTGATGGCCTTCGTGCCGTCCGGGGTCACGGCCATGGACAGCACAGGTGCGGTGTGGCCGACGAGCTGGGCTAGTTCCTGGCTGGCAGTCGGGTCCCAGACGCGGATGGTGCCATCCTCGCTGCCACTGATGGCCTTCGTGCCGTCCGGGGTCACGGCCACCGACTGCACAGGTGCGGCGTGGCCGACGAGCTGGGCTAGTTCCTGGCCGGTGCTCAGGTCCCAGACACGGACGGTTTTGTCGGCGCCGCCACTGATGGCCTTGATGCCGTCAGGGGTGACCTTCACTGACCATACAAGGCCGGCGTGGCCGACGAACTGGGTGAGTTCCTGGCTCGTGGTCAGGTCCCAGACGCGGATGGTGCCATCCTCGCTGCCGCTGATGGCCTTCGTGCCGTCCGGGGTGATAGCCACCGACAGCACAGGTTTGGTGTGGCCGACGAGCTCAGCTGGTTGCTGACCCGCGACCAGATCCCAAACATAGATGGCGCCATCCTCGCTGCCGCTGATGGCCTTCGTGCCGTCCGGGGTGACCGTCACTGACCACACTTGGTCGGCATGGCCGGTGAGCTGAGCTAGTTCCTGGCCGGTGGTCAGGTCCCAGACACGAACAGTTTGGTCGACGGCGCTGATGGCTTTGGTGCCGTCAGGGGTGACCGTCACCGACTGCACTGAGCCGGTGCGGCCAGCGAGGTGGGCTACTTGCTGCCAGATGGTCAGGTCCCAGACGCGGATGGTGCCATCTTCGCTGCCGCTGATGGCCTTCGTGCCATCCGGGGTCACGGCCACCGACCACACGAGGTGAGTATGGCCGGTGAGCTGAGCTAGTTCCTGGCCGGTGGTCAGGTCCCAGACACGAACAGTCTGGTCGACGCCGCCGCTGATGGCTTTGGTGCCGTCAGGGGCGACCGTCACCGACAGCACCGATTCACTGTGGCCTGACAAAATTTGTTCCAGCGGCCCTGTGGCAGCAGTCAGAGCAGGGGCAAGAGGCACAAGCCATGAACGGTAAGAGCCAGACGGAGGTGAGCTTCCCCCCGCAGCACGGACACCTGAGGTGAGGTCACTCAGCGGTGCCTGACGGCCTGTAGAGGCCCTCGAACGTGACGGGGCTGTGCAT
>NZ_JBSFNK010000109.1:0-4092 GCF_053587055.1 Nonomuraea sp. NPDC003707 | reverse complement strand
CGCGGCGGGTCCTTCGCCTGGCGAGGACGTGAACAGGTCCCGCACCAGCCGGTGGCTTCGCGCAGATAGCCCGGGCGGCCGCAGCGCGGGCACGGCCGCTGAGCCGCCCGCTGCCGAGCCTGGCGCGTGCAGTCCCGGCACAGCGTCGCATCCGGCGAGCGGACGGGATGCCCGCACTCGGCGCAGACACGCGAGCACGTGATGCATCGGCCGGTGTCGGCCTGCAGCATCCGCTGCTTGCCACAGACCGGACAGGACGCCTTGGCGGCCGCTTCGTTGAGCCGCCTTAGGCAGCGGCAGCAGTGCCGCCGGTCGATGATGCCGACCGGGCCACCACAGTCCACGCAGTCGCGTTGCCGTTTTCCCATCGCTGTCCTTCGCGCTTGGTCACAGCGGTGGCATGGAACGGCCTCCGCTGGAGGCGGCCTTGGGCTCGGCTACTGGCTGCGGCGGCCGGATGGGTTGCTCGACGGGGGTGGTGTCCACCTCGAACAGGTCGTTGGGGCTGCACTCCAGCGCGGTGCACAACGCGGCCAGGGTGGACAGCTTTACCTGCGTGGGCTCCTTGGTCAGCAGTGCCGACACCGACGCCGCCGACAGCTCCAGCCCGGCCTTGTCAGCCAGCAGCCGCCGCAGCTGAGCTCCGGTCCACACCTCGCGCTGCGCGGCGGCCATGCGCAGTTTCCATCGAATCTTCATGCCGTCGGGTCTCCCTGTCCGGTCAACTCACCCAGCGTGCTGGTCACCGCCCGGCGATAGGCATCTTCAATGAAGGTGGCCGACGGCCGGACATACCGCATCGTCGAGCTCACCGTCCAGTGCCCGAGCAACTGCTGGATGGCCACCAGGTCCACGCCGCGCTCGTAGTTGTGGGTGGCGCATGCCCGGCGCAGCGCATGCGGGCTGAACCACTCGGTCTGCGGCCGCCCCTCCAACTGCATGAGATAGCGCAGCCGGTTACGGATGGTGCCGCGATGCAGGGCCCCGCCGGACTCATCGGCGAACAGCACCGGCGAGTCGGGGAAGCGGTCGCGCACGTCGGCCAGGAACCAGCGCAGCACCAGGTCCAGCCCGTCCAGCATGGGCACCCACCGCGGCCGCGGCCCCGAGGTGCGGGCGCCCTTGCCGAAGCGGACATGCAGCTTGCCAAACGGGCCCCGGTTGAAGTGCACGTCCGGCCGGTCCAGCAGCGCGGCCTCCTCCGACCGCAGCCCGGCGTGATAGAGAGTGCGAAACAGCGCGTAATCCCGCGCCGCCGGCGCGTACTTGCGGGCGGTGGCGATCCGGTCCTTGAGGAAGTCGAAGAAGCCGCTGACCCGCTCCGGTGCCGGCGGCGGCAGCTCGGCCGGGGAGTCATCGCCGACATGCCGGGAGGCGTTGAACTCATCCACCGGGCAGACCAGCCGCGCCCCGAACGCGGCCTCGATCTCGGCGGCCTTGCGCACCTGCAGGAACCGGTGAAAGCCCTTGAAGATCTGCACATACTCGCGCCGCGTCGAGGCGGCGCGACCGGCCACGGCCAGGTCACCGACCACGCGATCGATGTCTTCCGGGGTGACCTCCCAGGCCGGACGGCCCAGCGCGGCCAGGGTCCGCTCCAGCAGCCCGGTGTCGTTCTCGATGGTCACCGGGCTGAACCCGCGAGCGGCCCACGACGCCACGAACGCCTCGACGCATCGCGCCTGATACTCCATCGGGTCACTGGCTAGAGGCTCAAGCGGGAGCGCCCCGCCCTCCAGCACTCGCAGTCGAGACCGCACCACCGGCACACCTTCCTCACACCGGAAGAATGAAGGCAGCGCCTAACATACGCCTCTAGCGCCTCACGAATCAGAGAAACGAGAAAGAACCCAGGAGCCCCAGCTAACAGGCGGAATCCTCCGACAGGAACATGTGCCACCCCCAGATGGCTGGACCAAGACCTTCACCGACCCCCGGCTATGCGCAGCCATCGTCGACCGACTCACCTTCGGCGGCACCATCCTCGAGACCGGCACCGACTCCTACCGTCTGGCCCAAGCCACAAAGCAGCGGACAACCTGACACCCGTCGGGCGCGGAAGCGGTGTCGACGCAAACCAACATCCGCGGCACCGACACGTGCCCGGCGGTGTCAGAACTCGCCAACAAGCGGTGTCGGACGAAACCTCCGCAGCCACTGCGTTCAGGCAAGACGGCCAACTGAGGCGACAAGACAACGCCACTACTATCGCAGCGTCGATCTGATGTGCACAAACAACGGAACGATTTGAATGTCCGTCGGATAATTTGGATTCCGTCAGGCATCGGAAATGATCTTCGCAAGGCGTCGACAATCCCGCTGGGCTGACTCAGCGAAGCTGAGGCGAATCAGCGTTGTTCAGAAGATCCTGAGCTAACGCGGGTTCACTGCTCCCCCTTGCGTCCCCGTACGTGCTGAGTGACGAATGCCGTCAGCATCGAGGCCGCCCCCACCCCGAACAGCGCCGCCGCCTGGGTGGGTGCCCCCTTGTCGACGAAGTACTTGGCGAGCAGACACAGCAGCAGGACGAACACGAGCCCGCACACGATGCCTGCGACACGGAGCCAGAACTCCGCCCAGTACTGGCGGTTGTCACGCTGCTCCGCCTCCACGATGAGCGTGATCACCCGGTCCAGTGTTCCCGGCTTGATCTTCTCCCAGGCCTCAGCCCTGGAGATGATGGCGTTCAGGACGGCTGGCGCGGCAGCGGCCCCGTTCTCCGTCACCGCCGTCGCGACGGCGGTTTCCGGGTCGCTAGCGGTCATGGGCGATCCTTGCCTGATTCGGCTCGGGACGGAGGCGGGTCGCCCAGCGCGGTGTAGACCGCATTCATCCGGGCAACGATGCGTTCGGCCGCGGGCGGCCCATGCGGGGCGCGGCGCGGCGGCGGGTACGGCATGAGCAGCCCCAGAAGGCCGATGTCGATCATGCGTGTGCGGGGTTGGTGCGCGCGAGCACGCACGGAGCACGCAAGCGCTAGACAAAAATTCTAGAACGCATCCGATCCCGTATAGCCGCAGGTCAGACCATGATCAAAGCGCGCCCTGCAGGATTCCAACCTGCGACCGTCGGATTAGGCAGTCGAAGTCCCCAGAACTCGTGCGCGAGCCTTACCGAAGTTTGAGATAAGGCATTCTGTACATGTTGAGCAAATCATTGGCAACGCGCTGCTTTCGATAAATCAAGTGTTAGCCGCCAACGCGATCGAACGTAAAGACTAGATCAAGCTTCGTCTCGACTCGTCTCGAAAGCGCAGGCATCGGAGTTTCGAGCACTGAGACCATCGGATTAGAAGCAAGATCCTTTAGTGCCGCGCGGTGCTGTCTGATGGTGGTTCGTGCCGCCTCCACACATTTTGTGTGTCCGGCAGTGCCAGGTTCTGACGGCGTGTGACGGGGCGTACGAGCATGCACCGAGCACGCTTACGCCATCGATTCACCAATCCCCGGCGACAGGGCCTCCCTCGCCAAATCCCTCGACCGGCCACGCCTGGATGTAATCAGCCAGCATGATGGTCAGCCCATCGCTGTCGCAACTTCGTACTTCACTCCCCGCGGACATAATGTGAGTAGCTCGCGCGGGGTCTACATGTCAGTGACCGGAGCGCTCTCCTGCGGTGGTCTGCATACGGTCTCGGCGTCCGGGACGGCGTCCCCGTACAGCAGCTCCTGGAAATAATTCCGATCCCCGTCGAACCCGCGACGCGGGAGCGACCCGATGACTCCCGCCCGCCCCGCACCCGCCGTGACCTGCGCCTTTCACGGTGACTCGAAGCCGTATCAGAGCGATGTCAGGTCCGTGTAGGGTCGCGGGGCCACGATTCCCGGCATGGATAAAGCAATGCAGCACCCGGCCGACACCCGAAGCGCCCAGCCGAAAGGCTTCGTCGCGAAGCTCCTCGCCGACCGTCACTCCGTCCCGTTCTCCATCGCACTGCACCTGGTGCCCGGCGCGGTCATCGTCGCCGTGTACGCGTTCATCGCCGCCCCCCTGGTCCGGGCGATCCACTTCCCGATCTTCCTGGCCTGGGCCATCGCCCTCGCGGTTGTGCTCTTCCCGCTCCAGCTGTTCCTGCTGTGGCTGGGCAAGAAG
>NZ_JBSFNK010000108.1:0-5123 GCF_053587055.1 Nonomuraea sp. NPDC003707 | reverse complement strand
GAGAGCCGGATGCGATTAACGTCGCACGTCCGGTTCGGTGGGGGGCCGTCGGAAAAGGACCTGGTGTCAGTCACCTCGCTGGCGGCCTACCCAACCGCACGCCGGGTTCGGCGGGCGGGTCCGGGAAACGGACCTGGAGCAATCCAGGCACCGCGCCCGGACTCGACCCAACACCTTGGGCTGGCTCATGCTCCACCGCCGGCTGGCCCGCGACTACGAGACACGGCCAGACCATGCCGCGGCCATGATCCGCCTGGCGTCCATCGACAACCTCACCCGACGCATAACCGGCGAAACCACCCCAACCTGGCGATACACATAACTGGCAATCAACCACAAACTTCGCTCTTCAGACGCCCTCTCAGACCACAAGCGCCATCGCCTCCACCGGGGTGGCAACCGCCGTCTCAACAGCGTTCTCTACACCGCGGCCATCGTTCAGAAACGCTTCCACCCAGCCGCCCAGGAACTCCTGGCCCGCCTTGAACCCGCCAAAGGCAAAGGGTGCGGCTCTCCCTCAGTGAGCGTCTGAGCTGGTCTTTTGTGGTCGTGACTGTTTGATTCGGGAACCGCCTTTTACTGTGAGTGCAGACCCGTGAGGCGGTGGTGACGATGAGCTCGTTGCTCGAGGAATTGGCACGGCGCGAAGCCGCGGTCCGCCGGCGGATCGAGGAGATCGGCGAGCAGATCGCCGCGCTCACCTCACAGATGCAGGATGAGCAGGACTGCTTGTCACGGCTGACGATCACACGGGAGACCGTCGAGGAGATCCTGGGTGAAGCGGCCCAGCTGCTCGATGAGCCCGATGGACAGGCCGGGGCCGCCGACGCGGCCGGCACCGCGCCGCCGGCACGACCGCCGGTGCTGGGTGTGGTGACGGTGCCGCACTGGCAACCCGGCATGAATATGGCGGTGCTGCCGCGCGCGTACCGAGACGCGGTGGAGATCATGGCCGATGCCGGGCGGGCGATACGGGCCGGGCAGATCGCGGTGGCGATGGGACTGCCGGATGAGGCGGCCAAGCGGGAAGGGCTACGTTCGAAGCTGAAGCGGCTGGTGGAACGCGGCTGGGCGAAGGAAGAAGGGCCGGGACTGTTCACGGTGACCGAGCCGGTGGCGCGTGAGGTGTCCGCGCAGGGCGACGGAGGGTCACGAGACGGCATCGCGCCGTCATCTGCTTCGTCACCGGGCGGGTGATTGCGGCAGGGCTCTTCCGCCGTCAGGTTCAAAGGTGCCAACCACATGTCCCTGGCGAGAGAAGAGCCCTATGCAGGCACCGTACGACACCAGCCTGGCCGCTGACGTCTTTGCGGAGGCGAAGAACACCTTCAACTGGCTCATCGGACACCTCACCGACGCGCAGACCGGGACGCTTGCCCATGACCGGCTGGAGGAGATCCTCACCGAGCAGGGCCGGGAGCTGCAGCGCCTGCTGCTGCAGGCCCACCTTGACCTGCGCGCGCTGCGCGAGCTGGAGCAGGTACGCCACGCCCGCCACCCCGACGGTGGCGCCGCGGGGGTGATCGGCGCGGACGGGGTGCCGCGGCGGCGGGTGGAGCTCGGGCACCACCGCCTGCTCGCCACGGTGACCGGGACGGTGACGGTCACCCGGTGCGCGTGGCGGGCCCCGGGGGTGCGCAACGTGTATCCGGTGGACGCGGCGTTGTCGCTGCCGGCGGTGCGGCACTCGGCCGGGCTGGCCAAGCTCGCGGTCATCGAGACGGTGCGCGGCTCGTTCGACGCCGCCCTGGCGGCGATCACCACACGGTGCGGTCAGGTGATCGGCAAACGGCAGATCGAGCAGCTGGTCGCCCAGGCCGCGGCCGATGTCGACGCCTTCTACGCCGCGCAGACCGTGCTGCCGTGCACGGCGTCCACGGTGCTGGCGATCAGCGTGGACGGCAAGGGCATCGCGATGCGCCCCGAAGCGCTGCGGCCCGCGACCGCCAAGGCCGCCGCCCGCGCCCGAGCCACGTTCCGGACCCGGCTGGCGGCCGGGGAGAAACCGGCGCGCAAACGGATGGCGACGCTAGGGGTGGTCTACGACGCCGAACCGGCGCCGCGGCGGCCGCACGATGTGATCGCCGTCCCGGGCGGGCGATCCGGCCGGCGCCTGCCACGGGCCCGGCCGAACGCGACGCGCAAGTGGCTGTGCGGCTCGGTCATCACCGGCCCCGGCCCTGTGATCGCCAAGGTGTTCGACCATGCCGAGGCCCGTGATCTCGCGCACGCCCGTCCCTGGGTCGTGCTCGTCGACGGGGCCCGCCACCAGCTCGACCTGATCATCGCCGAAGCCGCCCGGCGCCGCATCCGCGTCCACATCGTGATCGAATTCGTGCACGTGCTGGAGAAGTTATGGGCTGCCGCGTGGAGTTTGCACCCGCCCGCCGCGCCGGCCGCGGAGGACTGGGTCGCCGGGCATGCCCTGGCCCTGCTGGCCGGGCACACCGGCCAGGTCATCACCACGCTGACCGCGCAGGCCGCCACAGCCGGCGCGCAGCACCGTGACGGCATCGACGCGTGCATCCGCTATCTGTCCAACAACGCCGGGCATCTGCGGTATGACCAGGCGCTGGAGGCGGGATGGCCGATCGCGACCGGGGTGGTAGAGGGCGCGTGCCGTCATCTGATCGCCGACAGGTTCGACCTGGCCGGGGTGCGGTGGGGCCTGGCCGGGGCCGAGGCGGTGCTGAAGCTCCGCGCGCTGGTCGCCAACGGTCATCTGGAGGAGTACTGGACTTTCCATCTCGCCCGGCAACACGAGCGCGTCCATCAGACCGGCTACCAGGACGGATACGCCCTTACGGCTTGATCGCTTCAGTCACTCAGGAGGAGCCGCACCCAAAGGCAAACGCGGAGCCCGCCGCATCCTCCAACGCCACCTCATCGACGTCATCCACCGGGCAATGATCATCGATCGAGCATCCTGGCAACAGGAAATCACACACCATCGGCCTGCGGCTTGACATAGAAGCATCTACAACCCACGCCGGCGCCACTCCGCAAACGGCCAGTTCAGCCCCGCCAAATACGAACACCGACACGCGCTCAAGAACGCCCAAGACCTCGACCATGGTGCCGTGTAGTCGCAAGCCCTGATGTGTCTATCGAATCGGGGCAACTTCAGGTCAGAAAGTATTGCTTAACGGTTGCCCTGCGAAGAGTTACTGGTCTTTTGGGCTTGCTTCAGCGAGTATCTAAGCTAGGCCGCCGCTTAGCGGATGCCCGGCCAACCTTCCGATCAGACTCGGCCTCGGTCGTTTCTGAGCTGAGCCATCGAAATGTATCGTATGCCCGACCGTTTTGATCGGGTATGTTGGGAGTACGAGTCGGGATGGTGCGGGCTGCAGCTGACCGAGTACGCCCACTCGGTGGCGCATTGCCAGCTCACCCATGTC
Organism: Nonomuraea sp. NPDC003707; assembly: GCF_053587055.1. NCBI lineage: Bacteria > Bacillati > Actinomycetota > Actinomycetes > Streptosporangiales > Streptosporangiaceae > Nonomuraea > Nonomuraea sp. NPDC003707. The sequence continues at coordinate 1,725 of NZ_JBSFNK010000108.1, read as the reverse complement.
CGGCCGATTGGGACCCACCTCGTGATGTTCGGAGAAGTGGTCGGGATCTGGCTGCGGCATCGGCGCATTCCACTGGTATACGGGCTGCGCCGGTACACCTCATGGCCGGAATCCTGACCCTTCTCGAACTCATGCATGCGGGGGCACATAAATGACGGAGATTTCGAAATCAGCGCGGGCGTTCAGCTGGCAGTCGGCCGACCACCTGAAGTTGTCGGACTTTCGGCGCCTGTGCGATGTTCTCGACGAGGTACTCGAGGTCGATGACATGGTGCAGTTCGAAGAACGGCTGGAGAGGGCGCTGGCCCGGCATTTCGGCTGGCGCGGCGTGGCCGTGGTGAGAAAGCCGTGCGAACATCTTCACATGATCGTATTCGACCCTGAGGCCGAGGCGCGGCATCGGCAGATGGCCATACTGGAGCGGCTCAGGCGCTACCTCGTCCCTTTCGTGCGGCACTCGATCCTCGCCGGCGTTGAACCGGACGCGAATCAAGCCCTGACCCTGACGCCACGGGAAAGAGAGGTCGTCGAGCTCGTCGCCAACGGCCTGACCAACCACCAGATCGCCGAACGGCTGTTCATCTCGCTCGGTACCGTCAAGAAGCACCTCAGCCAGGCGTTGGACAAGAACGGCTGCACCAGCCGGACGCAGCTCGCGACGCTATGGCGCCGGTCGGGCGTCCCCGGATGACTCGACGGCGTTGCCAGACCCACTTTTACATGGCCACAGACAACCAACGAGCGGTGCTTGTGGCTGTACACCAGCCCAACTGACGACCTCGCTGCCGGCTACGTCGAAGACCTATGGATCATATAAATGCAAAACGCTCACAAGATACCCCTTGGCATACCTACGGCTGCGCGCATGTACGACGAAGCATTGCGCGGCAAGGACAACTTCGAAGTCGACAGGAGAGCGAACGCAAAGCTGTATGAAGCGATCGGCGAAGCCGTAGTGCGGTCTACTGCCTTTGAGAATCGCCGTTTCCTCGGACGCGTGGTGCGATACCTATCTAGCGAATGTGGCATCCGCCAGTTCCTCGATATCGGCTCTGGGCTGCCAACCGCACGCAACACTCACCAGATCGCCAAGGAGGTCGACCCTCTATCGCGGGTCATCTATGTCGATATAGATCCGATCGTCGCCGTGCACGGCAGAGCGTTGTTGGCTGATGACACAACCCAGATTATTACAGCCGACATGCGCGAGCCTGAGACCATCCTGGATAACTCAGAGATCCAGCACTTCCTTGACTTCAGCCAGCCGATCGCCGTGTTATTCGTCGCAGTGTTCCACTTCATCACCCCAGAAGAAGACCCCGCCCGTATCGTGTCTGCCTTCCGCGAGCGGCAGGCCTCTGGGTCCTACGTGGCGATCTCGCACCTGACCACGGACGGCATGTCAGAAAAAGAGCAGAAGGGGTGGTACGACGGGTTCGCCAGCGCGACAGAGGCGCTCTCGCTGAGAAACGAGGCGGAGATCCGCCGCCTCTTCGATGGCTATGACCTTGTCGAACCCGGCCTCGTTCGCCCCTGCAACTGGCATCCGGATGAGAACGAGTGGCCCCGAACCACCTCCCTGTTCGGTGGTGTAGGGCGGATCACCGATCTCTCTTGAACGCCATCGAACTGGCTGCTGGAGGTGGCCCAGGAGTACGCCCGCTTGCGACGACGCCCGCACCTTCTCCACCAGGAGGTTCCTGCATGCCAGACGTCAAGCGCCAT
>NZ_JBSFNK010000107.1:0-5931 GCF_053587055.1 Nonomuraea sp. NPDC003707 | reverse complement strand
CCCAGGCCAAACCCTGGGTCTGGGGACGCCCACCACCGCCACCACGGCAGCTACGCCGAAGGTTCACCTACACCCTTTGAGGAACGCAGCACTAGCGCGACCCGTACCGCCAGCAGCGTGGCGCCGTCGTGGCAGCCGGCCCAGCCCGCGCACACCTGTCGTCGGGGCGAGTTCCGGTCGTGGTGATGGCACAACCACAGCGTCACCGGCTGAGCGAAGGTCGGCTGGTCGTAGCCGCGCAGCTTCTTGTACTGGCTCGGCCTCCCAGGAATAAGCGGACATGGTGTCCAGTTGTAGAGCGGATGAGGTGTCGTATTAATCGGGATAGGCGCCACAGACGCTGTCCGCGGAGAAGCGGACGCCGACATGAAGGGAAGGCCAGTGGAACTCGGCACGATCGGGATCGTCTTCGGCAGTCTCACTCCGCCGGAAGAGCTGACGCGTGGGGCGGCGCTCGCTGAGAAGCTCGGTTTTGGAGAGCTGTGGTTCTCGGAAGATTGCTTCTTCACCGGTGGTTTGTCCGGGCTTACTCAACTGCTTGCTGCTACAAACACAGTGCCCGCGGGTCTGGGGCTGGCCAGTGTGATGACCAGGCACCCTGCCATCTTGGCGATGGAGCTGGCAGGGCTTGCCAGGACGTACCCGGGGCGGGTCCGGGCCGCAGTCGGACTGGGCAATACGCATTGGCTCGGGCAGATGGGGCTGCTACCGAAACGTCCACTGACCACGGTGACCGAGAGCTTTGACGCGGTGCGTGAGCTCCTAGCCGGCACTGCGGTAGATCGTCGAACCAGCGTGCACCAATTCACAGGGATCCAACTGGAGTTCGTCCCTGGCCAGCCACCTGAACTGTGGATTGGGGCAGTCAACGAGCGCGCGCTCCGTGTCGCCGGGGCCAGGGCTGACGGCGTGCTCCTATCGGTTCTCGCCAGTTCCTCATACGTGGCCTGGGCGAGAAAGCAGGTGTCCATGTCAGGACGACTGGCTCCGCCCCTCACAGCCTTCGTCCTCGCGTCGGTTTCCGATGACGGCGAGGCGGCCAGAGATGCAGTGCGGCACGCGGTCGGCTTCTTCCTGAAAGCCGAAGCGCATACCGCGCTGGTTGGGCAGTCCCGATATGGCGCCGAGATCCGGCAGCGGGTCGCCGCTTTGAGTGCCGGGGAGTCGCTTATCGTTGAGGACGCCTGGATCGACGAGTTCGCGGCTGCCGGTGATCCCGGCCATGTGCGGGACAGACTCCAAAGCCTGCTTGCCGCTGGCGCCGATTCGCTCGGCCTGTGGCTTTTCCCGCCAGATCGCCTTGCGGATCAACTCCGGCTCATAGCGGCCGACGTCCTTGGCAGTCCCCTGAGCGAGCCGTCTGAGGGCTGAGACGACCCGCAGGCTCGGCTGCGCATCGTGGATCCGCCTCAGGCGTTGCGGTTGATGTGCCAGCCGAGCCGCCCTCTCATGATCTTCCTCATCGGCACGTTCTCGCGATTGGGCTGATCGGCACGCGCATGCTCCACCACAAGAATGAGGGCCACGGTGATTCCGGACAGCCGCCTTAGGGAGTGTCCCGTGGATCACTGGACCGGGCCGCGGAGCCAGATCCTGATCGAGACGACGTCGACGGTGCCCTGGTAGATTCGCTCACGCTTGTGGGATGGCCACACCCTCCAGCACACGCCGGAAGTACGGGCTGTCGCCATGCTGGCCGGGGCTGATGATCCGGGCGATCGGACGGCAATGCCGGTCGGAGGCCAGGCGCACCTTCGTGCTCAACCCGCCACGCGAACGGTCCAGCGCTTCCCATCCCTTAAATGGCCATTGCCATACCGGGTTCGCCAGACCTCCGGTATGCGCCTTGGTCTTCCGGTCGCGGCTGATCAGGCAGGGGAGGTCCAGTCATCTTCGTCGGCGCTGGTTGGGAGCGGGCGGTTTCGCACTGGGCTGCTGTATGCGAGGTTGGTCGTGACCTGGCCGAACGTGAGGAATTTCCCGGTGAGGTGTTCAAGGTCCTGCATCGACCGGGCGATCAGCTTCAGTAGGAAGCAGTCCTCCCCAGTGATGTAGTGCGCTTCCAGAACCTGCGCGGTGTCGTCCAACACGTCGTGGAACGCCTTGCCTGCCGGAGTGGCCATCCGGAGGCGGACGAATGCGGTTAGCGGGTACCCAAGAGCGACGGGGTCGACCGTGGCCCGGTAACCCTGAAGGACGCCTTGGTCGGTGAGGCGCCTCACCCGGTCCGCGGTGGAGGAGGCAGACATAGAGATCGCCCGTGCCAGCTCCGCGGTGGTCATTCGTCCGTCCCTCTGCAGGAGCTGGAGGATGGCATTGTCGGTTGCATCGAGCTTTAGGCTTTGATCTCCAGGCATAGAGGTGATTATAGCCTCGATCCTAAGCTGAAAGCGGCGAAATGCCGGTGGATGGACATTCCGTTAAGCAGCAAATGTCGGGATTATTTCTGGCATGACCGATACTTCTAGCGCCCGGAACGGGATGGCACTGGCCGCCATCTGTCTTGCCGGGCTCATGTTCGGCCTGGAGATCTCCAGCGTCCCGGTGATCCTGCCGACCATCGGCAGCGTGCTGCATGGTGACTTCGCCGACCTGCAATGGATCATGAATGCCTACACCATCGCGTGTGTTGCCGTCCTGGTGGCGACGGGTGTGCTGGCGGACCGGTTCGGCCGCAAGCGGGTGTTCGCGATCACCGTCGTCGCGTTCGGCGTCACCTCGCTGCTGTGCGGGTTCGCCTCGAACGTCGGTGTGCTGATCCTCGGTCGGGCTCTCCAGGGCCTGAGCGGCGGCGCCATGCTCATCTGCCATGTAGCGATCCTCTCGCACCAGTTCCAGGAAGGCCGGGAACGCGCCAGGGCCTTCGGGGCCTGGGGACTCGTGTTCGGCTTCGGACTCGGCTTCGGGCCCGTCGTCGGCGGTGGGCTCGTCGCGGTGTTGGATTGGCGCTGGGTCTTCCTCGTCCACGTGTTCGTTTCCGCGGTCACGCTGGTGTTGCTCGTCCTCGGCGTCCGCGAGTCCCGTGACCCCGAGGCCAGGCGGCTGGACATCCGAGGGATGGCTGCACTCAGCCTTGCCGTACTCGGACTGGCCTTCTACATCACCCAGGGGCCGGACCTCGGCTTCGGCGGCATCGTGGAACTGGTCATCCTCGGGCTCACTGTGGCGCTCTTCGTCGCCTTCGTCATCGTGGAGAAGACCGGCAAGAATCCGATGTTCCAGTTCTCGCTGTTCCGGATTCGCGCGTTCTCCGGCGCCCTGCTGGGGTGCATGGGCATGAACGTCAGCTTCTGGCCGCTGATCATCTACCTGCCGATCTACTTGCAGCACGGCCTCGGCTACAGCGTAGGTACCGCGGCCGTGGTATTGCTCGCGTTCACGCTTCCCACCCTAGTGCTGCCGCCTATCGCGGAGCGGCTGTCGCTGAGGTACCGGCCCTCGGTGATCATCCCACTGGGAATGTACGTCATCGGCGCCGGCTTCCTGCTCCTGAATCTCGGCAGCGGCGCCGAGAATGCGAATTCGCTGACGGTCCTGCCGGGCCTGCTTCTGAGTGGCATCGGGCTCGGGCTCACCAACACCCCGGTCACCAACACCACCACAGCTTCGGTGCCCAGTAACCGGTCGGGCATGGCGTCGGGAATCGACATGAGCGCCCGGCTGGTGACGCTGGCCGTGAACATCTCTGTGATGGGGATCCTGCTGTCTGTGGGGATCTTCAACAGTCTGCAGGCACGGCTGTCCAGACAGTTGTCGAGACAGCAGGTGCTGGATGTGGCCGCACACGTGGCGAACGGTGACAGTCCGGCGGCCCTGCGGGAGGCATTCCCGCAACTGACGCTCCTGGACTCGTCGGGAAGCCTGGTGCCTTCGGCGCTCGCTCGGGGATTCGGCTTGATCACGCTCTACGGCGGCATTGCGGTGTGGATGCTCGCCACCGCAAGCCTCATTGTGTTCGGCGTCTTCCGCCGGTCGAATGCATCGAACGGGGATGACCACCAGCAGCAGGAGACAGGCGTTGGTCATCGCCTGTGAGATACGGCCGTCATGCTGTGCTCTTCCCGCCGGACCTCAGCGACCGGCCCATTCCTCATGGGCAAGTTCATCGATGCGCTCGGCAGCGGCCTCTACGTTCTGCGGACCCTGCCTTTCATCCGCGAGGTGACGGGCATTGCCACGCCTCTCGTGGGGTTGGGTGTGACCGCGGCAGCGACGATTGGAACTGGCCCCAGACCCGCTGGCTGGGGTGCTCATCGACCGGCTCGACGCCAGATGAGGTCGTTACCTGGGCTTGTGCGGTCGGCTCGGGGCGCGGTGTCGGTGTTGCCACCGGGTCCGTTTCCCCGAGCCGCCGTCCCGGACCCGCCGTGTGGTAGGGTAGGCCGCCGACGAGGCGCCAGTTGACCTGGTCCTTTTCCGACGGCCCCCCTCCGAACCAGCCGTGCCCGCTTTCCGTAGCAGCTGGCTCTCCAGCGCTCATCGTGGTGTGCGTGTGGGACGTCCGGCGTGGATGTCCTCATGGCATACGCGGCAGACGACGAGGGTCTTGCGGCGGCGAGATGCCATGCGCGTGACCCAGTCGGGTTGTTGTTTCCGCCCCTTGGGGTTGACGTCTTTGAGTGCCCGGATGTGGTGCACTTCGACCTGCTCCGTGGAACCGCATAATTCGCAGACCTCGGCGGTGAGCCGTTGGATCAGCTCGGACCGGCGGCTGTTCCAGATGCGTGGCGGGTTGTCGTTGAGGGGCCGTGGGGTGATGTCCCGGGCCAGGCTGATGCCGCCCCATTGTGTCACCAGTGGCGGTCGTCCATCGTCGCGGTCCAGGGTGACTTGAAGGCCACGGCGTGGACCGTGCTCGGTGTCCAGGACAGCACGGTAGCGGCGATAGACCTGCGGGACCGTGATCCGGTACTTGCGGGCCAGGGTCTTGGTCAGCGACCGTTCCATGACGTACTTCAGCCAACCGAGCCGGTGACGGTTGAACGCCAGCCGGTAGTACTCCGCGACACCCCGGAACTCGGCCTGGAACTGCGCGACGATACTGAAGTCAGTATTGACGATGCGTTCGGTGCGCCGGATCGGTCTGCCGTGATGGAGGTAGGGCGCGGCTTTGGCGCGGATCACATCGACCGGCACCTTCAGCCCGATCGCCGCGTTGATGCTGCGGTGACCGCGCTGATCGCGCTTGTGGTCGGCGTGTAACACCACAATCTCATAGCCGAGGAAGCGGGCGGCCTGCGTCCGCCCGTGGGTGATCAAGGTCTTGGCCGGTGACAGCTCCAGCGCGAGTTCCTCACGCAGGAACTGGCCGACCTGGTCCTTGATCTGCTCGGCTTCCTGCCGGGGACCGGTGAAGCCCAGCAGCCAATCGTCGGCGTAACGGCAGTAACGCAGCCGCCGGTAGGCCGGATCGTCGGGGTCGCGGGAGGGCATGGTCTTCATCTGCTTGCGCAGCGCCAGACCCTCCTCCCGTTCCCCGCGTTGCTTCAGCCTGCAAGCGCGTTGCCACAGCCGCATGTAGGGCCGATAAGGCGTGCGTCGTGCTCCCCGGTTCTGGGCAGGCAGCAGGCTCTGCTCGATGAACTTATCCAGCCGGTCCAGGTAGATGTTGGAGAGCACGGGCGAGACCACACCGCCTTGCGGACAGCCGCTCAGCGTGGCGTGATAGCGCCATTCCTCCAGGTATCCGGCCTGGAGCAGCCCATCGATGAGGCGCAGGAACCGGCCGTCGTGGATCTTCTCGGCCAGGATCGATCTCATGATCGAATGGTCCAGAGACCCGAAACAGTCGGTGATGTCGTCGGGTAGGACCGCCGCATTACTGCGGCGGTCCCCCCTAAGTGCCCGTGTACAAACTGATCGTCAGGTCGATTTGGGAGATGCGGATCGAGCGAGTCGTCGTCCCATGAGGATGACCATTGCCCACAAGAC
>NZ_JBSFNK010000106.1:0-6228 GCF_053587055.1 Nonomuraea sp. NPDC003707 | reverse complement strand
ATCACCCACCTCCACCACACCGGCGTCACCACCTACCTCGAAATCGGACCCGACACCACCCTCACCGCCATCGCCCCCCACAACCTCCCCACCACCACCAACAGCAGCCACTTCACCCCCACCCTCCGCAAAAACCACCCCGAAACCCACACCCTCCTCACCGCCATCGCCACCACCCACACCCACAACACCACCACCACCCCCAACTGGGCCACCCTCATCCCCCACGCCACCACCACCGACCTGCCCACCTACCCCTTCCAACACCACCACTACTGGCTCGAAGCGCCCTCGATCGTCACGAACGTCGACGGGCTGGGCCAGGCCCCCGCGGACCACCCCCTGCTGGGCGCCGCGGTGGAGCTGCCCGATCAGGGCGGAGTGGTCCTGACGGGGCGGATCTCGGTCGCCGCGCATCCGTGGCTGGCCGACCACGCGGTGGGGGAGAAGGTCGTGTTCCCCGGCACCGGGTTCGTGGAGCTGGTGGTGCGCGGGGCCGACGAGGTCGGTTGCTCGGTAGTGGAAGAGCTGACGATCGAGACGCCGCTGGTGATCGAACGGGACGAGTCGATCCTGATCCAGGTGGCGGTGGCCGCCGCCGACGAGGAAGGCCGGCGCGAGGCGACGGTCTACGCCCGCAGCGGTACGCGGCCATGGACCCGTCATGCCGCCGGGATCGTGGCCACGGCGGACAGCGGCGACGCGGCGGGCTTCGACTGGAGCCAGTGGCCGCCGCCAGGAGCGCAGGCGGTGGACGTGTCGAACCACTACGAGACGCTGTCCGCCGCAGGGTACGGATACGGACCGGCGTTCCAGGGACTCAAGCGAGCCTGGGAGCACGACGGAGAGGTGTTCGCCGAGGTGGAACTCGGCGAGCGGGAGGCCGCCGAGGCCGGCCGGTACGGTATCCACCCGGCGCTGCTGGACGCGGCCCTGCACGCCATCGGCGTGGCCGAGCGACTCTCCGACGACTCGAAGATCACGCTGCCCTTCGCCTGGACCGACGTGCGGCTGCACGCCTCCGCCGCCAGTCACCTGCGCGTACGCCTGCGCCGCGCCGACGACGGCGCCGTGACCCTGGAGACGGGCGACTCCGCGGGACAGGCCGTGGCCTCCATCGGCTCGCTGATCCTGCGGGAGCTCGCGGATCAGAAGCTGACCGCGACCGCGTCCTCGTCGTCGCTGCTGCGCATGGACTGGGTGCCGCCGGCGAACGACCTCGCGGACACCCCGGTGGGCGACGTTGCGGTGGTGGGCGAGCGGTGGCCCGCTCTGGCGGCGGCGATCGAGTCCGCCGGCGGTGGTGTCGAGGAGTACGCGGGCGCGGCGGCGTTGGGTGACGCGGTCGCGTCCGGGCAGGCTCTTCCCGCCGCCGTGGTCATGCGCCTGCAGGGGGCTCCTGCCGGGCAGGACACGCTTCCGGAGGCGCTGCGGTCGGAGCTGGACCGGGTCGTGAGCGTGCTGCGTGATTGGCCGGCCGATGAGTGGCTGGCCGAGACCCGGCTGGTGCTGGTGACCACGGGTGCGGTGACGACCGGTACGGAGGCCGGTAGCGCCGGCGGTGGTGCTCTGGTCGAGGCGGCGGTGTCGGGCCTCGTGCGCTCGGCGCAGGCCGAGAGCCCCGGCCGGATCCTCCTGGTGGACGTCGACGACGCGGCCGATTCGCTCACCGCGCTGGCCTCCCTCCTGAGCGTGGAGGACGAGCCGCAGCTGGTGGTGCGGGCCGGCCGGGTGCTGGTGCCCCGTCTCACCCAGGCGAACACCTCCGGCGAGCTCCCGACGCCCGACGGACCCGACGGCTGGCGGCTGGACAGCCCCGCCAAGGGCTCCATCGACGGGCTGACCTTGATGTCGGCCCCCGAAGCCGGCCGGGACCTGGCCGCCGGTGAGGTGCGCGTGGACGTCCGCGCGGCCGGCCTGAACTTCCGCGACGTGCTCAACTCCTTGGGCATGTACCCGGGTGAGGCCGGAGCGATGGGCGTCGAGTTCGCCGGCGTCATCGCCGAGGTCGGGCCCGGGGTGGACGGGCTGAGCGTCGGCGACCGGGTGATGGGCATGGGCGAGGGGACGTTCGGTCCCCGCGTGGTGGCTGATCACCGGATGATGGCGAGGATGCCGCAGGGGTGGAGTTTCGCCCGTGCGGCGTCGGTCCCGGGAGCGTTCGCGACCGCCTGGTACGGGCTGGTCGACCTGGCCGGGCTCAGTCACGGCGAGCGCGTGCTGATCCACTCCGGTGCAGGTGGGGTCGGCATGGCGGCCATCCAGATCGCCCGGCACTTGGGCGCGGAGGTCTTCGCCACCGCCTCACCCGCCAAGCAGCACCTGCTGCGGGCGCTGGGCGTGGCCGACGACCACATCGCCTCCTCCCGCGACCTCGACTTCGCCGACGCCTTCACCACGGTCACCGGAGGTGAAGGGGTGGATGTGGTGCTCAACTCGCTGGCCGGCCCGTTCACCGACGCCTCCCTCAACCTGCTCGCCCCCGGCGGGCGGTTCATCGAGATGGGCAAGACCGACCTGCGTGACCCGGCGGACGTCGAGAACAACGGAATCCGGTACCGCAGCTTCGACCTGATGGACGCCGGACACGAGCGGATCGGGCAGATGCTGGCCGAGCTGCTGGACCTGTTCGCGGGTCAGGAGCTTGCGGGTCTGCCGGTGCGGTGCTGGCCGGTGCGGCAGGCTCGGCAAGCCTTCCGGCACATGGCCCAGGCCCGCCACACCGGCAAGATCGTCCTGACCATGCCGCGCGCGCTGGATCCGGACGGCACGGTACTGATCACGGGCGGCACGGGCGGTCTGGGCGCGATCCTGGCCCGCCATCTGACCACCGAGCACCAGGTCGGGCATCTGCTGCTGGCCTCCCGCCGAGGAGACCAAGCCCCCGACGCCGACCAACTCCGCACCGACCTGGAAGCAGCCGGCGCAACGGTCGAGATCACCGCGTGCGATCTGTCCGACCCCGAGCAGGCCACCGCGCTCCTCGACCGCGTCCACACCGAACATCCTCTGACGGCGGTCTTCCACGCCGCCGGAGTGGTGGACGACGGCGTGATCGACTCGCTCACCCCGGACAAGATCGACCGGGTACTGCGGCCCAAGGCGGACGCCGCCTGGCATCTGCACCAGGCCACCAGCCATCTCGACCTGGCCGCGTTCGTCCTCTACTCCTCCTCGGCCGCGACCCTCGACAGTGCCGGACAGGGCAACTACTCCGCCGCCAACGCCTTCCTCGACGCGCTCGCGATCCACCGCCACGCCACCGGCCTGCCCGCACAGTCCCTCGCGTGGGGGGTGTGGGCACCGGAAACGGGTGGCATGACGCGCCGGTTGGGCGACATCGACCTGGAGCGGCTGTCCCGTTCGGGGTTCACCGCGATGGGCGCCGCCGAAGGCATGCAATTGCTGGACGCCGCCCTGACCATGGCGGAGCCCTTCCTCGTACCGCTGCCCATGGACGCCCGTGCTCTCGGCGCCCGCGAGGACGGCATCCCCGCCGTCCTGCGCGGCCTGGCGCGCACCCCCGCACGCCGTACCGCCCAGAGCGCGCAACCCGCCTCGGACGGCGAGTCGGCGCTGCAGCAGCGCCTGGCCGGGCTGCCCCCGGCCGAGCAGGAGCGCATGCTGGTCTCGCTGGTACGTACGGAGGCCGCCGGCGTGCTGGGACACGCCTCCGAAGAGCACGTGGATCCGGACAGGAGCTTCAGCGAACTCGGATTCGACTCCCTGACATCGGTGGAGCTGCGTAACCGGCTCGGCAAGGCCACCGGACTCCGGTTGCCGGCGACGCTGATCTTCGACTACCCCAACGCGGTCGCCATCGCCGAGTACATGGGCAGCCAGCTCCTGCCGAAGAAGGAACCGGCCGAGTCGCAGGTGCTGCAGAGCCTGGACGAGCTGGGCCGGCTGCTGGGCAAGATCGCCATCGATGTCGAGGCGCGGTCCGAGATCACCGTTCGCCTGCAGAAGCTCATGGACGAGTGGCGCGGCGACCGATCCGGAACGGACGAGGAGAGCAAGGTGCGCACGGCGAGCGCCGACGAGCTCTTCTCGCTGATCGACCAGGGCCTTTAGGTCCCCCAGGAAACGCAAACTCGAAACCCCTTAGGGAAGGCGGGACGGCATGGCTGACGAAGAGAGGCTCCTCGCGTACCTGCGGCGAGTGACCGAGGATCTCCAGCAGGCCAACCGACGTTTGCGTGAGGTCGAGGAGAAGGAGCGCGAGCCGATCGCGATCGTGGCGATGAGCTGCCGCTACCCCGGCGGGGTGAACTCGCCGGAGGACCTGTGGAAGCTGCTGCTGGAGCGCGAGCAGGGGATCGTCCCGTTCCCGAAGGACCGGGGCTGGGACCTGGAAGCGCTGTACGACCCCGACCCGGACAGCAGCGGGACCACTTACGCGCGCTCGGGCGGGTTCGTCGAAGGGGCGGACGAGTTCGACCCCGCGTTCTTCGGGATCAGCCCGCGTGAGGCCGTGGCGATGGACCCGCAGCAGCGGCTGGTGCTGGAGGTCTCGTGGGAGGCCCTGGAGCGGGCCGGCCTCCATCCGGCTTCGTTGCGCGGCACCTCCGCGGGCGTCTTCATCGGCGCCTTCGCCAACGACTACGAGGTGGGCCGAGGCCCCCTGCCCGAGGGCAGCGAGGGTTACCTGGGGACGGGCAACTCCAGCTCTGTCATCTCCGGCCGGGTCGCGTACACGATGGGCCTGGAGGGGCCGGCCGTCACGGTGGACACCGCCTGCTCCTCCTCGCTCGTCGCCATCCACATGGCCTGCCAGTCGCTGCGCGCCGGAGAGAGCACGCTCGCGCTCGCGGGCGGTGTGACGATCATGGCCACGCCGGAGCTCCTCGTGGACTTCAGCCACCAGCGCGGCCTGGCGCGGGACGACCGCTGCAAGGCGTTCTCCGACGAGGCCGACGGCACCGTCCTGGCCGAGGGTGTCGGTGTGCTGGTGCTGGAGCGGTTGTCGGATGCGGTGGCCGCCGGTCATCGGGTCTTGGGGGTGATCCGTGGGTCGGCGGTCAATCAGGACGGGGCCAGTAATGGTTTGACGGCTCCGAACGGTCCTTCGCAGGAGCGGGTGATCCGTCAGGCGCTGGCCAATGCGGGGTTGTCGGGTGCTGAGGTGGACGCGGTCGAGGCGCATGGCACGGGGACCGCGCTCGGTGACCCCATCGAGGCGCAGGCATTGCTGGCGACGTATGGGCGGGATCGGGGTGCGGCCGAGCCGTTGTGGCTCGGGTCGGTGAAGTCGAACATCGGTCACACGCAGGCTGCTGCGGGGGTGGCCGGTGTGATCAAGATGGTGCTGGCGATGCGGCACGGTCTGTTGCCGCAGACCCTGTACGTGTCCACGCCCACGACTCATGTCGATTGGGAGCAGGGTCAGGTTCGGCTGTTGGAGCAGTCGCGGGACTGGCCGGAGCCTGCGGACAGGCCGCGGCGGGCGGGTGTGTCGTCGTTCGGCGTGAGCGGGACGAACTCGCACGTGATCGTGGAGCAGGCTCCCGAACCGGAGCCGCAGGAGGAGGAGTCCGGGAGCGCTCCTGTGATCTCCGGTGTGGTGCCGTGGGTGGTGTCGGGGCGCGGTGAGGAGGCGTTGCGCGCTCAGGCGTCCCGGCTGGCCGAGTACGTGGTGGCACGGCCGGAGTTGCCGGTCGGCGAGGTCGGGCTGTCGCTGGTACGCACGCGGCCGGTGTTCGAGGACCGTGCCGTCGTCATGGGCGCCGACCGGGAGGAGCTGCTGGGCGGGCTGCAGTCGCTGGCGGCGGGGGAGCCCGGTGCCGGGGTGGTGGCCGGTTCGGTGTCGGGTACGGCGTCGGGGCGGCGGGAAGCGGTGCTGGTGTTCCCCGGTCAGGGGGCGCAGTGGGCCGGGATGGGGGTGGAGCTGGCGCAGGCGTCGCCGGTGTTCGCCGCCCGGCTGGAGGAGTGCTTCGCCGAGATCCGGCGGTGGGTGGACTGGGACCCGGCCCAGGTCCTGGCCGACGCCGATGGGGCGGGGCTGGACTCGATCGAGAGACTGCAGCCGGTCGCCTTCGCGGTCGGAATCGCGCTTGCCGAGCTGTGGGAGTCCATCGGCGTCCGCCCGACGGCGGTAGTGGGCCACTCGCAAGGTGAGGTGGCGGCAGCCTGCGTGGCCGGGGTGTTGTCGCTGGCCGACGCGGTGCGGGTGGTCGTGTTGCGCAGCCGGTTGTTCGCCGCCGAGTTGTGGGGACGTGGCGCGATCGC
>NZ_JBSFNK010000105.1:0-6559 GCF_053587055.1 Nonomuraea sp. NPDC003707 | reverse complement strand
ATGCCGGCACCACCTACGGCCGTATCACCAACGCCCTCAAGAACGACGGGACCGCCGAACTCGACATCCACGCCACCACCTCCAACGGCGACATCTCCGCCCGCAGCCTGTGACCCGCAGCCTCCCAAGGAGAGGCAGACCAAGCCCGGTGACGACGAACGGCCCCGGTCCATCCATGCGGACCGGGGCCGTTCCAGGCCCCCGGCCGGATCCCCGTGGGTTCGGCCGTGGTTGAGCCTGCTGAGCGGAGCGCCGTGCCCACGCCGGAACTCCGGCGACCAGGTCATGGGAACGCATCGAGCCCTTGCCCTCTACTGGCGCGTCCGGCGGATCTCCGCACCTGTCGGAGCCTCCGTCCGGTGACGGGTGTCGGGGATGGAGCCGGTGGGGTTGGCGTGCGCGAGGATGGCGCTGGTCAAGGCCTCCGCGAGTTCGGAGGGGGCGCGCGGGTTGGTCAGCAGGACGAGGTCGAGTTCGCCCAGTTCGGGTAGTCCGGCACTCTTGGGAAGCTCGACCAGATCGGCGGGCAGCAGGCTGCGGGCGAAGATCGCAACGCCGAGGCCGGCGCGGGTGGCGGCCAGCACGGCGTTGACCCCGCGCGCCGTACAGACCACACGGTGTTTGACGCCTGCCTGCTCCAACGCCTGCACCGCCAGCGCCCGGCTGGGGCTGGGCGCCTGATACACGATCAGCGGCACCCGCTGTCCCTCGTCCCACCGTAGGCCGCTGCCCTCGACGGCAGCCCATACGAGCCGGTCCCGGCGCACCAGCCGGCCCCGTCCCTCTCCGGCGGTGGTCTGGAGGAAGGCGACGTCGACGTGGCCGGATTCGACTCGGCGTTGCAGTTGCACGCCCTGCTGGGCCACGGTCAGGTCCAGAGTGACGCCGGGGTTGAGGTGCCGGAAGTCCCGCAGAATCCGCGGCAGTTGGCTCAGCGCGAGATTGTCGGTCACTCCGAATCGCAACCGGCCCCGCACTCCGCCGCCGTTGAAATAGTCCGCCGCCTGAGCGTGTGCGGTGAGAATCGAGCGGGCGAAGCCGACCATCGCCTCTCCGTCGACGGTCAATGTCACGCTGCGAGTGTCCCGGACCAGCAACGGCCGACCGACCGCTTGTTCAAGCTTGCGTATGTGCTGACTCACCGTGGGCTGACCGAGGCCCAGTGCCGCCGCAGCCCGGCTGAAGCTCAATGACTGCGCCACTACCAGGAAAGTCCGCACCTGCTCGGGAGGAAACATACGACCCGACGCTAGGCCAGCTCATCATGATTCGCAATAAGACTTATTTGATCAATTCCCTTTCGTAAATTCATCTCGGTGCCCAACGATGAAGACACAGCCCCGTTACCGAAGGAGGAGTTCCGTCGTGACCAGGGCGGCCGCCAGGCCAGAGCCCCCCAGCCCCCGGCCGAAACCACCTATCCCGCGACGTACCAGGCTTGCCGCGTTGCGTTCCCGGAACTTCCGACTCCTGCTGCTCGGCCAGACAGTGGCGACCACCGGGATGTGGGCGCAGCGCATCGCCCAGGACTGGCTGGTGCTCAGCCTCACCGGAGATGCCACCGCCGTCGGAATCACCACTGCTCTGCAACTGGCCCCCATGCTGGTCTTCGGCCTGGCCGGTGGGTGGATCGCCGACCACTACCCGAAGCGCCGGGTGTTGCAGGCCACCCAGGCCGCGACCGGCGCCCTGGCCGCGATCCTCGCCGTGCTCACCCTCACCGGCCACGTCACCGCCTGGCACATCCAGCTCCTGGCGGCAGCTCTCGGCATCATCGCCGCGATCGACCAGCCTGCTCGGCTGGCGTTCGTCACCGACCTGGTCGAACGCGATCACCTGCACAGCGCCATCAGCCTCAACTCCTCGACGTACCAACTCGGCGCCCTCACCGGCCCGGCAGTGTCCGGCGCACTGATCAGCGCCGTCGGTCCCGGCTGGGCTTTTGCTCTCAACGCCGTCTCCTACGCTGTCCCGCTCATCGCCTTCGCCTGCATCGATCCGGACCGGCTCCCGCACCCGCGCCCCGCGGCGCGCGCCGCCGCACTCGTTCCAGGTGGGATGCGCGGACTGGTACGGCGATCGGAGATCTGGCGGCCCATCGCGCTGGCCGGCGCGTTCAGCATGTTCACCAGCAGCCTGCCGGTCACACTGTCCTCCTACGCCCGCACCCTCGACATCGGACCCTCCGGCTACGCGACGCTCACCTTCGTCGTCGCGCTCGGCTCCATGCTCGGCGCGCTGATCGCCGCCGGTCGAACCCGCACCACCATGAACGGACTGACCTGGACCGGGTGCGCGGTGGCCGCCACGTATTTACTCGCCGCCGCCATGCCGACACCGTGGAGCCTCGCGTGCGCCCTCGCCGGGATCGGCATGGCTACGACGCTGTTGTTCACCGCGGTCAACGCCACCGTGCAAGTCGCTGCCGGAACCGAGCTTCGCGGCAGGGCGATAGGTGTCTACCTTCTCGTGTTCTTTGGCTGCGGCGCCCTCGGCGGACCCCTGATCGGCGCCATCAACCAGCACCTCGGGCCCCGAATCGGTCTGGCGGTCGCCGGTGCGGTTCCCGCCGCTGCCCTTCTCCTGCTGTCCCTCTCGTACTTCGTATGCCGCCCCGCTGCAGTGCCACCGTCCGACGTATCCCGGCGCCCGTCCGGCACCGGCCGGGAATCCACACCGCACACCCGATCGCAACTTCCCTGACCCGCCGGCAGCCGCGGACTCCGGGGCCTCGACTCGCCGGCCGCTGTGGCACATCACCGGTCCTGCCCTGCCGGGCTCGTGCCGTTGCCTGGCCGGGTGGCTGGAGGCTGAGGCCGGTCGGCCGGGCCCCAGGCTGGACCGGCGCATCGTGCGAGCTCCCTCGATGACGGAGGCAGCTGCCGTACCAGGGTGACCCTTGACCTTGATGGAAAGATCGGTTTGACTGAAAAGTCAAACCGATCTTGTTTGCCCTTGGGGGAACAATGCATCGACGCGTAACCCGCGCGGTGGCGACCATGACATTGGCGGCGGCAGTCGTAGTCGGCCTGGCCGACGTCGCCGTGGCGGATCAACGGACCTTCGTCGGCTACGGTTATCTCCCCTCGGATGCTCATGCCAGCGCGGTGGCCGCCATGCAGGCGTACAGCAGTAGCTGTCAGGAGATCAGCACGAGCTATTCTCCGGCCGGTTCCGAACATTATTGGAAGGCCACTCTCACCGCTTCTTGTTAAGGGAGCGGTCGGGAGGCCTACCAGGTGACGCGTACGGCGAGCGGGCCGATGTCGACGCTGTTGGTGGTCCATTCCACGCTCTCGAGCGGCTCGGCCGGCCGTACCCCGGGAAGGTGACGTGACAACGCCGACAGGGCGGCGCCGATCTCGGCGCGAGCGAGGACGGCGCCCAGTGAGTAGTGCGGGCCGTGGCCGAAGACCAGGGGAGGGGAGGAGCGGCGGCCCGGAAGGAAGCGGTCGGGGCCGGCGAAGTGGGCCGGGTCGCGGTGGGCGGCTTCCAGGCGGACCAGGATGAGGTCGCCGGACTCGATGGCGATGCCGTCCAGCTCCAGGTCCTGATGGGCGTAGCGGGGGAAGGGCTCGCCGGTGCGGCCCGACTGCATGCGGAGAGCCTCGTCGACCACGGCGGGGGTGAGGTCGGGCAGGCGGCCTTCGATGATCACACGCATGGCGGTGACGCCGATGGCATTGCTCGCCGAGGCGAGGACGGCACCCTCTCCGTCACCTGCGTCGACCTTCCGTGACCCCACCTCGCCGTCACCGGGCGGGCGAGAGTCTCATCCTGATGGATGAGGTCCTCCGGCGTCCGCTCCTGCAGGCGGCTCGTCCTGGAGGACGAGGTGGCACGGCGATCGCGTCCCTAGATTCGTGACGTGTCGAAGAGAGCTGTGGTCGCCCGAGCGCTGCGCAGGGCCGCCGCCTGGTGCGCGGCGGTGGTCGTGCTGGCGGCCGTCACCGGGTTCTGCTACGAGTCGGTGGCCCGGCAGGGGGACCCGCCCGTGCCTGGGCGGCTGGTGGACGTGGGCGGCCACCGGCTGCACGTCCACTGCACGGGCTCGGGAACGCCGACCGTCGTCCTGGAGGCCGGCCTGGCGGAGTCGAGTGCGAGCTGGGACGTGATCCAGCGCGGACTGCCCGGCCGCGTGTGCGCGTACGACCGCGCGGGATACGCCTGGAGCGAGGACGGCCCGGCCCCTCGTACGGCGGACCGCGCCGCGGCTGAACTGCGCGCGCTGCTCGCCGCGGCGGGCGAGGCGGGGCCGTACGTCCTGGTCGGACACTCCTACGGCGGCACGATCGTGCGACTCTTCGCGCACCACTGGCCCGCGCTGACCGCCGGGCTCGTGCTGATCGACGTCACGGACGAGAACGCCACCGAAGCCCTCCAGATCTCCCGCCCGCTCCTCGCCGCGCAGTTCACCGTCAACCAGGCCCTGGCGCGCCTCGCCGTGCTGCGGCTGTTCGGCGACGCGCTGGTGCCCGCCGAGGCCACCGCGGCGGCGCGTGCGAGCGCTCCCGTCGTCTACGGCGCGGGCAGCATGGGCGCCGCCCGGGCCGAGGCCTGGGCCGCGGCGGACAGCGCCGCCCAGGTCCGCGCGACGGTACGACCAGGCGCGTGGCGCGACCTGCCCGTCGTGGTCGTCATCCCCGCGGGGCAGCCCGCGACGGCGGCCGATCAGGCCGGACGCCTCGCCGCGCTGTCCAGCCGCGGCCGTGTCGTCGTGGCCGGCACCACAGACCACTACGTGCAGCACGCCCAGCCCGACCTGGTGATCGAGGCGATCAGATCGGTCCGGTGACCACGGGCTGCCGTAACCCGTTGTCCGGCCGGCCAGGTCCAAGGTCACCGTGTTCGTCGTACGGCGGGTGGGCCGTTTCGCCGGATGATCGAGCAGCACGGTCTCGGCTAGGGTCGCCCGCATTCCAGGCCGTCCGGCCGGCGATCGTGCTGCCCGCCTGACGTCGCCGTCACCGGGGTGCGGGCGCGGGGACGTAGCACGGCATGGGCCAGCACGCCCAGCGCGCCCGCGACCAGCACGGACAGCGCGGCCAGTGTCGCGGACCGCCAGTCGCCGCCGTCCAGCGTGCCGAAGAAGACGGTGCCGGTGATCGTGCAGCCGAGCACGCCCCCGGTCTCCTGAACGGTTCCGAGCACCCCGGCCGTGGCTCCCGCCCGCTCGGGGCGTACGGCCGACAGCACCGAGGAGAGCAGCGGCGACATGATCAGTCCCATCCCGGCGCCGACCACGAGGAGGGCCATGGCCACCTGGTACGGCTGCGCCGCGCGTGCCACGACGTCGTACAGGAGGCACAGCCCGAGCAGCAGTACGGGTGCGCCGAAGCGTCCAGGTCGGAGGGAGGCGGCGAAGAAGCCCGCGTTGAGCGCGGTGCACACGGCTCCGGCGGCGAGCGGGTCGAGGCCGAGGCCGTCCTGCAGGTAGAGGGCGAGCACGAACGACAGCCCGGCCGAGGTGCCGAACAGCAGCGCCACGGCGACCAGACCCCAGGCGAACGCCCGGTCCGCGAACACGTCGAGGTCGAGCAGCGGGATCCGCCCCGAGCCCGCCAGCCGCCGCTGACGGCGCACGAACGCGGCCAGGATCGGGCCGGAGGCGGCCAGGCACCACCAGGCCCACGGCGGCCAGCCCTGTTCGCGGCCCTCGATCAGGGGCAGCACGATCGCCACCTGCCCGGCGGTCACGAGCCCGGCCCCGCCCAGGTCGAGCCCGGCTCGGGGCGTGTGGGGCGCGGCTCGCCGGGGCGGCGACGGCAGGGGCCGGGGGAGCAGCCGTCCCGTCATGGCCAGCGCCGCGGCGCCGAGGGGTACGTTCACCAGGAAGCAGGCCCGCCAGCCCAGCCCCAGTGGATCGCCGGCCACCAGCACGCCGCCGATCACCTGGCCGCTGACCCCGGCCAGGCCGACGGCCGTGCCGTACCAGCGGAAGGCCGTGGCCCGGTCGGCGCCCCGGTAGAGATCCCCGAGCAGCGTGAGGACCTGCGGCGCGAGCAGCGCCGCGGCCACGCCCTGCGCGACCCTGGCGGCCACCAGCCAGGCCGCGTCTCCCGCGAGCCCGCACCCCGCCGACGCCAGCGTGAACAGCGCCAGCCCGGCGCGGAACATCCGCCGGTGCCCGTACAGATCGCCGAGCCGCCCGGAGGTGATCAGCCCGGCAGCGTACGCCAGCCCGTACCCCGCGACCACGAACTGCACCGCGGCGTCACCGGCCCGCAGATCGGCGCGGATGGACGGGACGGCCAGGTTCGCGACGAAGAAGTCCAGCGTGGTCACGAACACCGCGACCAGCAGCACGGGCAGTGCCGCCCAGCGGCGGGTAGTCATGAAGGGCTCCAGGGGACCGGGGGAGGGACGTCGGCAAGAACACCGCGGTGCGGCGATCGGTTGACCCTCACCCTGGGGCGGCGGAGTTATGGATTCCTTCGGACCGGCTACGGGTTTGCGTTCGAGCGCGCTCGAAGCCGTAGCGTCGCCGGCATGACGACAAAGACCTGGATCATCACCGGCGCGTCCCGGGGTTTCGGACGCGCGCTGGCGGAGGCGGCGC
>NZ_JBSFNK010000104.1:0-6671 GCF_053587055.1 Nonomuraea sp. NPDC003707 | reverse complement strand
ACGCACGCCGTGACCAGGGTCAATAACGTGATCGAGGTGGTCAATTACGTGATCGCAGAGGGCTCACGCCTGCTCAATTCTGTGATCGTCGACACGGTCTTCCCCCGGATGCTCCGGCCGGAGCGCGAGTTCGTCCCCAATATGATCCAGCCACCCGCCGGCTGACCGAGCGGGAACAGGCCAAGGCGCTGGAGTTGCGGGCGCTGACGGGTGAGGACATCAGCGAGCACACGGTGCGGCGCAAGCGGCGTCGTTTGAGGCGCGTGGCGTGGCCGGGCTGGTGGATGGTCGATATCAGCCGTCGCGTTCGATCTATGGGCGGACCGATCCGCGGGTGCTGGCCGCGCTGGGGGCGGCGTTGGAGGAGGCGACGGACCGGTCGACGCGCACGGCCAGCTATCTGCATTGGCGGGTGGAGCAGTTGCTGGTCACTGAGCACGGCGCCGGGGTGGTGCCGATGCCGTCGAGGGCGACGTTCTATCGGTTGTTTGAGCGGTTGAGTGCGGGGCGGCACACGACCGGGTCGGCGCGCACCCGTCGGTCGCTGGCCAACCAACCGCAGGAGGCGTTCAGCGAGATGAGCGCGTCGAGGCCGGGTGAGCTGATGGAGATCGACTCGACGCCTTTCGATGTGCTGGTGCGGCTGGATGATGGAGTGGTCGGGCGGGTGGAGTTGACCGGGATGGTGGACCTGGCCACCCGGACGATCACGGCGGCGGTGCTGCGGCCGACGACTACCTCAGTGGATGCTTCGCTGCTGCTGGCACGGACGGTGACGCCGGAGCTGATGCGGCCAGGCTGGAGCGAGGCGTTGTCGATGGCGAGGTCGGTATTGCCGCATCGGCGGTTGCTGGAGCTGGATGAGCGGCTGGCGCACGCGGCCGCGCGGCCGGTGATCGTGCCCGAGACGATCGTGTGTGATCGCGGGAAGGTGTTCGTGTCCAACAACTTCCGGACGGCCTGCGCGAGCCTGGGCATCAACTTCCAGCCAGCCCATCAGGACACTCCCACCGATAAGCCGCATATCGAAAAGACCCTGGGCTCGGTATCGACGATGTTCGCCCAGTTCATCTCCGGTTTCGTCGGGCGCTCGGCTGAGCATCGGGGGCGCAAGGTCGAAGACGAGCCGCTGTGGTCGCTGCCGGAGTTGCAGGGGTTCCTGGACGAGTGGATCGTCGCCAAGTGGCAAAACCGGCAGCATGACGGGCTACGCGACCCCTCTGCTCCGGGACGGATGTTCACCCCGAACGAGAAGTACGCCGCCTTGGTCGAGGCCGCGGGCTACGTGCCGGTCGCGCTCAGCGCCGAGGACTATATCGAACTGCTCCCGGCGACCTGGCGGGCGGTCAACACCTACGGCATCAAGATCAACCATCGGATCTACGACGGCGAGGAACTGGTGCCGTTTCGACGTCAGCCCTCGGGCGTCGAGGAGAAGAAGAACCTGTGGGAGATCCACTATGACCCCTACGACATCGGCCGCATCTGGGTCCGCAACCACCACGACGGCGGCTGGATCACCGTGTTTTGGCGGCATCTGAACAGCGCACCGGCGGTCTTCGGGGAACTGGCGTGGGATCACGCCCGTCGTGACCTGAAGGACCAGAGCCGGGAAGCGACCGAAGCCGAGACCGCCCAGGCTGTCGCGGCCCTACTCAACAAGACCCACCAAGGGCCCGCGCCTGAGGCCGGCAGAGGGAAGAGCGCGAGGTCAAAGCGGGACCGCCAGGTGGCGGCCCGCACCGCGGCGACCGCGGAGCCCTCCTGGCCCAGGCCGCCCGACCCTGCGACCGAACCCAGCGACCCGATCGTGGATGACTCTGGGGTGATCGAGCCAGAGGACCTAGCCGAGGTGGTGCCGCTACGCGTCTTCGACGCACGCGAGGAGGCCAAGAAATGGTGGTAGCCGAGTTCGGCGGCTTCGACTTCACTGACGAGCGGGCACTGCCGGCCACAACGCTGGATGGCTGGCGCCAGTTCGTCGACGACGAACCGCTGGCGTTCACGCTGTTGGCCGACGAGGAGTGGAAGAGCCTGGATGAGGTCGCCCGGGCGCAGTATGACGAGGCCCGGATGACCTACCACTCGGAGTTGATCACGGTGGAGACATCCGCGGTCCGCCAGGTCGTCCGCCAGGGTCGGCTGCTGATGGTGCTGAACCGGCGCGAGCGCAGTGCCCGGCGCGGCCTGATCGTGTCCGGCCAGTGGGCCACCGGCAAGAGCACCGCGATCAAACAGTTCGGCCGGGTGCACGAACTGCTGGTGCGCCAGCGGTTCCCCGGCCAGGACCGCATCCCGGTCGTCTACATCACCGCTCCGCCCAAGGGGTCGCCCAAGAAGCTGGCCACCTTGTTCGCGCACTTCTTGGGCATGCCGCCGTTCAAGTCCCGGGCCAACGAGATAGACATCGCGATGGCGGTATGTGAGGTCCTTATCGAAGCCCGCTGCGACCTAGTGATCTTGGACGAGATTCACAATGTCAACATGGCCACCTCCCAGGGGGAGGACCTGTCGGACCACATGAAGCACTTCACTGAGAACCTGCCCGCCACCTTCGTCTACGCCGGCATCAACGTGGAGTCCTCGGGCCTGTTCAGCGGGTTCCGCGGCCAGCAACTCGCCGCCCGCTGCGTGATGACCAAAACCGGGAAGTTCCCCTACAACCAGGAGTGGAAGTCCATGGTGGCCACCATGGAGCACGCATTGAGACTGCACTGCCAAGACCCCGGTTCACTGATCCAACATGCCCGCTACCTGCATAAACGCACCGGCGGGCTAATCAGCAGCTTGTCACACCTCATCCGGGCATCGGCGATCTGCGCCATCGTGGAGGGCCGCGAGGCCATCACCCGCGACCTGATGGACACCGTCATCGTCGACCACTCCAGCGAGTCCGGATCTCCCAAGAATCCCCGGTCCGACGATGACGAAGGCCGATGAGGGCTGCCACCGCTGGCGGGCTGTTCCGAACGGGTCCCCGCAGACCTCTGCCGCGCAAGGTCAGGCCCGTCCATGACGAGACCTGCGCGTCCTTCCTGCAG
Organism: Nonomuraea sp. NPDC003707; assembly: GCF_053587055.1. Taxonomy (NCBI): domain Bacteria; kingdom Bacillati; phylum Actinomycetota; class Actinomycetes; order Streptosporangiales; family Streptosporangiaceae; genus Nonomuraea; species Nonomuraea sp. NPDC003707. Next base: position 3,630 of record NZ_JBSFNK010000104.1, on the reverse strand, counting down.
CGCCTGGCCCAGCACAACCGCGTGCCGAGCGACGTCTTGCGCACCTATCTGGGCCTCGGCCGGTCCCTGCGACTACCTGAGCTGGCCGACCTGGCTATGGCCGCGGGATTGCCGGCGCCCACCTTAAGCCGGGCCCTACCGGAGCTTCGTTCCCCCCTCACCAGCCATTACGGCAACTCGGCAGGCTGGCCCAACCAAACCCGACCCGCCTGCCGGCGCTGCATGGCCAGCAGCGGCATCTTCACCGAGGTGCCGTGCTGGATGCGCCCTGACCAGAGCGTTTGCCCGCGCCACCAACTCTGGATCGGCACAGGCACGACCAGCATGGCCGAGCAACTGGACCTCGCGCGCCTGCCTGAAATCAGCCAGGCTCAGCACCGACACCGCAGAATCATCCGCCGCCACGGCCGCCCGGCGGCAGATGAGGCGTTCATTGAAGCCACCGACATCGTCGCCGCCTGGAACAAGAACAACGCCTACGACACCGATCGCCGACGCCGACAAGAGACCCTCTACGGCCCAGGCCGACGCGCTCACCACCACCTTCAGCCGTCAGGCCGCTACGCCGCCGACTACCCCGAGACTGTCGCCCTGACCAGCCTCATCGCCTCCGCCTACTGGAGATCCCTGGTGATGCAGGGAGGTTCCTCCGTCGCCCGCTTCTTATGCCGAAGTGAAACGCCGTGTCCTGCCGGACTACCCTCCCCACACCTTCAAGCACGACCCCGTCAGCCGCTGGGTCCTTCGAGCCGCACACCGCTGACAGGGAAAACCGCATCGCAGAGCAGTTCGTTTGAGACAAACGGCTTCGCCTAGCAGGTCAGACGAGACGCTATCCGCCGGACTTGCCCGAGCGAGTACATAGAGTGAGACGCACGATGCCAGAATGTCTCAGTCGAACTGCTATCTGACCAGGTGATGGCCTCGGTGACCGAGCACGTCATTTGAGACAGGACAGCCAGACCGCCGAGCAGGTAGCCGCCCGCGCCCTGCTGCCCACGCTCACCGCACTCCAGGACGAAGGGATCGCCCAGGACTGGTGGTATGTCCGCAAGCCGCGGTGGAAACTGCGCGTGCGAGCCGCCAGCGCCCCAACCGCCGTGGACGAACTGCTCGACATACTGGCCGGACAAGGCCAGATCGAGGGTTGGGCGTACGGCCGCTACGAGCCGGAACTCCACGCGTTCGGCGGCTGGGCGGGGATGGAAACCACCCACACCCTATTCCACCACGACAGCCGCTACCTGCTCACCCGCGCGGCGGAGCCCGACCCGCCGCGGCTGAGCATGCGCGAAACCAGCGTCGTGCTGTGCGGTGCGTTGCTGCGCGCAGCCTCGCTCGACTGGTACGAGCAAGGAGACGTGTGGGCCAAGGTCGCCGAGCTTCGCCCCGCCAGGTCGGAGGTCATCCCCGCCGAGCGGGCCGCTGAACTCGCGGCGGCGCTGGAGCGGCTCATGACCGCCGACACCCGGCGCCTGTGCAACCCGGCCCGTGGCGGAGCTCTCGCCGGCTACAGCGAGTGGATTGCCGCGTTCGAGCGGACCGGGCAGGCCCTGGCCGAACTGGCAGCCGAAGGGCAATTGACGCGCGGGCTGCGGTCGGTACTCGCCCACCACATCATCTTCCACGCCAACCGCGCTGGCCTGCCGATCGAGGATCAGGCTGCGCTGGCCGCGCTGGCGGTGGACACCGTGTTCCACCGGGGCGGGGACTCCGTGTCGTCGCCTCCCACCACCCGTCCGATAACTAAGGTGAATCCGGTGACTACTATCAGCGATGACCGGTCGGCTGCCTCCGCCGACCACCTCCGCGACGAGCTGACCCGCCGGCTTCTCGACCACAAGGCGATCCGCACCGCCGCCGTCGAAGCTGCCTTCCGCCGCACCCCGCGTCACCTGTTCCTGCCCGGCGTCCCCCTCGACCAGGCATACGCCGACACCCCCGTCTACACCAAGCAGGACAACGCCGGCGTCAACATCAGCGCCGCCTCCCAGCCGTGCACCATGGCCACCATGCTCGAGCAGCTCGCCCCCCAGCCCGGCTACCGCATCGTGGAGGTCGGCGCGGGCACCGGCTACAACGCTGCTCTCATGGCCGCCATCGTCGGCGAGCGCGGCTACGTCGCCACCATCGACGTGGACGTCGACCTCGTCACCGGCGCCCGTGAGCACCTCGCCGCCGCAGGCATCGGCAACGTCGAGGTCGCCCTCGGCGACGGCGCGCTCGGCCACCCCGACTGCGCCCCCTACGAGCGCATCATCGCCACCGTGGGCGCCTACGAGATCCCGGACGCCTGGTTGGAGCAGCTCGCCCCGCGCGGCCGGCTGGTCGTGCCGCTGCGGCTGCGCGGCACCAGCTCCCGCAGCATCGTCTTCGAGCGCAACGACCACTGCTGGCACAGTCTCGACAGCAAGCAGACCGTGTTCATGCCCTTGCGCGGGATCGGCGACGACGCCCGCCGCTACATCCACCTCACCGCCGAGCAGGACGTCACCCTGCAAGTCCACAAGGACCAGGCCGTCGAACCGGCCGGGCTGGACGGCGTGCTGACCAGCGAACGGCGCGAGGACTGGACCGGCGTCCTCTTCCCTGCCGATGTGTCGCTGGAGTGGCTGGACCTGTGGCTGTGCCTGCGCCTGGACAACGCCCTCATGCGGATGAATGCCTCGCCCGATGCCAAGGAGCGTGGCGTGGTAACGCCCATGTTCCCGTGGGGCTCCATGGCGACCGTCAACGATCGTGACCTCGTCTACCTGACCATCCGGCCCTTACAGCCTGCCGCGGACGGCGCTCGCAAGCTGTACGAGGTAGGCGTCGTCGGTCACGGCCCCTCCCCCGCCAAGCTCATGGACCAGGTGGCAGAGGAAATCTGCCGGTGGGACAGCGAATACCGGGACGTGACAGCCCGATTCGAGATCCCCGACGACCCTGCCTCCGGCAAGACGGCGGCTGGCCGGTTCGTCCTCGACCGGGACCACCACCAGATCGTCGTCATCTGGGAGTAGCCGCCATGGACCCCACCGGCCGCTTGCCCGCCGCTTCCCCCTCGTCGCGCGCCCTCGTCCAGGCTGCCCGCCGCTCGACGACCGCATCGGCGTGCTGCGCGCCCTGGCGGGCCAGGCCGCCCAGCACGGGGACCAGACATCCGCGTCCGCCGTCTGGAACCAGGCGGCTCTGCTGGCCTCCGACGTGGGGTTACCGGATTTGGCCAGGCGGATGTGCCACCGCCACGCCGCCGCGTACCTGCGCGCCCGCCCTCTGGGCGCGCAGGCCGCGCGCCGCGCTCTCGAACCCGTCGTCAACCTGGCACGGCTGGCGATCCGAGACGGCCAGCACGACGCCGGATACCAACTCCTGGCGGATTTGTTCGACGCGCGAACCCCACTCGCGGCCGCCACGAGGCCAGCTCCGGCGCACTCTTCAGCAGATCATCGACCCTCACATAGAGTGCGGTTGCGAGGGTGTCCAGTTCGGTCGTCACAACCCGAGAGTGGACATCCTCGCCCTATCTCCGCAGCTATGCCTTGGACTCATTCATCTAGACGAGTAAGTCCGATCTCCGGTCAGTGGTCGTAGGCGGTCAGTGACCGGGTGATCGGGGCGTTGGTTGCGTGGTTGTGCCAGATCGCG
>NZ_JBSFNK010000103.1:0-7042 GCF_053587055.1 Nonomuraea sp. NPDC003707 | reverse complement strand
CTGTCGAACAGGGTCCAGCGGGTCAGCGCGAAGTAGAAGGCCATCACCGTCGGCACCAGGAAGATCACCAGGTAGACGACGGCGGCCGGCAGGTACAGCGCGTACGGGTAGGCCGACCTGCGCTTGGCCGGGCCGGCGGGCGACCGCGCGAGTGCCGGGCCGGGCCCCGAGCGGGGCCCGGCGTCCTGCCTGATCACCACCCCGCGAGCCCCAACTGCTTGGCCTGCTTCTCGACATCCTTGTCGTACTGGGCCGCCCCCTCGGCGGCCGGCGTCAGCCCGGAGCCGACCGCGACGGTGATCTGCTCCAGAGACGGACCCTTGACCGGGGACAGGAACTCCAGCGCGGGCGCGGTGGCGCTCTTGTCGATGTACACCTGCACGTCCTTGGCGACCTGGATGGCGTTGTCGGGCAGCTTGGCGCCCTTCACCCGGTACGGTCCCGTCGGCTGCACCACCTTGCTGGTGGCCTCAGCGGCGGCAGGCGAAGCGACGAAGGCCGCGAACTTCTTGGCCGCCTCCAGGTTCTTGGTGCTCTTGGGGATGTAGATGGCCGGTGGCTCCCACACGGTGGCGCCGTTCTTGGCGGCGTCGGTGCCGGGGACGCCGAAGAAGCCGATGTCCGTTGCGGCCTGCGGGCTCGTGGCCAGCACCGGCGGCAGGATCGCGGTGAGCATCGGATAGTGCGCGCCTTCGCCTTCGGCGAGCATCTTCAGCCCCTGGTCCAGGGTGGCCGAGCCGAAGCCCTTGTTGAGGTAGCCCTTGACGTCGGCCAGGTGCTGGAAGCCGGCCAGCGCCGCCGGCGTGGTGGCGAACTTGGCCTTGCCCGCGGTGTAGTCGGCGGCGAAGCTCGGGACCGCGGCCTGCACGTTGTAGAAGTCGCCGAGCACGAACAGCTGCGAGGTCCAGGTGTCCTTGAACGTCGAGATCACCGGCGCGATCCCGGCCGCCTTGATCTTCTCGTTGTTGGCCATGAACTCCGCCCAGGTCGTGGGCACCTTCAGGCCGAGCTTGTCGTAGACCTTGCGGTTGTAGAGGATGCCGCCGCCGGACGCGGCGGTGGCCGGCACGCCGTACACGTGGTCCCCTTGGGTCACCACCCGCAGGTAGTCCGGCTGGACGTTCGCCACCACCGGGTCCCCGGTGAGATCGACCAGGCTCTGGGCCGGGTTGAGCGCCTGGAGCAGCGACCCGGAGTTGTACCAGAACACGTCCGTCATCTCGCCGGTCGACAGGCGCGTCTTGACGATGTTGTCGCCCTCGCTGCCGCCCGGCTGGTTCTCGATCTTGATCTTGATCTTGGGGTTGGCCTGCATGAAGGCATCGGCCAGCGCCTTGGACGTGTCCACGGTCGACTGGTCGCTGCCTGTCATGAAGGAGAGGGTGACGGTGCCGTCGGCGGCGGGCTCCGAGCCGGAACCGCAGGAGGTCAGAGCCGCCAGCGCCAGGACGGCCGTAGCCGTCGCGAGCGTGCGGTGGGAGGTCTTCACACACCCCTCCAGGGTTATTGAATCGTTTTAAGCGACTCCCCGATGCGGTTAACGTAGGCGTTACGCGAAGGAAGTGTCAAGACATGTTTTGGGTAACGGTACCCAGCTTTTTCCCAGGTTGAGTCGCTACAACCTGGTCTAAATCGGTAACGGTTTCTACGGCGGGCAGCGCGAGACCCTACTTGGGCAGCCGGAAGCTCAGCTGACGGACTCTCCCGGCGCGGCCGTGGAGCCGCGGACGACCAGGCTCGGGGTGACCGAGAAGCGCACGGGCGTCATGCGGCCTTCGATGCGTTCCAGCAGGAGCTTGCCCGCGGCCCGGCCCATCTCGGCGCCGTCCTGGTCGACGCTGGTCAGCGCGATGTTGGGCAGGGCGGCCAGATGGATGTTGTCGTAGCCGGCGACCGAGACGTCCGCCGGGACGGCCAGGCCGGCCTCGTGGACCGCGGCGAGCGCGCCGAGCGCCGCCTGGTCGGCTCCGGCGAAGATCGCCGTCGGCGGGGCCGAGCGGCTCAGCAGCTCGCGAGCCCCCTCGTAGCCGCCCTGCTCGTGGTAGAAGCTGGTCGCGATGGCGATCTCGTCGCCGAGCCCGTGCTCGCGCATCACGCGTTCGTAGGTCGCCGACCGGATGTTGTGCAGCAGGTCGGCCGGCCGCGCCTGGCTGTCGTCCTGGTGCGTGATGTGCGCGATGCGGCGGTGGCCCAGCTCGATGAGGTGCTTCACGACGAGTTCGGCGCCCGCTTCGTCGTCGTCGAACACCGAGTCGTAGTACGACGAGCGCTCGTGCCGGGCGAGCACCACGGTCGGCTTCTCCTTGGCCACTTCCTCCAGGCGCGCTTTCGAGGCGAGCGGGGCGACCATGATGATGCCGTCCACCTGGCGGTCCATGAGGGCGTCGACCGCCCGGATCTCGACCTTGCGGGTGGCGCCGCCCTGGATCATGAACGCCTGGTAGTCGGTGTTCTCCAGATATTCGGTGAGGCCGTCGAGGATGTCGGCGAAGAACGGGTTCCTGATGTGCGGCAGGACGAGCCCGATGGTGAAGGTGCGCCCGCGCATGCCGCGGGCCACCGCCTGCGGCCGGTAGCCGAGCTCCTGGATGGCCGCCTTGACCCGGTCTTTCATGGCCGGGCTGACACCATAGGCGTTGCGGATCACCTTGGACACCGCTGTGACGGAGACCTGAGCGTGAGTCGCCACATCGGCGATGGTCACTCGTCGTCGACCAGGCGCGGCCATGGAACTCCCATTCCCGAGACGTGCTCCGATTCTACGAGCTCAGAGCATTGCTCCAGGTGGGCGTCGGCCAGGCCGGAGGCCGGACCGAGATCCGCCGTCACGTACGGTCCACGACTGGTGAGGCCTTCCGTCACCCCCCGGCGCCCTCGCGGTCGGCGGGTGGAGCGGTGCTCTCCCGGACCGTGAGGGTGGTGGCCAGCTCGAGCCCGGCCTGCGGCGTCTCCTCCCCGCGCCCCAGGGCGAGCGCCAGCTCGGTGGCGGCCGCGGCCATCTCGGTGAGTGGTTGGCGGACGGTGGTCAGCGGAGGATCGACCAGGGCGGCGATGGGCAGGTCGTCGAAGCCGACCACGCTCAGGTCCGCCGGGATCCGCAGCCCCATCGTCCGCGCGGCCTGGTAGACGCCGATCGCCTGCAGGTCGTTGCAGGCGAAGATCGCCGTGGGCCGCTCCGGGCGGTTCAGCAGCTCGAGCGCGGCCGCGCGGCCGTCCTCGGTGGTGAGCAGGGTGCGTACGACGAGGTCGGCCTCCACCGGGAGGCCGGCGGACTCCCGGGCGGAGCGGTAGCCGTCGAGCCTGGCCTGGCAGTAGAGGGTCCGGTCGGGGCCGCCGATCATCGCGATGCGGCGGTGTCCCAGCTCGATCAGGTGGCGGGTGGCCGACCGCCCGCCGGACCAGTTCGTCGCTCCGACGAAGGGGACGTCGTCCGGCAGCTCGGTGGCGGGGTCGAAGACCACGAACGGGATGCCTTTGGCGCGCAGCTGGTTGCGCTGCTCAGCCGACAGCTGGGCCACCGTCACCACGCAGGCGGGGCGGCGGGCCAGGGTGTCCTCGCTCGGATAGTGAACCGCGTTGCGCTCCGGGCCGAACTCCGTCAGCACGACCGCCACGCGGTGTTCGCGGGCCACCCGCTCCACCCCGCGGATGATCTCGGTGCCCCACATGTGCTCGAGCTCGTCGAAGACGAGCTCCATCATGTTGCTGCGGTTGGTCCTGCGGTATCCGTACTCGCTGATCAGCGCCTCGACGCGGGCACGCGTGTCCGCGGACACGCCGGAACGGCCGTTGATGACCTTGGAGACCGTGGGGATCGACACTCCGGCGGTCTCCGCGATGTAGGAGATCGTCACGGGTCTGGACGAATCGCCTCGCGAGGCTTCCCGGTCAGCCACCGGTTCGCCCGACTCGGCGTGTGACAACCTGGCTCCCCTCCTCATCGGCCCCGTCCGGTCGCCCGTCGAGGGTCCCGTTCACGGCGCAAGGATAACCTGCCCCGGCCCTGTGTCGTGATCGAGCGGCTCGTAATCGAACCAGTCGAACCGCACCGTGCCGGACGCGGCGTACATGCCGATCACCCGCCCCGTGAAGCCACCGGCTACCTCCGTCGACAGGTACCGGCCGTCGAGCTCGGCCAGCACGTCGAACGCTCCGTCCGCCGCCTCGACGCCGAGGCGCAGGACGTCGGGCTCCTTGCGGGGATGCCGGTCGGCGGGCAGCGCGGCGAGCACATCGATCCGCAGCCTGATCGGCCCGGCCGGCGCGGGCCGGGTGGCCACGGTCGGTCGCAGCGAGCCGATCCGCGCGACGACCAGAACCTCGCCGCCCGCGCCTCGATCATGCCCGGCGTCTCGTACTGGTGGATCAGCTTGCAGGTAGGGCCACAGGTCGTCGAACGCCCACCGGCCCGCCTTCGCGTCGGTGAGCTCCTTGCCGAGCGCGAACAGCTCGTCGGCCGACTTCACCTCCGCCGAAACGCCGGCGGCGTCGAGGAAGTCCTTGCGGTAGAAGAGGTAGCCGGGCCCCTTGGGTTGTGCGGGCGAGCCGCAGCCCGCCAGGCCGCCGGACGTGAGCAGCACGCCGGCGACGCCGGCGAGCACGCCCCGGCGAGAGATCGAAGGAGTGGGTTCCGCTGTCATGGACGAACCGCCTTGGCGCGTATCTGGAACTTCGGTGTGTCAGCCCTTCGCCGATGGTGCTCCGGCCGCGCGGCGGCGGCTCGGAGACCACCGAGTGGTCAGGTCAGCCGGCGGAGCAGGCGGACCCGTTGAGCGCGAAGCCGGTGGGGTTCGCGTCGTTGCCGGTCCAGGTGCCCTGGAACCCGAACGACTGGGAGCCGCCCGCCGGTATGGCGCCGTTGTAGGACGCGTTGGTGGCCGTCACCGCCGCGCCGCTCTGCGTCACGCTCGCGTTCCAGGCGGTGGTCACCTTGGTGTCGCCGGGGAAGGTGAAGGTCAGCCGCCATCCGTCCACCGCGCTGCCGCCGGTGTTCCTGATCGTCACGCTCGCGGTGAGCCCGCCCTGCCACTCGTTCTTGGTGTAGTCGACCCGGCAGGCGCCGGTCCCGCCGCCGCTTCCCGCGCGCAGCTGGACGACCACGACGGAGTAGGCGGGCACGGTCTGTACGGCGGCGCTCCCGGTGGAGGCCGAGCCGATCGACGAGGCGTTCTTCAGGTACGAGTACACGGTCGGCGTCGCCGAGGACGGGGTGAAGCCGCTGTAGGAGAGGTTGACCGTCGTGGCGTTGTTCGGGTCCTTGTTGATCAACATGACGCTCACGTCGCCGTTGGCGCGCTTGACGGCGTGCGTGGACAGCATCGCGGTGGAGGAGGTCGTCCGCACCAGCGCGTCGCCGGGGACGCCGAGCCTGGTCATCATCTGGATGCCGTAGTACGGCGGGAACGGCGTGTTGGCGGCCGGTTCGCAGGACGCCCCGCTGGACACCACGCCGCCGTCGTTGTAGTCCGTCGCGCCCTGGATGGTGGTGACCTTGCTGCAGTCGGTGCCGTTGCGCAGGTTCCACCAGTCGATGTTGAACGCGCCGTTCTCCATCCAGGTCAGGTAGACGTCCGGCGCGTACAGGCCGGACGGCGAGGTGTTCAACGCGTAGTTGGAGCTGTCCTCGGTGACGGCGATGCCGACGTTGGGGGCGTTGCCGCCCGCGTACTGGTTGATCAGTGCGCGCAGCGCGCTCGTCATGCTCGGGACCTCGGCCTGCGGCTTGGTCACGAGCTCGGCCTCGTTGGCGCTGTTCGGGTAGTGGTGCACGATCACGAAGTCGATCCGCGAGCCGGCGATGGACATGACGGTGCGGTTCCAGTCCATCGTGTCGCCGGGGCCGACGACGCCGTCCGGCCAGTTGCCCGGCGTCGTCAGGACCGCGCCGATCTTGATCGTGGGGTCGACGGCCTTCATCGCGGTGATGTAGTCGAGCAGGTTGGTGGCGTACGTGGCGGGGCTCTTGCTGGCGTGCTTGTCCGTCTCCCATTCGGCACCGTAGTGGCCGTTGCCGTACATCTCGTTGCCGATCTCCCAGTACTTGATGCCGTAGCCCTTGGTGACGTTGGCGTACCGCACCCAGTCGGCGGCCTCCTGCGCCGTGCCCGAGCCGTAGTTCGCGGTGACGATCGGCTGCGCGCCGGCCGCACGGGACGTGGCCACGTACGCGTCGAACCCGGTGTTGGGCGCCACGTACCCGCCGCCCTCGACCGTGTGCGTCTGCCAGTGGTAGCCGTCGGCGTAGCCGCCGCCCGGGTACCGGACGGCCTTGACACCCGCGTCCTTCAGCAGCATGGATGTCACCGGATCGTTCATCCGCCCGTCCCACACGGCGACGTTCATGCCGACGCCGGCGGCGGGGATGGTGGCCAGCGTCTGACCGGCGTCGACCGAGACCGTGGCGGTCGTGGCGGCGGCTGCCGGCAGGGTGGGGAGCGGGGATAAGCCGGCGGTGACCGCGACCGCGGCTCCGGCCAGAGCGATCAGACGGGTGACGCGTCTCCTCATGGACCCTCTCATGAGCCCTCCTGGGGCGAGAAAGTTTTCCGAGATTTGATGAGATAATTTCTCGGCGGAGAGTAGTAAGCGTTAACCATGACGTCAACGGGTGCCAGCTCTGGAGGGTCAGAGTCCAGCTTTACCGCTGGATGAGGTCGGCATCCTCCTTGAAACTTTCAGAGACAGGACACTGAAAAGTTTCCGCCAGCAGGATGAGCGCGCGCCACGCCTACACGCTTGATCCAGTACGAGGGACAATCGGCCTGCATGATGTAGCTTAAAGTAACTCGATCATCACTCTGAGTGAAAAGGCGGTGTTGTCATGAACGCCCTGGCGTCGCTTCTTAACGCGCTGTTGCATCAGGTGCAGCAGCTCCTCGCGAGTCTGCACGTGGGCTGACGGACGAGGGTCGAGGGGGGGGGGGCGGCGGGACCGGGGGGGGCGGGGCGCGCCGCGGGCGGGGCGGCGGGGGCGGACGGGGTGCAGGGCGAAGGGTTGGTGGTTACGGAATGTTTTGGTAAAAGAAGCCCCCGTTACCCCAGT
>NZ_JBSFNK010000102.1:0-8100 GCF_053587055.1 Nonomuraea sp. NPDC003707 | reverse complement strand
CCGGTCTGCCATTCCCTATTGAATAGGCGTGTTGTTCCGGTTCAGTAGAGGGGCTGATGTGGCGGGCTGGCGCAAGTTCTGGGTGCCCCGAGACGCGGTTCGGAGTGGTGTTCGGCGGTCGGTTCTGGCGGGGTGGGAGGACCTGCCGGTGAGGGAGCGGGAGGTGGGTGTCCGGGCCGGGGATCTGATCTTCTTGTCGCCGGATTACCAGGTGGATCCGCACTTGAGCGCGTACGCGCGGTCGAGGGAGTTCCGGTCTCGTACGGCAGAGACACGGCGGAACTATGCGACGGACATCGGCCTGCTGCTGGACTTCCTGTGGAGACGCGGCCGTGACTGGACGGAGGCGCGGGAGCAGGATTTGGAGGACTTTGAGCACTGGCGGCGGGAGGAGGAGTCGAACCGGCGGAGGATCGGCGGCACCAAGTGGGATCGCGAGCTGGCGGCGTTCATGCACCTGTTCAAGTGGGCCGTCAAGTACAAGGTGATGACGCACAACCCGGTGGCGACCAAGCAGGTGATGGGCCGCTACGGGCAAGTGCTGACCGTGCCGGAGGCGCGGGCGAAGGACGCCAGGGCGAGCAATGTGCACTATCTGACCCCGCGAACCTGGCGGCGGTGGATCAACATCGGGCTGCGCGGCCACACCAAGGACGGCGTCCCGGAGTCGGGCTGGGTGGGCCGGACGGAGGACCGGAACGTGGCCTTCGTCCGCCTGCTGGTGTCCTCCGGGCTGCGCCGCAGCGAGGGCGGGTCGTTGCTGACGTTCGAGGTTCCCGCGCGGCGGCTGGACGGCGGCCGGTACTACCGCGGCAAGATCGCCGCTGCGGTGACCCGGTCGAAGAAGCCGCGGACGTTCTACGTCGCCTCCGAAGCGATCGGGGACGTCGAGGCCTACGTGGATTCCTCACGGGCCTGGGCGGTGCGCCGTGCTCAGCGGCAAGGCGTTTATGAGCGGCTGCCCGAGCTTCGCCTCGTCACCGAGGTCACCCGCGGGCTGAACCCGGAAGTGCACTGGGTCGATCGAGACGGTATCCCCGGTCAGCATCTGCTGAACCTCTTGCCTATCACCGAGCGGGCGATGCTGTTCACCGACGGCCCGCACGGGCCGGAACCGTTGTGGTTATGGCTGAACGAGCAGGGCCTGCCGTTCCACCCGCACTCCTGGAACGGGGTGTTCCACACTGCCAACAAGCGCTGCGAGGCGGTGCTCACTCCGCCCGAGCATCTGCGCGTGGACCCGCACAAGATCTGGGCCCCTTACGCGACGGTGCACTCGGCAAGGCATTCCTTCGCCCTCTACATGCTGGTCGTGCTGGACGCGCTGATGGACCAGCGCTACGGGCTGACGCCGGAGGAGCGGCGAGACTACCGGATGCTTTACGGCGACCCGTGGATGATGGTCCAGCATTTGCTGGGTCACTCATCCCGGGAAACGACGATCAACCACTACCTCACCCCGGTCGCCGACCTGCGGCTGCGATCGATGCTCGCCGCCGCCAAGGATGACAAGCCGGAGCCGGCGCCAATGGCTGAGCTGGACGCGGTGTTCGCCCGGATCGCGACTGAGTCGGACGGCATCCAAGACATCGACGACCGGCTTCAGCCCCGGGACGGGTAGGCGTGAGCGGGCGCGGGCGCAAGGCGTCACTTCCCCCGGCCGATCATGCCCGGCCACCGGTGCTGACTCCGGACGGCCTGATCGTTCACCACACCAACCGGCGCAACCAGATCAAGGACTACAACTTCTCCGAGCTTCCGGTTCCCGAGCCGCTGCAGCGCTCGCTCAGCGCCTTGTTCGCCGCCAGATGTGTCCATCGGTGGGGCTCGCACAAGTCGTCCCAGGGTCTCTGGGAGGACTTGGTGATCTTCGCGACGTTCTTGTCGCAGCAAGACCAGCCCCCGAACGATCTGGACGAGCTCACCGCCGCGACGCTGAAGCGGTGGCGCACCAGTCAGACCGGCTCCACCGTCGGTTACTCAAGGATCACCCGGATGGCGAGCCTGCTCCGGGACGATCGGCGGCTGCGGACCGGGCTCGTCGCCGATGAGTTGGCGACACGGGTGCGGCGACCGAAGAGCACCACGCAGTCCTACTCCGAGGCCGAGTTCGAGAAAATCAAGGTCGCTGCCCAGCGGACATTCCGGTCGGCCCTGCTGCGGATCGAGGACAACGCCCAGCATCTGGAGCGGTGGCAGCGGGGCGAGTGGGTCGAGGACAGTCGGGACTGGGTGCTCGGGGAGGGTCTGGATTGGCTGGCCCGCACCGGCCGATTCCCACACACGGTCGGCCCAAGCGGTCAGCACAGCATGGCAAAGAAGTATCGCAAGGCGCTGGGCGCGTCGAGTGCCAAGTCGGGCCAGCGGCTGTTCCTGTCCAGCCATGAGGCAGCGGCGCTGGGAGTTCTGTTGATGGCCGAGTACGGCTGGAATCTGTCGGTGCTCGACCGGGCAGAAGTTCCACGAGCCTTGCCGGACCCTGGCGAGGATGGGCACCCCACCTACCGGATCCCGTTGGAGAAGTATCGCCGAGGCCGCGGCTACTCCTACGAGACCCGGAACGTCACCGATGACGGTGCCGCCTCAGCCGGTCGTCTGATTACCCAGGCGCTGGCGGCAACTCGATTTGCCCGCGCCCTAGTGTCGAAGCTCGCCCCTGGAACCGATCGTCTGATCGTCTGGCATGCCATCACAGCCGGTCGGCGGCATCAGAATATGGACCGTCTTCCTCCAATCGGCCCTTTCCACTTCGGCGTCCACACGGAGAACGCGACGAGGTGGGCACGGTCGCAAGGCTTGTCCAGTTCGCCGTTCCTCCGAGGACGCCGGACCGTTAACGCGCTCGACCGGCGACAGCCGGGCCAGAACAGTCAGGACACCCACGACCGCCATTATGTCCTGGTCGACAAGCGGGTTCAGGCCGAGGCTGTTGAGGTGATCGCCGCCGGCGCGGAGGACGCTGCCGACCGGGCACGGGCGGTGGTCCTGGTCGCTGAACTTCGTGACGGACCGCAGGACGGGGACGTCGAGACCGCGACCGCCGACTGCCACGACTACGACAACGGCCCCTACCCAACACCCGGCGGCGGCTGCGGCGCGTCGTTCCTGATGTGTCTGGGCTGCAAGAACGCCCGTGTTCACCCAGGCCATCACAGCCGCCTTGCTCATTTCCACCAGGCGCTGTCGAACATGCGCTCGGTCCTAGCGCCGACGACGTGGGGGCGGGACTGGGGCGACACGCACACACGCCTGGAGGACCTTAAGGCCAAGCTCGGCGACGGAATCTGGCACCGGGCTCTGGCTGGCGTCACCGATACAGACTGCGTCCTCATCGCCGATCTGCTGAACGGAGAGCTTGACGCATGACCGTCGCCCCCGCCCTTGACCCTTACCGGCTGCAGCTGCCCACCCCTGATACCCCGATCGTCTTACCGCACCTGGTGACCGCCGAGCACATCCACCTCAACGACCGCTACGGTGCGGCAATCTGGCCGCTGGCCGCGCTGACGGCAAATCCCAGTACGAACAAACTCGCAGTGCACTGGAGTACCTGCCCCGTTGCGTTTCGGGACGAGCTACGGCTGGTCGCCTGGACCATGATCAACGGCACGCTCCGGCCCACGTTCCTGACCGACCGCGGAGCTCGTATGCGAGGCCGCCTGAGCCTGGACGGGTTGGCGGAGACGATACGGCAGTGGATTCACCTGGCTCGGTGGCTGGTCTCTCGCGGCATCGCCAGTCTGGGCGCGTGCGACAGCAGCGTTCTGCACGACTACGGCCTGCACTTGAGAGGACAAGGCCGCGGCCGGGAGTACACCTCTTCAATCTTGTCGGCCATGACGCGTCTGTGGGCGTTCGACGAGCTCAGCGCCCGCCCGGCTGGGATCGGACGGCCGCCCTGGGACGAACACGGGGTCGATGACTACCTGCCTGCCGCGACCTCGTCCAGCCGCGGGGAGAACACGACCGAGCCGGTGGCGGCCGAGACCATGGGACCGCTGCTGGTCTGGGCGATGCGGATGGTCGATGACCTCGCCAACGACATCCTTGCCGCCTGGGCCGAGACACAGCGGCTGAAGGCGGTCGCCCGCACTAACCCCACCATCCCTGCGGGGAAAGCGGCCCTGCACGCCTACCTCGACCCGCTGATCACTGACATGGCTGCGCTTCCAACCACCACGAACCAGGGCCGCATAGCCTTGGCTCGCTCCTACGTGGGCGGCATGACCGGCGCCTCTGATTCGCAAATCCAGAAGTACTCCGAACAGAAGAATTTGAGAGCCGTTGCGGCCAGGCAGCCGGGACCTTGCCCACTGAACGTCCCGGTGACCGGCCAGCTCGCCGGAGCTCCGTGGCGGAATGCGCTCGATTTTAACGAGGCCGCCGCCTTGATGCGGCACCTGGGAACAGCCGCATTCGTGGTTTGTGCCTATTTGACCGGTATGCGCCCAGGAGAGGTTCTTGGCCTACGGACCGGATGCTGCCCCGATCCTGAGCCCGACGGGCACGGCAGCTTCGGACGGCACCTGATCCGCGGCCACGAATACAAGCACTCCATCGACGAACACGGCAATCACCGTTCTGCCGGGACGGAGCGCGACGTCCCCTGGGTTGCGATCACCCCCGTCGTCAACGCCATCCGAGTCCTGGAACGCATAGTTCCCGACGGTTGCCTGTTGTTCGACCATAACGCCCACGACCTGCACGCGAGTCGACCGGGCACAGGCTCCCTCAAAACCGGGCCGCTCAACACCCGCATCGAAGCATTCATCGCCTGGGCGAACGCGGAAGCGAACGCCCGGAAGCTCAGTGATCAGCTGATCCCGCCCGACCCACACGGCAACGTCGGAACCGCACGGTTCCGCAGGTCGCTGGCCTGGCACATCGCCCGTCGGCCGAACGGTCTCGTCGCGCTCGCCATCCAATATGGACACTTGCGCACGCTTGTTTCCGAGAATTACGCCTCCCGCAGCCGGGGCGGCATTCACGAGCTCATCGACGTGGAGACCGTCCGAGCGGTGGCCGACACCGTCGCCGATCTGAAAGACGGCATGGAGGCTGGGGAGGGCCTCTCCGGGCCAGCGGCGCGGCGCGTCATCAAGGCCGCCAGCCGCGCCATCGTCTTCGAAGGCACGATCACCAACGCAGCCACTGCCCGGAAGCTGATCGCCAACGAAGACGTGATGATTTATGACAACTCGCAGGCGTTCGTGCTCTGCCATTACAAACGGGCGCAGGCGCTCTGCCACCGCGACGGCGTGAAAGACACTCCCAGCCTCGACCATTGCGTTCCCGGCTGCGGGAACATCGTGCGCACCGACCGGCACGCCGCTGGGCTGCGCGCCCGCGCCGACGTCCTCGACAAGCGGGCCGCGCATGCTCCTCAGCCGGTCGGCGACCGGTTGCGCGGCCGCGCCGGCAAGCTCCGCGACCTGGCCGACGCTCACGACCGCAACCGCATCACCCTCCAGGAAGAGCCGTCCGCATGAGCCCCGCTCTCGACGAACGCGAGCGCATCCGCGCCGCCATGGACCGCATCCTGGCCGGCGCCCCTGAGAACTCCACCGGCGCGCTCACCATCGTCGCGCTCGCCCAGGAAGCCGACGTCCCCCGCAACGCGCTCACGCAGCGCCACACCGACCTGCGGAACGAGTTCTATGAGCGCGTCCAAGCCCGCGGCGCGACCCCTGACGTTGAGGTGCGACTGCGGGAGACGATCAAGAAGCTGAAGAAGACGATCGCGAACAAGAACAAGGAACTCGCTCAGATCAGGCAGGACGTCCCGGCCTTGGTCCGGGTCGTCCACCAGCTCACCCTCGAGAACGAGGAACTGCGAGCGCAGCTGGAGTCGCCCGAACCGAACGTCACTCCGCTCCACCATCGGCGCTGAGAGGGTGTCAGTAATGATCGCCGCCAGCTGTCGATGAGTCACGATTCGGCGCCGAGAGGGGCCGTAATGCATGCCGCCGATACTGGGCAGCGGCAAACATGTCAAGGTGAACCGACGCCCCATCCGCTGGTGGAATCCGACCGCTCTGCTGTCCATCGTCGCGCTGGCCGCGACGGTGGTGTTGGTGTGGCACGCGCTGGATCGGGCCGACAAGGTCAATGTGGCTGATCTGGCTGCGGTCGCGATCGCCGCAGCGGCGGCCGCGCCCGCCGTCGTGACGTGGGCCAAGCGCCGCAACACCGCCGCCAGCAGGCCCGTCGATGTGACGAGAGCCGCCGATGTGCTGGCCGATCTGGTGCGCCGGCAATGGCAGAACGAGGCCCGCCACCGGCTACTCGACGACCCCGAACCCATCCCGGTCCGCTGGCAACTCACCGCCAACGAGGCAGTGATGAACACCCCTCGGCTGATCAGCACCACGACCGCATTCACCTTCGCCGGCAGCAGCGACAACATCGCTGCCCTCGCGCGCGACTTTCGCGCCCTGACCCGGCAGCGGCTGGTCATCGCCGGCGGCGCGGGCACGGGCAAGACCACCCTGGCGATCCAGCTGCTGCTGCAGCTGCTATCCACCCGCACGGCCGACCAGACCAGCGCCTCCGGAAGCGAGATCCTGCCGGTGCCGGTGCTGCTGCCGGTCTCCGGCTGGGACACCAGAACCCATCCCCGGCTGCAGGACTGGCTCACCGTCCGCCTGGCCCAGGACTACCCGGCGCTGGCCGGCCCGCAGCTCGGTGCCGGCGCCGCCGCGCTGGCCGACGGCGGCCACATTCTGCCCGTCCTGGACGGCCTGGACGAAATCCCCGCACCCGCGCGCGCCCAGGTGATCGCCGCGCTCAACGCCTCGCTGACCGCCCGCGACCAGCTCATCCTCACCAGCCGCCGCGTCGAGTTCACCACCGCCATCCACGAGGCCGGCCGCCCGCTGACCGCCGCGGCGGTCATCGTCCCGAAACCCGTCACCCCGCAGGCCGCCGCGGACTACCTGACCGCCTGCCTGCCCGCCTCCCCGACCGAGGCCTGGACACAGGTATTGACCGCCCTGCGCTTCCGCAGCGTCCCCGGCTTGACCCGGCTGGCCGCCACCCCGCTGGGTCTGTGGCTGATCCGCACCGTCTATCTCGCCCCCGGCATCGACCCCGGTCCCCTGACCGGCCCTCTGGGCAGCGACGTCGACGCGCTGCGCGCCCACCTACTCGACCTGCTCATCCCCTCCCTGATCCAGGCTCGCCCGCCCAGCACCAACCGCGCCGACCACTTCCGACCCCGCCACCGGCTCGACCCCGACGCCACCCGCCGCTACCTGACCTACCTGGCTCGTGCCTTCCCTCTGGCCGCCACCGGCGACATCGCCTGGTGGCACATCGCCCGCACCACCCCTCACATCCGATCAACAGTCGGGCTCACGGTCGGGCTCGCGGTCGGGCTCGGGGCCGTGCTCACAAACGTGCTCACAAACGTGCTCACAGGCGGGCTCGATGCCGTGCTAGCCGGGCTCACGACCGGGCTCGCGGCTGGGCTCACGACCGGGCTCGGGGGCGGGCTCATCGTCGGGCTCGCGCTCGCCATATCTTGGACTAACGAAACACCCGGCTACGCCGACCTCCACCTGCGCGGACGAACACTCCTTCTCCTCCGCTCGATCAAAAGCAACCTCGTGGGCCTCGAGACCTTGCTCCAGCTCTGGGGCATACACATGCGCTGGAACACGCCGGTGTTCCCGTTCCTGCTCTGGGCGGAACAACCCACGCCCACATCGACCATCACATCCCGCTCCAGTTGGCAAGCCGACAGAGCGCTCACTCTTCTTGGAATGCTCTTTGTGCTCGGGCCCCTGTTCGCGTTCGTGATCGGGAGCACGGCCGGGCTCGGGGTCAGCACCGGGATCTGGGCTGGGCTCATGGCCGGGCTCGCGGTTGGGCGCGTGGTAGGGCCCCATCAGGCCTGGCTGGTCTGCGCTATTGCGGTCTCCCGGCTGGCCCTCGAACACCAGCTTCCCTGGCGATTTATGGACTTCCTCGACGACGCCCACCGCCTGGGGCTGCTGCGTGCCGTCGGCCCGGTCTATCAGTTCCGCCACGCTGCCCTGCACGACCACCTCGCTAGCCAGAAAGAGTTCAACACGCAGACTTGACGGGGAACTGCCACAG
>NZ_JBSFNK010000101.1:0-8525 GCF_053587055.1 Nonomuraea sp. NPDC003707 | reverse complement strand
CGGCAGATGTACGGCCGCGCCGGGTTCGTTCTCCTTCGCCACCGCATCCTGCTCGGCTAACCACACTCCGTCACCACCGAAAGTGGGCCAGAGCCGTTAGCTGGACACACCCGGTCGGCTCGGGAACAGGGCGGTCAGGAGCGTTGCCTGTATCGGGCTGTGCGGGCGTAATCGAGAAGCTGTCGAGAGCTTGGCGGACGAAGGCGTGACTGGCGGATCGCTTGGCCTCAATGATCTCGACCCGGTCGCCGGTGACGACGTACAGATCCGTGATGCCGGCAGGAGTACGAATACGCCTGGTCTCGGTGCCGTTCAACGTCGCTCGGTAGTGCTGGACCAGCAGAGCTTCGGCACGGTGGACCAATGTAGTACCGCCTGAGCGGCTGTAGCTGGTGTGCGTGACGTTGACGGCCTCTGGATCGATGACCAGCGTGCCGGGGTCAGTAAGGGTTGCCGTGACCTGCTGCTCTTGGCGGGCTGCTTCCGTAAGGGAGGTTAAGGTCTCGATCCCGAGGCCCTCAATGATCGCAGCCCCCTTCTCCTCATCAAGGAAGCGCATGCCCATGAAGTTGTCGCCCGGGTTGAAGCCCGGCAGGTCCCAGATCTCGGCGTAGGGAATCTCGGTGGGCTGGAAGCTGAGCAGGCTGTAGACGTTCCGCCAGGAGCCCCGATCGGGATGGGGATCCCACATGGTGTCGGCGAAGGCACTGTTGCGGAAGCTGCACCTAACCTCGCCGATTCCCCGGACGAATCCAGTGTGTCGCGCCCATGCTGCTGCGCCTGCTTATTGCCGTACGAGGGCTGGATGACGACCTGTGTCATGCGGGGCTGGCTCCTGTCCATGGAAGTCAGGGTCAGCAGTGGTGAGCACTTCGCAAAGCACCGCAAGTCAACTGGCGAGATAGCGATGCCCATTTAGCCCTATCTTTGCGCATAGGACCGACAATTACGCTAGAAGTGCGTCATAGGGGTTGTTCGTGCACTCCGGGCTGCAGCCGACCCGATTGGAGTAACTAGACCAAGCAAAAGCTCTCAAATAGGCGATAATCCGACAGAACGCCCGAAAAGGCGATCCGTCTACGAGGGCGGCCGAGTCCTGGCGGTGAGGACAGTGAACTCAGCGCTCCGACTTCGATGTGTCGGTCAACAGCACGGTTGACATACCGCTCGCGCTTCCCCCGCTCTTCCCTGTCCGCGTTTGCCGGCTCTTCGTCGGCGTCGGTTCGAAGGAGTGCTTCCGTGGGGTTGCAGTGCCTCTACCAGGGCAGTGCCGGCGAGTTAGCTGAAGCAATCGCTCGCGACGACTTCATCGACGAGCTGAAGAAACGCTTCCAGGACGCTCATTGGCAAGATCCGGATGAGCGGGAAGTCCGTTCCTGGAACAACAGCATCCCCACCGTCATCCAGCTGCTGGTCGAGGCAGGCCTCGAAGACGTGCAGGTGTTGCTGGAGTTGAAGGCTCCCATCACCGACGTACGCATGGACATGGTTCTCGTCGGCACCTTCCCCGGGACGGATCTCGGATCGGTCGTGGTTGTGGAGAACAAGCAGTGGTCCTGGTTGAGGCCGGACGAAAAGATGGTGCGGCTCAGCAGCGACGGGACGCCTCAACTGCATCCGGCCAACCAGTTATGGGGCTATCTGCAGGTGTTACGCGGCTACGTGCCCATGATGCTGGATGAGAAGTTATGTGGCGTCGTCAACCTGCACAACGCGCCCGCCCACATGGTCCAAGCCGTGAGGCCGAAGGTTCAGGGCCTGGAGGAGCTGGTGCAGGAGTGGGTGGCGATGTACGGCGCGGGGGAGCACCGCGAGGAGTTCAAGGACGTGCTTCGTCGGCGGTTGTCTGGCAGGAACGCCGCACAGCAGGCCGAGATGTTGCTGCAGGCACCGGTCAAGCCCGGCCAGGGCTTGATGACGCGCGTGGCCACGTGCGTCCGCGACCGCACTGTCTTCCCGCTGCTGGACGAGCAGCGCGAAGCCTACGACTACGTCCGCCACCTGGTGAGCACTAGCAAGCAAGGTGGCATCAAGGAAATCGTCGTCATCCTCGGCGGCCCCGGCACTGGAAAGAGTGTGATCGCCGTCGAACTGCTCGGCACACTGGCCCGGCAGAAGGTCAACGCCGTCCACGCGACCGGCAGCCGATCCTTCACGCGGACACTTTGGAAGTACGCAGGTCTGCCCGGTAATCAGCGAGGTCTCTTCACCTACTTCAACTCCTTCTCGGACGCCACCCCCAATGACCTCGACGTGATCATCGCTGATGAGGCGCACCGTATCCGGAAGACCTCGCGGAACCGCAAGAACGAGAGAGATCTGCGTGAGCCACCGCCGCAGATCGACGAGCTGATCCACGCCGCTCGCGTTCCGGTGTTCCTCCTGGACGAGCATCAAGTCGTACGCCGTGGTGAAGTGGGATCGCTTGAGCTTATTCGCGACAGGGCCGAACAACTCGGCTATGGGATCCGCGAGATCAACCTACGTCACCAGTTCCGATGTGCCGGCTCTCCGGAGTACGTCGACTGGGTGGAACGATTGCTCATGCTCCGCCGCGGCAACGGGCGCCCGGACTGGCACCCGCTGGAAAACTTCACCCTGTATGTCGCCCGTACTCCACTGGCGATGGAGAACTATCTCAAGGCCCGAGTCGCTGAAGAGGACACAGCCCGGATCGCCGCCGGCTTCTGCTGGCCATGGAGCCAGCCGAACGCCGACGGGACCTTACCGGATGATGTGATCATCGGTGACTGGCGGCGCCCGTGGAACTCACAGGCCCCCGACTACCTCGGAACCATTCCACCCTCGTCGCTGTGGGCCACCGATCCCGCCGGGTTCGGCCAGATCGGCTGCATCTACAGCGCCCAGGGCTTCGAGTACGACTATGCCGGCGTCATCATCGGCCCCGATCTGGTGTGGCGGAACGGCTGGCAGAGCGAACGCCGCTACAACGTGGACCGCGACCAGTACCAAGCCCCGCAGTTCAGCATGGTGATCCGCAACACCTACCGGGTCCTGGCCACCCGCGGCATGCGCGGTGCCGTCTTGTACGCGACCGATCCGGCTACCAACCAGCTGCTGATCGATCTCGGCGTCCCGGTCCTCGAAGAGTGATCTACACCGGATCCAGCCCCACCAGTGAGAAGCGTGTCTCTCGCGGTTCGGATGCCGTACGGTTTCGCAGCCGAGGCGCCCCCGCTACGCTTTTCGTGACCATGTGGTGCGGCCCGACGGGCTTTCGCGGTTGTACGACTCCGGTCGGAGCGGATAGGCCCCCACCCGCACGAGTTCATTCGTGCTGCCTGGGGGTCAATCCGTGACGGCTCTGCGGCTGTCTGTCGACAACCTGCTCACCTCGCCCAACGAGGCCGCTCTGGCGGAAGTCATCGCCGAACACGTACGCGTGGCCACCGGACGACGCTCCTCCCCTGCCGAGGTCAGGTCCTGGCAGCGCAGCCTGCCCGTGCTCGCTCGCGACTTGGCCGACGCCGGATTGCACAGGGTCGAGATGCTTGTGGAGTACAAACTTCCACTGACCAGCCGACGGGCCGACGTAGTCCTCGCCGGCGTACATCCGCGGACCGGCGAAGACTCGTACGTCGTCGTTGAGCTCAAGCAGTGGAGCCGTGCGGAGCCGTCCGAGTCAGGCGAGCATCTGGTCATCGTGGACGGCATGCCGGGCGGCGAGGCGCTGCATCCAACTGAGCAGGTGCGCCGGTACTGCGAGTACATGTCCGACTTCCTCGGGGTGCTCAACGGCAAGCCGGACGCCGTGTACGGAGCCGCGTACCTGCACAACGCCATGGACCTGGACATCGACGGCCTGGCGGACCAGGTCCGCGACGAACGCAGCCGCCTGTTCACCAAGCAACGGCGCGGCGAGTTCCTCCGGTACCTGAGCGAGCGGCTGTCCGACAAGCCAGGCGCCGACGCCGCGGACCGACTCCTGTCCAGTGCAGTCGCTCCCAGCAAGCAGCTCATGGCCTACGCCTCAAAAGAGATCCGCGAGCGCGAGCAGTTCACGTTGCTGGACGAGCAGCAGGTCGCGTACGAACTGGTCATGGGAGCCGTCGACAAGGCACGGCGGGCGGACTTCAAGCAGGTCGTCATCGTCACCGGCGGCCCCGGCAGCGGCAAGAGCGTCATCGCTCTGTCGCTCCTCGGCGAGCTGTACCGGCAGGGCCGGTCGGCCCTGCACGCCACCGGCTCGCAGTCCTTCACCCAGACCATGCGCCGTTACCCCGGTCGCGGCAGCACTCGGATCAAGAACCTCTTCATGTACTTCAACAGCTTCACCGACGCCGAACAGAACGGCATGGACGTCCTGATCTGCGACGAAGCTCATCGCATCCGCGAAACGTCCACCAACCGCTTCACCCCAGCGACCAGAAGGACCGGACGCAGCCAGCTCGACGAGCTGCTGTCCGCGGCACGGGTCCCAGTCTTCCTCCTCGACCAGCATCAGGTGGTACGGCCCGGCGAACTCGGCACCGTGGCGGGCATCGAGCACTACGCCCGTTCCAAGGGCTACGACCTGCGGTTCGTGTCCTTGGACGAGCAGTTCCGCTGCGGCGGCAGCCGGAAGTACGAGCAGTGGGTCCTTCATCTGCTCGGCCTGGCGGACGGGGAACCGATGGAGTGGGACGGAGATGAGGACTTCGAGGTCCAGCTCGCTGACTCGCCACAAGAGCTCGAGGCGTTCCTTGGCACCAAGCCTGGCACCGCCCGCATGACCGCCGGCTACTGCTGGCCATGGAGCGACCCACGCCCCGATGACACCCTCGTCAACGACGTCGTCATCGGCGACTGGACACGACCATGGAACGTCAAGAAGGACCGCGCCGTCGGCGACTACCCGCCCAGCATGCTGTGGGCCAGCGAACCGAACGGATTCGGGCAGGTCGGATGCGTCTACACCGCCCAAGGGTTCGAGTACGACTGGAACGGCGTCATCCTCGGGCCTGACCTGACCGTCCGTGACGGGCAACTGGCCACCGTGCGGGACGAGAACCGAGACCCCGCCTTCAGGAGCCGCAAGTCTGTCCCCGATAGCGACTTCGACCAGCTTGTGCGCAACGTTTACAAGGTTCTGCTGACACGAGGTATGCGAGGTACGGTGATCTACGCTGTGAACCCTGAGCTGCGCGATCACCTCGCCAACTTGATGCGGCCAGCGAGCGCTTAAGCAGCCCCCTCCTCAGCGTCAGGGGTTCGACTGCGCTGAGCAAGGCGGGCGCCCGCGTGCACATGGTGGGCTACGTGGGATCGGATACCGCCGGCCAGAGCATGGCGAAGGCGCTGACCGCGGCTGGCGTAGACGTCGATCACGTGCAGGTGAGGTCTTCATCCGTACAAGAGGTGGCACGCCCGGTTGCGGATGCGGAACTCAGGACGGGAAGGCGAGAAGAGCTCGTCGCATTTCGCGCCGATCAACGACTCTGTTCGTTTCCTGGTGTCGCTCTTCGGGTCAACACGCCTGGCTGCTGGCGGACGGCTGGGAGGTGTCGCGGTTCTCACTGGTCGCGGTTCCACGCCGCTGTGGTCACGCTGGGACGGCATGGGACGGATACCTGCTCGGTCCTGACTTCTGGACGATGGGATCGTCTTGGGCTTCGGCTGCTTAGG
Organism: Nonomuraea sp. NPDC003707; assembly: GCF_053587055.1. Classification (NCBI taxonomy): domain Bacteria; kingdom Bacillati; phylum Actinomycetota; class Actinomycetes; order Streptosporangiales; family Streptosporangiaceae; genus Nonomuraea; species Nonomuraea sp. NPDC003707. Next base: position 2,900 of record NZ_JBSFNK010000101.1, on the reverse strand, counting down.
ACTCGGGCTGGACTTCACCGAAAGGCGTGGGCTGACTGTCGCCGAAGGGGTCGGCGTCGAGGCGACGAGGAGCGGCTGCCCAACTACACCGGACAGCGGTGTGGATCTCGGGGCAGAACCTACGCCGGATGAGCTGAGCAGACTCCAGATGCTCGACCAGGCAGCGAAGACCAAGACGCTGGCGACGAGCACCGGTTTGGCTACGCGCTCCCAACTCCACCGAGAAGATCTCTGCGGTGGAGTCGGCGCCGAGTATCTTCGCCAGCCGAAGGAATCCGAGTCTTCGAGCCTGGCCCGGGGGCGGATAGGCAGACCGTACGGTGGTCGCCTCAGCGGGCCGGATGACGAGGCAGAGGGATCGTGATCATTGTGCATAGGCCTCCCTTCTCACTGCTCGTTCATGTCAGAGTGACGCAGCGTGCCGTCCACAGAGCGGAGCGACGCGGCATGTCGAGCAGCGCGACGTGAAACGGCCCCAGGAGACTGGGGCCGAAGGTGGATGAACCTGGACTACTCGTCCAGAGCGTCGTTGATCTTGCCGTTGATCTGCTCTTGCTGACCGTCCATGCACTTGGCGTAGACCCTGAGCAGGACGTCCACGCTGTGCCCGGCGCGCTTGGCGACTTCGACGGCCGGGACGCCCGCGTTCAGCCAGAGTGAGACCGCCGCGTGGCGGAGGTCGTACGGTCGAGCAGCGAGCGACGATGCGATCTGTGCCGGAGTGAGCGCGAGTCTGCGGGCTTCCTGCCAGACGTAGGAGTGCGCCGAGCTGGAGTAGGTGCCGCCCGTTCCCGTGGTGAAAATCCTGCCGTCGCTGGCGGTGCCGTACGTCGCGATGTGCTCACGCAGCATGGCGACCAGGACGGGCGGGATGGGAATGTCTCGCGTCTCCTTGTCCGCGCGGTGCTTCAGACTGCGGGACTCGTGGGTTTCGCCGGAGTTGGTCCAGCGTTTCGTGCCCTGGGGGCGGGCCTTCTCCAGGACGATCAAGCCCCAGCCTGATGCCGGCAGGGTGCAGTTCCTCTGCCGGAGGTCGGCCGCCTCTTCGGGCCTGAGCGCGGCGTAGTAGATGCAGGCGAACAATGCCTTGAGCCGGGGGCCGCGCTTGCGTCCGACCTTGGGAATAGCGTCGAGGAGCTGCTTCGCTTGGGCAGGGTTGACCACCGTGCGTGGATCGACGGCCGTCACGGCCTTGGGCACTGTCCACTTGATCTCGTCCAGCGGGTTACTGCTGAAGACCTTCTCCTCTACTGCGTGCTCCAGCAGGTGATGCAATATGGCGCGCTTGCGCCGCACTGTGTTGGCCCCCGCGGGTGCGCCGGCGAAGGTAACAGAGATAGAGGCGAGCGCCGCACGGAGGACGTTTGCCTCGCCCAAGGCTGACAGCGGGAGCGACGCCCTTTCCAGCCAGCTCAGGACTGCAGTTTGCGCCGAGGTCAGATTGGCCCGCCGCTTGTCCGGCAGCAGCGCGTGAACTCGGAGAACCTCCCGCAGTTCCCCGGCCGAGGGACGGCGCGGCGCGTCTGCCACCAACGCCGGGATCAGCGACAGGAGCGCGTACGCGTCCGTCTCTCGGGTCCGAGCCGCGGACATGCTCCAACGGCGGAGAACGTACGCCTGAGCGAACTCCAGGAACGACGGCCCGGAAGATTCGGGCTCCAGCATCGACACCGGAAGACCGGTGGCAACGTCGAACTCCTGCCCCGCTTTGGCCGCCTGCCGAAGGTCGGACATGAAGGCACTGGCCAGCCCCTTGGTCCGGAAGCTCTTGGACCTCTCCTTGCCAGCGACCCTCCAGCGGGCGACGTACACCGGTATGCCGCGGTTGGAGCGCTGCTGGATCTGGCTGAACTTCACGTCGTAGGTGGTGTTCACGCGGCCTCCCGTCGAGAGTCGAGCCAGGTCATGAGGTCGCTCCGCCAGACGCGGAGTTCGAGGTTGGGGAGTTGGACGCAGATCGGTGCGCGGCCGAGCTCGCGCCACCGATAGAAGGTGCGGCGGGAGACACCACCCAGCTCCGCCAGTACCTCGGGAACCGTCAGCAGTTCGTCGCGGCGACTCATCTGGCACCACCGCCGAGGTTCGGGAGCCGAGTCCCCGTGAGAGCAGCGGCCAGAAGTTGATCTCCGGCTGAATAGCCCTTGCCTGCGTACTCCCATTCGGAGATCACCAAGATCGTGTCTTCGTCGAAGAGTGGCAAGCGCCCGTGGGTGACCTCTTCGGTGTGCACGAAGCGCTCACGGGCTGCTCGGAGTTCGCCGAGCGTGGTGGAGTAGCGGCGGGACCGAGTGGAGAAGTGGCCGCGGAAGCCGAGCATGTGGGCCCAGTCCATCAGCCGGAGTTCGGCCAGTTCGTGGAGGCTGCCGAGGCGCATGCAGGTGGTGATGAGGCGGCGAGCGTGGTCGCGGAGGTTGAACGCCTCCAGATTGTCGAGCGGGTTGATGCGGCGATCGAGGGTGCCGACGCATTCAGCCGCCTTGGTGGCGTACTTGGCGATGTATCCGGCTACGGCTTGTTCGGTGAGCTCGCCATTGAGGGTGATGGGGCGGATGTCGAGTTGATCGCCCCAGCGGAAGGCCCGTTCGAGCTGGCCTTCATAGGCGGGTGCGGACGCGGAGACGGCCTTTGTCGCGTGCTGTACGGCGAACGTCAGAACATCTGCGGTGGCCCAGGCCGGCGGAGGTGATGTAGGCCCGTCGGGGCCGTCGAGGCGGATGACGGCGTGAAAGTGGACGACACCGCGGCGCTGGTATTCGGCGACCTTGGCGAAGGAGAGGGTCAGATTGTGACGGAGGTCTTTGAGAGTAAGAGGTCCTAACAAAATGATCTAGGAATAAAGGGTGATCACCTTCAGGTTGATCACCGCCGTGAGGAAGGGCGAGCAGCCACCGTGGATCGTG
>NZ_JBSFNK010000100.1:4781-9460 GCF_053587055.1 Nonomuraea sp. NPDC003707 | reverse complement strand
GAACTCCGGAGGGTGTGGCGAGGGCATGGGGACATCCTTCCTGATGATCAAGGGTGACCTCAGGTCAAGTGTCCGGAGAACGGGGGGAAGCTCAATTGCTCATCGTGCCATGCTCGACGTCTCTCGCGCGCTGGTTCACCACGTTGCCCGGTCGCTGCGGGACGAACGGCGGCGGGTGGGCACTCCCAAGGGCAGCCGTGCTCTGACCCCGTTCTGGCAGGCGGTGCTGATCCTGCGCTGGTTCCGGGGCGAGCACGACATCCCCAAGCTCGGCCGCGATCACCGCGTCTCCCGCGCCACCGCCTACCGCTACATCGCCGAGGGGATCGACGTCCTCGCAGCCCAAGCCCCTGATCTGCACGATGCGCTGAACCGCGCCCAGGCCGACGGGCTGGCCTACGTGATCCTGGACGGCACCTTGATCCCCATCGACCGCTGCGCCGAGCAGATCATGAGCGTCAAGGGCGAGCCCATCGACGCCTGGTACTCCGGTAAGGACCACCAGCATGCCGGCAACCTTCAAGCCCTGTCGGCCCCCAGCGGTCTCCCTTTGTGGATCGCCGAGGTTGAGCCGGGCTCGGTACATGATCTGACCGCCGCCCGCACACACGTGCTGGGCGCGCTGTACGCCGCTGCCGCAGCCGGCCTGCCCACCCTTGCCGACAGTGGCTACGAGGGCGCCGGAATCGGCGTCCACACACCGATCAAACAACCCGAGGGAAACCAGGTCCTCAGCCCGGACAATCGCACCTACAACCGGCTCCTACGCGCCCTGCGCTGCCTCGGCGAACGCGGTTTCGCCTTGCTCAAAGGCCGCTGGCGGACCCTCCTGCACATCACCATCAGCCCCAGCAGAATCGGCGACATCGCCCGCGCAGCGCTTGTCCTCACCCATTTCGAACACGACTACCTACCGGCAATTGGTTGAGATCACGTCAGTAATGGTGCAGCCACACCTGGCGCAAGATCTCCATCTGCGGCAGGCCGCGCAACCGGGGTGGAGCATCATCGGCCCACACGGCTTGGAGGATCTTCAGGCCGTCCCGGCCGATCTGCTCGGCCCGCGCGATGATGGCCTGCTTGCCGCCGGGCACCCGTCCGATCTCCACCCGGCGGCCGTACTGGCGCGCCCACTCCGGCTCGATCAGCGGCGTCGGCCAGACCGGGGCCGCCTCGGCCAATTCCTCCAGCGCCGCCCGCACACTCTCCCCAGCCAACTCCGATCGGCTGACCTGCCGGACCGCGGCCAGCACGTGGGTGGCATCGGTGCGCTGCCGCCCCCGACCCCTAACCAGCCCGGCCGCATGCAGGCGATCCAGCATCATGCCCAGCAGCCGGTCGGCGCGTTCGGGCTGCTCGGCCAGCCGAGCCCGGAACTCACACAACACCGAGTAGTCGAACCCGGTGTCCTCCAACTCCAGGCTCAGCGCGTACTTCCAGTCGATCCGCACCGCGACGGCACGGGCCGCCTGCCGGTCGGAGTAGTCCTCGGCGAACTGCGCTGTCTTCACAGGAATCCCCGCGCGCGCTCGTGGACGCAGTGACATCGCTCTGGCCCCTCTCGACGTCGACCGGCTCGCAGTCCGGCCGCCACCTCCAGCCTGAACTTCCTCCCGAAGATCGCCAACAGCGTCCGGACTTTGAGCCAGATCCGCTACTCACCAGCAAAATCATTCGGACTTGAACGCCTGGTCGGAGCCATCGAGTTCAAACGAACCGCGCATGCCCACGTGAAGGACGTCGGTAAGCCGTGTGAGGGAGAACCTCATGCACGGATTGACGGGGGAGGTTGGAAATGGAAGTGCTTGGCCATGGTCGCCGGGGTGGCACAGCCCACGGGAAGCTACGGGAAGAAAGGCCTCGGGCCCTACCGCCGACCAGCGCCACCGCGCCAGCCTCCTACCCTCCACCGGGGCGCGGTGTCCGGCGAGGTGTTCAACGCCTTGGACGCCTATGTCTGGAGACTCACCTACCGGTGGGCATTACGCGGGCACCGCAACAAGTCGAACTGGTGGGTCGTTGGCCACTACTTCGACACCTTTCATCCGGCCAGGAAGGACAGACGGGTTTTCGGCGACCGCGCCCGCGGTGCTTACCTGATCAAGTTCTCCTGGACCCGGATCGTCCGGCACCAGATGGTCAAAGGCGGGGCCTCACGCTTCGACCCCGCTCTGACCGAATACTGGAACCAACGGCGCAACAAGAATTAGCCCGCGGTGGGCCGGTCCACGCTCCGACTGCTTCAGGTCCAGCAGGGCCGCTGCCCGCTCTGCGGGGACTACCTTCTCCATGCCGATGACCAGCCGACATCCCCATCGAATGGGAACGATGGCTAATCGCCACCCGCAAAGCGATCTCGAAACACGCGATCGCAACCGCCGCAGGCTACACGCCGGATGATCATCAAGTCCGTCTCATACACACTCACTGCCAGCTGGATCGAACTCGACCCGACGGCGGGAACCCCAGTTCGCCTAAATCTGCCAGCTTGCCCTCGCGGCTTGCCTGAGCCGTGTGCGGTGACGAATCGCACGCATGGTTCTTATGGGGACCGTCGCAGCAATGTGACGGTTCTACCCGACCCCGGTGCAGCACAATGCACCGGGGCTACCCGGCGAGCGGAGGGCCTTTACGAAATGTTCCTGAACCGGTATTCATGCGCCGCCGACGCGTTTCGACGTCGATCCTCAATGATTCTGTGGCTTGTCAACGTGTATCTCTGGGATATCGAACAGGGTTCTTGGTGCGCTTCTTCAGAGCCACAGCTCGAACGGCTCGGTAATGCTCTCCTCCGCGAGGAACGCCAGCAGGAGGGCTGGTAGCCTGCGCGGATAGAACTGATCTGCGCTGGATTCCACCTCGGCGATCGGCCACCATCGAAAGCCGAAGTAGTCTTCCTTCTCGAACTCTAACCGTTCCGATCCATCGATATCCGGGCCGAGAATATCGAGGTGCACGCTGACAACGATCTCGTGTTGAAGCTGCCGCGTGCCTCGGTAGCGAAATGAGCTGTCACGCCGCCAGGTGGGAATGCCGATCTGCGGCCGTTCGGCTTGGATTCCAGTCTCTTCCCTCAGTTCTCGGATTGCCGTGTCGGCATAGTCTTCGCCATCGTCGATCCCGCCACCGGGAAGTTCCCACCAGATGCCCTTTTCTGGCATCGTCGGATCGCGAGTGTGGAGCAACAGCAACCGATCACGTACATCGAGGACGACGAGCCGGACCACGTCTCTCTCGACGATCGGCAGATCTTGAGGAAGATCAGATCGCCCGATACTCCCGGCCGGGTATGAAGAGGGGCTCCGCCACATCTCTCGCTCCTTCCCAACGGGGCTCTCCTGAAGAATCTCCAGGCTAGTCATCGCCGTGTGGGGAGGTCAGAATCACCGCTCCAGTCATGGCATTGAACATTTGGTTGTGGAACGAGCCAGGCCGCATGGTCGCGCGTCGAGAGTTCGTTGCAGGATATGTGTTCCGTTCGCGTTACCACAGCGCGTAGAAATGGTGAACCGGGCCACGCCCACTCCCGACCTGTAGCGTGGCAGCGGCCTTTAGCGCGCCCGTCAGGTACTCCTTGGCTGCTTGTACGGCCACGAGCCAATCCTGGTCCCGCGCTCGCAGCGCCGCGATCGCTGAGGAGAGGGTGCAGCCCGTGCCATGGGTGTGGCGTGTTGCGATCCGAGGTGCGGCGATATCGACCATGTCATGACCATCGCTGAAGACGTCCACGCAGACATCCCCGCTCAGATGGCCACCCTTGAGCAGAACTCGCCGTGCTCCCAGGTCATGTAAGCGCCGCGTCTGCTCGCGCATCTCCTCCACGCTCCTGGCCTGTTGTTCGCCCAGAAGATCTGCCGCTTCCGGCAGGTTGGGCGTAATCAGGTCGGCGCGCGGTACGAGCACATCCCGCAGCACGGATATCGCATCAGCTGACAGCAGCCGGTCGCCGCTCTTGGCCACCATCACTGGGTCGAGCACCACGTTGAGAGGTGCGAAGCGATCCAGCGCCGTGGCCACCGCGCGGACGACGGATGCTTCTCCAAGCATGCCGATCTTTATAGCGTCCGCGGGAACATCGCTGAGCAGCGTATCGAGCTGACTGGTGACGAACGCCGGAGGCACCGAGTGCACTTCACGCACACCTGTGGTCGTCTGTGCAACCAAGGCGGTGATTACTGCCATGCCGTAACCGCCGAGTGCGGAGAAGGTCTTCAGGTCGCCATGGATGCCGGCACCACCGCTTGGATCGGTGCCAGCAATCGATAGCACCTTGGGGACAGCGGTCACCACAGACGTCCCTTCGCTAGTACGAGCTAGATCAGGTTCTACGGGTGTGATCTCAGCCCGTGTACTTGGGCACCCCGCGTCACCAGCAAACATAGCAGGCGCCTCACGAAATCGTGTTATTGGCATCGGGAGCCGAGTACCAGCCCGGGTCTGATCGAGGAGTCTGCCCGGAACCATCGAGGCACCTCACTAAACCCGGCAGCGATCAGCCGCTCTCGCTGCTCTCGTGCCCGGTCGTCTGCATTCTTGCCGCGATACATCCGACTCATGGCCGTGTGACTTCTTGTTGCTCGCTATCGCGTTCTGGCCCGACGCTGTCTCGTGTTCATTGCGGGGGCCGTGGGGGGGGGGGGGCGGGGGCGCGCCCCCCCCCCCCGGGGTGGCCCCCCCGC
>NZ_JBSFNK010000100.1:0-4771 GCF_053587055.1 Nonomuraea sp. NPDC003707 | reverse complement strand
ACCCCCGCAGGTGTGTGGTTTTATGGGGGGGGGGGGGGGGGCGCCCCCCCCGCCCCCCCCCCCCCACGGCCTGTTCGCCCCGGCCCGGGGGATGCCGGGGCGAGGGTGCCGTGACCCGGATGTGCGGGGTTGTGGGGCCACGGCCGGGGGTGGTCAGGCGGGGTTCATCCGGAACTCGAGCCAGCAGAAGGATCAGCAGGCCAACCGCCTCAAGCAAGGCAGTAGGGGTGGGCAACCGCCCGGGTTCGACGCCGAGCGGTACAAGGAGCGCAACACCGCCGAGCGGTGCATCAACAAGATGAAGGGCTACCGTGCAGTGGCCCTTCGCACCGACAAGCGTGAGCGCATCTACCAGGGCACGGTCGACGTCGTCTCGATCAGGATCTCGCTCCGCGACCCGTCCAATGATCCAAGGGACATTCCGTAGGCGCCAATACGGCTCAGCGCGGACGATGGGCCGATATCGGCGAGCCAGGGGACACGCCACGCGCCGAGCACACCACAGGGCGGCCAGATCCTTCGTGAGTTACCCAAGATCGCCGATGCCGGGCCTGTCAGCTCTTCACCTCAAGTGCCACCATCAGATTCACAGATCCGGCACTCGTGTTGGCTGGCCAGAATTCAACCGCACCGCTTGACCGGGTCGTCCGCCAGCGATTGTTCGAGCTACTCGCCGACTATTCGGATCCGATAGGAGGGGCTCCCCGGACGTCGGGCACGCGCATCCAGGAGCGGCGCCGTACATCTAATCGACGACGGGCTTGTTGTCGTTGTCCCAGACGTTGCCTGTCTGGATGACGCTGGGGACGCCGTCGAAGTCGAACGGAGTGCCCCAGCGGGGGTAGGGCTGCTTATCGGGTGTGGTGCCCTTGCCGATGCGGTTGTTGACGATCTTCACGCCGGTGGGTGCGCCATTGCCCTGCGAGCGGACCTGAACCGCGAAGTTGCCGCCGGCCAGCAGGTTGTTCTCGACCACGAAGCCCTTGACCGGACCCTGTTCGGTGGCGATGCGGACGACGGCGTTCATGCCGCCCTCGGGGCCGTAGGTGCCGGCCATGTTCTCCAGCGTGTTATGCCGTACGACGACGTCTGCGGCTCCAGCCGACTGGATGGTGTCGTTGTGGCATTTCGCGCATCGGGTGAGGGAATGAAGGTAGGAGTCCTCGATGAGCCAATGCTCACCTGGGTGTGGACCGTCGGAAACGTCGTGCATATTCACTCGCCGCATGATTACGGGCCCGTTACCGTCATCGACAAATGCGGCGTTGTTGGCCTCGCCGCTGCCATCCACCTCCACGTCCTCCAGCAGAAAGTTGCCAGACTTCGGATACAGGCGGATGTTGAAATAGCCGGTACAGGTAATCTTGCTGCGTTTAATGGTGACGTTCGGCGCCTTCACGATCACGCAGCCGCGAATGTCCTTGCCGTCGATCACCCCGGATTTGGTGATCACGAAGTCTCCATCCTGGTTCAGCTTCACCTCTTCGGTCGTGAGATTGACGCCCGTAGGCTTGTATCCAGTATTTGTGCCGTCGGGATATCCGCACTTGCTGGGCACGGCCAGGCACTTCACCTTCGCGCCACCGCTCGGCGTGGCACTCGGCTCCGGGGACGGCTTCGTCGTTGGCGTGGCAGACGGGCTTGGCGATGGCGGATAGGGTGAAGCTGAGTGGAAGAAGACGACATCGACCCAATAATTGGCGGCCTTCCAGGTCTGGGCAGGGAAGGCGGAGACTCCATAACGGTAGACGCCGTTGTGGGTGGCGGGCGCGATCAGTGGTCCGGCGTGCCTGGCCTTGGCAAAGAAGTTCTGGGTTGCCATGTATCCCGAGGTGTGGTAGCTGGCGATATATTCCTTGCCCGAATCCAAGGTAACGGGCTCCGGTAGCGTCGCCTGTTGCCAACCGCTGGCGGTCTCGGTGGTTGTTTTCGTGATGGCGAGTCGCCTTCCGGAGCTATCCCAGAGGCTTACCTGGTGCGTCAGGCCGCTTCCTGGCGCCTTCAGGAAGCGAATCGCTGTGACGGTTCCCGCACTAGTGGGAGAGAAGCGCACCCCGACCTCCACGGGACGGCCCTTCGGATAGGCCACGGCTTTGGAGCTGTCGAGGCCGGACAGAAGTGAAGAAGATTCTCCTGGTGTGGTGGCGGCTCCCACATTTGAGGTGACGCATAATCCCGCAAGGAGGACTACGCCTGGTATAGCGAGCCTACTAAGGCGGCCGGTCCACAGCTGGATGGGCATGATGTCCTTTCATGCTGACTGAGTCAACAGAAAGGTATAGCACAGCCGGTCTTCTTGCGGATCAATATGGAACGGTGGAGGAATAGTATTCTACTGACGACAGCATGGCGACAGTGTTGCGCCAGAACGGCGAAAGCGCCTTTGACTTTGATGGTTACGTCCACCGCATATCAGGAAGCCCCTCCCAGACTCGATGGCCCCTTTTCATCCTCCGGGGGCGGGTGCTGATCACAGCATGGTCGCGGGTCGACTGTTCGCCTAATGACGTAACAGAGCCCCTGGTAGATGGGTTGATCACCACAATCCTCACCGTCACGACCAGGAGCTCTGGGTGCTGCTCTATCGCGCTGCCGTCGATTTGTCGCCTTCAACGCTGAACTACGTGGCCGGGTTGATCCGCCGACGCCGCGAGGTGATCGGCTCGTCTTGGCGGTTGCTGAACGCTGGACAGCAGGTTCTGCTGGTGCTGGTCTACCTGCGCAAGGGTGAGAGGTTCGCGTGGCGGTATGTGGAGGAGACGGTGATGCTGCTGTCGGTGCGCTCGCCCAAGCTCGGGCAGGCATTGCGGAAGGCGCCCGCGTCGCCGAACGCGGATGCGGGCAAAGATGGCCCCGGATCAACCGCGAACTGTCCCGTCTGTCCCAGGTCACCCTCGCCGGACCGGCCGGAACCGTCGTCCACACCACCCCGCAACGAGCCGCGCAACGAGCCATCTACCAGGCACTTTCCATCACACCACCGGCACGGGTCTCCGTCTCGAACCTACTTGACCCGATCAGCAAACCGGCTGCGGAGGGCGTAGACACACGACCCTCCCCGGCCCTACACGCGTTCCTCCAGGCCAACACACAAATCCGGGCTCATGCGTAACTACCAACCCCTCCCTGCCAAAATGGACAGAGGTAGCAATCAGGCATGAAACTCTGTGCTGAGGGTGGGGAAGGAGACATCCCTTCGTGGGAGCAAGCAAGCCGGATCCGGAGATCCCCGACCCTCAGGTGCGTGAACGAGGACGTCCGCGCACCTACTCCGCCGCCTACAAGGCCCGGATCCTGGAGGAGTACGACCAGCTCGACAAGGCCGGCAAGGGCGCGCTGCTGCGCCGGGAGGGCCTGTATTCATCGCTGATCTCCAGCTGGCGCACAGCGCGAGACCATGGCGCGGAGCAGGCACTGGCCCGGGCGGTCGGCCGACCGAAAGCCGACCCGCGGGACAGGCAGATCGACACGCTGCACGCGGAGGTCGAGCGGCTGCGCGCCGAACTCGGCAAGACCCGCCAGGTGATCGAGGTGCAGGGAAAGCTCTTCGCGCTGCTGGATCAACTCGCCACCGGCAGCGAGACCTCGACGCCTCGGGGCGAGCAGTGAACCAGCTCCTCCAGGCCGCCCAGGACGAGGCGATCACCGAGCTCACGCCGCTGCTCGGGCGGCGCAAAGCCTGCCAGGCAGCCGGAGTGGCACAAGCCACCTGGTACCGCAACAACCGCCAAAGCCCGGCTCCGGTCCGCCCGGCCCAAGCGCGTAAGCCGCACCCGGCCGCGCTGTCGCAGGCCGAACGCGAGCACGTCCGCGCCATGCTCAACGAGCGATTCGCCGACGCCGCCCCGGCCACGGCCTACTTCACCCTGCTGGATGAGGGCACCTACCTGGCGTCGGTCTCCACGATGTACCGGATCCTGCGCCAGCACGGCGAGGTCGACCGAGATCGGCGCCGGCAAGCCACCCACCCGCCCCGGACGGTGCCCGAGCTGGTCGCAGACGCCCCGAACCGTGTCTGGGCCTGGGACATCACCAAACTGCGCGGCCCCGGCAAAGGCGTCTGGTACTCGCTCTATACGATCATCGACCTGTTCAGCCGGTACGTCGTCGGCTGGATGGTCGCCTCCCGCGAGTCCGCCGACCTGGCCAAGATGCTCATCGCCCAGACCGCCCGCAAGCACGGCATCGATCCCGGCACGCTCACCCTGCATGCCGATCGCGGCTCGTCGATGACCTCGAAGACCGTCGCCGAGTTGCTGATCGACCTGGGCGTGGCCAAGTCCCACTCCCGCCCGAAGACCAGCAACGACAACCCACACGTTGAGGCAAGCTTCAAGACGCTGAAGTACTGCCCCACCTTCCCGGCCGTCTTCGGCTCCATCGAAGACGTCCGCGTCTTCTGCCAGGGCTTTACACCTGGTACAACCACGAGCACTACCACTCGGGGATTGGCTATCACCATCCGGTGGACGTGCACTACGGCCGCGCCGCCGCCATCCGCGACCGGCGAGCCGCAATCCTGACGGCCGCTCAGAGCGCCTATCCCGAGCGGTTCGCCAGCGGAGGCACTCCGGCCCCGCCTGACCTGCCCGGCCCGGCGTGGATCAACAAGCCCAAGAACGCTGTCCAAGAGGTCACCACAGAGAACTCGACACAGAATTAACCCAGCTCAACTACCTTGATCAAATTGACAGACATCCCATGGCGAAATCTGTCAAGGCGCGGCCTGGACGGTCCGATGTGCCCAGGCAGTTGCCTCGTCGTACTTGCT
>NZ_JBSFNK010000099.1:0-9650 GCF_053587055.1 Nonomuraea sp. NPDC003707 | reverse complement strand
CTGAACGCCTTCGCCATCACCTTCGAAGGCCGCCTGACCCCGACCACCCGATAGAACAAATCAAGATCGAGATACACCACTGACTGGACACACCCAGGCCAGCCCGCCTGCGGCGGCCTGGCGCGCGTCGGGCGGTCGCTGGCCGCGCTGCGGCTCTCCGGCCGGTCGCGGCCAGCACCGCCCACGCACGAATGGCAAGGTATCCGTCGCTCAATCCCGACGACAGAGCGTAAGCTGCCATCGTGACCGAGACGGCTCCTCGCAATGTCTCTAACGCCTTTCGTGAACCCTTCGTGGGTTACCTGCCGGGCTATCTGGCCGAGAGCCAGTTGACAGCGCCGGGGCCACCTGTTCAGGAGGTCTATGATGCCGCGCTGACAAAAAGGTGGCAGGCTCTTCTTGACAGCCCAGAATCTCAGGATGAACGCTTAATCCAGACGTTTTTGGAGCGCCATCCCTCGTTGTTGCCGGGATCCCATAGCGTCGATGGGGACTCAGGTCACTCCGCCTTCCCCATGGCCGTGATCACAAAGCCAAAGCTACCTGGGCTTAGTGACCGGGAGCCTGACTTTATGTGGATTGGCACAGACAGCGGATCACTTTATCCGATATTGATTGAGATCGAGACTCCGCACAAGAAATGGTTCTACGGTGAGCGCGCGGAGATCCACAGCGACTTCACTCATGCGCAAGGACAACTGGCTGAATGGCGAGCATGGTTCAACCGTGGCCACAATCGTTCAGCCTTTCTGGATTACTATGAAATACCTCCAGTGCTGGCGCGAAGGCAGCTTGCGCCGCGGTTCGTTCTGGTCTACGGACGCCGGGAGAACTATGCAAACTCCCTACGTCGACAGGAGAAACGAGCGGAGTTGGCGCGCGCGGACGAACGCCTGATGTCCTTCGATCGCCTAACGCCCGCCAAGCACGGTGTGCTGTACTCCTGTATGCGCAAGGAGCAGGATGGGTATCGTGTAGCAGCAGTCCCACCGTGCCTAACCATCTTTAATCACGGCGAGGATTATCAACGCGCCTCTGGGTGGGAAGAGGCCTTGGATTCCTGTCACGATATGGCGGCTCTACGCAGGGAATATCTCAAGGATCAACTTTGCCTGCTGACCGAGAGACCTGATGCCTATTCTCAAACCGAGCATGGAGTGCAGTTTCGGGCACCGCAATGGTTATGACTTCTAACTTCATAGTGACGGACATCCGTCCGGTCAAGTTAGGCACCGTTCTGAAGGGCTAGGGCAGAGACTTCAGGGCTGCCGCCCCGCTTCCGGTGCTCGGGCCCGGAGGGCCCTGCGCTCCGGGTCGGGTTGCCATCGAGCAACCCTGGTACCGCATTGCGATCATGCGTACGTCGACTGTCTACAACCCCTTGCCCCGGACAAGCCGCATTCCACGTCCGGGCGATACGCGTTCGTCGCTATGCGTGATCCGTGCCGATCTAGTAGTACCAGCCAGACCGCGATGGCCGCCCGAGGGCCCGTAACGTTCTAGGCGACACGCGGGGATTCTGGGATACCTGTGGACTGTGGAGACGACGTTCATCAGAGCGACCCATCGCTCCTCACTGGGAGGCTCTACCTAGAGCACGTGCCGGAACTTGTGACCCTGCCACCGGCCCACCAATCCACCCACGAGGGTGTGCGCCGCGCCCGCCCCTCCAATGTCGTACCTGAATAGTACTGTCCCGCTATGAGGCCAAGCGATTTCTTCGTCGAGGAGCAAGACCCAGCCTGGGAGATGAACGGCGAACCCTGGTCGTCATGGCAAACAGTCCTCAACGAGGAACTAATCGATCAGGTGCGGTGGGGTCCGCTGCCAGACTCTCCAGACTGGTCCGTTGCCCAGGGGCTCAGCCGCCTGACTCATCGTGAGCTGGAAGCTTACGGCACAGGTGGTAACGGACAGAGACTCGACAACGAGCAGATCATTGAGGTGCTGCGAGCTCTGCGAGCACTTCTCGGCCGGATAGGTATCGAGTTCAAACCGCCGTTTCGCGACTACGGAGGTTTCCATGCCTACTGGGTAAGAGAAGGCATGAGCCACAGTTACGCCGCCAGGCGGGGCTACCTAAGCGAGCTGTTTACGCCGCTCTGGGATCGACTCGACGAGTTGGAAGAGGCCTGGTCTGGAACTGGTTCCATTCGCGGTGTAGATGGCCAGATGAAAAATATCATTTTCGCCTCGACCGGCCATAAGCCCGAAATTGTGCTTCGTGATGCTATCAACAACGTGATTGAAGTGGTGGAACACGCTGATACCTGCCTCGTCTATGACCGGGAGCTCACCGCGGCGGGCTTGACGTGGGGCGAGCTCGTGGCATGGTGGCGGGATAAGCGCGGCCTGGTCGGTGATGATCGCAGCATCGGACATGATCTATATGGGCGGCTACGCCAGTGTATGAAGAAGAGTCCGACTGAGGAGAACCCGGCCGAGTTGGTCGTCTTTAACACCTACTGTGAGCGCTATGCGGGCGAGGAGGGGCAGCGACAGCCGGCCCTCTTGCCGCAGGTCTATCTGCACTACGATCCGCTCACTAAGCGTGAGCGCCAGACCCTCCGCAAGGGAGAACGCCTGAAGCGGGAGCGAATGGATTTTCTGTTGATGTTGCCGGGAGGCGTACGCATCGTGATCGAGGTGGACGGCAAGCATCATTACGCCGAGGATGATCTAGCCTCGCCGCGGCTGTATTCGCAGATGGTTGCTGAAGACCGAGCGCTACGACTCAAGGGTTACGAGGTGTACCGTTTTGGCGGCTATGAGTTGACTGAAGACTCGAACGCAGTCGCGATGCTTAGGCAGTTTTTCGATGAGCTACAGAACCGGTATGATAGCTCATCCCGTTAAATAGACGGTCTGGCGCGTGCGCAGGTGAACGGATGTCCTCTGTGGGTTCCGGCTCGGCCGATCGGCTCTTCCTGCTTGAGGTTGGGGTGAGCGAGCTCACCCTCGATGAGGGGGTCCACGAGGCCATCCGAGCCTTATGCGAAGGCTCCATCGTGAAAGAGCACAATGAGACAGCCGGTGAGCTCTCTCAGGTGCGGGTGGCCGCTAGTGAAGAACGGTCGATCGATGCACAACTGATCTCCGGGAGTGTCTCCCCTTGAGATGGCCCAACTGGCTGAGGTCAGCCGTGACTCGTACTCCACTGGAGCGCCGCGTAGAAGTGGATGCCTCAGGTGATAGAGCGGTTGCCGCTGCTGAGATTTCTGGAGCGGTGACTACTGGGGACAGTTCCCCGATAGATAACCGATTGATCAGACTCGATCCGGGAACACTGCGTGACCCCTCTAAGATCACTCTGGACAGAGGGCTTTGGTATCTGCCGCGCAAGCCGGCGGCGGTGTTCGAAGGCAGGGAGCAGGCGCTGACCAGTCTGCATCAGGCACTCGAGGACGATCACGCCCGGATGGCGATGTGTCAGGTTGTGTACGGGCTGGGCGGAGTGGGGAAATCTGAGCTGGCGTTACAGTACGCCACTACCCACCGAGACCGATACCAAGTGGTGTGGTGGGTCACGGCCGATAACGTCGAGCGAATACAGGCTGGTCTTGCGGCCTTGGCAGGCCGTCTGCATCCTCCAGTTCGACTTGTTGGGAAGGTCGAAGACGCCGCAGACTGGGCGATCGGCTGGTTGCAGACACATTCCGACTGGTTACTGATACTGGACAACGTTGACGACCCCGAGCACATCCGCCCACTGCTGGGGCAACTGGACAGCGGTCATGTGCTGGTCACGACACGGCGGGATGTGCGCTGGGGCGCAGGCGCGCAACTGATGCAGTTGCAGGTCTTAGACCTCGAACCGGCTGCAGAGCTACTTCACCGGATCACTGGGGTCGCATGGCACAGAGATACTGAGCATGCAGCTGAGGAACTGGCCTCTGAACTCGGGTATTTGCCGTTAGCCTTAGAGCAAGCTGCCGCGTATATCGCGCAAACGCACATAAGTCTAGTCGACTATCTCAATCGCTTGAGACGTCGACCGGAGCGAATGTATATGCTGGGCGCCGAAGGCAGTTCCGGCGATCGAACGATTGCCCGGCTGTGGACCATCACCATGAGCACCCTTGGTGCCAGCGACCAGGGCGCCGTTGAGTTACTGCAAATCCTGGCCCACTACGCCCCTGACGATATTCCTCGCCAGATTATGTCTCACGACAGCCTTGACAACACCGATCTTGACTCCTTCTTGGGCCTGTTGGCCTCGTACAGTTTGATCAGTCTTACTGATAACAGTATTAGCATTCACCGAATCATGCGAGAGGTCATCCTCGCAGAACCTCTCTATCGTGATATCCAGGAAACGGCACGGGATACGGCGCTGATGTGGCTAGCGAGGTCACTCCCCAGTGACCCGGAATACAACACAGATGGCTGGCCACTCTGGAGGCGGCTTATCCCGCATATCCAAGCTCTAGCGAACTCCTATCCTGAAACTGGCGCTCTTTTCCCGCTCGGGGATGTCTTGAGCTTGGCCGGGATTTTTCTGCGGAGCCAAGGGTCTCCTGTGCAGGCGCAGCCATTTGCCGCCCGAGCCTTAGCGATCATAGAGGCCGCCCATGGACCGAATCATTCTGAAACTGCCAGCATGTTGGCCCATCTGGCGAACAATTGCCGGGCCCTGGGGCGTGCAGATGAGGCGGTGTCTCTGGAGGAGCGGGCATTGGCAATCGCCGAAACAGCTCATGGCACTGACCATCCTGTTGTTGCAGCATTGCTGGACAATCTCGGGCGAAGTCTTTGTGCCTTGGGGCGTGCGAATGAGTCGGTGCCGCTACAGGAACGGGCGTTAGCTGTTACTGAGAGAGTTTACGGGCCTAGCCACCCAGACATTGCCGATCGACTGCAGAACTTGGCTACTAGCTTCAGAATGCTTGGGCGGGTAAGCGAGGCGGTGCCATTGGAAGAGCGAGCGTTAGCCATCACCGAGAAGGCCTATGGCCCGAACCACCCTACTGTTGCTACCCGCCTAGGAAACCTGGCTAGTAGCTTTCACGATCTTGGCCGCATACGAGAGGCGGTGCAACTACATAGTCGGGCATTGGCAATCGTAAAAGCCGATTATGGCCCTGACCATCCCGTGGTCGCCACCGTGATGGGAAACCTTGCGGTTAGCCTATGTGAGCTAGAACGCGTGGATGAAGCCTTGCCACTACTACAGCGGGCGTTGGCGATTAGCGAAGAGGCGTATGGCCAGGACCACCCCGACGTGGTGATCAGGCTGGCTACTTTGGCGCGGGCCTTTCGTGATCAGGATCGCCTGGATGAGGCGCTGACGCTGGAGTTACGGGCACTGACAACCGCCGAAGCGATTCATGGCCCTGACCACCCCATAGTCGCCACTCTTTTAAGCAATATGAGTGTCAGTTTTGGGAAGCTCGGCCGTGCCAGAGATGCGGTGCCATTGATAATAAGCGCGATTAAGATCATTGAGACGGCTTACGGTCCGGAGCATCCCGATATCGGCACACTGCTCGGAAATCTAGCAGGCTGTTTTCGTGATCTGCGCCGCAGCAAGGACGCGATCCCACTGGAGGAGCGAGCGCTGGCGATCACTGAAGCTGCTTATGGTCCTAACCACCCTGCTGTGGCCCATCGGCTTGGGAGTCTGGCGGTCAGCTTGCATGCAACAGGTCGCGTGGATGAAGCGGTGCCGTTGGAACAACGAGCGCTGGCGATCACTAAGGCGGTCTACGGTTCTGACCATCCCTATGTGGCTTTCTGTCTCGGGAGCTTGGCGATCAGTCTCAAGGACCTGGGTCACTTAAATCAAGCAGTGGAACTGTATACGCAGGCTTTGGCTATCGCTGAGGCAGCCTATGGTCCTGGCCATCCAGCCACCGTTGCCCTAAGGCAAGACATGCACCGGGCACGGCAGGCCCTTTAGCATGACGGGCGTAAGTATCCACTGGTGACCAAATAATGTGGTGACCGGTCGGCGCGTGCGAGCCCATGCGTAGGATGATCTTCGGATGTTACCGGCTAGCGACAGCCCATCCACGCAGGTGAAGCATGCTTATCGGCCATACAGCCATCACACTGTCCTGAGACGGCTGTTGATCAAGTCTGCGACGTTGACGGATCCCCTGAGTGGAGACCGCCTCGCGAGGGTTGCCGTAGTCCATTATGGAGGGATGAGAGGGCGAGGGCGGGCGCTGGCATGGGCCTGCGGAGCGGTGACTGCACTCATCGGCACAGTGGTAGGCGTGCTGCTATTCAAGGCGGGGCTCGACGACGCCGACAAATGGTCCAGCATCATCGGAATGAGCCTGACTGCGCTGATCGGCGTACCAGCGACGCTGTACCAGGTGGTCCTTGCCCGACGCGCTTTGGACATCGGCAGTTCCACAACTGAAGTCCATATCACCGCAAGCGGAAAGCGGTCGATCGCTGCTCAAACCATCGGATCTGCCTCCACGGGGGATGGATCTTCTCCTATTCCCTGGGCAGCGCCATCGGCTTCGAGCTCCTCGGACAGCCGGTCTGCGGATGAGCTGGGGACGGCACCGGCCGACTCTTCAGCTCAGGTGCGAGTCGAGGCGATCGGTGAGCGGTCCATCGCCGCACAGAACATCGGGTCCGCCTCCACAGGTGACGCGCCTCCGCCCGCAGCGGCAGGTTGAGCGTGGCGGACTCGCTCTCTTCCCCGTCCAAGATGACCATCCGTGCTGAGGGATTTCGCTCCATCGCTGCTCAGACCATTGGTGCGGCGACTTCTGGGGATCACTCTCCGATCATCAGGCTGGAACCGGGCACCCTGAAAGCGCCCGAAGAGGTGCCGCTGCCCACCATGCTGACGAACCTACCGCGGGCACGATCGGCGGTGTTCGTCGGGCGAGACGACGCCCTTACAGCAATGGAGCAGACGCTATCCGGCAACTCCTCTAAGGTAACCATTGGCCAAGTGATCCACGGTATGGGAGGCGTGGGCAAGAGCGAACTCGCACGCCAGTACGCTGAATACCACATGCAGCGCTATCGGCTGGTGTGGTGGATTACCGCGACCAGCGAAGAGAAGATCAGCAATGAACTGGCCGCCCTTGCTGCGTCCTTGCATCCACCGCTGCCACAGCCTATTGCGCTGTCGACATTGCTGGGCATTGAGCAGGCGGCCCAGTGGGCGTTGAACTGGTTGCAGACCCATGACGACTGGCTGCTCGTGCTCGACAATGTCGAAGAGCCCAAGCACACTCGTAGCCTCTTGGCGCAGCTTCGCAGAGGACACATCGTCATCACCACCCGCCGTCAGGTGGCATGGCCTACAGGCGCCATCGAGCTACCGCTGGGGCTGCTGACTAAGCAGGCCGCTACCGAACTGATCGCGTTGACCAGTGAACGCGATGCCGATCCCGACGAACTTCCGGTGTTCGAGGCGATCGCCGTCGAGTTGGGGTTTCTGCCGCTGGCGTTGGAGCAGGCCGGCGCCTACATTCGCGAATGCCGAATTTCCCCCAACGCCTATCAACGGCTGCTGGCTGATCACCCGTTGGATATGTACGACAGACCACGCGATCAGGACGAGGCTGAGCAGACTATCGCCCGGCTGTGGAACGCCCACTTGGACGTTATCCGGTCCCGAAACCCGTACGCCGAGCACCTGTTGCGCGTCCTGGCCTGCTACGCACCGGAAGATGTGCCCCGCGACATCCTCGGTGAAAGGGCCGCGGCCGGCAGCCTGCAAGTGATGGACGCGCTACGGCTGCTGGCGTCCTACCATCTGATCAAGTTGGAGGAGTCGGCTGTTAGGATCCACCGGCTGCTGCAGAAGGTCATCGCTGCGGCAGACGACACCCGTGCCTACTCCACCGAGAGGCGGTCGTCACCCCAAGTGGCCTTGGCCTGGCTTGGTGAGGCATGGTTGGCTGCCTCCGAACTAACCCAGCCTGAGCAGGCCAGCAGATTCAAGGTGCTCAGCCCGCATGTCGAAAGCCTGACCGACCATCACCATGTCACGACGGTGATCGGTGAATATGACGGGATTTTCTCCGTGGCCAGCGCCTTCGAACACAAGCAGGGTAACTACCATCGCGCTGAATCTCTCGCGCGTCACCACCTGTCCATCGCAATGGCGAGCCTAGGTGACGAGCACCCTGACACGTTGACCAGTCGCAGCGACCTGGGGGCCGTGCTGTGGAGTTTGGGACGACTGGACGATCTTGATGCTGAGCTTCGAATGTTGCTGGAGACGCGGCGTCGGGTGCTGGGTGAAGAGCACCCTGACACGTTGAGCAGCCGGGGCAACCTGGGAGGCTTGCTGCAGCGTTTGGGGCGGTTGAAGGATGCCGAGGCAGAGCTCCGAGCCGTGTTAGAGCTCTCACGGAGGGTGCTGGGTGAAGAGCATCCCGACACGCTGAGCTGCCGGCGAAATGTAGCCATCGTGTTGGACAGCTCGGGGCGGCTGATAGAAGCCGAGGCGGAACATCGGGCGGTGCTGGAGGCCCGACGGCGGGTGTTGGGTGAAGAGCACCCTGACACGTTAATTTGCCGGAACGACCTGGCACTCCTGCTGGGTGAAATGGGGCGGCTGGCGGAGGCCGAGGCGGAGCATCGCGCGGTCTTGCAGATATGGCGGCGGCTGTTGGGTGAAGAGCACCCATACACCTTGGCCGGCCGGAGCAACCTGGCGCTGGTGTTGGATCGTTGGGGGCGGCTGGCGGAGGCGGAGGAGGAGCAACGGGCGGTGCTGGAGGTTCGACGGCGGGTGTTGGGTGAAGAGCACCCTGACACGTTGAGCAGCCGCAACCACCTGGCGGGGCTGCTGTGGCATACAGGGCGCTTTGCAGAGGCAAGGGCTGAGCTTCTGATGTTGCTGGAGGTTCGACGGCGGGTGCTGGGTGAAGAACACCCTGACACGTTGATGGGCCGCGGTACCTTGGCGATTGTCCTACAGCGTTTGGGCCAGCTGGAGGAGGCTGAGGCGGAGCTTCTGGCGGTGCTCGACGCTCACCGTCGGGTGTTGGGTAATGGGCATCCCCAAACGTTAACCAGTTGGAACAATCTGGCGACCATGCTGGATGGTTCAGGGAGACTGATGGAGGCCAGGGCGATCCATCAGGCGGTGCTGGAGATTCGACGGCGGGTGTTGGGTGAAGAGCACCCTGACACGTTGAGCAGCCGCAACAACCTGGCGACCGTACTGCAGCGATTGGGAATGCTGGAGGATGCCGAGGCCGAATATCGGGCGGTGTTGGAGCCTTGGCAGCGGGTGTTGGGTGAGGAGCACCCCGAGACGTTGACTGGGCGGAACAACCTGGCGCTCCTGTTGGGTGATTTGGGGCGGACGGAGGAGGCCGTGGCGGAGCTTCGGGCAGTGTTGCAGATCTCCCGCCGGGTGTTGGGTGAGGAGCACCCCATCACGTTGACCGTCCAGAGAAACCTCAGGAGCGTGCCGCATGGGGAAGTTCGTGGTCCCGGCTAATGTGAGCTTCCCCTCATAGCGTGGAGACCGAACGGGAGAGGTTGGTCGTAGCAGCAGTCACGCGGCGGGATGGTCTCTCAGCGATGCGGGTTGCGCGACATGTTTGCGCAACCGCACCAAACGAGCTAGACGAGTAAGTCCGAAGTTCTTGGGCGGTAGCCACCAATGGGGAAGGGCCTCGTTGATCGTTTTGTGACGAACGACATCGAGACCCTTCTTA
>NZ_JBSFNK010000098.1:0-9839 GCF_053587055.1 Nonomuraea sp. NPDC003707 | reverse complement strand
CAACGGCTCAGGGAGGACATGAAGCATTTGCTGTGCCTGAGGGCCGTCTCTTGTAGTATGGCTTACATGTTGGACTTGCGACGATTGCGGGTGCTACTGGCTGTAGCTGAACACGGCGGCGTTGCGGCGGCCGCCCGAGCCCTATCGTTCACACCGCCCGCGGTCTCCCAACAGATCGCGGCGCTCGAGCGTCAACTCGACGTCGCCCTCCTTGACCGCAGCCAGCGAACAGCGCGGTTGACTTCTACGGGCCAATGGCTGGCGGACCATGCCCGAGATCTGATCGCCGATCTGGAAGGCATCGAAGCCGAAATTGCCAGGATTGACGGCAAGATACATGGCGTGTTGCGGGTCGGAGTACTCCCCACACTGGGTTACACACTCCTACCGTCCACGCTTACCCATCTCGCCACGACGGCGCCCGAGCTCGAGGTACGTATCCAGCAACTCGAACCCGAAGAAAGCCTTGCAGCACTCGCGCGTGGCGAACTGGACGTCGCCCTGGCCGGGGAGTACAGCCTCGCCCCGCGGCGGGACGATACCAACTTTGACCGGGTTGACCTGTACACCGAGCAAATGCTCATTGCGGTGCCTGCGAACCACCGACTGCGTGGACCGCACGTCGCCTTGGCGGATCTCCGCGATGACCGTTGGATTGCACCTGCCCCAGGCACGTCATGTGCCGTCGTACTTGAGCGAGCCTGTGCGCTCGTCGGATATGAGCCCCATGTCATCGGAGTGTGTGCCGACTTCATGATGGCCGCGGCTCTTGTCGGCGCTGGAAACGGCATTGCCCTGATACCTGGCGTTGTCGCGCCCCTTATAGCTCGTTTCGGCGATACACCAAAGGCGCGGCTCCTCACGATGTCTATCCCTAGCATCGATCGAACCCTGTTCGCAGCCGTACGTCAAGGGACTCGAAATCACCCTGCAGTCTCCAGCTTTCTCGAGAGCCTAACGAAAGCTGCTCAGCAGCTCTCTAACCGCCACTCCACAGCCCGGCCACCTGGAATCAGGGATCGAGATCCTATAGAGATCTCTGAAGACTCGTAATTGCTTTCTGCCGTCGGCAATTTGGACTGGGCGGCTGCTACAGAATCACGGGAATGTAGGGGTACTTGTCGATAGGTGAGTACCTTTACCAGAGTTTGAAAGGTTGAGGTGACGCGGCGTGGTTGCGTGTCTTTCTGCTGGTCGGTGACTATGCCGGTGGGATGGGGTATCCGGATGGTGGTGGTCTGACCCCGGCCGCCAGGGCGAAGCGCGAGCAGGTGCGCATGCAGGCCGGGGAGTTATTCGCTGCTGGTGTGGCGCCGGCGCAGGTGGCCAGGCGGTTGAGAGTTTCGCGGACGTCCGTCTATGCCTGGCTTCGCGCCTGGCAGGCCGGCGGGCTGGAGGCGTTGCGGTCAAAGGGGGCGAACGGGTCGCCTTGTCGGTTGGACGAGCGGCACCCGACCGCCGGCTGGGTGATCCAGGCGATCAGGAATCTCGTGATGGACCTGGAGGATGCGAACTTCCGGGCACGCTTTCTGATCCGAGACCGGGATGGGAAGTTCCCCGCCCTCATGGACGAAATCCTCGCCGACGCAGGCATCCAGACCGTACTCACCGGTATCCGGATGCCGCAGATGAATTCCATCATGGAGCGATGGGTGCAGTCGTGCCGCCACGAACTCCTGGATCGCTGCCTGCTCTAGAACGAACGCCACCTGCGGCACGCCCTACGCGAGTACGAACTGTTCTACAACCGGCACCGAGCCCATCAAGCCCTGGCCCAAGCTGCCCCGCTGCGTACCGTCCCGGGCCCGATCACGGATCCAGAGCGAATCACCGACCTGAACATACGCCGACGGGACCGGCTTGGCGGCGTCCTTCACGAGTACTCACATGCCGCTTGACCTGCATGGATGAAATTTCGTCAGGCGCAGGTTTGTCGAACATCTGACGATCGCCGGGTTGCTTTCCGCCCCACACTTCGGCGAACTCATAGAGTCGCTCGATCGCGGCGGCCGCGGTCGGGGCAAAATAGACGGGATTGAAAGTCTTGGCAATGGCGTCTCAGTAGTGGCGGATCGCGTGCCGGAAACTGGCCGCAGCGATTGGGGTCGTCGGAAAGCAGGTGTCGCCTCCGGCTGCGATCACCAGTTACATTGGGGTGCTCAGTCGGAGCACGAAACAGGCACCGCCGAGGGGTGAATCCTCCGCGTGGAGCGTCCCGCGATGCGCCAGCGCGATGTCGCGGGCGATCGTCAGGCCGAGGCCGGTGCCGCCTTGATCGCGGCTACGCGCGGCATCTCGCCGTGCAAACTGCTCGAAGACGCTTTCGCGGTCGGCCTGTGGGATGCCTGTTCCGTCATCGGCCACTGCCAGTTCGATGGTGTCGCCATCCCGTCGGATCGCTACCTGCACCGCGTGGCGGGCGTGTCTCTGTGCGTTGTCGAGCAGGTTGGCCACCAGGCGGTTGACATCGGCACGGAGTGCCCAGACCGTTACCTCACTGTCGGATCGCAGGTCGATGTCGACGGTGTCGGCCCGCCTGGAGATCTCAGCGTGTACCAGTTCGACCAGGTCCACTATCTCCCGTTCCCCAGGCGCACCCGCCCGCACCCTGGTCAGCAGGAGCAGATCGCTGACGATCGCCTCAAGCCTGCCGACATCTCCAAGCGCGCGCTCCAGGAGTTCGGCGAGATCAGTCTGGTCGGGATGCAGCCGGGCCTCTTCCAACTCCACACGCAAGCCGGCCAGAGGAGTGCGCATTTCATGTGAGGCGTCCGCGGTGAACTGCCGCATCCGCTCTCGGTACGGCGCGTCAGCGTCGACATGTTCGCGGGCCGGGCTTCCTGGCGCGAACGAGGAGCCCGGCGTGCCCGCCGGCCGCGCAAGTGCTCCTCCAGAGACGCAGACGGCAGTAGGGCCGTAGCAC
This sequence comes from Nonomuraea sp. NPDC003707, assembly GCF_053587055.1. Classification (NCBI taxonomy): domain Bacteria; kingdom Bacillati; phylum Actinomycetota; class Actinomycetes; order Streptosporangiales; family Streptosporangiaceae; genus Nonomuraea; species Nonomuraea sp. NPDC003707. The sequence continues at coordinate 6,916 of NZ_JBSFNK010000098.1, read as the reverse complement.
TCGTCGGCCCCTGCTTGGCTTATCTGGTGCTTGCTCACCTTGTCGCTTCCCCCTTTTCGGATCACGACTGCGGTTGTCAGGCTGCGACGCGCTCTGGGACCAAGGGCGCATGGGTGCACGCGATCTCGCACCACACGCTGGTGTGCGTCATGTCCCGAGCGACACCCCAATCACGGGAGAGGCTGTCGACGATGAACAGGCCGCGCCCGCGCGTAGCGTCCGGGTTGTTGCCGCCTTGCTTCGGCTGCTCCGGCCCACCCGCATCACGGACTTCGATACGCATGGCATCCTCGAGATGGGCCACCTGGACCGCGAAACCGCCGCTCCGGGCGGAGTCGGAGTGTTCGATGGCGTTCGCGGAGACCGCCAGGACCGTGTCGGCCGCGGATGGATGACCCGTCATCAGGTCGCCCACGAACTGCCTGACATGCTGGAGTTCCGGCAAATCGGCGCTAAAGCGGTGCATCCGGATCGTCTCTGCGTCGAGCATATTCATGATCGACTTCCTTCTGTCCCCTACCGGCAGATGTCGGCTTGGCTATGAGCCATCCGGCCGGTTCCTCGGTGGTCCACTACGTGTCCTTCGGACAGGTCGGGCCGATCTGCTCTGGCTCAATCAGTAGCATTTTGCAACTACTTCAGGAGTATAGCATAATGGTTTCAATCGGCAACCCTTCGGGAGATGTGATGACTCAGACCGCGACCAAAGCCGAGGAAGTGACCTGGACCGACCCGACCTGCCCAACGGCACGAGCCCTCGACCTGGTTGGTGACCGTTGGAGCCTGCTCATCGTTCGCGACGCCATGCACGGTGCGCGAGCGTTCACCGACTTCCATCAGCGCACCGGCATCGCCCGCAACATCCTCACCGACCGGCTCTACCGGCTGGTCGAGCGAGGCATCCTCGTCCGGCAGACCGCGCCATCGGGCAGGCGGCAGCTCTACGCACTCACCCCTGTCGGGCGCGACCTATTCCCCGTCATCGTGGCCCTGGGCCAGTGGGGAGAACGCCACGCTTTCGCCTCCGGCGAGGCCTACTGCTTCTTCGTCGACGAAGTTGGTCTCCCGCTTTCGGAGCTTCGGCCGATCGGCTCAAGCGGCAACCCCGCTGACGTCGACACAACCTCCGTACAAGAGATCGCAAATGTCGCCGGCCCCGATCCGGCACCGATGGCGTAGGGACGCATGCACCCACGTCACCAGAGGGCGTCTCAGCGGTCCCCGGGGGCAGCTCAAAGTGTGTTACGGATGGGAATTGGATTACCGGACGAGTTGAGCCGTTCGCCGGACGCTGACATTTAGTAACTGGACCATTTCTCAGTGTGGCCAGAGAGTCAGGTAAGCGGATCCCTCGGCGTGACCTCCAGGACACCCGAATGCTTGTCCTCACCGCCATCGACAACGGCACGCACGTCGACGACGCAGCGGCCATCTTCGACGTGGGCCGATCGACAATATTCGGCTGGATCAAGCTGCGCGAGGAAGGCGGCCCGGCAGCGCGGACCGTGAAGATGCCGCCCGGACCCCTACCGGCGCTGAACGAACAGCAACTGGCACAACTGCGCGACTGGATCACCGGACGAGACCCCCGCCAACTGCAATTCGACTTCGGGCTGCGGACCCGCGCGATGGTGGCCGAGCTGATCAAACGGAAGTTCGGCGTGGAGTTCACCCCGCAATGGGTGGGCAAGCTCCTGGCACGGCTGGGCCTGTCCCCCGCAAAAGCCCCTGGTCCACGCCTACGAGCAAAACCCGAACGGGTCCGTCGATGGAAAGAGCAGGAGTATCCGAAGATCCGCGCCCAGGCCATCAGCCAGGGTGCCAGCATCTACTTCCTGAATGAGGCGAGTGTGCGCACCAATCATCATGCGGGCACCACCTGGGGGCCGATCGGCGATACCCCGACCGTCCGTGGCACGCCCCAGACCCGCGCGGCCGCCTACCGAGGGCTCGCCTCCCGGCTGGGGTCGTGGACCTGGGCGAGACCGACGGTCGGCGGCGCCTGGAGATTCCGCTGGCTTGCGGTACGGGCACCGTGGTCGTGGACCCGGACACCGCGAGGGTTCGCGACACGCCCGTATGGGTCCCTCTCACCGGAGGAATCATGTCCACCGATGAGGGTGGGGTGACGATCGACGCCGAATGGGTGGACCGGCTTCCCGCCGAGTGAAGCGCCCAGGAGACGGACTCGCACCGACCACCGCTGTTCGAGGTGCCGAGACCCACCCGGAGACAGCAGTACGACAGCTCGACGACAGCGACCATCGCCATACTGCGACGAGCGCGTGCACCAACAGGAGCGCCTAGCTCAAGCTGAGAAAGGTTCAACCACGTGAGAAGCGTGAAATGGGCGATCGTCGTCGCAACTGCCGGAGCGGCCCTCTCGCTGCCGGGCACCTCGAACGCGGCAAGCGCACCCACGACATCGGCCCCCGCGGCGACGGTGCTGGGCGCGTCGCACGGCCCCTACCGTGACCTGGCCACCTGTAACTACTGGATGTACGGCGTCCGCGCAGGCGGGCGCGCGACCACCGACTGCTACTACTACGACCCACCCATCACCTGCCCGGGGGGCGTCTGCCACCCCGACCCCAGAGGCTGGTACTTCACCGAGAAGTAATCCGCAGGGCCGGGCGGGTCCGCACAGGTGCGTCCCACCTGTGCGGACCCTTGCCGTGGTCAGTTGGTCTCGACCGGCTCCAACACGAACACCGGGATCTGCCGACCACCTGTGGCGCACCCGGACCACCGCCGCCCACGCCGTCGCCACCTGGCACGACCCGGATCTGGCTCCGAGCGATTGAGACGGCCGGAACGGCGCTGCAGGAGCCTGCTTCCGGCAGCAGGGTCCTCCGCGTCGCGTGTGCAGACACTGATCGTTGCTGGCGACACGCCAGACGGCAGCGTGCCCGGGTACTCCGGACTCGACATGCTGGGGCCCATGGAGACGCATCCCCCGACGCACAGCAAGAGCCCAGCTGTTCACGCTGCAGGCGAACGGCTACAACCTGGCCGATTCACGATGAGCCACCCTGGCGCCGTACGGCGACGAGCCCCAGGCGCCCGGGCTCGACACCCAACGAGAAGAGAGAGGTGAAAATCCAGAGGGCTGAGCAGGCTCGTCGACCGAGTGCGGCGGCCGGCCTGCCGGCAGTAACTGTCGGAGAGAGCAAGTCCCACAGAAGGAGAGATCATGAACGCTAAGAAGCGCGTTGCCCTCAGTCTGGGCACCGTCCTGTTCTCAGTCGTCGCGGTGTACGCGGCGGCCTCCGTGGCCCTGGCGAGTGACTCGGGCGACAACATGGGTTACGACACGCCCATTGCCGTGCAGAGTCACTAGGCCTACTAATCCGCGAACCGCGGTGAGCCCGCTGCCGGCCCCACCGGCAGCGGGCTCACCGCAAACCAGGGTCCGCCGGACTTCGAGAAATCGTCAAGGCCTCCCTGCCGCATTGCCGATCTTCCATCTTCTCAGGCGTGGTTAATAGGGCCTCAGAGCCGCGGTATCCGCGGCGAACAAGGTTTCCATCAATCCGATCAACCGTGCGACGATCTTCATGTGGAGCAACCACTGGCTTGATTCGCCGCGCACATCTTTAGCACTCGATGGTGATGGGAGTGATAGTGATGTCAGAAGCTGCATTTCATTTCGGCGTACTCGGGACGCTGGATGTCAAGCGTGAAGGCAAATATGTGGCGATTCCCGCGGCCAAGCAGCGGATCATTCTGGCCACCCTGCTGTTGAATGTGAACGAGTTCGTGTCTCGTGACCATCTGACTGAGAGGGTCTGGAACGGTGATGTTCCATGCCATGCTCGTGGTGTGCTACACACGCATGTTTCACGACTCAGGCGCATTTTGCGCGAAAAGCATCCCGGTGAGGATCGGCTGATCCACAGTCACCGAGACAGCTATGCCATGCGCTTGAAGCCGGACGATATGGATCTGTCCGCCTTTCGAGAGCTCACGCGACAAGCCATCTCCACATCGCAGGCATCGACCGAGGTCGATATTCTCGGGCGGGCGTTAGCCTTGTGGCGGGGGCCGGCGCTGGCCGATGTGCCGTCGAAGTTACTACACGAGATCGATGTTCCCCTCCTCGACGAGGAACGGGGCGTCGCCACGGAACGCCTGCTCCACCTGCGTCTTCAGCTGGGGGACTATGAGGCGACGATCGTGCCTCTAAAGGCCATGACCGGCGAGCACCCCTTCCGTGAGCGACTGTGGGCCCATCTCATGGTCGCGCTCTTCCTGTCCGACCGACGAGCCGAGGCACTGGATGCCTACCGGGCCGTCGTCGCCCTACTACGGGAAGAACTGGGCATCGATCCCGGCCCGGAGTTGGTTCGCATTCATGCCGCAATCCTCGCCGGCGATCCGCAGTTGGCGCGCCTACTGGATGAGAGTCAGCTGGAGACGTCGCCCAGTCTGGACGCACAGCAGCAAACGGCAGAGGAGACGCCGCAAGACCGCGAATCAACCTTCGAATCAAGCGATCTACTTGGCCAAGCGGGTTTCCCGCAGCAGCTCCCGTCTGATGTCGTCTCCTTTACTGGCCGCTCCCAGCAGCTGCAAATTCTGGACAATCTCCTCGCAGCCAATGGTGACGAGCCTTCTCCACGGATGGAGATCCCGCGGGAAGGCGATGAGCCCTCCCGGCCGATCGTGATCGCCTCGCTCACCGGTATGGGCGGCATCGGCAAGACCTCTCTCGCGGTGCACTGGGCTCACCGGATGATCCACCACTTCCCGGACGGGGCGCTGTACGTCAATCTCCGCGGTTTCGGCCCGGATCGCCCTTTGGAACCCGGCGCCGCGCTGGAGATGCTGCTGGATACCCTAGGTGTCCCGATCACGCGCATCCCGGATCAGATCGACGCGCGATCGGCGTTGTTTCGCAGCGTGCTCGGACACCGGCGGATACTGCTCCTCCTAGATAACGCCCAGGATGCCGCACAAGTCCGTCCGCTACTGCCCGGCTCGCACGCGTTCGTACTGATCACGAGCCGCAACCAGCTGCGCGGCATGGCCGCCCGGGAAGGAGCACACCGCATCCCGCTCCAGCCGCTGTCAGCCGACGAATCCGTCGAGCTGCTCACCAAGATCCTCGGTCCGGAGCGGATCGACATCGAACCGCAGGCCGCCAGTGAACTTGCGCACTCTTGCGCCTACCTGCCGCTAGCCCTGAACATCGCCGCTGAACTTGCTACCTCCGACTCCAGCACCGGCCTGCGAGATCTCGCCGAGCAGATGCACAACCAGCGAGCCCGGCTGGATCTGCTGGATACCGTTGACGATCACGAGGCCAGCCTCCGCGCGGTGCTCTCCTGGTCTTGCCGTGCTCTGCCCGCATCAGCCGGCCGGGTGTTCCGGCTGCTGAGCCTCCACCCGGGTGCCGTATTCGATCCGCCGGCGGCCGCGGCCATGGCGGGCATCACCAGCCATCAGGCACGGCAGATCCTCGACCTGCTCGCCGATCGATCTCTGCTGGAACGTCCGAGCGAAGAGAGCTACAGCCTTCACGACCTGATCCATGCGTACGCCATCAAGCTGACGCACGACGAGGACACCGACGTCGAGCGGACTACTGCGGTCCGCCGGGTCCTGGACTGGTACCTGCATGCCGCGGAGCTTGCCGCTGATCAGCTGGAGCCGAGCCGGAGGCGGTTTCCCCCGGCGATCGTCCACGTCCCGGCAGAGCCTGTCGTCTTCGACGGGCCCGGGGACGCCGTCGCCTGGGTGCAGGACCGGCACGCCATCCTGCTAACCGCCATCACCCTTTCCGCGCACCACGGCTGGAACGAGCTGACGTGGAGGCTCCCGCACGTTCTTTGGCGGTTCTTCCTCATGAGCGGCCATATTCGCGACTGGATCGACAGCCACCACCTGGCCGTACCCGCCGCCCGAAACAGCCTCGTTCCCGGCGCCTTGGCCGAGACATTGAAGAACCTCGGCTTCGCCTATTGGCGCCGTGGACACCTACCGGGCGCGCTGGACTATCACGCGCAGGCACTCGTCTTGGATCAGCAGGACAACGACCTCTGGGGTGAGGCCAAGACCCGTAATCATCTTGGTTTCATCAACGACCGCGCCGGCCGTACGCAACAAGCCCTGGACCAGCACTGGCGATCACTGGCTCTCTACGAAGAGACCGATGATCTATGCGGAAAGGGCCGTGCCCTCATCGGCATCGGCAATGCTTCTCGCCAGCTTGGTTACCATGCCGAAGCCCTCGACCACCTCAACCAAGCCCTGATCATCACCCGCCAGATCGGGGACCGCTGGGGGGAAAGCCTCGCCCTGATCACCCTCGGATTGGTCTGCCTGGCCACCAACGATCACGGTGACGCCATGGACCATTTCACTACCGGCTTGCGTATCACCCGCGACAACGGGGACCGCTGGGGCGAAAGCCTGGCCCTGGTAGCGATTGGCCTGGCCTACCTGGCTGGCGGCCAATCCCGCCAGGCGCTGGATTATCTGGGTCAAGCCCTCGCGGTCGCCCGTGACGTCCGAAGCACCGGTCTCGACTCCGATCCCGTTTTAGTGGACTCACTCCATACCGCACGCCACCTCAAGGCAGCCCTGCTCCGCGGCGCCGACCCCCACCTGTCCGCTCTGAGCTTGCACAGCAGGCTTCAATCAGCGCTCACCCGAACACGCGACGATGGCCCGCCCCATTAACTGATCTCCTGATGAAGTGGTCGGTTGACGTAACCAACTGAGGGTCGCGTCCCTTGGATGCTGGCGCGTCCGGCTCATCGGAGCGGCGGACGTGGCGTTGCGCCAACGGAGGTAGGCGTGCACCGGGGTTCGGCAGTTCGGAACCTAATGAGAGCTACCGGGTCAGCTTTCGGGCAGACTCGGGCCCGGTAGCCACTGGCAGGTGAGCACTCTCGGAACCTGGACGTCGAGT
>NZ_JBSFNK010000097.1:0-9909 GCF_053587055.1 Nonomuraea sp. NPDC003707 | reverse complement strand
CCGCGATCTGGCACAACCACGCAACCAACGCCCCGATCACCCGGTCACTGACCGCCTACGACCACTGACCGGAGATCGGACTTACTCGTCTAGGATGAGTCCCGTGGGGGTCGAGTTCGGGATCCTGGGCGAGGTCAGCGCGTGGGCGGACGGCCGGCCGATCAACCTCGGGCCCGCGCGGCAACGCTGCGTGCTGGCGGCCCTCCTCGTCGACGCCAACCATCCCGTCTCCCTCGACCAGCTGACCGACCGCGTCTGGGGCGACGCCCCGCCGCAACGGGCCGCGGGCACGCTGCACAGCTACCTGTCCCGCCTGCGTTCCATCCTGTCTCCCTCCGACGGCATCCACCGCAGCGCCGCCGGCTACCTCCTGCGGGTGCGGGAGGAGGCGGTGGACCTCCACCGCTTCCGCGCGCTGCTGGCCCGGGCGCGGGCGAGCGACGATCGGGAGGCCGCCCGGCTGTACGGGGTCGCGCTCGGCCTGTGGCGCGGGGAGCCGTTCGCCGACCTGGACACCCCGTGGCTGGCGGCCCTGCGCCACACGCTCCAGACCGAACGCCTGTCCGCCCGGCTCGACCACCACGACGTCTGGCTCCGGCTGGGCCGGCACGCCGAGCTGCTGCCCGAGCTGGCCGTACTGGCCGATCGCCACCCGCTCGACGAGCGCCTCGTCGGGCAGCTCATCCTCGCCCTCTACCGCAACGGCCGCCAAGCCGAGGCGCTCGACCGCTACGAGCGGACCCGCCGCCGGCTGGCCGACGAGCTGGGCGCCGACCCCGGCCCCGACCTGCGGCGGCTGCACCTGCGGATGCTCACCGCCGAGACCACGCTCACCCCGCGCCCCGTTCCGGTGCCCCGTCAGCTCCCCCCGCCGCCGCCGTCGTTCGCGGGGCGCTCGCGCGAGCTGGCCACCCTCGACCGGATCATGGCCGCGTCCGGGAACACGGTGGTGATCTCCGCCATCGGCGGCACGGGCGGCGTCGGCAAGACCTGGCTCGCCCTGCACTGGGCGCACGGCAACCTGCCCCGCTTCCCCGACGGCCAGCTGTACGTGAACCTGCGCGGCTTCGACCCCTCCGACGCGCCCATGCCGCCCGAGACGGCGGTGCGCGGCTTCCTCGACGCCCTGGGCGTGGACGCCGCCGCGGTGCCCGTCGGCCTGGAGGCGCAGGCCGCGCTCTACCGCAGCCTGGTGGCGGGCAAGCGGATGCTGATCGTGCTCGACAATGCCCGCGACACCGACCAGGTGACCCCGCTGCTGCCCGGCAGCCCGTCCTGCGCGGTGCTGGTCACCAGCCGCCGTCAGCTGCCCGGCCTCATCACCGGCCACGGCGCCCGGCCCATCCCGCTCGACGCCTTCGACCCGGAGGAGGCCCGCCAGGCGATCACCGGCCTGCTGGGCGAGGAGCGGGTGCGGGCCGAGCCGGACGCGGTGGCCGACCTGCTCGACCGCTGCGGCGGGCTGCCGCTGGCGCTGGGCATCGTCGCGGCCCGCGCCCGCATGCATCCCGGCTTCCCGCTGGCCGTACTCGCCGGGCAGCTCCGCGAGGACTCCTCCCGGCTCGACCTCCTGGACGCCGGCGAGCAGACGGCCAGCCTCCGCGCAGTCTTCTCCTGGTCCTACCGGGCGCTCACGCCGCCGGCCGCGCGCCTGTTCAGGCTGCTGGGGAGCGCGTTCGGCCCGGATCTCGGCGGCGCGGCGGCGGCCAGCCTGGCCGGGCTCACGGGCGGCGAGGTGCGGGCGCTGCTCGGGGAGCTCGTACGGGCGCACCTCGTCACCGAGAACGTCGCCGACCGGTTCACCACGCACGACCTCCTACGCGCCTACGCCGCCGAACAGGACCTCCCCACCACCCCTGCCTCCCGCGCCACCCCTTCCTCCCCCGCCGACCTCCGCGACCACGACGCCGCCGACCCCGCCACCCACGCCGGCCCTCGCGCCCGGGCCAACCCTGCCGCCCCCGCCGACTACGCTGCCCTCGACGGCCCCAGCTCCTCCTCCGATCAGCGGCGGGCCGCGACGTGCCGCCTGCTCGACCACTACCTGCACACGGCCCACGCCGCGGCCCTGATCATCAACCGCAGCCGGCAGCCGCTGACCCTGGACGAGCCTCAGCCGGGGACGTCCCCGGAGAACCCGGCGGACCACGACCAGGCGATGGAGTGGTTCGCCACCGAGCACCCCACGCTCATGGCCGCCGTCCGGCACGCTGCCGACACCGGCCTCGGCACCCGCGCGTGGCAGATCGGCTGGACGCTCAGCGACTACCTGGACCGCCAGGGGCGCTGGCTCGACCTGCTCGCCGCCCACAGCGCCGCGCTCGCCGTCGCCCGGCGGCAGGCGGACCGGTTCGGCGAGGCCCAGTCCCATGCCGGGGCGAGCCGCGCCCTCATCCGGCTCGGCCGGCTCGACGACGCGCGGGCCTACCTGGAGCGGGCGATCGCCCTGTTCACCGAGCTGGGCGACCGTGACGGCCGGACCCGTGCGCATCTGGGCCTCGGCTTCATCCACCAGAAGCAGGACCGGCCCCGCGCCGCCCTCGAACAGTTCCATCAGGCCCTCGCGCTCCACCGCGAGGCTGGCAACGAGGCGGGCGCGGCCTTGTTCCTCAACTCGATCGGCTACCAGCTCGTCCTGCTCGGCGAGTACGAGGAGGCCATCCCGTACTGCCAGGAGGCCCTGGACCTGCACGCGAAGCTGGATTACCGGCACGGCCAGGCCAGCGCGGGTGACAGCCTCGCCTACGCCTACCACCACCTCGGCCGCTTCGCCGAGGCCGCCGAGCTCTACCGGCGTTCCATCGGCCTGTTCCAGGAGGTCGGTGACCGCTGGCACGAGGCCGACACCACGGTCCACCTCGGCGAGATGTACGACGCCGCCGGCGACCGCGCCGCCGCCCTCGACACGTTCCGCCGCGCGCTGGAGCTGCTGGAGCAGCTCAACCACCCGGACGCCGACCGCCTGCGCGCACGGCTGGCCGAGTAACCCTTAGACGTTACTCGAAATGGAAAAGGCGGTTACACAGCGCACTGTTAGCTTGGCCGGGCATTGCCATCCATACGGAGGGAAACAGCTTCATGGCTATATCGTTCGGCCGCATGACCCGCCCCGTCGGCCTCGGGCTCGCCGTGGCGCTCGGCGCCACGCTGTCCTTCGGGATCGCCACGCAGGCGGCCGCCACGACGGCGTCGTCGGCGCAGAGCGTCGCCGAGCAGCGGGTGAAGGTCTACGAGCTGGTGACGAAGGACGGCGGCTTCTTCTACACCAGCAACGAGGCGGAGAAGGAGAGCGCGATCACCAAGCACGGCTGGTCGCTGACCCAGACCCCGATGTACTACATCTCGCGTGCTCCCTTCGCCGGCGGCAAGCCGCTCTTCCGGCTGCGCTGGGAGAGCAAGGCCTCCTACATCGTCACCGGCTCCGTCACGGAGCGGGAGTCGCTCGTGAACTCGGGCAAGTTCCGCTACGAGGGCATCCTCGGGTACGCGCCCGCCGCGGCCTCCGCCGGTGAGACGGTGAAGATCTTCCGCCTGTCGAACAACAACAAGTGGCGCCTCGCCATCGAATCGCACACCCAGAAGATCCTGGCCAACGAGCCGGGCTGGACGCTCGACGGCCCGCTGTTCAACCAGTTCACCAAGGCCGGCTGAGCAGCAGTTCGCTGAACGGGGGCGCGCCGGATCACGAGCGCCCCCGTTCCCCTTGGGGGATTCAGCGGAGGCACAGCTCCAGGAGCGCCCCCGCCCGGGGCGTGCGGTCGATCCACACCTCGCGGCCCCGGCGCTCACGGGCGATGAGGCGCGCCGCGACCAGCCGGTCACAGTGGAACGTCAGGCTGCTGGGCGGGATGTTCATGCCGCCGGCCAGCGTGGTCATGGTCATGGGCCGGTCGAGCGTGCGCAGCAGCTCCGCCCGTACGGGTCCCACGAGCTCGGAGAGGTCGTCGCAGTCCGTACGCCACAGCCTCCCGGCCGCGGGAACCGGATACGCGATCCACACGGTCTCCGGGTCGTCCAGCCCGACGATCAGCGCGTCCTTGCCCGCCAGCATCGGCACGAGCACCAGCGACCGGTCCCCCAGCTCGTGGACACCGGCCGCGACCCCCTCGATGACCAGGCCGTTCTCGTCGCGGACGAGCCGCCCGGCGAGCGAGCCGAGCAGCGCGTCCGCCCCGCCGCGCACGCTCGCGACGCCCACCCGCGCGACCTCCCTGTCGAGGAGCGGGCGCGCCCTGCTCCACAGCGGCTCGGCGACGGCCCACACGTCGGCGAGCGCGCCCGCGTACCCGCGCAGCCAGCGGTCTGGCCGGTCGGCGGCGGCCCGCCAGTGCGCGGGCAGCGGCCCGAACGCCTGCTCCAGGTCCTTGAGCAGGAGGTCGGGCGGCATGTCATGCAAGCGATCGATCTGCTCCTGGACGGAGACGTCACCGACGGGGACACACGGCACGACGCTGTCCGGCACCACCGCATGGCCGGGTGCGCCCAGCGGCCGCACCGCCTCCTTCGACCGCCAGCCGGACCGTGCCTGAACCGCCCTTCGCCACGATTGAGGCAGACCGCGATAACGGCCCGCGAGCGCATCCGTGATCATGGCGAGCACGGTCAAACTCGGGGAGAGCGACACCGAAATTCGCGGCGTCGCGGATATTCGTATTTCCGTCCGTTCCCGCGCGCTGAATATGTCCGACCGCCAATCACTCGTCCCGTACGTTCCACTGTGCCGGGCCGGTCTTGCACGGATCGTGTGGGTTCCATGAATCCCCTGCTCACCTCGGGCATGCCGGGCGCGAGGCCCCGGCCGGAAAGAAGTAAGTGCTGATGTCTAGGCGAAAGGCGGGCGCCCGGATATGGTGCGATACGGGCAAGCCATAACAGTGCATCGTCTCCGGACTCCGATCGGTGGGCACCGCATGCCGGATCTGACGTTCGCCATTCAGAGATTGCCGGGCGTGAGCGTGATCTCGGTGGCCGGTGAGGTCGACGTCGCGACGGCCGGCCAGCTCGATCGTCATATCCGCGGCAGCAGGCGGCAGCCCGGCGAGCACGTGGTGATCGACCTCAGCGAGGCGCAGTTCCTGGGCAGCGCGGGCCTGCGCGTCCTGCTCAACACCCACGCCTTCGCCCGCCAGCACGGCGGCAGCCTGCACCTGGCCGCCCCCGATCCGAAGCTGGCCCGGATCATGGAACTCACGTGGGCGCACACCGTCCTGCACGTGCACACCACGGTGGAAGAGGCCGTCCTCGCCGCCCTGGGCGGCACCACCCACGAATCACTCGGCCCCGTCGACGCCGGCGACCCTTGTTGAGCTGCGCGCTTCTCTCATCGGAGGGAGCCGCTCACCGGGCGTCGCCCCGCACGGCGGTCTGAGGGAGCCCACTCACCGAGCCTCGACCTCGAACCCACAGCCCCCCGGCCACCGCGCCGCTCCGAACCCACAACCGCCGGTCGCCGCGCCGTCGGTCAACTGACCGCGCAGGCGGGGCAGCGACGTTCCAGAGCGACGCACCAGTGGACCCACGGCTCACGGCTCACGGCTCACGGCCGGCATCAGCCCATCCGGTCCGGAGGGCGTCCGCATGGAAGCGCACGTGTCAGGTGCGGCTCGTACCAACCGGGCGGACCCTGACCGGTGTGCGCAACCAAGCGCGCGGGCCGCGAGCACGCCCACCGCGCCGTCGTCGGCCCTCCCGCGCGGTCAGTTGACCGACGGCGCGGCGACCGGCACCCGCCCCTCGTACGGGTCGATGCGGTTGAGCGCACCCCTGGCGATGTCCGCCACATCGGAGTCCTCGAACTCCTCGGTCAGCGGAATGCCCAGGCGCTCGAACAGCTGACGCGTCTCGTCCACGGTCGGCCGGGCGCTCAGCTGCGGCGCCTTCGCCACGTCCAGCAGTTTGGTCTGGTCGAGGCTGTTGTGCAGCTCGATGGACCACGGGTTGTAATGCGGGCTGTTCTGCGGAATGGCGAGGCCGGGAAACTCGGGACCGCGCTGGGTGATCACCAGATTGTGCTTGGTGAGGTCACAGCGGAACAGCGAGATCGTCCGGGACAGCCCGATCCGCAACTCCAGCACCTGGCTGTTGTGCTGCCGATACCAGCAGGCGGCCAGGATCGTCGAATAGACGTCCTTGCGCGTGCCCAGAGACGTCCACCCTTTCTCCTCCGCGCCGTCGTCGGCGAGGCTGAGGTGCAGCTGGGTGTACTCCGCGCACAGAGGTTCGTCCGTCGGATCGATTAATTCCAGCAGGAAACGCAGTTTGCTGCGCTTCCTCTTGGCCCGCTCAACGCATTCGGGCAGCGTCACCGCCCGGATAAACGTGCCCGTGCCCCCTTTGAACAGCCACATATCGCTGCCCGCCCGCGCCTCCTCAAGAAGCCGGGTGATGGCCGCCCCGTTGAGCGACTTGACCGAATCGCCGCTGGCCAGCAATCGCCACATTCCGTCGGTCGTACGCGCGACAGTATCAAGCTGGTCGGCCACCCGGGCCTGCCTGTTCCTGTCCCTGATCCAGACGAACGCGAGCAGGGCCAGCACCGGCAGAATCAGCTGGTCCGATTGTCCGTCTTTGAGTACATCGAGCAGATCGAGCACACTGACGGCAGCGGCGACGAGCAGCACGATGCCGAGATCCACGTTGGAGACTGCGGCACGGAGCCGCGCCTTGACGTTCGCCATGTCTGTCGTTTAGCGGTCCGAACGCTCCCCGTCAAGCCTTGATCACACTACGGGTACGCCTACGGCGACCTGGGGCTTCCGATTACGCCCGCGCCATTCTCCACCACCACCCGAATCGTCGGCTCGGCAACCCCGGATGGGCGAAACTCATCGACACAAGGTTTCCCCCGTGCGGCAACCCACCCTGAATCCCGGCCGAGCGAATTACCGGAATATTCGCCCAGCCGGAGCCCGTTTCGACGGCCACTTTCCGGCCTTCGACGACGTGTCAACCAGAACAGCGGCAACGTGGCGCGCAGCCACCGGCCCCCCGGTCGAGGCGGCGGGGGCGCGAGCCGATCCGTCCGGATCCCGACTCCGCGCCCCGTCGCGCACGGCCTTCGACAGAGGTCTGGCGTACTCGCAACGAGAGGACGCCGACGGTCGCGGTTCCAGGTACGCAATGACAGGGCGATGAACGCCGCTCCAACATTGACAGGCGGACTTGTGGCTGCATGACCGTTCATGTCAGTAGTCGCCCGACGCCTCCATGCGAGCTCGGCAAACCTGGCCATATATGGACTAATGCGGACAATGACACGGTCGAGGTGCCCGCCCTCCTCGCCCCTGACCGGCACCTGTGGCCGGCCGAGGACGGCGGCAGAAGGGCCCACCCCTCATGCACCGCGACCGCGTGCTACCCGCCGCCCTGACCATTGCCTGCGCCGCCACTCTCACCCTCACCGCCACCGCCCAATCCGCCGCCGCGATCCCCCCGAACATCCCCTCCGCCGGCACCGCCGCCGCCCGCCTCGCCGAGCTCACGGTGGCGGCCGAATCTCACAGCAGCACGTACGACCGCGACCTGTTCCCGCACTGGATCACGATCAGCGGCTCCTGCAACACCCGCGAGGAAGTGCTCAAGCGCGACGGCACCAACGTCGTGACCAACTCCTCCTGCGCCGCCACCTCCGGCTCCTGGTACAGCCCGTACGACGGCGCGACCTGGACCGCCGCCTCCGACGTGGACATCGACCACATGGTCCCGCTCGCCGAAGCCTGGGCCTCGGGCGCCTGGGCATGGACCACCTCCCGCCGCCAGCAGTTCGCCAACGACCTGGGCGGGCCCCAGCTGTGGGCCGTCACGGACAACGTCAACCAGTCCAAGTCGGACCAGGACCCGGCGGAGTGGCAGCCGCCCCGCACCGCCGAACGCTGCCGGTACGCCCGCGCCTGGATCCAGGTGAAGTGGTACTGGGGGCTGAGCACCGACAGCACGGAGAAGGCGGCACTGGGCAGCATGCTCACCTCCTGCTGACCTCCCATCCCCATTGCCCCGCGCGCCCACCTCACGGACCTCTCGTGACCGCCCTTGCGACTGGCACGCGGGAGGTCCGTCGGCGACGACCGGGTGGCGATGGGCTCGCATGACTCGGGGCAAATGGCTTGGGATGCAACGAGCCGCGAGCCAGCGACCCGGGCAGCGGGCAGGCGCTCGGGGGGACGGGCGCTCGGGTGGACGGGCGCTCGGGCGGGGCGGTGGCGCGGGAGTGGGATGGGCGGGCGCGGAGTAGGCGGGCGCGAGATGGGCGGCTGTCGGGGTGGGCACTGCGGGCGTGGGCACCGTGCGGCCGATGGTCGCGCGGGCGGCTGACCGCGCGAGCGGGTGACCGCGCGAGCCGATGACCGTGCAGGCCGGTGACCGTGCAGGCCGGTGACCGTGCAGGCCGGTGAGCGTGCAGGCCGGTGAGCGCGCAGGCCGGTGAGCGCGCAGGCCGGTGAGCGCGCAGGCCGGTGAGCGCGCAGGCCGGTGAGCGCGCAGGCGGGGCGGTAGGTTGGGGGGCATGCCGCGTGACACCCTGACCCGGGACCAGATCGTCCGGGCCGCCGTCTCGGTGCTGGACGCCGAGGGTGTGGACGGGCTGAACATGCGGCGTCTGGGCACCCAGCTAGGCGCGGCGGCCACGGCCATGTACTGGCACGTCAAGAGCAAGGACGAGCTGGTCGTGCTGGCCGCCGACCACGTGTGGGACGAGATCGAGCTCCCCGACCCCGACGAGGTCGGCTGGCGGGCGGCCGCGGCGGCGCTGGCCGCCGGTGCGCACGGCATGCTGGGCCGGCACTTCTGGATGCTCCCGGCCATGAGCACCCACCTCCTCCACGGCCCCAACAAGGCCCGCTACGACGACCGCTGCCTGGCCGTCTACGAGGCCGCCGGGTTCAGCGGGCCGGACGTGGACCAGGCGGCGGCGACCATGCTCATGTTCGTCATCGGCGCCGCGCAGGGTGAGGCGGCCGAGCTGGCGTGGCGGGCCCGGCTCCGCCGGGCGGGGGCGGACGAGGAGCAGCAGCTGCGCGCCACCGTCGCGCGCATCAGCGAGATCGCCGAGCAGTTCCCCCGGCTGCGGGCCCGGGCCACGCCGTCGGTGGAGGCCGCCCGTTCCCTGCCGGACGAGGACTCGTTCGAGTTCGGGCTGCGTACGATCCTCGACGGGCTGGACGCGCGGCTGGCTAATGGAAGTACGCGCTCGCGGCCGGAGTCGCCAGCAGGACGATGACGGCCGCCGAACCCGCGGCCGTCAGCACGAACCGGAGCACGATCAGCGGTCGCAGGATCGCGGGGAACGCCTCCTGCGCCGCGCGCACCACCGCTCTCCCGTCGAGCTCCCGCACGCCCGGCTCCTCGGACTTCTTGAAGGCCGCCTCGACGTAGCGGGCCGCGAAGACCTGGGTGCCGGTGACGAACGCGCCCGCCGTCATGAGGAGCGCGGCGGCGATCCACGACAGGACCCGGCCCACCCCGCTGCCCGCGAGGCCGAGTGAGGCCAGCGTCGCCAGGGCAGCGCAGATGGCGAGGGGGAACAGCAGCTCCACGACGCTCTCGGCGAACTTGACCCCGTGCCGGGCGAGCACCCCCGCAGGTAGGCCCTGCCGGGTCACGACCGCCTCGGCCGCGCGCTGAGCCCGCTCCCCGTGCGTGTGGACGAGGACGGGCAGGACGAGGAACAGCAGCGCGAGCGCGTACTGCAGCGTGGACGCGATGACGACGGAAACCGGCATGGGACCCTCCCGGGACAACGACTTGCACAATGTTCAAGTCCGACGATAGGAAGGACTTGAACATTGTGCAAGTCACGAGAGAGTCAGCGGTAGGCGGCGGCCTGGAGGGTGTAGAGGTCGGCGTAGAGGCCGTTGAGGGACATCAGGGTGTGGTGGTCGCCCTGTTCGGTGATCTTGCCGTGGTCGAGGACGT
>NZ_JBSFNK010000096.1:0-10312 GCF_053587055.1 Nonomuraea sp. NPDC003707 | reverse complement strand
AATGCACAGCCCCGTCACGTTCGAGGGCCTCTACAGGCCGTCAGGCACCGCTGAGTGACCTCACCTCAGGTGTCCGTGCTGCGGGGGGAAGCTCACAATCACGTGGAGCCTTTCGGCGGTTGTGCTTTCTTGTGGTGAGAACTCATCTACCGGAGGCTCCACGTCTGTCTCCGGCCTTCGACGACTTCTCCCGAAAGGCCCGAAACGCCACCGCCAGTGTCCCGGACATCCCTCATCGTCCGAATTATTTCCCTGAGATCACCTCACTGCACCGACGCGCACGGCGCACTGCGCTGGAGGGATGGCAGCACGCTACCGCCGGCCTCGCTGCGCTTCGATTCTCCCAACGATGTCGATGCGCGCTGCGGCACCGAATGGAGCGGCTACCGGGTCCATTTGACCGAGACCTGCGATGATGACCTGCAGCATCTTGTGGTGCACGTGGCCACCACCATCGCCCCGGTCCAAGATGGGCAGCTCACCGAGCACATCCACGACGACCCGGCACCTGCCGGGCCTGCCCGGTTCGCACCTCGTGCACCGCATCGGCCAAACGACCCCGCGCACTGGCGCTGCTGCCCCACCCGCTGCACGAGACCCAAACCCGTAACCGCGCCGACCAGGCAGATCCAGCATGGCAGACCCGCTGGGCCGTCCGCGCCGGGTGCGAATCAACCATCTCCGAGAACGTCCGGCCCGTGGGCTACGTCGCACCCGGCAGCTGTGAAATGCGGCCTGCTCCTGCGCTGGCGCGGGTGCCGGTGCGGCGGTCTCGTCGGTCGCGCTCGTCATGCTCTCTTCAGCCTCCGTCGTGGGCTCGGCTGCGATGCAGCACGCGGCCGATCGTCACGTCATCGATGTCGGGCAGGACCCCTCCGGAGAAAGTCGGCGAGTCGCGGCTGGCCGTCCGCGAGCTCTCCAACTGGGCACCGCCTGTTCGAATGGCCCGCAGCACCCCGGCGAACTGAGCGCGCTCGGCGTCAGACAGGCCGTTCATCGGGTGTCCCTCACGGCCCATCCGGGGCCCGCCCTGGTGGCATGGTAGAGGGAGAGCTGTTGGTGGAAGCTGGCCTTCCTCCAACAGCACGTCATTCTGGCCTTGCGACGCATTCCGCTGCTCGTCGTAATGCTCCGCGCCGTGGTGATCGTGGCCCCCGCCAGGTTCGAACCGGCAGCCACAAGCTGACCGCTGGGCAAGACACGTGGAGAGCCCGTTGCGTCGAGAGAGTGCGCCGTCTAACTCGGCGCCGGATCGCCCCCGCAGGGGGCAGAGGTTCGGGAGGAGGTGACCTCTGGGCCACCCGCCTTACCTGAACGGGAAACCGGGAGGGGACAAGAGCATGGCGGGAAAGCGCGGAGTGCCGTGAAGACGCCGAAGGCACGGTCGTGCAAGGCCCGCGTGATATGGCGAAGGCCAGACTGCTTGAAACCCAGTCTCCAGCGGTGCAAACGTTCACACCTCCCGACACGGCGTCTGTTGTCGGGGCTGTCGGCATAGGGCGATTCCGACTTAACGGGCTGGGTGGACTGGCGGTGGTGGCAGTTGCTGGCTGGTCTGCTGGTTGCGCGCCCCTGGCTTGCGCGGGTCACCGTCGGGCTGGCTGTGATCAGCGCTGCCACGGTCGCTACCCTGGCGGCCGGACCAGCCGTGGCGGCGGCGGTGGCGGTACTGTTCGTGGTCAACCTAGCGGGTTGGTGGCGGCCGCTGTGGCCCGAGGACGATGCACCCTATTATCGCACTTTCCCCCGTCGTCGACTTCTGCTGTTGCGAGCGGCCTTTGCCGCAGCCGGGCCGGTCCTGACCGGCGTCGCAGTGTGGGCTCCGCTGTTCGGCCTCGTGCTCGGCCTGATCTCGGCTGGGGTCATGGCAGCTGCCTCGCTGCTGCCGATCGCGCTTTCGCGGGCCGGCCTTCACCTCATGCGGGAGGACGGACGTTAGCCACGCGAAGCCGGGCCAGCGCACGGTGGGAACCAGGTGGGGGTTTGGCGGTCGGTCCCCGGGCCACCCTCCGCCTCACGCATCGGGTCGCTGCTGATGCCGCAGGCCGGCATGCTCTGATCGGTGCCCTGGTGGTGGGCACGGCCGCGGCAGTGGCGGGCGGCGTTCCTGACCTGGTGTCGGCCGTGTCCGCGGGGGCGCTGGTGTATGGCGCCAACGCGGGTCTGGCCGCCGGATGGGGCACCTGGGTCCGATATCGATTGATCCACCTTTCGCTTGCCTTGCGGGGGCTGCTCCCCTGGCGGTTGTGGCGGTTCCTCAATGATGCTCACCGGCGCGGTATTTTGCGCCAAGCCGGAACCGTCTGGCAGTTCCGGCATATTTTGCTCCAGGACCGGCTGACCGCCACCATCCTCCAGGACTTTCTGAGGAGCCGTAGCAAGTCGGGAGACGTTGCGGCCATCATCCAGCTGGGCGCTCTGCTTGCCGGGCGCGGGCAGATCGAACAAGCCTTGGCCGTGCTGCGTGCTCACGCTAGTAATCCCGCCGTCGCGGCCCGGTTGTCGGATCTCCTGGCTGAGCTCGGACAGGTGGAGGAAGCCCTGGTCCTGGTGCGACCGCTCGCCGCCACCGACTTCCCGGGTGCCTTCCACCGGCTGATCGATTTGCTCACCAGGCATGGGCGGGTGGATGAGGCCATCGCCGTACTGCAAGCTCGCGCCGGTCCTGGTTTGCCCTTCATCCCCGATCTGGTCATTCGCTTCGGACTCCCCTCAGCCGAGACGCTGCTGGTCGACCTCTTGGCCAAGCATGGGCGGATGGAAGAATTGGGCGCCCGCGCCGACGCCGGTGACGCTCTGGCCGCTCACCGGCTGGCTGGCCTCCTGGCTGAGCATGGGCGGGTGGAGGAACTGCGTGTCCGCGCCGACGCGGGTGATGGCTTCGCCGCTGACCGGCTGGGCGGGCTACTCGCCGAACGCGGGCACGTAGAGGAGGCCCTGGCACTGCTGCGCGACCATGACGACAACAACACGGTCGCCGAGCGGCTGGTCGATCTTCTGGCTGAACACGGACGAGAAGAGGAGTTGAGAAGCCGCGCTGACGACGGCGACGCGTTGGCCGTCGATCGATTAGGGGGGCTGCTCGCCGAACGTGGGCAGGTAGAGGAGGCCCTCGCTCTGTTGCGCATGCATGCCGACGGCGGAAACCTTCATGCGGCCAGCCGGCTGGCCGAACTTCTCGCTGAGCATGGGCGGGTGGAGGAACTGCGCGCCCGAATCGACTCCGGCCTCGACACCGACTTCGCCGTCACCCGGCTGATCGAGTTGTTCACCAAAGGCGGGCTGGAGGAAGAAGCGCTGGCGCTGGCACGGACCCATGACAGGCAGCAGGAGCTGGCCGACCTGCTCGTGGCTTCTCGGCGTCTGGACGAGCTGCGCGCCCGCGCCGATGCCCACGATTTCTTCGCCGGCCTGAAGCTGGCCGATCTTCGAACTGGGCCTGGTCGATGAGCTCCGGGCACGCGCGGACCGCAGGGATGGGTTCGCCGTAGAACGGCTGGTCGACCTGCTCGTGGAGCAGGGTCAGGTGGTTGAGCTGCGCGAGCGCGCCAATGCCGGAGATCCCTATGCCGCCAGTGAGCTCGGTAAGTTGCTGGCCGCTGGCGGCCAGGTGGAGGAGGCTCTCGTGCTGTTGCGGGCTCGCGCCATCCAAGACCCCGAGGCCGCCATGTTGATGATCGACCTGCTGACCCATCCCGAGCGGAGCGGGACGTAAAGGGGTGCGTTATCTCGGCACTGAGCCTGCCTATACCTCCTGGTCTATGGGCTGGCCGCACGCGGTAGCGTTCAGCCGCGCCGATGTGCACCACCACACTGGCGTCCCGCCTCCTTCGCGCAGGCAGGGAGGTTGGGCCGCGCGGGCACCCCATGATGTCGACACGGTCGCCTGGAGGGCAGCAGATACGTTCATCCGCTACACCCAGACATGCGAACAGGGATTCGAGTGATGGGGTACGGTGGGGTGCTATGAGAGATGAGCACCGTCTCGCCCTCGCGTCCGTGCTGCACCCCGTACGACGCGCGGCCGAGAGCGTCAGTGATCATTCTTTGGTTGCCGCGGACCCTGCTGCCACCTCGACCGCGGACGAAGTGCTCCGCGCCCTCGAGATGTTGCACGTAGAGGTGGCACGCGCCCGAACGCTCGTTCAGCAACTGGCGGAGCGGTCCTGACACCCGCACATGGTGGCCGCTCACCGCATCAACTCCATCGCTGCCCGCTCGTTCCTGCACCGCAGGCCAGCCGACGGCGAAGCCTTGGCAGGCTGGCACCGCATGCAGCGCTGAGAATGTTCTTCCCGGCGATCACGTCAGCATGATCCGTGGGCAGGCTTCAGGTTCGCCTGCCCCCGTCTTCGGACAAGAGCTGGGCAGGGTCTCAGACCAGGAGCAGGCCTCGTGACGCCCCGACTGGGCGTCCAGGCCGAGGACAACGCGGTAGGCTTCGGGGCGATCTTCGGTTCGACGCGGTACTTCGTGTAGGAACGACTCCGGGTACGGGTGGCGATGATGACCAGTTTGTACGCGCACGCCGGCGGCGACGAGGGCTTGCACCGCTTGGAAGAGGTCTTCTACGCCAAGGTCCTCACCGATCCCCTGCTTAAGGTGCTCTTCCCCGAAGCCAAGCCGCACCACGTAGAGAACTTGACCTGGTTCACGGCCGAATCATTCGGCGGTCCCGACCGGTTCACCCGCAACCTGGGATTCGAGCACATCATCAACGTTCACCGGCACTTGCGGATCACCGAGGAGCAGCGGCAGCGTTTCGTCGATCTCTACATGCAAGCAGTCGAAGAGTCCGACATGCCCACTGACCAGGCCTTTCGGCAGGCCATACGCGAACACGTGGAGTTCGGCTCGCACGTCGCTATGCAGAACTCCCACGCTGAAACCGACGCCGACCTGCACCCCTTGCGCGCAGTCCCGCACTGGAGCTGGGATGGCGACGAGCAGCACGAACCGGCCCCGTAAGACCGGGCACAGCTGGATCGACCGCCGCGTGAAATGTGCTCAGGCGTACTCCTCGCGTATGTTCCGATCATATTCGACGTGTCCGGCTCGGGCTCGTCGCTCGTCCAGGTGCTCACAGTTCTCCATCGACCGAGGGTCGAGCCGCCCATCGTGCGTGGGCTAGGGCATTAGCAGATAACGCCCTGAACGGCGACAACTCATGATTTAGTGCAGTCAACAGGTCCTTCGGCGACAGGAACACGGTCGACCAGACAGGGGTGATCGGCCCAGGTCGCCCGCCTGCCCCGCTTCGGCGCCTTCCAACAGGGGCAGGCAGCTGCGATGGAAGGCGACATCGCGGTCGGCAGGCTGTGCCAGGAGCCAAGCGGCCTGGCCGCTTCCTCGCCGACCAGCTCGTGCTCGTTTCGCCGCGTCGACACCGTGGCACCGTCGTCGCGAACTGATCGGCCCAGAGCCCCACCCGAGCAAGACAGCCGCGGGCTACGATTAGCCACATGACCGCTCCCCAGCACCGCGCACACCTTGCCGACCGCGTCCAACGGCTCGAAGCGGCCGCCTTCACGCTCGGTGCCGACGTGGGAGACATCAAGGCGGCCGTGGACCAGCTTCCGCACACGCTCCGCCAGGAGATCCTCGACTACACCGAGCCAGTCTTCGGGGAAATCATGGCGGGCAACGCATCACTGGCCACCAAGGAGCATCTGGACCACCTTGAGCAGCGGCTGAAAGACCTCATCGAAACGCGCTTCGGTCAAGTCGACGCCAAGCTCGACCGGCTCCTGGCCGCTCTGCCGGAACCTCCGGTGAGCTGAGGGCGAGCGAACACCGACCGGTTGCAGGATTTGTGGTTGGGGCCGGCTGCTGCCCGGCTCACTCTCGCGAGGCACCGGCGCAAACGCCCTCCGTACCGTGACAGCGGGGCGCAGTCACTGGTGGCTGCCGTTGAGCGGCGCCCACCGTGCTCTGGGCGACGTCCGTGACCCGGGCTGGGCTGGCCACGACGCCGGGCAGGTCGCCGAGCTCACGCCCTCCCCCGGCCCAGCAGGCCAAGGCGGAGCCGCAGCAGTGTCCGGCCGCCGATGCGGGATGGCGTGTGCGAATCCGTCGCCGGTCCGGCGCTGGCCAGGCCAGTGCCCAAGTTCGTGTCCGACCCGAGATCTGGGGCGCGATATTCGTCGGTCATCTGTTACCCCACGCGGTGCAAGCGCCCCCTCTACTTGCTCTGTACCGTCCCGCCGCGCGTGCAGGGAACGGTATCGCCGTCATCTGGCACAAGAAACCTTGTCAGGCGACCTGCCTGCGATGCCTGCGGTCGTGCTCGGCATGCGGCCCCGAACCGGCTCGTGCAACCGCGCGGGGCCGTCCGGGTTTTCTGGCATCCTTTGATTCTTGAGGTGCGGAGGCATCGTGGCGCCCACTGAAGTTCCTCCCTTGGCGAGTAGCAACCGGCGCATCGTGTCCATCTGGGCAGATGGCCTGTTCGCTCTTGCCTTCGGGATCGTGAAGGTGAGCGAGGCGAATCACAACCACTGCCCTCCGGGGCGGATCAACCTCCAACCGCGACATCGAGCCGACAACGTGTCACGGCCCCGCGCACGCCGGGCCCCAACTGCCGCGCCATCGGCGATCTCCTGCGCCACGAGCCGTGGTGGTTCAATCAGAAGACGGCAACTGGAGCTTTTCTGTCGCGTCCCAGTGGAGGAGCCTCCGGCGTTCTATGCTCGTCTGACGCTCACGGCTGTCCAACGGCTGCGCTCTGTAGTACCCAATGCCTTCGTCCAGCAGCGGCCGAGGTCCGTAGCGCGCATATCCGCGTCTGCTACGGGAGTG
Source organism: Nonomuraea sp. NPDC003707 (assembly GCF_053587055.1). NCBI lineage: Bacteria > Bacillati > Actinomycetota > Actinomycetes > Streptosporangiales > Streptosporangiaceae > Nonomuraea > Nonomuraea sp. NPDC003707. The sequence goes on along the minus strand of NZ_JBSFNK010000096.1, from coordinate 3,514 downwards.
GAAGTGCTCCCATACAGCTTCGCCTTGGTCTCAGGAACCTGTGGGCAGCCGAAAAACTGGGCCGCATGGCTACTCGCAATCTGATTGCGGGTGCGCTACGGTCTCGATCATCAGTGATTGGAGGGAATAGAGGTGGCACAGCCCTACAAGGGACCGAGGGACATCTCCACGCTCAAGCTCCCGCTCGAGTTGAGGGGACGGATGGAGCGCGCCGCGTCACTGCACAAGTACCGGCAGCTCGGTGTCTACATGGCGGACCTCATCGTCGCTTTGCATCCGAATCCCGCGAAGGATCCCGCGCGGGCCGCCGCCATGCACTCGGTGATTCCCACTTTGCTGAGAGGCACCCAGATCTCAGGCGGCATCCGGAAGTCGGTCACTGTCCGAACGCCCAAGGGTGCAAAGGCTCGCATCAAGGCCGCCTACAGCGACTACGACTACCCCGACATGACTGCCTATCTCGGGACGTTGCTCAGTGCACTACATCCCACCGATGGAGGGGGCGCCGAGGCTGCCACGGCATCCACTCTGGTTGGTTGCCTGCTTGCCGGCGATCCCATCAGCGTGTCTCCGGCAGGCAACCGCATCGACGAGAAGCAGTTGTCGCTTCTGAGCAGCGATGTTCTGGCTCAACATGCGGCCTAAGCCCGCCGTATTTTCGGCGAGAGGAGACGCGCCGACGCCGACGTAGGACGCCCATAGCGGCGAACCCGCACAAATGCAGAGAGCCCCCGCGCTAGATGGCCTGGAAACCGTGCGCGAGAGCTCTCTCTACAAACCAAAGACATCCGACCCGGCTCGAGTCGGCTTAGCGCTTTCGCGTGCCTGGCCGGTGTCCAGAAGTCCTGGAGTCCACGATAGACGATGACTTGCAGGGTCGGCTAGTCGTGCGCGCAAACGGCGTGTTCGGCGTGTCCGGGCCTATGACGATCTTTACCACTCACGAGTGTCTCAAACCGGACACGCCGTGGAGCGGACATTCTCCGCGTGTGCATTCCCTCAAGCGGACAGTGCGCGGATCAGGCCGTATCGAGCTACCGCATCGGCGTAGGCGGGCGAAGGGCCCCGACCAACGTCCTGTGCGGCACTGGGTGCTCCCCCATGACAGCTGCCTCACGCAGCAGGCCCATGCGCTGGTGCGCTCCATCGCCTCATCGTTGGCTTGCCATTGTGTCCGCCCGGTAGCCGGGCGGCCCCACGAACTCGCCGTCGCTGTCCGGCCGACGGCGCAACGACTGCGCCCCATCTCGGAGGCGCCGTTGCCCTAACCCCCATCGCCCGGAAGTCACCTGCCCGGGTCCACACCTAACCCCATAACGCACTCAGCGGCGAGCGGCGCTGGGCCCACCAGGCCGCCAGCAGCTTTGTTTAGTGCACCCAAAACCGAGCGGACGAAGCATGAGCCATGCGCTCTATTTAGCGTACCCAAAACTGGATCCACAACCGCAGACCTCGCCAGCGGTCGCGGCCCTGTTCGGCTGGTACGGACTCGCTTCGTCATGGCCTGGGCTGCCGCTCGGCCCTACCGACTCGCCGTCGCCCTACCACGACCGGCGCACCCGCTACACATGAAACCGGAGGCACCCCTGATCTAGGTCAGCCGCTGCCCGGAGGCGATATACCCGGGCCCGCCTAACGCCATAACGCACCCCAGGTGCCGGCCAGCTGCCCCCAGGCAGCCGCCAACACCTGTGTTTAGTGCACCCAAAAGTCGCACGGAGCACACCATGAGCCATGCGCTCGATTCAGCGCGCCAAAAAGCAGAGCCGTTCAGCACGGCGGATCCGCTCGACGACGCCACCCTGATGGACGATTCGCCCCAGGCACCGTTCGAGGCGAGACCGCGCCCGGGACGGGGCATGACCGACTCCTCCGCCGCCGTCGCGCGCCCGCTCGACGAGTTGCCCGACGGCACGGTCAAAATCCCGCTGGGGCTTCCACATGGCGCTGTCTGGCCTGTTGTGGCCCAGGTGGCCGCTCTTTCGCAACGTCGCGCGGGCTGCACGGCGAGCATCGGGTTCCTGGCTGACCGGCTCGGCATGCATCCGTCGACCATCTACAACGCGTTGCACGCGGCTGGCGCGTGGATCATTACCGACACCAGCACCCGGACCACCCGTCGTTACCTCGCTCTGTTTCCGGAGGACGCGGCCTGGGCTCGGATCTCCTACCGTGCGGCGGCCGGCGTCGGCTGCCGCAGCATCCAGGGTGTGTGGACGCCTCGACGGAACCGATCGGCGATGTTGGAGCTCTACTGCCGGCTGCGCCGTGACGAAGCTGTCGGGGCGGTCCGCAGTCAGTCCGAGTTGGCTGAAGACCTGGATGTGACCGATCGAACGTTGCGGTCCATGCTGAGCGCTCTCGAAGAGGATGGGTGGATCTCACACCACCGTACCGGCCGCATGATCGCGTACCGGACGCATGATGCGCCGTTGCATGTCGTTGATGCAGCCGCAGTCCTTGACGGGGAGCCCTCTGCGGAGCCCGGCAACGGGCCAGCGCAGGAGCCGACGGCGGAGCGATCTCGGAATCTGAGCCGAAACGATCTAGGAAGTTTGGCCGAAATGATCTCGGACGCTGAGGCGATACAGAAGCCGGACCTTGAAAGGGGATTTGAGAAGCGCGATTGTTCACCTCTCGCCGTAGGCGATGTACAGGTCCGTAGCGATGACGCCGAGGACGCGCTTCCGCGCGAGAGGAATATCCACGAAGACAGGGGGGGCACCTCCGGACGGCTTCGACCGAGAGGCGCTCTGAGCGTCATGGCCGCTATCCCCCTCACCTGGCAGCTGCGAATGAGTGAGCGGGACCGGGAACGGGTGCTTGCGGCCGTGGAAAGGGAGATGAGCTGTGGGCGCACGGTGAAACAGATGACCGCGCGCGTTCGGCGGCGGCTGACGGTGTGGTATGGGATCGAGCCTCGTCGCCCAGTCGCCGTTGCCTTGACCATCATCGATCGCGGCTATTTCTGTCCGCACCCCGAGTGTGAAGATCATTTGTTGCCTTCGGGACACTGGTGTTTGGCCTGCGAGAAGATCGGCGCACAAGTACGGCAGCAGCGGCACCAAGGCCATGCTTCAGGCGAGACCACCGACACGAACACACCCGTTCAAACATCGCCTGACCAGCGTATGTCTCCTCCCGCAAAGCAACTCCAGAAACGCCAGGAGCACCCTCAGCAGAAGGTGGCCCATGTCCCTGCTGGTGGTCCGGACGGACCAGCCGAGCGGGCCCGAGCCCTGCTCCTGGCAACGTGCCCACGCACCGCCGCGACCATGCGAGCCGCGGCTGCGCGCAAGGGACAGAAGCTGCCGGAGCCGGCACCGATCGCGGGATGACGCCTCCGGCATTCGCCCACGCAAGGAGAGCTGACCATGATCAGAAACTGGGCACGGCACGAGGAATATGGCGCGGTCCTAGTGCTGCGTTCCTCAAAGGGTGTAGGTGAACCTTCGGCGTAGCTGCCGTGGTGGCGGTGGTGGGCGTCCCCAGACCCAGGGTTTGGCCTGGGCGT
>NZ_JBSFNK010000095.1:0-11498 GCF_053587055.1 Nonomuraea sp. NPDC003707 | reverse complement strand
CCAGTTGTCACCGCGCCGCTGGTGACCAGCACCAACCGGGTCTCGGCCAACCGCTCATCAGCCAGCCAACCACCCAGCACACCCACGACCCGATCCAGCTCCGGCCGCAGCCTCTCCTGACCGAAAGCCTCCACCGACAGCCGCATCACCACAGCGGCCGGAAGAGACCGCCCGGACGCGACCGCATCACCCAACGCCGCCACATCCACGAACTCCCCGACACCCCCACCAGCAGCCTGGACAGCCGCGACCAGAGAGGGCCAGCCCTCGCCCACCACCGCCACATCCCCAGAACCGGAACCGGCCGGCTCACCCGGCAGCGGCACCCACTGCACACGATGCAGCGCATCGTGCCCAGCCTGCGGACGCGACGACAGCCCATCCGCGGGCAGCGGACGTGAGATCAAGCTCGCGACGACCGCGACCGGCGCACCGGTGCCGTCGGCGATGCGGATGCTGGTGGCGCCGTCGTCGGTGGGCTGGGCGTGGACGCGCACGCGTTGGGCGCCGGAAGCGAGCAACTCCACCCCGTTCCAGGCGAACGGCAGCGCGACCCCCTCAACCTGCTCGACGAGACCGGTGGCATGCAAGGCGGCGTCCAGCAGAGCCGGGTGGATACCGTACTGGTCGGCTTCGGCGGCCTCCCGCTCGTCGAGCTCCACCTCGGCGAACACCTCTGCGCCACGCACCCAGGCCCGCTTGAGCCCCTGGAACGCCGGACCATAGCCATACCCGGCACGAGCCAACGCCTCGTAGTGACCGGACACGTCCACCGCCTGCGCCCCCGCGGGCGGCCACTGCTCATCAGCAGAACCGGCCGCACTGCTCGTCACGGCCAGGGTGCCCGCGGCGTGACGCGTCCAAGGCCGCCGGCCAGTACGGGCGTGCACCGCCACCTCACGCCGCCCGTCCTCACCAGCAGCGGACACCGCCACCTGAAGCTGGACCGGCTCGTCACCCCCGATCACCAGCGGCGCCTCAAGCGTCAGCTCCTCCACCACCGGACAGCCGACCTCATCCCCCGCCCGCACCACCAGCTCCACGAACCCGGTGCCGGGGAAGACCACCGTCTCCCCCACCCCGTGATCCGCCAGCCAGGGGTGTGTGGCGGTCGAGATCCGGCCGGTCAGCACCACCCCACCCTGATCGGGCAGCTCCACCGCCGCACCCAGCAGCGGATGATCCACCCGCGTCAGCCCCAGCCCACCCGCGTCAGCCGCCCCCGCCACGGAAGGCTCCAGCCAGTAACGCCGGTGCTGGAACGCATACGTGGGCAACTCGGCACCCACGCTGGTGCCGGGCAGGAGTCGTAGCCAGTCCACCCCCACCCCGGCGGCGAACGCCTCGCCCGCCGAACGTACGAACCGCCCCGCGCCGCCCTCGCCGCGCCGCAGCGATGCCACCGCGACTCCCGACGGGGCGGTGACGTCCAGGATGTCCTGCACCGCCATCGTCAGCACCGGATGCGGGCTCACCTCGAGGAAGAAGTCGTGACCGTCGCGAATCGCGACTCGTACGGCGTCCTCGAAACGCACGCGCTGGCGCAGGTTGGTGTACCAGTAGTCGGCCCCCAGCCCCTCGGTGTCCAGCGACTCCGCCACGACCGTGGAGTAGAACGGCACGTCGGCGGAGCGAGGTTCGAGCCCGGCCAGTTCGGCGAGGACGGTCTCGCGGAGCCGCTCCACCTGGGCGGAGTGCGAGGCGTAGTCCACCTTGATCTTTCGAGCCTGCACGCCCTCACCGGTGATCGCCGCGAAGAACTCGTCCAGGTCGGCGGCGCCGCCGGACACGACGACGGAGGTCGGGCCGTTCACGGCGGCTACCGAGAGCCGGTCGCTCCACGGTTCGAGCCGCCGCACCAGCTCCTCGTACGGCAGCAGCACGGCCAGCATGCCGCCCGTCCCGGCGAGCTCCCTGCGGATGACCTTGCCGCGCTGGGCGACCACGCGGGCCGCGTCCCGCAGCGACAGCGCCCCGGCCACGCACGCCGCGGCCACCTCGCCCTGCGAATGCCCGATCACCGCGGCCGGGCGGACCCCCACGGACTCCCACAATGCCGCCAGGGAAACCATGACCGCCCAGGTGGCGGGCTGGACGACGTCCACCCGGTCCAGGGTCGGAGCTCCGTCCACACCGCGCAGTACGTCGAGCAGGTCCCACTCGACGAACTCGCTCAGCGCCTGCCCGCATTCGGCCAGCCGGGCGGCGAACACCGGCGACGCCTGCGCCAGCTCCACCCCCATCCCGGCCCACTGCGCCCCCTGCCCCGGGAACACCAGCACCGCATCCCGATGAACCGCCGCCGTACCGGAGACGACCGTGGGATCAGACTCGCCGGCCGCCAAGGCACGCAGGCCGCCCAGCAACTCCTCCCGATCCGCACCCACCACCACCGCACGGTCCTCGAAAGCCGCGCGGGCACGCACCAGCGACAACCCGACCTTCTCGGCCGCCACCTCCGGCCGGGCATCGACATACTCGGCCAACCGCGACGCCTGAGCGCGCAACGCCTCCTCACCACGCCCCGACAGCACCCACGGCACCACACCCGACACCACAGGAGCACCCCCCGGGATGTCCAGCAGCGGCTCGGGAGCCTGTTCCACGATCACGTGCGCGTTCGTCCCGCTCACGCCGAACGACGACACACCCGCCCGCCGCGGCCGGCCGGCCGGCTCCGGCCAGTCTCTCGCCTGATCCAGCAGCCGGACCTGGCCCTGCTCCCAGTCGACATGGCTGGACGGGGCGGACACGTACAGGGTCTGGGGCAGGAGGCCCTCGCGGGCGGCCATGACCATCTTGATCACACCGGCCACGCCCGCGGCGGCCTGCGTGTGCCCGATGTTCGACTTCACCGACCCGAGCCACAGCGGCGCCCCCGCGTCACGGTCCCGCCCGTACGTGGCCAGCAGCGCCTGGGCCTCGATGGGGTCGCCGAGCGTGGTCCCCGTCCCATGCGCCTCGACCACGTCCACGTCGGCGGCCGTCACCCCGGCGTTGGTCAGCGCCTGGCGGATCACCCGCTCCTGCGAAGGACCGTTGGGCGCGGTCAGACCGTTGCTGGCCCCGTCCTGGTTGACCGCCGTGCCCCGGATGACCGCCAGGACCTGGTGGCCGTTGGCCCGCGCGTCGGACAGGCGCTCCAGCAGCAGCATGCCGACACCCTCGGAGAACACGGTGCCGTCGGCGTCGTCGGAGAAGGCCTTGCACCTGCCGTCGCGGGCCAGCCCCTGCTGCCGGCTGAAGTCCACCATCAGCTCGGGCGTCGGCATGACGGTCACGCCGCCCGCGAGCGCGAGCGTGCTCTCGCCGCTGCGCAGCGACTGGCAGGCCAGGTGGATGGCGACGAGCGAGGAGGAGCAGGCGGTGTCCACCGTGACCGCGGGGCCCTCCAGGCCCATGCTGTAGGCCACCCGGCCGGAGATGACGGAGCTGGTGTTGCCGGTCTGCACGTACCCCTCGACGCCCTCGGGGAACGGCCCGAGCCCCGAGACGTAGCCGGTCTGCGTCCCGCCGACGAAGACGCCGGTGGGGGTGCCGCGCAGCGTGCCGGGGTCGATCGCGGCCCGTTCCAGCGCCTCCCAGGCGACCTCCAGCACGTGCCGCTGCTGCGGGTCCATCACCAGGGCCTCGCGCGGGCTGATCCCGAAGAAGCCGGCGTCGAAGTCGCCCGCCCCTTCGAGGAAACCGCCGTCCCGCGCGTACGTCGTACCGCCGGCCGTGTGGTCCTCGTCGTAGAGCGTCTCGAGGTCCCAGCCCCGGTCGTCGGGGAAGGAGGAGATCCCCGAGCGGGCCTCCACCAGCATGTTCCACAGGTCCTCCGGCGAGTTCACCCCGCCGGGGTAGCGGCAGCTCATCGCCACGATCGCGATCGGCTCACGATCCTTCGCCTCGACCTCGCGCAGCCGCCGGCGGGCGCGCTGAAGGTCGGCGGTAGCACGCTTGAGGTAGTCCCGGAACTTGTCGTCAGTGGCCATGGGATTCTCAACCAGCCTTGAGGTAGTGAGGCGGAACGGGACGGACGTGGGCCGGCGCGGTCTAGCCGGCTGTCCTCCGGTGGCGGAGCACGTGCTCTTCCAGGTCCTTGACCAGGTCGTGCGGGGTCGGGGTCTCCCGTATCTCCTGACTGGTCTTCTGTGCGCGCTCGGTGAAGGTGGAATCGTTCAGGATCCGCTGCAGTTCGGCGCGGAGGGTGTCGGCCGAGAACCGGTCCGGCGGAAGGTGCACGCCCACGCCGTGCGCTTCGATGGCGTCCGCGACCTGGTCCTCGTCGTGCAGCGCGTGCGGGATGATGAGCTGCGGGACGCCGTTGAGCAGCGCCGTCAGGGTGCTGCCGGTCCCCGCGTGGTGGACGATCGCCGAGCAGCTCTTGAGCAGCGGGTCCAGCGGCACGAACCCGGGGATCCGGACGTTGTCGGGGACGGTGGCCCCGGCGGGGACGGAAGCGGGGCCCAGCAGGGCGACGACCTCGATGTCCAGGTCGGCGACGGCCTCGAACAGGTCGGGGTACCCCAGCTTCGCGCGGCCGGCCCACACCTCCTGGTAGGAGTTGCCCAGGGTGACGCAGACCCGCGGCCGCTCCGGTTCCGTCCGCAGCCAGTCGGGGATGGTCCCGGGGCCGTTGTACGCCACGTAGCGCACGGGCAGGTAGTCGTACTCCGCCGGCAGGCGCAGCCAGGAGGGGATCGAGTCGATGGTCGTCTGGCCGAGGACGAGGTCGTCGTCGTACTCGCAGCCGTACTTCTCCAGCTTGGCCGTCAGCCAGTCGCGTACCGGGTCCTCGCCGGCGGCCTCCGGGCGCTCGGCCCGCAGGCGCAGGAACAGCTCACGTAAGCGGCCCCAGTGGTCGCGGCCGATGGTCGTCCGGGCGTGCGCGGCGCCGCAGGCGGCCGCCGCCACCGGTCCCGTGTACGTCATGCTGTCCCAGATGACCAGGTCAGGGCGCCACGAGCGGCAGAAGGCGACCATGCCGTCGAAGACGGACTCGTCGGTGTTCACGTCCAGCGCCATCGGGGAGGCGAAGGCCGCGAGGCAGTCGCGCACGTACTCGTAGGTGAGGACCTCGGGCCGGATCTCCGTGATGGAGTACCCGGACCCGTAGATGGTCTCCTCGGGCGCCATCGCCGCGACGCGCTCGGCGTAGCGCGCCTCGTCGCCGACGGCGACGCCCATCAGTCCCGTCTGCTGCACCAGGGGCATGATGTCGGGTTGTGCCGCGATCACGACGTCGTGGCCCGCGGACTTGAGCGCCCAGCCGAGCGGCACCACGAGGTTGAGATGAGCGCTGGCCGCGAGTTGGGTGACAACGACGCGCATTCCGCATCCTTCCGGCAGGTACAAGGTCGGCCGGGCGGCGGCGCGCAATGCGCCCTTCCGCTCACAGGTGGGTGTCGTGAGCAGGTCCGCCAGAGCCCCATCGACTCTCACGAGACAGTAATCAGCCACGTGAGAGGCACCGACCCCTAGATCACCCCTCAGGCCCCCCTGCGGGCTTCGGCCGTACTGGGGTGTTCGCCGAGCCGTCGCAGGGTGAGTGCGAGGGTCAGGCGGGCGCGGCCCTCGGCCGGCTGCACGGGGAAGCCGAGCTCGCTCTCGGCGCGGGCCAGCCGGGCGGCGACGGAGCTGCGGTGGATGTAGAGCCGGGAGGCGGTCTGGCGGATGGAGTCGCTGGCCGCGAAGACGTCCAGCGTCGCCAGGACGGAGTCCCCGTTGGGCGCTTCCGCCAGGCGGTCCAGTGCGGCGACGTCCGGGGATCCGCCGATGGCCTCGTCCGGCAGGTGCTCGGCGAGCAGGGCGAAGCCGCCCAGCCGGTCCCAGTGCACGACCCTGCCCCACAGCTCCCCCGGGCCGGCGAAGCGCAGTGCCGTACGTGCCATGTGCCAGGCCCGCGCGGCGCTCGCGGACGGAACGCGCGGGCTCACCCCGACCGCCGAGCTCGTGCTGGCGAGGGCGTCGGGCCAGGGCGGGCCGGAGACGATGACCCCGTACACCTGCCCGAGGCGGGCCACCCTGCCCCCGAGCCCGGAGGCGTCACCGGCGACGGCGAACACCTGCACCGAACGATCCGGCCTCAGCCCGAGGAGCTTCAGCGCCCGGGAGCGTCCGGCCTCGTCGACGGCCGAGCCGAGGACGAGTTCGACGAGCGCCGGGTCGCCGAACCCCGGAGCGGGCTCCCTCCTGCCCAGGGCAGCGGCGCAGGCGATGGCGAACCGTTCGACGAGCATGGCGTCGATCGAGTACGCGTCGCCGCGCCGCTCGATCCACACCTCGCCGCCGTTCACGAGCTCGTGCCTCCTGGAACCCGGGTCGGCGGGCCCGTCGAGTGCGCCGCCGCCGGCGCTCACCCGCCGATACACCCCCAGACCGGGAACGCTCACCCCTACGGGGCATTCCGCGAGCCGCGAAGCCTCCAGCAGCAGCCGCTCCAGATCGGTCCCGTTCTGCAGGAGCACGTCGAAGAAGCTGATCACCCTGAGCTCGTCACCCGCGTGGGCGTCGAGTTCGGAAAGGCGCAACAGCAGGTGCTTCATCAGGTTGACCTCGGCTCTGATTTTGCGTTCACTCGGGCTCGGAAAAAGCGACGCCGCGGCCGGCGGTCGCCATTCGGGGTGAATGTTCGCAACGGAACGGTATACGGATGCCGGGGCTTCGCGGCGGGTCCGGGGAACGGAATCCCGCCCTATAGGGGATACGCACGGGTCGGATAGGGGTCCGCCCTCGATCGGCCTTCACCTAGCGTCGGCAGGGCCGCTCACCTGCGCATTGTGCGGCATTTCGATGAATGGCCCAGGGCGTGGGGCGCCGTCTCCGCGCCGAACGTGATGAGGTGGTTGACTTGGCCCGAGCCCCCAGCGCCAGGGGAACCCTGCCGTTCGGCGACCACGTGACCTGGTACCGGGTGACCGGCACCCCGGGAAAGGGGAAGCCGGCGGTCGTGGCCCTGCACGGAGGGCCCGGCGGCACCCATGACTATTTGCTCCCCATGGCGGAGCTCGCCGACGCCGGCTGGCCGGTCGTCCATTACGACCAGCTCGGGAACGGCGGTTCCACGCACCTCGACGACGCGGACCCGGGATTCTGGACGCCGGAGTTGTTCGACGACGAGCTGGGCAATCTGCTGAACCGCCTGGGAATCGCCGGCGACTACGTTCTCTTCGGCCATTCCTGGGGCGGTCTGCTGGCCGCCAAACACGCGTCCGAGCGGCCGTCCGGGCTGCGCGGCCTGGTCATCGCGAACTCGCCGGCCTCGTACCCGGAATGGCGTAAAGAGCTGAAGATCCTGCGCGACCTGCTGCCGAGCGGGGTGAACGAGACGCTGCTCGCCCACGAGGCGGCCGGGACGACGGACACCCGCGAATACTTCGACGCGATGATGGTCTTCTACAACCGGCACGTGATCCGTACGCGGCCGTGGCCACGCGAATTCAAGGCCACGTTCATGGACACGCTCAGCAATCCGACCGTCTATCAGGCCATGAACGGGCCGTGCGAATTCCACGTGATCGGCAGCCTGAAGGACTGGGACGTCCTGGACCTGCTGCCCGGCATCGACGTGCCCACGTTGGTGATCTCGGGCCGGCACGACGAGGTGACCCAGGAGTCGGTCCGGCCTTTCCTCGAGCTCATTCCCGGGGCCCGCGGAAAGGTCTTCGAGGATTCCAGCCATTCGCCGCATCTGGAGGAGCCGGAGCTCTTCCGGCGGGTCATGCGCGAATTCCTCGCCGGCCTGGCCTGACTTGGGCCGCCGCTCTTCATGCCCCTGCCCAAGGAGACAAATCTTGAACGACGCCACCGATATCGTGAAGAGCGACGCCGAGCTCGCTGCTCGCTACGGATCGCCGCTTTACGTCTACGACCTCGAACGTGCCGTCGCCGCTTATGACGACCTCCGCGCCTCCCTGCCCGAGGGGACGGTCGTCTATTTCTCGTTCAAGGCCAATCCCCATCCGGAGATCGCCGAGGCGCTGCGGGAGAGCGGCGGTTCCGCGTGCAAGGCCGAGATCAGCTCCACGGGCGAGCTCGCCGCGGCTCTGCTGGCGGGCTTCGACCCGCTCGACATCCTCTACACCGGGCCCGGCAAGACGACCGAGGAGGTGGAGGCCGCTCTGGAGGCCGGTGTCCGCCGTTTCTCCGTCGAGTCGGTCAACGACCTGCGCCGGATCGGGCAGGCCGCCGGGGAACAGGACACGGTCGCCGACTGCCTCCTGCGGGTGAACAGCACCGCCTCAGGCGCCACCACCAGCATCCGCATGACGGGGGCTCCCTCCCAGTTCGGCTTCGACAGCGAGACGCTCCCCGAGCTCATGCCGGAGCTTCGATCGGTGCCCGGCACCCGTCTGTCGGGGATGCACCTGTTCTCGCTGAGCAACGCGAAGGACGAGGAATCCCTGATCGCCGAGTTCAAGCACACGATCACCGCGGCGGCCGAGGTGCGTGACTCGACGGGCCTGGAGCCGGAGCTGCTCGACATCGGCGGCGGCTTCGCCTCCCCCTACCTCTCCCCCGGCGAACGCCCCGTCTACGGCGGACTCCGCGCGGCGCTGGAGGAGGTCCTCGACTCGCACTTCCCGGGCTGGCGCGACGGCAGCCCCCAGGTCGCCTGCGAATCCGGGCGGTACCTCGTCGGCGACTGCGGCCGGCTCGTGTGCACCGTCACCAACGTCAAGGAGAGCCGCGGCGGCAGGTTCGTCATCCTGGACGCCGGGATCAACACGCTGGGCGGCATGTCCGGGCTCGGGCGGCTGCTGCCGGTCTCCGTCCAGTTCGAGTCCGCCGAGCCCGTGGCACCGGCCAGCCTCGTCGGCCCGCTCTGCACCCCGGGCGACATCCTCGGCCGCAATGTCGCCGTACCCGATCTCCGCCCCGGGGACGTGGTGACCATCCCGAACGCGGGGGCCTACGGCATGACGGCCAGCCTGCTCATGTTCCTGGGCCGCCCGGCACCCAGCGAGGTCGTCATGCGCGGCGACAAGGTCGTCTCCTCGTCCCACGTGCTTTTCGTCCGCATGTACGAGTAGAACCACCTGCCTGCCCTGCAGGTATCCATCGTCGGCTGTCCCGGCTCAACCGCCGCGGACAGGATCACTGCGGTTCATATGGAGAGTCAAACAGATGAGCCAGTCCGGAAACAGCGAATTCGAAGCCAGCGGCACCCCGACGACGAGGGCCGGACGAGCGACGGCCTTCACCCTTCGGCTGGCTGACCTCTCCATGGCGGAACGCCGGGCGTCCCTGACCGAACTGGTGAGCCGGACGACGCTCGACGTGATGAGCGCCGTACTGCCCGGGCTGCTGGAGACGGTCTCCGCCGAGCAGACCTTCAAGGACATGGGGCTCGACTCCCTCGCGGCGGTCGAACTGCACGACCGGCTCGCCGCCGAACTCGGCGCCGAGCTCCCGATCGGCATCGCCTTCGACTACCCCACGCCGACCGCTCTCGCCGACTACCTGCTCACCGAGGCGCTCGGGCTCGGGGAACGGCGAACCGCCGAGATCACGGCCGCCGTCGGCTCCGACGAGCCCATCGCGATCGTCGGCATGGCCTGCCGCTACCCCGGCGGCGTGGCCACGCCCGAGGAGCTGTGGGAGCTGATCACCGAGGGCCGGGAGACGGTGACCGGGTTCCCGACCGACCGGGGGTGGGATCTCGACCGGCTCTTCGACGACGACCCCGACGCCGGCAACACCACCTATGCCCGGGTGGGCCACTTCCTGCACGACGCCGCGGAGTTCGACGCGGCGTTCTTCGGGATCAGCCCGCGTGAGGCCGTGGCGATGGACCCGCAGCAGCGGCTGATCCTGGAGACCTGCTGGGAGGCCGTCGAACGGGCCGGCATCAACCCCCAGACCCTGCACCAGAGCCAGACCGGCGTCTTCATCGGCGCCGAACCGCAGGACTACGGCCCCCGGCTGCACCAGGCGCCCCCTGACGTCGAGGGCTACCTCGTCACCGGCGCCGCGCCGAGTGTCGTCGCCGGCCGGGTCGCGTACACGCTGGGCCTGGAAGGGCCCGCCGTCACCGTGGACACCGCCTGCTCGGCGTCGCTCGTCGCCATCCACCTGGCCTGCCAGTCGCTGCGCACCGGGGAGAGCCCGCTGGTGCTCGCGGGCGGGGTGACCGTGATGTCCGCGCCGGGGACGTACACCGCCTTCAGCCGCCAGCGCGTCATCGCCGCCGACGGCCGCTGCAAGGCCTTCAGCTCCGACGCCGACGGCACCGGCTTCTCCGAGGGCGTCGGTGTGCTGGTGCTGGAGCGGTTGTCGGATGCGGTGGCCGCTGGTCATCGGGTGTTGGGGGTGATCCGTGGGTCGGCGGTCAATCAGGACGGGGCCAGTAACGGGTTGACGGCTCCGAACGGTCCTTCGCAGGAGCGGGTGATCCGTCAGGCGCTGGCCAATGCGCGGTTGTCGGGTGCGGAAGTGGACGCGGTCGAGGCGCATGGCACGGGGACCGCACTGGGGGATCCGATCGAGGCGCACGCGCTGCTGGCGACGTATGGGCGGGATCGTGACCCGGCGCAGCCGCTGTGGCTGGGCTCCTTGAAGTCGAACATCGGGCACACGCAGGCCGCCGCGGGGGTGGCCGGTGTGATCAAGATGGTGCTGGCGATGCGGCACGGGTTGTTGCCGCAGACGTTGCATGTGTCTGCTCCTACGACCCATGTCGACTGGGAGCAGGGCCAGGTTCGGCTGTTGGAGCAGGCGCGGGACTGGCCGGAGTCGGACGGCCGGCCGCGGCGGGCGGGTGTGTCGTCGTTCGGCGTGAGCGGGACGAACGCGCACGTGATCGTGGAACAGGCCCCCGAGCCGCAGCTGGACACCCCGGGGGGTGCTCCTGTGGTGTCGGGTGTGGTGCCGTGGGTGCTGTCGGGGCGTGGTGAGGAAGCATTGCGGGCCCAGGCGTCGCGGTTGGCCGAGTACGTCGATGCCCGGCCGGAGGTGGCGGCCGAGAAGGTCGCGTTGTCGCTGGTGCGTGCCCGCGCGGCCTTTGAGGACCGTGCCGTGGTGGTGGGTGCGGATCGGGAGGAGTTGCTGGGCGGCCTGCGTGCCTTGGCGGCCGGCGAGTCCGTCCCCGGGGTGGTCTCCGGTACGGCGGCGGTTCATCGGGATGCGGTGCTGGTGTTCCCCGGTCAGGGGGCGCAGTGGGCCGGGATGGGGGTGGAGCTGGCGCAGGCGTCGCCGGTGTTCGCGGCCCGGCTGGAGGAGTGTTTCGCTGAGATCCGGCGGTGGGTGGACTGGGACCCGGCCCAGGTGCTGGCCGACACTGATGGGCTGGAGTCCATCGAGGTGTTGCAGCCGATGGCGTTCGCGGTGGGGGTGGCCCTGGCGGCGTTGTGGGAGTCGGTGGGGGTCCGGCCGACAGCGGTAGTGGGGCATTCGCAGGGTGAGGTGGCCGCGGCGTATGTGGCCGGGGTGTTGTCGCTGGCCGACGCGGTGCGGGTGGTCGTGTTGCGCAGCCGGTTGTTCGCCGCCGAGTTGTGGGGACGTGGCGCGATCGC
>NZ_JBSFNK010000094.1:0-11889 GCF_053587055.1 Nonomuraea sp. NPDC003707 | reverse complement strand
CCTTCGGCAACTCCTCCCGATAGGCCCGGAACGCCACCAGCGGCGTCCAAGAAATCCCAATTCGTCCGAACTATTTCGCTGAGATCACCTCAGTGAGTGTTTCCGACCTTAAGTCGCACGGCGCAGGATGCCCCAGATTCGAGCGGCTTTGAGGTTGCACACGTAGCCGAGCAGCGATCCGGGGGTCCACAAGGGTGCTGGATGTTCATCCCGTGCTTCTTGCGCTTGCCGAAATAGCAGGGCCGAGCGGCGGCCACGCGGTCGATCGGGATGAGCGTGCCGTCCAGACCGGGTAGGGGTAGGCGGCACGCTTGGTCACCCGTAACACCCGTTCCAGGCGAGGTGGGCGGATGCCTTACGGATAGTGCCACGCAGTGGCCACTTCGATGCCGAAGCAGGCGACGATCTCCGTCTCACCTAATGAGGAGACCCGAAAGCGCTGGGCTGCTTGTTTGCGCTCCCGCTAAGGAACGGGCTTCTGCATTGTGTCTCCGGCGGGATTCGTTCTCAAAGCTGGCCGACGAGCTGTCGATTCGCGACCGATATTAATTGGACCATGTGTAACCGTTGGTAGTGACCTGACCTCCGCCAGGTGCTTCGTCCACGGCATGGGCCGGGCTTGCAAAAGCGATACCGGCGGCAATAATCGCCGCAGTGATGAGCATTTTTCGTGCTCTGAGTTTTGAAGCCACGGGACACCTCCGAACGCGAAGTCCCAGGCGATCCTGGTTTCGCCAAGGCTCGACGGAAGTGATCGTACACAAGCTATCGGATGCGGACAAGAGCCTCAATTTAGGACGTGTCCCATTACGTGGATTACTGTCGACATTACCCATATTAACAGTTGGGCGATTTTCTGGAACGCTGAGAAAGTTCATCGTGGCGGTCGCCGCGCGGTTACGGGTACACGAGCGGTCAGATCTCAGGTCTGTCCGGAGCATGTCTCAGCCGTTCTGATGCCGCACGGGGCGCAGCGTGCGTTGAGGCCCTCAAGAAGATCTCGCACCGCTACGGCTTCCCCATCCCACACAGGAGCGGAACGAGCGTGCGAACGGCTTTGCATGATCGAAAAGGTCGCTTCCCGATCATGGGAAGTGGCCTTGACCTGCGATCTGCGAGATTGCCGCCATCCATGGGCACTCAGCGGCGGACACGGTAGCGGATGTGGGTCGACTCCGGCGTGTCGACGACCCGCACGATGTCCAGCTCGACGCGGGACGGCAGGACGTCGAACAGCCGGCGTCCGCCGCCGAACAGCACCGGGATCTGGTGGATCTGCAGCTCGTCCAGCACCTCGGCCTCCAGCGCCCGCTGGGCCGTGTCCCCGCTCTGCACCAGCACGTCTCGGTCCCCCGCGGCGGCCTTCGCCTGTGCCATCGCACTCTCGATCCCATCGGTCGCATAAGTCACCAGCGGATAGTTCGCGACCGACGGGCCGGGCGGCCGGTGGCTGGGTACGAAGATCGGCACACCGCGGCCGTGGTGATCGCCGCCCCAGTGATCGACCTGTTCGGCAGTCCGTCGTCCCACCACGATCGCGCCGGTCGCGTTGCATTCGTCGAAGATCTTCCCGGCTGTCCCGTCCGTCCGCTGCTTCCCGTCCGGCGTGAGGCCCCACTCATGCAGCCGCATGAAGTTGTCACCGCCGGGGTTACCCGGCCCGTCGTTCGGTGCCGCGATGTACCCGTCGAGAGACATCGACATATAGAGCGCCGATGAGGGCATGAGTCTGCTCCTTGCCTTCGACGACGCAACTCCTGGGCCGCGCCTCCTGCTCGTGCATCCGCTTAGGTACCTTTCCTTCCTGACGCAGGCATAGCAAGCGGTGGGGGCCGGACATTTGGCGGACATTCGTACTGCCTTGCAGGAGTGGCCAACCCGGTACCGCCCCGGGATTCCATGGTCGTCCCTGGCCATCCTTGAGCGTGTTCGGCACTCCTGCCCGCGTAGCTCGGTGACACCGGAGCCGGAACGTAGGACCGCCAAGGCCGACGTGCCTAGCCGATGTCGACCACCCGTGCCCATGGGGGCGGCGTGTCCGGCACGTAGTCGGGATCGCTCTCGTACGACCGCTTGGTCCGGGAAAACAGCCCCACCACCACGCGGGACGCCAGCCGTTCCTGCGGCCACGGGGTCTGTCCGTCGGTCAGGACCACGATGACATCCGGCCGCGGGCTTGCCCGCAGCGCCTTGGCGATGCCCGGACGCAGGTCCGTGCCGCTGCCCACCAGCGTCATCCCCTCGGCCCGGCGCAGCGGTTGCCCATTGTCCGCTCCATCCGCGCCCTCATCCTGCGCCTGGTTCGAGAAAACCCCGGCTGGGGATATCGACGGGTCCACGGAGAGCTCACCACGCTCGGTATCAAGGTCGCACCCTCCACCGTCTGGGAGATCCTCAAGCAGGAAGGCCTCGATCCAGCACCCGAACGGCCATCCACCACCTGGGCCGACTTCCTACGCTCCCAAGCCGACGCCTTACTGGCCTGCGACTTCATCGAAACCGTCACCCTGAACGGACAACGCCAGTACATCCTGGCCATCATCCAGCATGCCACCAGGCGCATTCACGTGCTGGGCACAACCACTCACCCGACCGCGAGTTGGGTCATCCAGGCGACGGCTCGCTATCTGATCCGAGATCGGGATGGGAAGTTCCCGCCGCTCATGGATGAGATCCTCACCGACGCAGGCATCCAGACAGTGCGCACCGGCATCCGGATACCTCGAATGAACTCGATCATGGAACGATGGGTGCAGTCCTGCCGCCGCGAACTCCTCGACCGCTACCTCGTCGTATGGAACGAACACCACCTGCGCACGCCTTGCGTGAGTACGAACACTTCTACAACCAGCACCGAGCCCATCAAGCCCTGGACCAAGCTGCTCCACTGCGCTCCCCCCGGACTCAATCACCTATCCAGCCCTAATCGTCAACCGCAGCGTAAGCCGACGAGACCGGCTCGGCGGAGTCCTCCACGAGTACGCACATGCCGCTTGAACTGCACGGATGGAATTTTCGGCAGGCGCAGTCATGCCCGTAGGTGCCGACCGAAACGGGCTGGCCGCCCGCCCACCGTCCGCTCCATCCGCACACTCATCCTGCGCTTGGTTAGGGAGAACCCCAGCTGGGGGTACCGGCGGATCCACGGGGAGCTCACCGCCCTCGGCATCAAGGTCGCGCCGTCCACGGTGTGGGAGATCCTCAAACAGGAAGGTCTTGATCCGGCGCTCGAGCGGGCGTCCACCACGTGGGCCGACTTCCTGGGCTCCCAAGCCGATGCCATACTGGCCGCCGACCTCTTCGAGACCGTCACTCTGAACGGGCAGCGCCAGTACGTCTTGGCCGTCATCGAGCACGCCACCAGGCGCATCCGCGTGCTCGGCACCACCGCTCACCCGAGCGCCGACTGGGTCACTCAGGCGATCAAGAACCTGGTGATGGACCTGAACGATGCGAGCTGCCGGGCGCGCTATCTGATCCGAGATCGGGATGGGAAGTTCCCCGCCCAAAAAGGATCTTTACATAAGATCACAACACATGTGATGATCACTCCGTTTTGCCACATCTGTTCGAAAGGCTCGAGTGAAACCATCACGAACAGCGTCCGGCTTATCCAGCCGGACGCGACGCCGCGCTGCCCTGATCGCAGCCCTCGCCGTGCCGCTCTCGCTCATCAGCGCACCCGCGCTCGCCCAGGACCCCACGCCACCCCCCACAACCCCGCCGAGCGCTCCCGCCACCCCCACCGGTAAGGCGCTGGCGCAGGCCAAGAAGGACAACCGGCGCATCGAGATCGAGTCGCTGCGCTCGGAGAACACCACCTACTACGCCAACCCCGACGGCAAGACCCTGCGGATGGAGCAGTACCTGGAGCCCATCCGGGTCAAGAACGCCGAAGGCAAAGGCTTCACACCGATCGACACCACGCTCATCGAGGCGAACGGAGTCATCAAGCCCAAGGCGGCCAAGGGCGGCCTGACCCTGTCCGCGGGCGGCGACACCGAAGCGATCAGGAGCAAGAGCGGCGACCTCGCCGCCCGGATCGACGCCCCCCGCACGTTGCCCAAGCCCACGCTCAACGGCAGCGCCGCCACCTACCCGTCCGCGTACGGCAAGGGCATCGACCTGGTCGTCACCGCCACCCCGACCGGGTTCCGCCAGCAGATCGTCATCAGGCAACGCCCGGCCGAGCCGGTGACGTTCCGCGTCCCCGTGGATCTGCCCAAGGGCATCTCCTTCGGTAAGAACGCCAAGGGGCAGCCGACCCTGAAGAACCAGGACGGCAAGCACAGCCTCGACATCCGCCCCGCGGCACTGCTGGACGCGAAGGCCGCCGACGCGAACGCCGACCTCGGCACCGTCAGGGTCGGCAGGGCCCAGGTGAGCCTGGACGACTCGGCGCTGGTGTACAGCCCCGACGCGGCCTTCCTCGCCGACCCGGCGACCACGTTCCCGGTGACCATGGCCGCCATCGACGACGACTGGTACGAGTGCACGCTCGGGGGCGACCCCCCCCGGCGATCCGATGGACACGTACATCAATGACGTGGACCTCACCGACAGCTGGGACATGCACTACCGCGACCAGATGTGGGTCGGAAAGTCCTACGCCAGCGGCATCGCCAAGCGCTGGCGCGCCTACATTCAGTTCCCGCTGCCGAAAGCGACCGACCCGTTCTGGGGCTCGAACATCCAGAACGCCGACCTGGAGTTGTGGAACTACCTGTCCAACGACTGCGGCGAGTTCGTCGGCTCCGGAATCACCGCCCGGCGGGTCACCTCCGACTGGGACCATCTGACCCTGCAGTGGGGCAACCAGCCATCGGTCACCGACGTGGGCGCGGACACCGAGTACGGGGCGTACAGCCCCGATTGCGCCGGCTCGATGAACTACGAGCACGACCTCATCCACTCAGTCGACACCATCGTCCAGGACTGGGCGGACGGCGAGACGAACTACGGATTCCAGCTCCGCGCCGGTGACGAATCCGAATTGCGGAACTGGCGCCGTTACCGCAGCCGCGAGCAGACCAGCGGCTACCCCGCCCACGGCCCCAGGCTCACGGTCGATTTCGAGCCCAAAGTGAAGCCGGCACGAGCGGTCGTGATCCTGGCCCCCGGCGAGCCGACACCGCGCACCGCGGAGGAGTTGGAAGCGTTCGCCGCACAGGGGCGGCTGCAAGCGACGGTTCCGTCGCCGGAGCCGATCACTCCTGCAGCGATGCAGGCGGAGCTGGCGAACGCCGTGGACGACAGCGTGACGTCCGCTGATGAGCTTCAATCGCCGCTGCCGCCACCCGTCGACGGAGTGGCGGCCCGCTGGTCGTTCACTGAAGGAACCGGCAGCACCGCCGCGGATTCTTCCGGGAGCGGGCACGATGCGGCCGTCGGCGACGGCGTCACCTGGACACCTGGCGTGACGAACTCCGCGCTGACGAACACAGGAGCCGGCGACGCAGCGGGCGAGACCACTGCCATCCAGAGCCTGGCGCCGGCGCTGCGATCAGCGGCGCGAAGGGCGGTCGCTGCGGGCAAGCCTGTAGAGGTCGTTGAAGCGACCACTGAGATGAGCGTCACCTACGCACAACCGGACGGAACGCGGTTCACGACCGAAGCCCACGCGAAGCCGGTCCGAGTCAAGCGGGATGGCACGTGGATCCCGATCGACCCGACGCTCGTCGAGCAGGCCGGAAAGCTGAAGCCGAAGGCAATGGCCCAGGGCGCCGTCGTGGAGATCTCCAATGGCGGCGAGGACGCCTTCGTCAAGATGAAGGTCGACGGGCACTCGTACGCGCTGCGCTGGCCGACGCCGCTGCCCAAGCCGACCGTCAAGGGCAGTGTGGCCACCTACACCGACGCCGCCGGAGTGGGCGCCGACCTGGTGGTGACGGCATTGTCGACCGGGTTCCGGTATGAGGTGGTGCTGCGCCAGCGGCCGTCGAAGCCGCTGGAGCTGCGGATCGGCGTAGATGACGAGGGCCTGACCCTGACCGAGGGCAAGGGCGGCCGGCTGCTGCTGAAGGGCAAGGGCAAGAAGCTGGTCGCCGCAGGAACACGGCCGATCGTGTCGGACGGCAGCGCCAAGGGCCCACTGGCCAAGCGCGCCGAGGCCGGCACGGACGTGGTCACCAAGGACGGCCGCACGGACCTGGTGGTCAAGCTCGACCAGGCGTTCCTGGCCGACGCCGGCACCACCTACCCGGTGCGGGTGGCCGCGGCCGTCACGCTGCCCGTCGGCGCCGACGTCGATGTCAGCACGCTCGACGTGGACTCGCCTGCCTACCCGAGCGGCCCGAACCTCCTGGCCGGCACCATGACCGGCGGGATGAAGATTCGGACGCACCTGAAGTTCGACACCCCGGGCCTGCAGGGCAGCACGGTGACCGACGCCAAGCTGTCGATGAACACCGTCGACAGCCACAACTGCGGCCCCGCGCTCACCAACGGCATCCAGGTCGCCCGGCTGACCAGCGCATGGGACCCGGACAACCTGTACTGGGCCACCAAGCCTGCCTTCACTACCGAGGACGCCTCGACAAACTTCAAGGGCGTCAACTCCGACTGCGCCACCTGGCCGGACAGCATGGACTGGAACGTCACCGGCATCGCCCAGGACTGGGCCGCCGGCGCCGCCAACCACGGCCTGGTGCTCAAGTCGCCCGGTGAGGCGAACATCGACAACTACCGGGTGTTCACCTCCTCCGAAGACACCGATTTCAACCAGCCGCCCACGCTGACCATCACCACCAGCGGACCGGCCTCGCAACCGGCCGTCTCCGCCCCGGCCATCACACCGGCGCAGACCGTGGACGGTGTCACCGTGACCGGCTCGCTCACCCCGCAGCTCGCCGCGACCGTCGCCGACCCCGCCGGCGGCAACCTCACCGGCCAGTTCGAGGTCGAGCACGACCCGGCCGCGCCTGGGCAGGGCACCGGCCAGATCTGGACCGGCGCCTCGCAGACGGTCACCTCCGGCGGCCAGGCCACTGTCAGCGTCCCCGCCGGGAAGCTGGCGGACGGCTGGAAGATCCGCTGGCGAGCCCGCGCGGCCAACGCCGCCGCCTCCACCACCTCTGCGTGGTCGGAGTGGCAGACGGCCACCGTGGACGTGCCGAATCCCAGCGTCGGCCCTTTCGGCGTCACGCCGTCACAGGTAGTCGACGGTCAGACGGTCACGAGCAGCCTGACGCCCACCCTGCACACCATGGTGAGCGACCCGGCGGGGCAACCGGTTCGCGCGGAGTTCGATGTCGAACACGACCCGGCCTCGGCGGGGCAGGGTACCGGGCAGATCTGGGCCGGTGGCGTCGACAACGTCGCCTCCGGGACCCAGGCCGCGCTCACCGTTCCTGCGGGCAAGCTGACCGATGGCTGGAACGTCCGGTGGCGGGTCCGCGCGATCAACTCCGCCACCACGGTCAGCTCACCGTGGTCCGGCTGGCAGAGCCTGAGCGTAGACGTTCCGCCGCCCGCTTCCGAGCCCGCGATCGGAGCTCTGCAGATCTCTCCGTCAGAGCAGGTGAACGGCACCACCATCGTCACCACGCTCACTCCGACACTCCGCGCCGAGGTCGGCAACCCGATCGGTGGAACCCTTCGTGCCGAGTTCGTGGTGGAACACGATCCAGAAGCCACGGAGCAAGGCAGCGGCCCCATCTGGGATGGAGCCGTCGACAACGTGGCCTCCGGCGCGCAGGCCACCGCCAATGTCCCCGCCGGGGTACTGACCGACGGGTGGAAGGTGCGCTGGCGTGCTCGTGCCGTTGCGGGAGAAACGAGTTCTCCCTGGTCTGAGTGGCACTCGGCCACTGTCGCAGTGCCCAAGCCGGCCGTGGCCGATCTCGTCCTCACCCCGTCAACGGTCATAGGCGGCCAAACGATCACGAACGTACTGAGCCCGACGCTCAAGGCGACTGTGACCGGGCCCGCCGGGCAAACGGTCCGGGCCGAGTTCGAAGTCGAGTACGACCCGGACACCACCGGGCAAGGCACTGGGCAGATCTGGGCTGGATCCGTCGACGGCCTCGCATCGGGCACGCAGGCGAGCATCACGGTGCCCCACGGAGAGCTGTCGGACGGATGGACCATCCGGTGGCGTGCCAGGGCGATCGCCGGAGAGGTGTCGAGCGACTGGGCCGCGTGGCACTACGTCACGCTCGATCTGACTCAAGCCGGACCAGGACCGATGGCGCGAACGGCCGGGCCGGTGCTACGCACCGATCAAAGTTTCACCGTCGCGGCATGGGTGAGGTGGGACGACCAGAACGGCGCTTACACCATTGTTGGACAAGACGGCGTAAATACGGCGCCATTCCGGCTGGGAAACGACCCGGAAGACGGCCTGACCTTCAGCTTGACGTCGTCTGATGCCGCCGACGCGAGATCGGAAGGCGTCGTATCGGGCGTCAAAGCTCCCGCGAACTCCTGGTTCCACATCGCGGCCGTGTACGACAAGCAGAGCAGCACTGCAACTCTCTACCTCAACGGCAACACCATCGGGTTACCGGTGCTGGACGAGAGCCAAGAAGACACGGAGGTGTCGGCAAGCGCGCCGATCAGTTTCCCGACCTGGAATTCCACCGGGCCGCTCACCCTCGGCACCAGCATGAACGGCACTCTCGACGAGGTGTGGGCCTACGATCGCGCCCTGTCCCACTCGGAGATCGCTGAGCTGGTGGACGGCAGCAGTTCCGAGGAGTTCGCTCCGCTCGCCGGCCAGGGTGACAGACGGTCCACGACAGCCATGGCCGCTCCGCAACCCATGACCTACGATCGCGTGGACCCGGAAGAATGCTGGAAGAAATTCGAGGACAACGACAGATACAAAGCGACCTGGCGGAAGAACCGCTTCAGCGGATGTCAGGTGCACAGCATCAAATTCGCCGGTGACGGCGCGGATACCGGGCAGTTCTACCTGATGCTCGTCGCCAGCACCTTCAACGGTCCGGACGGAGTTCCCCCCGGTGGAACCAGCCGGGACATGTACTTCGACGTCTATGTCAATGAGTTCAGGTTCACTGACTACGATTTCCTGGACGCGAACTATACGCTCGGTCTGAGCCCGGCACGAGGGCAGACGGCGTGCCGTCACATCACCTCATGGAACGGGAGCGCACAGAACAATAACATCACCAAAAAGGGCAACGAGCTGCGGGCCCTCAGCAATCCGATCGACGACAAGTGGCCCAAGCTCGCCACCTGGCGGTTCCGCGCCGCTCCCGGAGACACGAGCGGAGCCGATCTCATCTCGAACTGCAACTTCAGCCCATGGATCAAGACCGACAGCGACGAGTGGGCAGATCCCATCAAGTTCGAATGGGGCCATGGCGCCACGCCGCAGCAGTTCACCATCCGGTGCGACTCCGCCACATACATCTCGAAGCAGTTTCCGGGAGGGTGTGTGATGCCCGCGGCAGCGTCCATCAAATGGGAGCTCGGGGCTGGTTACGACGAAGCCTACATCCATTACTGGAAGGCCTGTTACGACAAGGGTGACACCTACCCCAAGAGGCCCGACAAGATCATCAAGGGCTGCGCGACCTCGGCCAACGAGAACCCCGGAGCACAGAACTACCTGCATCGGATAGGCCAGCCGGAGATCGATCGAAACCGCGGACGAGCCACCACCAGATGCAGAAGTCTCTGGCCGAGCTACGGCACTCCCGTACCTCCCATGGTCCATATGGAGTGCGATGAGTTTCCGCCGGCATCCGCCGTGGAGCGGACACCGGCCGGGGACAGAGCAAGGAACTTGTCGGTGTGCGCCATGCCGGGCACGGCGGCCGGCCCCAACGGTAAAGCCGGCAAGGCCATGACGCGCTTCTACAATCGCGACCGGCTCTTGTACAAGGACGATCCATGGTTCTCGCGGTTCGCCTCCAAGCTACTACCCTATCCGGCCACACCGTCCAACCCGTCGATGGATTCCAACTGCTGGAAACCTGCTGTAGGCGGATACACGAAGTGGCCATAACCGGGACGTGACGCGCGTGTCGCAGAATTAGCGTTCATGAGAAGCAGCCTCCGTCGCCGTGCGGCAGCCAGCCTGCCGCACGGCGACGGAGGCGCATATAGGAGGGAACCCCGCTTGAATCCTTCAGATTTCCAAGAGTCAGTGCGGCGCTATCGAAGCTTGTTGAAAGAGGTGGCATGGATGGGCGAAGGGATGGCATGGACGGTGATCGTGCCGGAGTCCGGAAGCCTTTCTCTCGACGAGGTGGGGCGCCGTGTCACCGGTGGCGCGACTCCGCAGTTCCAGGAGTACGAGCCCGGTTACGCGGACCTGACGGCCTTCCGGCGGTCCGGAACGTCGGTGATGCTCTTCCAAGCCGAGGGTTTCACGCCTGTCGGGGAGCAGCCGATGCTGGGGCGCGTCAGTTCGGGCGCGCAGGTCTGGCATGTGCAGTGGAACATCACCGGAGCCCGCAGGCTACTCTATGCCGCCGACGGTGGGGTCGTGGCCGAGGTCCGCGACTTCGATCCGAAAGGGATTCACGGCACGAACGCCGAGGCTCTCCGGGAAGAGGCGGCTCTGCTCGGTGGCACCCGGGACGCGTTCACTGTCCGGGCGCGGGCCATGGCGATCGTGGAGCAACGGACGAACGTCCGGCTGGAGAGGGAATGGCTTGATCATCCTCAGCCCTCCCTGGAGATCGACTGAGCCTCGCGGGCGCTGGAGCCGCCAGGCCCGCCCACGGGTCAGGGAGATGGTGGGGTGGGCGGTCGGCTTGGTACCGGTGAAGATCGCGGTGCAGCGAGGTGACCGGCGGCGATCACCCCTGCTGACACCTGGGTCGGCTATTTTCCGGCAGAGCCCGGCGGCAGCAGCCGCTATCCGTTCCCGATGACCTGCCGGGCCGCGCGCAGCTCGGCGTCGCGGGCACGCCGGAACCGGTCGAAGTCCCGGCGGTGGGCGGCGATGGCATCGAGCTGAACGGCCTTGTCAGCGGCGGACCGGGCGGCGACCAGCCCGGTTGCCCGCTTGCAGCCGATGTCGGCCGTGGCGACGGCGAGCTCCCGGGACGAGGCGTGGCCGGGTTTCGCCCACGCCGGATCGGGGGTTGAGGAGTTCCTCCTCAACCCCTGTCCTACCGGCGAGCAGCCGAGCTGTTCGCCGGCATCATCAAATGGACGAACTGGCGGAACGATCAAACTGCCGAACCAGCCGACCTACTACGCAGCCGGGCTTTGAGCTTGATGACTCGGCTGGTCCCCTCGCTCTTGGCGTTGGTGATCCCGGCGGGAAGGAACACCTCGATCTCGCTCTGCCAGGCCTCGACGGTCGCGGCGAGCGTCACGAACTCGGGCAGGTAGGCATGGTCGGCGCACCAGGCGTAGAAGGCGTGCAGGCGGTGGCTGATCTGCGAGCGGGCAGGGCGGGCGCGGGCCAGATCGAGCAGATCGCGCAGTTTCTCCTTGGCGTGCCAGCCGGCCAGGATGTGCCGACCGTAGGTGCCGATCCTGGTCAGGTCCCGTTCCAGGACGGTGCGCTGCTGATCGGTGAGCTCCTCGGCGGCCGAGCGCAGCAGCCTGCGATGATCGTATTCGGGATCGCCCTTGCGGCCCCGGCGCCCGCGCATCTTCCAGGTCAGCCGCCTGCGCAGCTCGGCGAGCTTGGCATTGGCCGGCTGCACCACGTGGAAATGATCGACGACGGTCCTCGCGTGTGGCAGCGCAGCGGGGATCGCCGAGCGGAATATGGCGCACATGTCGATGGCCACATGAGTGATGGCGCCACGCCAGGTGGCGGGCTGGGCCGTCAGCCAGGCGGCCACCACGGTCGAGACGCGGCCCTCAACCTGGCCCAGCAGCCCCTGGCGGCCGGTCAGGTCGGTGAAGCCGACATGGCACCGGTCGACGACCTGCCGATATTTCCGGTGTCGGGATTCT
>NZ_JBSFNK010000093.1:0-12685 GCF_053587055.1 Nonomuraea sp. NPDC003707 | reverse complement strand
CGTCTCGGGGCACCCAGAACTTGCGCCAGCCCGCCACATCAGCCCCTCTACTGAACCGGAACAACACGCCTATTCAATAGGGAATGGCAGACCGGCAGCAAAGACTGGCCGATCGACACGACCCAGTGGCTGTCCCGTTTCGAATGATCTTCTTTGATCGCAATGCGCTGAGCAGGGCGTGTGGAATGTAGGTGAGACAGGCATGGGGTCGGATTCTCAGGTCGTGTTGTCAGCGAGGCATGGATTCGAGCAGGCGTCTCAGCCTGTGTTGTCGGCGGGATCGTTTCGGCGTTGCGGGCGAGGCTGAAGTAGCGGTAGAGGGTGGTGCGTGAGGCTTTGAGCTTGCGCGGCGATGTCGGCGACGGGTGTTCCGTCGGTGTGGAGCTTGACGGCCTGGATGACTTGCTGGTCAGTCAGGGCCGGTTTGCGGCCTCGGGCGCGGGCTTTGGCGAGGCCGTCGTTGGTGTTGGCGGTGACAAAGTCTCGCTGGGGTTCCGCGAGGGCGGAGAGCATGCCGAACAGGTCGCGGCCTTCGAAGTGTTCTGCTTGATGACCTGGAGTCGGATGCAGCGGTTGGTGAGTTCGGTGCCGAGGACGACGAGATTCTGGATGGAGTAGAACAGCCGGTCGAGCCGGGTGATCTTCAAGGTGTCGGTTGGTAGCCGGGTGCCACGCGGGCGCGGACTTCGTTGATGAAACGGCGGAGGTCGAGCAGGGATCCTATGGCCGGTAGGCGCCTGAGCTCGGGTGCGGCAAGGATTTCCGCGAGGGCGACGACTTCGGGATAGGCACAGGCAGGCTCGGTGAGGGCCTGCTGCTGGTTGCCCGGCCAGCGCGGCCCGCGGAGCATGGTGCGGCGACGATCAAGGGCCTTGGTGCATTTCTTGCTGTTCCACCAGCTCCAGCGGATCCGGCTGGCTTCAGTCATGGTCTGGGCGGCGTGCTCCTATCCGTGGCGGTGGATCATGCGCAGATGACGGCTGTTCGCGAGGGAGATCTCGGGCAGAGCAGCGATGTCGAACTGCTGGCCGAGAGATCCGGTCCATCGTTGATGGCGGCTGCAGATCACGCTGCCGGGTGGAACCCATCGGCTGGCGTAGCGGATGTTCTTGACAGCCAGACAGAGCCGGCAACCGGGCTGGATCCTCCATCCGGGACGGAGGCGGTCGCGGGTGCCGGGGCCGAGCGGCCGGTCCGGCAAGTACCGCGCAGTGGCGAGCGGGGCGACCGAGCCGACTGCTGGTGCGGCTGACGCTGTTGGCGGCCGCCTT
The DNA here is from genome assembly GCF_053587055.1 of Nonomuraea sp. NPDC003707. Classification (NCBI taxonomy): domain Bacteria; kingdom Bacillati; phylum Actinomycetota; class Actinomycetes; order Streptosporangiales; family Streptosporangiaceae; genus Nonomuraea; species Nonomuraea sp. NPDC003707. Next base: position 11,414 of record NZ_JBSFNK010000093.1, on the reverse strand, counting down.
CGCGGTGGCGGCCTGGGCGTGGAGCTGGTGGGCGGGATTGGTGGCCGCCGCGATGGTGGCGATGGTCGACAGCGTGCAGCGCTGGAGGGTGCATTCGCCGGCGGGGGCCTGGCGCGAGGGCGCGATCGGGGAGCGGGCCACGGCACGGCGGCTGCGTGCGCTGGACCTGGCCGGGTACGCGGTGCTGCATGACCGGCAGTTGCCGCGGGCGCGGGCGAATGTTGTAACCATCTGGTCATCGGTCGGCCGGCGTAATCGTGATCAGCTCGAAACGCTGGCACCGCAGCACGCGCATCTCCGGCCGCCAGGCCGGTTGTGGATCGGCCGACGCCCGGCCGACACGCTGGTGAAGGCGGCGGCGTTCGAGGTGCGCCGCGTCGCCGAGCGGCTGCGCGCGGCGGGCTGGACGGTTCCGGTAACGGCGGTGGTCGCGGTGCACGGCGCGCGCCTGCTCCGCTGGGGCGTGTTGACGGTGTCCGGCGTGACGCTGCTGCGGGCCAGTCGAGTGTGCGGCTGGATCCTGCGCCGCCCCGCCCGGCTGGACGACGGCCAGGTGGCCTCGCTGGGCGCGGCCGCCGAGCGGCTCTTCCCGCCGTACGCGCCGTCCGGCTGATGGGCCTATCTGTAAATGCGGCTCCTGGTGCGCGTCAGGCGCCTGCCCCTGATGCGGCCGTTGCGGGAGCTCCGCTGATGAGTGGCAGCCACAGCACGAACCTGGCCCCGCGTGGGGAGTCCTCGACGGTGAGGGTGCCGTGGTGGTTGTGCGCGATGTCGCGGGAGATGGCCAGGCCGAGCCCGCTTCCGCCGGGGTCGCGGCGGCGGCCGTCGTCGAGGCGGACGAACCGTTCGAAGACGCGTTCGCGGTGGGTCGGTGGGATGCCGGGCCCGTCGTCGGTCACCGTGACCGCGACCCTGTCGTCGGCCGGCTCGACGCTGACCTCCACGGTGGACTCGGTGTGCCGCAGAGCGTTGGCCAGGAGGTTGTTCAGCACGCGGATCAGCTGCATGCGCGAGCCGCGGACCTTCAGTCCGGCGGGTGCGTGGAGGGTGATCGGCACGGAGGTCGGCGCGGCCGAGGACTGCGTGCTCACCTCGGTGGCGACGAGCTCGCCGAGATCGATCTTCTCCGGGGGTAGCGGATCGGTGGCCCGGAGACGGGCGAGCAGCAGCAGGTCGTTGACGATCGCTTCCAGCCGGCCGGCGGTGGCGAGCGAGCTGCGGAGCGCGTCCTGGGCGTCGACGTCGTCAGGGTAGAGCAGCGCCTCCTCCAGGTGTGTGCGCAGGGCGGCGATCGGGGTGCGCAGCTCGTGGCTGGTGGTGGAGGCGAACTGGCGTAGCTGCTCCACCGCGGCCTCCAGCTGGCTGAGCGTCTGGTTGGCGGTGGTGGCGAGCCGGCTGATCTCGTCGTTGCCCTGCGGTTCGGGGACGCGCAGGCTGAGGTCGCTCACCGTGATCTGCGAGATCTGGGTCCTGATCGCCTCGACGGGACGGAGCGCGCGCCCCACCAGCAGCCATGCGGTCCAGGCGGCGATGCCGGTGACCAGGACGATTCCGGCCGCGAGGGCGTATTCGAGCTGATGGGTGGCCAGCAGGTCCGGCTCTGGAAGGCCGGCGTAGACGACGCCCGCGTCCGGTGCCGGGGTCAGGCGGATGGCGTGCAGCAGGATGCACCGGTCGTTCGGCGGGCACTCGCGGTAAGGCTGGACACGGGCGTCGGGCGGCGGCCGGAGCCGGCTCAGCGGCACAGTCGCAGAAGCCTCCCGGCTGGAGTTCACGACTCGGTGATAGCCGTCCACGACCTGGATGAGGTCGACCGGCGGGTCGGCGGGTATCGATCGTGGCACGATGCCGCCGCGGGCGACCGGGCTCCACTGGCTGGCCACCCGCTCGGCCTGGCGGAAGGCGCCGGACTGGATCCGGGAGCGGATGGCCAGGTCCAGCGTCGCGCCGAGCACCACCAGGATGCTCAGAGCGAACAGCGCCACGATGAGGGTGCACCGAGCGCGGACGGAGCGCGGGCGTGGGCGTGGAAGGAGTGGCATGTCACCTCCGTAGGTCAGAGGCCGTCGAACCGATGCAGGACCGGAGCCTTCGATAGCACGTCAGTCATGTGCCTTCACCAGCTGCCCGGCCACGGTGTCGAGCGGTTCCCGCCAGGACTTCGCGAATCGGTCTGAAGCCGCCGTCATAGTCGTCGGTGTCCGCGTCGTCGCTCGTGACAGTGTCCGCTCCTTTGATGGCGGTGGTCCAGTGGATCGTGTGTCGTGGGCGGAGTCTTGGTGGGCCGATAAAGGACTATATAGTCCCGTTTCAGGGCTGCAAAATCCTCGGCCTGTCGATCCGACCAACCCGTGACACCGAGCCGGAACCGGTCACCGTGTCCGCGAAATGACACTGTCTCCAGCGCAACCTCGCGGCTTACCCCGTCGAACCCGCTCTTCCCTTCCCCATCGCGATACCGTTATGGCCTGCTCTTCAGGCCCTGACGCGGCACCCAACCCCCCTGGGCGAATCTGGCCGCCGTCGGCATGGAGCACTTGGTCAGATGGGTGACCCATCGTGACCCGACGGCCCCGTGCGACCGGGATGTCCCGAAGAAGTCGGGATAACACACAGAGCCAGCTAGGAAATTCGGGACCATAGAGTCCAATTTCCTGTACACGACAGGGCCGTTACGGAAAGGACCAGTACGTCGAAGCTGTCGGCGTAGGTGAGCGGTGGCTCGTCGGGGACGTGTGCGGGGATCATGTGAATCGCTCTGGCACGGTTGGATCGCTTCCGGCGCCGGGTATGGGTTGCCGGCCGGTTCCCCGTGGGAGCCATTCGGTTGGCCTCGGGAGCGGGTGTGGGACTCAAGAACTCGAGTACTGCAAGCGCAGAGCCCTTCGTCCGGTGGGAGGAAGGGCTCTGGGGCGCCGAATGACTGGTCCGGGTCACCTGGGATCATGTTTCGTGATCTTGTCGATGGTGTACGCCGTCACCCGGCGTCTGTTGTCTGAGGTGCCCACCTCCAGCTCATGCTGAACGCCGGTAGCGCCGCCCTCGCCATGGCCGACCTGCCCGACATCACTTCATGAGGTTGTTCACAGCAGATCGAACAGCGTGGGCTCGTGCCCGAGGCCCTCGATCTGAGGGACGGCGAGGTCCTTCGACTGGGGCCGCCCGTACCACCTCGCGTGGTTCTTCCATACGAAGGCATGCTCGCAGAGACCACCGACTCCCTCCCCACCTCGGCATCAAGAGAGTCTGTGACGAGGTGCGGCGAGGATTGCCGACCGACCCGAGGGAAACGTTGACGAGGCGGGCTGACGCGATGCGCCGGTCAACGTTTTGGGATGTGTGCATCGCCCGTCAGCACCCGTCTATATCGTTGTTCGAGAAGGTCATATGTGTACCCGTCGGGCCCGCCGCACGGATTAGATGACCCGCTCGCGCGGCGGACCCGACGCTGCTTTCCGCGACGAGTCGCTTCGACTGGCCGCTCGGCCCCACCGATCAGAGTGTGGCCATCACTCCCTACGGGCGTACACGAATGACTGTCTTCCCCTTGCGTCGCTCGGCTGAGTTGAGGGTTGCGACCGCGTTGTCGAGGGACGCGGTGGTTCCGATGTTCGTACGCAGCCGCCCGTCCCGGACTCGCTGCACGATCGCACCCAGCTGGGTGCGATCGGCCTCGACAACGAAATCGATCGCCAGGCCATCAGCGGGGCGGGCCTCGACCGGGCCCACGACCGACACCAGCGTCCCGCCGGTCCTGATCAGAGCCGCGGAGCTCCTCTGGACGTCGCCGCCGATGACATCGAAGACCAGATCGACGCCCCCAACGTCTTTCAGCGCGTCGTTCTCGAGGTCGACGAACTCATGCGCGCCGAAGTCGAGCGCCTTCTCACGGTCGGCGGCGCGTCCAGTGCCGATGACGTAAGCGCCGGCCTCACGTGCGAGCTGGGTCACCATCGTCCCGACTGCTCCGGCTGCGCCATGGGCGAGGACGGTCTGGCCGGCCTGAAGGCGGCCGTGCTGGAACAGCCCCTGCCACGCGGTCAGACCCGAGATGGGCAGGGACGCGCCTACCGTGAAGTCGACGTCCCCGGGCAGCGGTGCGAGGTTGCGCGCTTCAATCGCCACGTACTCCGCGAGGGTGCCGTCGCGGTGCCAGTCGGCGAGGCCGAACACCCGCTGCCCGACCGACAGCCCCGTCGTGCCGTAGCCGAGGGCGGTGACCACTCCGGCCAGCTCGTGGCCGGGGATCGACGGTGTCTTGTCACGGCCGGCGCGATCGGTCCAGGTCGATGGCCACTCCATCTCTGTCGGGACGAAGCCCGATGCATGAATCTGAACGATGACGTCGTTGATCGCCGCGGGCGGCTCAGGCCGCTCCGTCAGCGTCATCCCGGCCGTTCCCGCGGCCTGGTCGGTTACCACAATGGCTTTCATTGAGATCGTCCCCTTCCTCGTATGTGTTCGTAACACGATCACGAGCGGTGCTTCTCCAGCCGCCTCCAGCAGATGAGGCTGCAGGCCGATGAGCCGCGTGCATCGTGAATTCGCAGGTCATGGGCCTGGCGTGCGTGGCGGTTCGGGTGCTTGCGCCGGTCGGTGCCGATCGCCGGTGCCGTGTCGCGCGCTCTGTTCTGGAGCTTCTCGCCGCTGATGGGCACGTCGAAGATCAGGCGCGGCGGCCGTAGGTGCGCGGATCCACGGGCTGCTCGGACTTGGGAAGCCCGCCGACCACGAGACGGTAGGAGTCGATCACGAGCTCCTTCACCAGCTTCTCGTCGATGGCGCCCCCGCCTTCCACCGTAATCCAGTGCTTCTTGTTCATGTGATAGCCGGGGGTAATGTCCGCGTACTGCTCACGCAGGGCTGCGGCGTCATCCGGATCAGCTTTCAGGATCACGACGGGGCGCCCCGGCATGTCGGTCATGAGCATGAAGACCTTGCCGCGCACCTTGTAGACCGTCCAGTCGGAGCCGAAACGATGCTCCAGGTGGGCGCCGGGCAGTCCCACAGTGCAGTCGCCCGCGATCTTCTGCAACTCATGTCCGTCCAAGGTGATCAACTCCTCTGTCGATCCGAGTGCCCTAACCGCCGGCCAAGGCCCAAGGTGGCGTCTCCCGCATGGCCGCCACGAACGGCGGCGCCCGCACGCCGGCAACCTCAACAAGATCGTGTTACGAGCACTATGTGTTGTTGTGGGTTTGGTTTCCGGGTGGGTGTTTAGATGAAGGTGAACAGCCGGTCGGCGTCGAATCGCGAGATCGGCGTTGTATACACCCTCTCCGGGTCGGGGTAGCCGAGGGCCAGCAGCACCGTCGTGCTGTGTCCGGTCTCGCGGATCTTGAACGCCTTGTCGACACTGGTCGGGTCGAACCCTTCGAGCGGCGTGGCCTCGACGCCGAGCTCAGCGGCCGCCATCATGGTCAGGCCCACCGCCATGTAGGTCTGCTTCTCCATCCAGTGGTTCAGGTCCTTGTAGCTGTAGTTGCGCAGGTTGAGGAAGTCTCGGGTCATTGATTCCCACAGCTCCTGCTTTGACGGGTCAGGGAACCGGCCGTCGGCCCTCTCCTTCGTGAACACCGCCTCGAGGTGGCTGTCGGGTAGATCTGCCCGGGTGGTGAGGATGATGGTGTGCGACGCGTTCAGGATCTTCTCGGCGTTGTCCTGGAATCGTTCGCCCAGGTTGTTGGCGAGCCGCTCTTTGCCTTCGGGCGTGGCGAGGACGTAGAAGTGGTTGGGCTGTACGTTCACCGATGACGGCGTGGAGCGCAGGAACCTCAGCAGCTGCTGAAGGGTTTCCTCCGGAATGGTCTTGCTGGGGTCGAAATACCTGGTGAGGTGCTTGTTCATGACCTTGTCGATATTCATGCTAATCTGCCTTCTTCTTGCGATGGGTGGGTGAGGAGCGGTGGTTCGCGGCGTTTTGGGCTAGTTCGCGCCGCGGGCAAGTAGTTCGCTGATGCGCTCGAAGCTGATTCCTGTCGTCGCGGCGGTGAGGTCACCCGCGACGAGAGCCTTGGTGGCCTGTTCGAGTGCCTCCATTGCGTGGGTGTAGAGCGCTGGACCCAAGCTGATGCGCTTGATCCCGGCCTTCTGCAGTTCAGCGACGGTCAGCACCTTGTCCCCCGGCGAGATGAGGACGTTGACCGGTGTCGGCGCGACGGCGGTGACGATCGCGACGAGTGCGTAGAGGTCGGGTGGGTACGGGGCGTAGAGCACATCCGCGCCGGCCTCGGCGAAGGCCGTCAGACGCCGGATGGTGTCGTCGAGATCGGGCCGCCCCTGGATGAAGTTGTCGGTGCGGCCGGTGACGACGATGCGCCCCTTGGCCGCCTCGACGGCGCTGCGTATGCGGTTGACTGCCTCGTCGAAGTCGCGGATGGGTTGATCGGGATTGCCCGAGGTGTCTTCGATCCCGATACCGGCCAGGCCGGACTCGACGGCGGCTTCGACGGTCGCGGCGACATCTTCAGGCGTGTCGCCGTAGCCGTCCTCGAAGTCTCCGTTGACGGGCAGCCCGGTGAGCCGGCTGAGCAGCCGCGCATGCTCGAGGTGCTCGTCGCGGGTGACTTCGTGACGTCCGTCGGACCGGCCGAGTGTGGTGGCGAGTGCCGCCGACGATGTCGCGATCGCCTCGAAGCCGGCATCGGCCAGCATCAACGCCGAGAGGCCGTCCCATGCGTTCGGCATGACGAGGCCACCGTCGCGGGTGTGTAGCGCCATGAACTTCTCATAGAGTTCGGAGCCTGGCATATCGCATCTTTCCTGAGTGATCGTTTGGGGCAGTGAGGGGTTTACCGGGCTGTGTGCGCGGCCTCGACGGGCGTCGCGGCGATCAGCCGGGCGTACCGGCCGAGTTGACGGCGGGGATGTCGATGTCGGTCTGGTTGACGTTGTTGATGAAGTTGGTCAGCAGGACCTGCACCGCCACCGTGACGATCGCCAGGATCTGCGGGTCGGTGTACCCAGCGCCTCGCACAGCCGCAAGGTCGGCGTCGCTCACCTGACCGCGGCTCTCCACCACCTGCTGAGCGAAACGAGCGACCGCGGCGCGCTTGGGATCGATCGAGCTCCCGGCCCGGGCCAAGTCGATGTCATCGCTCGACATGCCACCGAGTTCGGACGATACGTATGTGTGTATCGCCAGGCAGTAATCGCAACCGTTGGCTTGCGACACGGCGAGCGCGATGGTGTGCCGCGCCTTCGCGTCCAGAACCCGGCTCAAGGTGCCCTGCAGTGTCATGACGACGTCGAGGACGGTCGGATTCGACGCGAGAGTCGCGAACATGTTCGGGACGAAGCCGAACTGTGCGCCGACGTTGTCGAGGATGCCCTTCGCCCCGTCGGGGACGTCGTCAGGAGAGGGAACGCTAAGGCGTGACATTGGAAATCAACTCCGATCGATGGGAATGGTCGTCGTCAGCCGACTCAGGCGACAGTTTTGGGCTAGCCAGCCCATTTTTAGAGTGAACACTGCTCACGACTGGGCTGTCAAGCCCAATATTCGGTATCGTGTGAAGCATGAAGCCCACGAAGGGAGCCCGGGAGCCTCGCAAGCTCACCGACAAGGGACAGGCCACGCGGGCCCGAATCCTGGAGCACGCCGCGGAGCTCATCTACACCAACGGCGTCCACGCCACGAACAACGAGCAGGTCCGTCACGCCGCCGGCGTCGGCGGATCACAGCTCAACCACTACTTCCCGACCAAGGAGAGTCTCGTCCTGGCAGTGATTGCCTGGCAGGCCGAGCGCGTACTAGCGCTCCATCGCAGTGAGCAGTTCTCCGGCTTCGACACCCTCGACACGTTTCGGAAGTGGGCGGCGTTCTACGTCGGTTACGAACGCGCCTACCAGGAAGGCTGCAGCCTCGGCTCCCTCGCGAGCGAGATCATCAAGACCGACCTCGACGTTCACGATGAACTCGCGAGCGCGTTCGACCAGTGGAGAGGCATCTTCCGCGATGGAATCCAGCACATGCAGCGACTCGGCCGTATGAGCACCGAAGCAGATCCCGCGCAGTTGGCCAACCTGCTCCTTGCTGCCTTCCAGGGCGGCATGCTCCTTGCCCAGGTCGCCCGGGACATCTCTCCGCTGAAGGACGCGTTGCAGACGGCCATCGACTACGTGGAGACCTTCGCGACCACGAGGCCGGACGGTCCTATCGCTGGATCGGCCAGCAGATTGGCGTCACCGCCCGAGCCGTCGAAGGCTCCGTGAAATACCGCCAGCGCCGCCAGAAGCCAACGCTGAGGTGACAACACCGTCGTGAAGGAACACAGGCTAGGACTCCGCCTTCAAGATCATCCCGTGGCGGCTTTCTGGACGGGCAGCACTGGATGGGTCGCGATCAGAGCTGCGACAGACTCAGCGGCGGCGGCTGCGACCTCGGGATAAACGCTGGTGTAGGTGTCACGGGTAAAGGTGGACGACACGTGCCCGAGCGTTTCCTGGACGATTTTCAACTCGACTCCCGCGGCCAGCATCATCGTGGCCGCCCCATGGCGGAGGTCGTGGAGGCGAACGGGTGAGAGTCCTGCCTGGTAGGCCAGCCAGTAGAAGGCATCAGTCAGGTGGTGCGGATGCAGCGGCCGGCCGAAACTATCGGTGAAGACGAAGCCGCTATCGACCCCCGTCTCGCCTGCGGCCAGCCGCTCTTTGGCTTGCCGTTTCTTGTGCTCCTTGAGGATCGCCATGGTCTCGGCGTCGACCACGACCGTGCGGTCGCTGGCCTCGGTCTTCGGCTTGCCCTGCACCGGCCGCCAGCCAAGCTAGGTGATCTGCTAGTGCCCTCCGATCGTCGCCTCGCGGAAGTTGACGTCGATCCAGCGCAGCCCCGCCGCCTCGCCACGGCGCAGCCCGCGCAAGGTGATCAGCCGGTAGAGAGCGAACAACCGGTCTCGCCGGGCGAAGGCGAGGAAGACCGAAGTCTGTGGGGCGGTCCACACCATCACCCGTGACGGCCGAGGCGCACCGACGTAGACCGCGATCGGGTCGACCCGCTTGCCACCGCGCAGGCGCCGGGTTCTGTCCAGGAGCGCTTCGTGATCCAGGCGCCATAGTGTGCCCCTTCCCTCGGTCCACACCACTGGCTTGGGCCGTACGGCGGGCGGGAACTCGACCGCGGCGGCGGGGTTGAAGTCCAGCAGCCGGTCCTGCTTGATCGCCACGTTCACCGCGTGGCGCAAGGTGGCACGGATGCGATGCATCGTCGATGGTCCGACCGGACGCCGGTAGCGAACCCTGGCCTGGCGGGCCGGGTCGCCGCTGGCCCGCTCGGTGGCGATGACCTCGTTGAACTCCTCGATCGCGTCGAACATGCCCGCGATGTTGGAGACCCGCAGCCGATCCTGTCCCGCTCGAAAACACGATTTCGTGCTCTGAACTGGGGTTTGCTGAATGATCAAGGCAGCGGCTGCGACCATCGCTAGGTGTTGCTGTCGCTTGTCTACCGGTTGGTGAGGGGCTTGTTCGACCTGCTGACGGTGCTGGTCCGCTCCGATCTGTCCAAAGAGGCTGAGGTGCTGGTGCTCCGTCACGAGAACCAGGTCCTCCGCCGTCAGCTCGGCAGCCGGCCTCGGTGGGGTGGCGCCGACCGTCTCTGGCTTGCGGCGTTGTCGCGACTGATACACCACCGCCGGTGGGCGGAGGTGTTCCCGGTCACCCCGGCGACGATCCTGCGTTGGCATCGCAGTCTCGTGGCGCGTAAGTGGCCTTTCACAGACAGGCGGCGTCCGGGACGGCCCTGCACCCGCCGACCGGTCAAGGCACTGATTGTGCGGATGGCGCGGGAGAACCCGAGCTGGAGGCATAGAAGAATCCAAGGCGAGTTGGCCGGGCTGGGCTACAACATCGCGGTCTCCACGGTGTGGGAGATCCTGCACGCCGCCGGTATCGATCCGGCACCCCGCCGAGCCGGGCCGACCTGGCGGCAGTTCCTGACCGCTCAGGCCCACGCGATCATCGCCTGTGACTTCCTCGTGGTCGAGACGATCACGCTCAAACGGCTCTACGTGCTGATCTTCATCGAGCACGGCACCCGACGACTGCACCTGGCCGGCGTAACCGCACACCCGACCGGGGCCTGGGCGGCCCAGCAAGCCCGCAACCTGGCGATGAACCTGGGCGACCGCATCACCCGGCTACGGTTCCTGATCCACGATCGGGATCCGCTCTTTACCTCGGCGTTCAGGGAGGTCTTCACAGCTGAAGGGCTGCGGATCATCACCACGCTGCCGCGGACGCCGAGGATGAACGCCATCTGCGAGCGCGTCATCGGCACGCTGCGCCGTGAACTTCTGGAGCGGATTCTGATCCTCAATGAACGCCACCTGGCCCGTGTGCTCCAGGAGTACCTGATCCACTACAACCGGCACCGGCCGCACCAGTCCCGGCAGCAACGTCCCCCGGACACCGCAGCGCAGCCCGCTCACGACGTGACCGACCTCAACGACCAGCGGATCGTCCGCCGAAAACCCGTCGTTGCCAGCATGATCAGCGAATACCACCACGCCGCTTAACCGCAACTCAGGACCCATAACTCAATATTCGAGCGGCACACCATTTCAATCATCATCGCCCGCATCAGAGCCGTTCCCTCCGCCCGCCCTTGCATGACCCCAGCCAGGTGATCGACATGATCGCCCGAATCCACCGCCGAAGGACCGTCACTGGACTGATCAACGAGTACCACAGAGCGGCCTGATCGCCCTATGAACGCCCAGCTCAGTAACCGTATCCACGTTTTAGCACCGCACAGGTGGAATCTTGGCTTCTCACACCTCCGACACTATGGCTAATGAGTTATCTTTTCTAAGATTAATATTGCTATGGCGTTATGCTCTGGGCGGCGTGATCAGAGCTGAACCCGCTCGATTAGTTTTTGGTGGTGGCGCGGCGGGAGCGCTTCATCGAACGCTCCTTGGGTGAGTTCCATGCGGGGGTGGCGGGCTGGATGCGGCCATCGGCGAGAGGTTATGCCTTGCGGGTTATCTGTACATGGCAGAACAGGTCTTTGAAGGCATAAGAACCTGTCCTCTACGGTCGCAATGGCCCTACACCGCTGCACCAGGAAGGTCGCAGCCACGGACTGATCCACCCTGAGCAGATGGGGCCCAACCGTCCCGGACCGAACGGATACGCTGACCAGCCGCTCGGCATCGACGGGCTCTACCTGGGCAGTGCCGGTTGCCATGGCGGCCCCGGCATCACCTTCATCCCCGGCTACAACGCCGCACACGCAGCACTCGCCAACGACTGAGCGCCCTGGCAAGCCCTGTCTGCGCGCCGCGAGTTCAGTGACGTGATCTCAGGGAATTGCCGGTAGGTAGTTGTGCTCGAAATGGGTGAGGACAAGTGCTGCGCGGGCGATGTCGCCGATTCTGCTGGGGCTGACAGTGATGTGCTGGAGGGTCCGCCAC
>NZ_JBSFNK010000092.1:0-12697 GCF_053587055.1 Nonomuraea sp. NPDC003707 | reverse complement strand
CTCACGATGGTCCAGCGGAAGGAAGTGCTCACTCACCAGCGGCTACCAGGCACCGAGTCTGCCTGATCAACCGACCCGGTAGCTTCCATTAGCGGCTCAGCCCGGGTAGGCCTGGCGGTGCTCGTGCTCGCGCTGTAGCCCGGGCATCGGGCAGCTGCTTGAAGGCCGTTGAGCCACGTTTAGGCAAGTAGGCGGGTGTTCGTCCGAGATCTTGCGGATTAGTCGCCCGTTGATCATCCCTAAGATGAGGACGTGGCGGTGATCTTCATAACCGGTATGTCCGGCACCGGGAAGTCGACGGTTCTCGGCGAGTTGGCGCGGCTTGGCTATCGGGTTGTGGACACCGACTATGGCGATTGGATGGAAGACGTTCCAGCTCCTGACGGCGCCGGCGCTGAGTCGCAATGGCGTGAGGATCGAATTGCCGAGCTGATCTCCGAGCACGAAGTCTCAGGCGTGCCGCTCTTCATCTCCGGAACGTCCCGGAACCAAGGCAAGTTCTATCCCAGCTTCGATCAGGTCATCTTGTTCAGCGCGCCCCTCGAGGTGATGCTCGAGCGTATCGCCGCCCGTGAAACCAACCCGTTTGGCAAGACCCTCGACGAACGCGAGAGGATCATCAAAGACACGGCTGAGGTCGAGCCGCTGCTCCGCGCATCGGCAACGATGGAAATCGACACGCGTCAGCCGCTCACCGACACGGTGAGCCAGCTGAGAGATCTCATCGGCCCGGTCGGGACCGGTGAGCCGTAATGAAGCTCATGCCAGGAGGCCCGACGCGCCGCATGTGGGCATCGGCCCCCTGTACGGCAGCACATCCCCACCGCCAGCGGCCTGGTGCCGCTCATCGCCGCCGCCACCGGAGCCGCGGGTCAGCGGCTCAGCCCGGGCCCGCGGTCGACACCACGGTCGACGCCGCGGCCAGGTGGCGGCCGGTAGGCCTGGCGGCGCTCGTGCTCGCGCTGCCGCCCGGGTATCGGACGGATGGGGTCGTCGGCCCGGGCGGCGGCCGCGCGCTGGCGTCGGGCGTGCTCGGCGCGGGCGGTGCGTTCGAGCTCGCGCCGGTCGGGCGGCAGGCCGGCGCGGCGCTGGCGCTCTGCGTGGAGGGCGGCCAGCTCTTGCCGAGCGAGCTGGTGGGCGTGGCGGGCGCGGTACGTGGCGTCGTCGACGTCGCGGGCCCGGACCTCGCGCTGGACCGTGACCAGGTCGCGTTCGAGGTCGTCGTGCCGGCGCCGCACCAGCGGCCAGGCCGCCCGGGGCGGCGCCGCGGCGGCGGCCTGTTGGGCGGCCCTCTCCAGGGCGGGGCCTTCCTTCAGGACGGGCGCCAGGCGCTCGCGCACGGCGGCCAGGTCCTCACGGATGCGGGGCAAGGTCGCGTCCAGTTCGCGACGGCGAGCCCGGTGGGAGGGGCGCAGCCAGCCCAGCCCATCCAGCTCGCGCTACAGATCAGCCTCACCCTGGCGCAGCTGGCGGAGCCGCTCACGGCCGTCGACGACGGCTTGGCGGGCCTGCTGCAGGCGGTGGGCGGCGTGCTCGGCGGCGTCGATCTGGCGGACCTGTTCAGTGAGCCGTGCCCACTTCTGCTGCAGCGCCCGTTCGGTGAGACCGCCGCCGCCGCGGGCGTAGTGCTGAGCTTCCTGTTCGGCGGCCGCGAGCGTGAGGGCCGCCGCCGCGGCGCGCTGGGTGAGCGGCTTCATGCGGGCGGCCAGCTGGGCGTCGGTGAGCAGGCCGACCCCGTACGGCTGCTGGGTCAGGGTCAGCAGGGCGCCGGCGCGCTGTACGGCGGCCTTCGCCTCGCGTTCGACGTCCTGCAGGTCCCGTTGGGCTTGGCGCAGGCCTTCGTCGCCGACGTCGGCCGGACCGGCGGCCGTCGACGGCTCTGCAGTCTGCTCGGCGTCTTGGCGGTCCGGGTCGCGGGCCTGGCCGGTCAGCCGCTCAACCGTACGCGGAGCGCGGGCGGGTCCGGCGGCGCGCTCCCGTTCGGCGTGCTGACGAGCGATCGGCTCGGGCTCGGCGGTCACCAGGCGGTCGGCGCGATCGCCGCGCAGGGTGGCGGCGTAGGCGGCCAGCGCGCGCTGCAGCTCCACCTCATAGCTGTCCGGCTCGCCGCCCGGGCCCGGTCGGCGTCGCTCTCCAGCAGCTCGCGCGGCAGGTAGAGGCGGACCATCTCGCGGTCGCGCGACATCGCCGCATACAAGCTGTGCGGGTCCAGGCCCATGCCGTAGACCAGCGCCCGGTCGACGGTGGCGCCCTGCGTCGCGGCCACCGTCAAGGCAGTGCCATAACCGAGCCCGCCGGCGGCGATGTAGTCCAGGGTGATCCATTCCTGTTCCAGGCGCAGCCCGTCGGCGTACGGGGCGCGCCACTCGACCAGCACCCGCCGCTGGTCGTCGATCGCCATCACGCGGCCGCGGTAGCCGTTGAGCACGTTGCGCCCCGGCCGTGCCGCTGGCGGTAGTCGTTGGTGTGCACCCGCACGTGGTCGCCGACCGCCAGGGCGAGCGTGCGGCCACCCGGCTGGCGGTAGCGCACCTCGGGCCCGGTGATCTCACCGGCGGCGCGGCGCACCGCCCGCGCCGCACTGTTGAGCCGGTCAACGTCGGCATTGCTGCCGGCCAGCAGCGCCACGTTCGCCAGCTCCGCGTGCACGTCTCCGGCCTACGCGGCGCGGGCTTGCTGCCAGTCGGCCAGCATCGCCGCCATGGTGTCGTCCGCGGCGCGCCCGGCGTGCACCCGCCCGGCCTGGCCCCAGGTACGGCAGCGCCTGCTCACGCCGCCCTGCACGCCACAACGCGAGGGCAGCCCGCTCACCCGGGTCGCGCTGGCGCCGGTTCTCGCTCAGCACCAGGCAGTCGACCTGGCGGTGGATCGTGGCGAACGCGCCGCCTACGCCGATGGCGCGCAGCTGGACCGGGTCGCCGATCAGCACCACCTTGGTCCGCGTACGGCGGGCTTCGCTCAGCAGCACGGCCAGCTGCCGGTCATCCACGATCACGCCCTCATCGACCACCAGCACGTCCAGGCCGGGCCCGCCCTTGATGCGCAGCAGCCAGGTGGCGATCGTGTCGGAGGCGATGCCGGACTCGGCGACCAATCCCATGGCGGCCACCGCGGCGGTGGCCGCGCCGGCGACCACCAGACCGCGGCTCTCCCACGCTGAGCGGGCAGCGGCCATGAGGGTCGTCTTGCCCATGCCGGCCACGCCGATGACCGCCTCGACCGCGTGCCCGCCGCTCACCAGGCGGCCCAGGACCTCGCGCTGGGAGTCGCTCAACGCGATGCCGGCGCCGGCCTCGAACGCGCCCAGCGCGAGCTCGGCGGCCACCTCATCCACCAGCGCCAGGCCCGCGCCGAACCCGGCACGCGCGGCCGCCAGCGCCTGCTGTTCGTCGTCGGTGACGTCGGTGGAGGTGTAGCGCTCGCCGTTGGACAAGGTGACGGCGCCGACCGGGGTGGCCAGCCGCAACACCGGACCGTGCCGCAGCACCTGCTCGGTCAGCGCGTCGGCTAAGCCCGCAACGCCGTCCGGCAGCTCGTCCATCACTTCGGCGAGCACGTCGGCCCGGGACACGATTTTGGTGTGGCCGGTCAGCCTGTCTCCCGGCCGCCAGATCCACGCGGCGATCGCCTTCGGGCTGGGCCGCTGCGGCAGCCCTGGGGCGGCGCCCACGCAGGAGGCAGTCAGCCGTGCCGCCTCGACACCGGCGAGCGCAGGCCTGCGCTCGCCAGGACGTGCGCGCGTCCACCGGCCCGGCCGGACTGCTGCCCTGGGCGACGTTGGTGACGCTGTCTTTGGCCTCGCGGGTCTTGGCGCCGGCGGCCTTGCGCTGCGCGGTGCTGGCCGCCGCGGCATCAGCCAGGCCCAGCTTGGCCAGCAGTTCGGCGGCGGCCTGGCCGCCCCGCTTGGAAAACAGCGTCCGCAGCTCGGCGCCGACACCGGCGATCTCCCACGCGCCGGTGTGCTCATCGCGTCGCCAGGCGATGCCGTAGCACTCGCTCAGCAGCCGCCGCGGCCGGGCCTGCACCAGCGTCCCGGCCGCCTTGTCATGCCGCAGCAGGTCACGTCCCCCATCGCCGAACACGCCCCACGTGCCATCCACCGCGCGCACCATGTTGGCGAACATCACGTGCGCGTGCAGATGCTGATCACCGACCTGACCCTGGACCGGCCTGGCTGAGCTGTGCCACATGATCCACCCGCTCAGGCCCGTGCCTTCCACCCGGGTCCCGGTCTTGCCCTCGCCCTTTTCGCTGCGGATGCCGTAGCCGGCCCAGACCTCGACGGCGGCCACCGTGTCGTACACCGCCTGGGCGAAGGCGTCCTCGATGCCGCGGGCCAGCTCATCGTCGGCCAGCCCGTACAGCACGCTCACGGACTTGGGCAGGTCCAACGTCAAGTCATAGCCGCGGTTGCCGACCAGCTGGGCCGGCGAGTACGGCGGGCTGACACTCTTGGGGGCTTTCATCGGTGGTGGCGCCTGTTCGCCGCGTTCCAGCCAGGCCACGCTGGCGCGCATATGCCGCAGCCAGCTGCGGTAGGTCTGTGCCGAACTCGGCGCGAGATCGGTGCAACCGGCCAACACGAACGCGTCGATCGTCTCGTGCCGCAGCCATACTTCCGGGTCGTCGGGCAGGCCGCGGCGATGGCACCAGGTGGCCAGCCGGGTGGTGGCGTGCAGCAGCCGCTCCACGTTGTAGGGGCAGCGGTCGGCGCTGGCGGCCACCAGCATCCGCACCGTGTCGGCGACCTGCTCCCACTCCGGTGGTGGGACGCGTGGCCGATACCGGGTGATCTTCGCCGAGGTTTCCGGGTCGAGGGTCACACCCCACTCGTAACGGCAGGACAACCTGTCGTTACGCAGCGCGACGACTTCGACCGATAGGAGAACATTGTCATGGTCGGCGGACGAGCCCGCTCCACCGCGCCCCGGGACTTGGCCCAGGACCCGCAAGCCTGGCCCCATGCGGACCTGGCCGGCCACGTGGCCGCGGCTGTCGTTCAGGCGATCGCCGCCACCCTGGCCGGTGAACTCGCCGCGCGCAAGCTGAGCCGGCGCGGCCCGGCCAGCCTGTCCGGGGTCAACCGACAATCCATCGCCGACCTGCTCGCCGGGACCTCTTGGCCGGACGTGGCCACCATCGCCCTGCTGGAGAGCGCCCTCGGGCAGCCGCTGTGGCCCACCACCCGGTAAGGCAGCAGGTGGCGCGAGTTGTGATCGACCATTGTGCAGGGACCGGCCATCGACAGGGCTGAGACCCATCATCGTCCTCCTTCCGCACTGCCGGGCATCGGGCAGGGCAGGCGAAATAGGCTCGACGGCCCCCAAGCGCCCGCATCGCGCGTTACGCTCAGAAGCGCGCGAGCCACCGTCAGTTAGACCTGTAGGGCGCTCACGCAACCCGGGTGCCGCCGAGCTGAACCCTCGGCGGCACCCCCTTTGCCGTCGCCCCGGACCACAGGGATGACGGCAAACTCATCAATGGTCAGCGGCGGCCCCGTTCAGCGTGGCGCCGTTGAGGCCCTCGGCGATCGAGAACTGACCGCGCTGGTGCTCGGCCAGCCACCCTTTGCCGATCAGACGCTTGAGCCGGGTTCGGACGACTTCCACCCGCTTGTGAACATCCGGCTCGCCCAACGCCAGCGCGACCTCCCTGGCACGCATCGGGCGACCCGCCGAGGCCAACATGATGACGACCTGCCGGTTAACGCCGGTCAACGAGGGCCACTCGGCAGGAGTAGTGCCGAGAGCCGCTGCGGAAAACCCTGCGGACGGCACCGGTTGAAGGTGAGGAGACTCGGCCGGATCTTGACGGTCAGCCGCACCGGTGACCGGCTCGTGCGAGCCCCGGGCGTGGTGATCGAGCACTTCAACCGGATCGCACCCGTCACTCGCGTTCTCCGGCCGGAGATCCTCTCCGGGGTTCCGGCTCGACAGCTCGTCTTTGGCCTGCAACCTGGCCAAGGTGCGCCGGACCGCCGTCAGTTGCTCCAGCCGCTCCTCGGCCTCGGCGATCATCTCGCGCCACGCCGCGACCTCTTGCCGCGCCTGGGCTTCCTCGTCGTCCAGTCGCTCGACAAGCTGAGCGACACTCATCTGTTCAAACCGTGATGGCACCATCGCCCCCTCGGGCTCGATGACCCCAGCGCCTGGCCGCACTCCGGCTTACTCACGCACCGAATAGTTGCAACTCCACACTGTAGGCATTAAAGCCACGCGAGTGCAGACACATCACAAGATCTTCCTTGCTTTCCAGCCGCAACTTCCGCAACGAAGTCACAGCCATTTGCAAGTTCAGGCCCGAGCCGCCCCATGGCCTTCCGGGCGTGCCGACGGCCGTGGATCAGGTCAGTGACCAGCGTGTGGGAGTCGTCGGGCATGCTGTGATCACGGTTAGACCTCCTTCTGCAAAGATCATCGCTTCGGCCCGTGTCGGCGGAAGTATCGGGCCCTTCACGAGGAGAACCCGATGGGGCGATGGACGACGGTCGCGGTCCTCACCCTGGCCGGACCGGCCCTCGTCGGCGCGTCCCCTGCCGACGCGGCCACGGCGCGCGACCCGGCCACGGCGATCCAGCGCCAACTTGGCAAAGGGCACGGAGTACGGATCACCCGATAGATGGCGTGCTCCGCGCACGATGGATGCCCTAAGCGCCAGCCTTCCTGACTCCCGGCTTCTCCTACGCGGGACATGTTCGCCTACTTGGAATCGGCCACGCTCGCGTTCAGCGGCTTCATCAGATCCAGCGCCTGGCCGTCGCCGATGGCGGCCACCTGGTGAATTACCCGCACAATTAGCTAGGTTGCCCTCACCTCGTCCGATTCTCACAGGGAAAGTGGCAGCCATGCGGCAACAGCACAAGACCTTCCAGGCGATCGAGGTCGGCGACGGCGGCGACGGGCGGTGGGCCGCCCACGCCCGGGCCCTGTGGCAGGACATGGAGGGCCTGCTGACCAAGGAGGGCCGGACTCCGGAGGGCGCGGATCGTGTTCGGGCGCTGTTCCGTGCGCACCTGCCGGAACTGGTCCCGGTTCTGGACCGCCTGGCCGGCCAACTCAACCGGCCCGAGGCGGAAGTCTTCCTCACCCACGCGGCACTGCGGCCGTTCTCCCAGTCCTGCACCCAGATCGGCCAGAACGGCACTCTGCTGCGCAACTATGACCTACGGCCCGATCAGTGCGAGGGGACCATCGTCTCCTCCTGCTTCCTGCGCCCCGTGATCGGGATGCAGGACATGCTGTGGGGCTTGCTGGACGGGATGAACGACGCTGGTTTCGCGGTCTCGCTCACCTGGGGCGGACGTTCTGTCTACGGACGTGGCTTCGCCATTCTCATCCTCGTGCGCTACCTGCTGGAGACGTGCGACACCGTCGATGAGGCGGTCGACAGGCTGCGGTCCCTGCCGGTCGCCGTCCCCCAGAACCTCACCCTTGTCGATCCCAAGAAGGCGATGACGGTGTTCGTGGGACCGGATATGCCGCCGACGGTGGCACCGGACGCCTGCGCCTCCAATCACCAGCACCTGCCGGTGACCGACGAGCAGGAGCGGGCCATGCGGACGCAGGAGCGGCTGCGAGCCATCCGCGCCGCGGGCGCGGACGTGGCGGCGATGCTCAAGCCGCCGCTGTATCGATCCGTCGACGAGCAGGGGACGGTAACGCTGTACACCGCCCACTACCGGCCCGCCGAGGGCCTTGTGACGTACTACTGGCCCGGTGAGTCCTGGCAACAGTCCTTCGGCGACTTCACACCCGGAACCCGCACCGTGACCTTGGGCCGGGCCAGCTGAAAAGCTTTCCGGACTCCTGCTCACCCCTGCACGAAGATCTTGCAAGAACATGATTTCACCCACCGCAGACAAGCCCTCCCTCGGCTGGCCCTGCCACATGGCAATCCCCCTGAACGGTCAGCGCCCGGGCTGCCTACGCGGGAAGCGATCATTCTCTTCTCGGGAAGCGATCTTCTCAACCCCTCTTGCGCCCCAGGCCAGCCCTATTCGTGAACACCCCTCGCTGGAAGGTATCGCCCTTGACCGGAGACAACGTCCCGATTAGGACAAGAGCTGGTCGGCATCTCCGACAGCATGCTGACGGTCCCTCCCGCCGAGCTCACCCTGAGTCACTAATCATCGAGAGTGGGCCAGAGCCCGAGAGTGTCGGTGGCTCCGCCACGAAAGTGTCAGTAGCGGCGGCGGCCCTCGGGTACCCCCGTCGTGGGGGAGCTAGCCGCTAGCGCTCTGGTTGGGGGTGGTGGGGGGCTACTGGGATGAGTCCTGCCGGTGCAGGAGTTCGCGTAGCGCCTCGCGTACGGGGATGAGGGCGCGAAGGAGGTCGGTGAGGGCGGGCGGGATTCGGGTGGCGGTCTGCAGGAGCAGGACGATGGCGCCGATCGTGGCGAGGATCGTGGTGGTCATGACGCCAACGGTCAGGTCCGGCGGCGTTCGGGCACATCCGGTATCACACAATCACGGCAACCGGCAGGTAACGGACGACGAAGAGTTCTACGATCCCGAACGGAACCGAATAGCCGAACCGGAAGACGCCTCCAGCGGGAGAGTTGATGGCCGACCCGGCCAAGATCAACAGCCGTGCGGACCTGCACGCGGCGCTGCGCCAGCTGTTCGATGAGTTCGGAGGCAGCTACCTGAAGGCGGCCACCGCGGCCGACAGCGCTGTGGCGACCGTGCACGACATGGTCAGCGGCAAGCGCCTGCCGCGGTGGGGAACCCTGCGCAAGGTCTTGTGCGCTTTCGGGATCGCCGAAGCCGATCTGGGTGCTTGGAAGCGGGCCCATGCCCGCGCCGAGCGCGATGACCGTGACGACGCGGAGCCGTACCGAGGATTGGAAGCCTTCGAGCCCGAGCACACGGAGTACTTCTTCGGGCGCCGGGATCTGACTGGCTTGCTCTGGGATCGGGTGTCGGCGCAGATTGGGCGGGACGGGATGCTGCTGGTGACCGGGCCTTCGGGAGCGGGCAAGTCGTCGCTGCTGCGGGCTGGTCTCATCCCCGAAGCCGACAAGTCCTGGCCGGCCGGTCACGTGGTTCTCACGCCGGGCGGCACCTCCGTTCAAGCCCTGCGCGGCGACCCCGTCCAGATGCTCGCCGAGCGCTTCTGCGGCGACTCTGCTCCGGACGAGATACGGGATCGCCTGGCCGACAAGCCCGCTCTGCTGCACGACCTGCTGACGCGGGCCGGGTGCCGGCTCCTTGTCGTCGACCAGTTCGAGGAGCTCTTCACCGCCCGTACCGGCGCGGATGACCGCCGGGTTTTCATCCAGGCGCTGCACGCGGCCAGCTCCACCGCGCAAGGGGTGCCCGCGGCGGTGGTGGTGATCGGGATGCGCGCCGATCTCTTCGGCCACTGCGCCGCCCATCCTGAACTGGCAGCGGCCCTGGCCCGTCCGCTCGTGGTCGGGCCGATGACCGCGGCGCAACTGCGCGAGGTCATCGAAGGGCCCGCCGAACGCGCGGAGCTCACGCTGGAGCCAGGGCTGGCGGAGCGGATTTTGGAGGATCTAGGAGCTGCCTCCACCGACGACACGGTCCTCCCCGCGATCTCCAGCGACCCCGGCGGCGTCCTGCCGCTGTTATCGCACACCCTCCTCGCCACGTGGAAGCTCCGTGAAGGACGCAAGCTCACCCTGGCCGGCTATCAGGCGACCGGCGGGGTCAGCAAGTCGTTGACCCGCACCGCCGACACCGCACTGGAGAAGGTGGGCCTGGCCCACCGCGACCACGCCCAGCGGCTGCTGACGCGGCTGGTCCATCTCGGTGAGGGGAGCGAGCCCTCGCGCCGCAAGGTACCGCTGGCCGAACTGCTCGGGCCCGAGGACAGTCCGGGACATGCCGCCGCCCGCCAGGTCCTCGACCGGTTCATCGAGCACCGGCTGGTGACCGTGGACAGCACCCCTACGGCCAGTACGGCCGAGTTCACCCACGAGGCGCTGATCCGGGCCTGGAAGCAGCTGCGCGACTGGATCGAGGAGCATCGGGACGTGCTCCTGGTAAGGGAGCAGCTCGACCGGGACGCCCGCGCATGGGCCGGCAACGGTCGCGACTCGGCGTACCTGTATCGGGGCCTGCGGCTGGCCAGTGCGCAAGACGCCAGCAAAGACGACGGCGATAGGCATGGCAACGACACCCGGGACTTCCTCGACGCCAGCATCCGGCAAGACCTGGACGAGCGGGACGCCGCCCACCGGCGCGCCCGCAACCGCACAGTACTGAGCGCAGTACTCGCCGTCCTGCTGGTGATCGCCACCACCACGGCGGCCATCACGATCGCCCAGAGCCGGACCATTTCCGCACAGCGTGATGAGGCGATCGGAGCGCAGGCCGCCAACGCCGCCGCGGCGATGGCAGGCACCGACCCCGTCCTCGCCAAGCAACTCGGTGTGGCGGCTGCGGCCCTGGCCCCTGAGGCAATCGAGACCAGAAGCACGCTGGTGACGCTGTACAACCAACCGGAGCTCTACACCTATCGACCTGAGGGAACCGATGGCGACTGGGAATGGACCCAGGACACCACCGGCCGCTTGGCGGCCGCAGCTCGTTCGCTGGGCCACGAGGTGAAGATCATCGATGTGGATCAGCGGAAGGTGACGCGCACCATCACCCTGACCGGACAACCGATCGCCGAATCAGGCGCCACCCGCATCGTGTCGCTCAGCGGCGACGGCCAAGCGATCTCCATCGTGCGGCAGGACGGTACCGTCGGCATCTGGGACACCGCAACTGGACGTCCGTGGCCGGTGACCTTTCACGTCCCAAGGCCGTACGCGGTGCTGAACGCCACAGGTACGCGTCTTCTGAGTGCGGAATACCACCCCGACAAGGTGAAGGTGTGGAACACCGCTACGGGACGACTGATCCTCGAGATCGCACAACAACTGATCAACTACCCGGCGATCTTCACGCCTGACGGCAAACAGCTGATCCGAGCGGATGGGGCGACACTGGAGTGGTGGGATCTCGACACAGGCCGGAAGGCGCACCAGCCGCGGCTCGTGTTCGAAGGAGAGCCGATTGTGGAGGTGGCTGTCAGCCATGACGGCAAGGTCGTCGCCGTGCGACAGCGCGGCTCTGATGTCAGACTCATCGACCTCGACAAAATCAAAAAAAGCGGCAGAGTAGGCAAATACGCGCCCTTCTACGGGGTCCGCTTGTTGCCCGATTCGCTCGGACTCGGGCTCGGTTTCAGCGCCGACGGTCGTTACGTGCGCACAGGCACGACGATCTGGGATCTCAAGCAGATCCCTCTCGGTCAGCCGGTCTGGCGTACCGATGCGAGTAACTGCGTGGCCAATATCACCTTCGGTTCAGAAGGCCGCACGCTGCGCTGTGTCTACGACGGCATCACCGTCCTATCCCTCGGCACTCTCCGCGATCCCGTCCAGCTCGCCCCCGGCCGCCTTCTCGACAGTCTTGACTCTGCGGTGACCAGCGCGGACGGCACGACCCTCGCGCTGCGACGGTATTACGACTATCGCGGCGTGGAGATCTGGGATCCCATCAGGCGTACCCTCCGGGCAACACTGCCCATCCCTGAGCCCGACTGGAGGAAGGGCCCCGGACGGTTGGAGTTGTCGCAGGACGGGCGGCTGCTGGCCTACATCCACGCCAACGGAGACATCGAGATCTGGGACATCGCCTCCTCGACCAGGAAGAACACGCTGAGAACCCACCGCAAGCTCGGCACCGACACGCCGGTGGCGTTCTCCCCAGACGGCAAGACATTGGCGGTGGTCACCCTGACCGGATACACCACCCGGTTAGACCTGTGGGATCTCCCATTGGGAACCCGCCGCGCCACCTCCACCGGCCAGCCGCAGGCGTTTGCCCGGATAGCGGCGTCCAGCCAGCTTGGCGAGGACTCCCAGATCCTCTTCAGCCACGACGGCCGGAGCGTCGTCTCTGCCCCCGACCAAGGTGTGGTCGATGTCGCCACCGGTAAGAGACTGGTGAGCCCCAACACCGAGCTGTGGCGTCCCCAGGCGCTCAGCAGGAACGGAGTCCTCGCCGACCAAGTCGTCACGGACAATACGCTCTCCATCTACGATGGCCGCACCCTCCAGCGCCTGGCCCGGGCCCAGATCAACAGCGGGCTTACTCGCTGGATGAGGTTCTCACCAGATGGAGACCTGCTCGCCATCGCCGAGGGAGCTTCGGACCAGATCCGGCTGTGGCATGTGCCCAGCAAGACCCCCTACGGAACTCTGACCGGTTTCCCCACCAGCACCATCGAGACCCTCGCCTTCGCACCCGACGGCTCGGCCGTCCTCGCCCTCGACGACCAAGGCCGCCTGCGCACCCACCTCATCGCACCCGACCAGATCAAAGTCGCGCTGTGCGCCCAATTCGGCCCGCTGTCCGAAGCAGACTGGAAGACCTTCATGCCCGAAATCTCTTACCGCCGGACCTGCTGATCGTCACAGGCACAGGACCCCGAACGATCACCATCGTGGTGGACACACGCTCGACACCACCCCGGCGCGATGCGGACCTGAGCGATGCGCGCCTGGACCGCGCGGACCTGACCTACGCGGACCTGACTGGCGCGAACCTCACCAACGCGTACCTGCGCGGCACGTACCTGGGCGGTCGGGTCTGTACGGTCACTGGCTCTGGCCCACTTTCGGTGGTGACGGAACGTGATAGCTCGTGTCGGTACATGGCTATCTCGCCGTGCTGTGTCAG
>NZ_JBSFNK010000091.1:0-13185 GCF_053587055.1 Nonomuraea sp. NPDC003707 | reverse complement strand
ACGATCCACGGTGGCTGCTCGCCCTTCCTCACGGCGGTGATCAACCTGAAGGTGATCACCCTTTATTCCTAGATCATTTTGTTAGGACCTCTTAGACCTTGACCCGCGCGGCGCCGCAACGAAGTGCATCGGAGTCGCACCCGTAGGTCCAGGGATTCACGTCGGCACCGCCCGGCTGCGAGACGGGTGTCACATGGATCCCCCGGGAGACCCGATGTCGTAATCCCGGGCGTCCCAGCCGCCTTGCCCCTGCCCTCGGAGCGGGCCCGCCTTGGCCGCGCCGAACTGCCGTTTGATCGAGTCGTCGGAGATCCCGGCCAGGCCGTTGAGCGCGACCGCGATCGCCTGTCCTCTCCCCTTGACCGTTCTGGCCTCCTCGACCAATCGCATGCCCTCCGGCGTGGGACGCCGGAACCGGCCCAGCAATCCGCGCGTGACGAGCCCGCGGCGCAACAGGTCCTCCTCCACCGCGCGCACGCTCTCGTGCTCGGCCAGCGCGGCGAGCGACTCCTTCAGGGTGGCCCGCTGCGCCAGCGCCGCCTCCAGCACGGGATCGCCCGCCTCGGCGCCCGCGACCGGATAGAGCTTGCCCGCGTGGGACAACCGCATCCGCCCCTCCAGCAGCAGGGTCGCCAGAGCCGCCAGAGCGACCCTGCGGCGGCCGTCACTGAGATAAGCCAACTCATCACGATCCACAGCGCATCCCCCTGTGGCTCGGCCGTTTGACCGATCACGCTAATGAGTGCATGTCACGCCTACAAGGGCCGACCATAGGTCACGAGGAGCGTTCGGCCGGGGCATTGGCAGCGGGCGAAGGTGTACGCCGGGTGTGCGCGTCGCGCGAGAGAACAGCCGCCTGAGCGCTGCGCCATGAGCGGGAATCAAGGGCTGTCGCTTAGATCTTGTTGTCAGTGTCGGCACGTCGAGTGGGTGGGGGGCCGAGCTGTCTGATCTGGCTGATGAGGAGTGGCACGGTTGGATGTCTTGCGGCTGCTTCCCGTGTGCCGCAGTGTGGCGGTGGCGGGGTAGAACCGATGGCGGCCGCTCCTTGGTCGACCGCGTGATCCCGCTCGGGACTCAGGCGTCGCGGAGATCGCCTGCTCCGTCCTGCTCGGTCAGGAAATAGACGGAGTGGGAAACAACCTGCCGCGCGGACGTGGGTAGGTCGTCCGGCCCGTAGTAGTCGTTCAGCCGGCGCCAGAACTCTTCTTCCGTAGAGGCTGCGCCGATGATCGGATCATCATCGGTCACCATCTCCCACACCAACATTTCTCTCAGGCCCGGGCCGTCGAGTTCTTCAGAAATGGCCTCGTGAAAGACGTTCATCAGCCGGGACTCGTGTTCACGGCGGCAGTCACGGGGCAGCAGCCAGCGCTGCCACCAGGTCCGAAGGTGATTGGCCGCGGAATCCGCGAAAGCCTCAGCCGCGTCTTCGGCCGACTGATCGTAGTTCGGGTAGCTTGGCCGATTCACCCGGACCAGCAATTTGTGCTGACATTCTTCGGCGCACGTGTACCCATATAAACGAAACTGCGTGCGCTGGATACCCACGGCCTGATCGTAGTGGGCGTCTTCGAACCCGGGTTCCGAGGGAACCAACTCGCGTTGACCTTGACGGGCATGTCCGGGTCGTCGACATCGGGAATCTCGTCCAGACGAGAGTCGAATCGGCCATCCTCGTGTCGAGCAGCCCCCAGCCGGCGCGAGCTGGGCGGCGATCTCAGCATCAGCCAGCGGCACGGGCACTGACCCACCGTGGCCGTGTGACCGGGACCACAGCGAGCAGGTGGTCCAGGCCTTTGAAATCCTTGGGATTGCAGGTGTAAAGGGGGAGGCGGTTCGCGATAGCCACGCAGGCAATCATCAGGTCTGCTGTTCGGGGGCGGGGTTTGCGTCCTGAGGCGATGACGGCGGTCCACAACTGGCCGTACTCGCGGGCGGCGGTGTCGTCGAAGGGAAGGGGGTCGAACTCGGCCTCGGCGGTTTGAAGGATCTTCATTCGCTGCGCGAGTTCCTGTGCCCCAGTGGCCACCAGTACGCCGACTGACAGCTCGGCAGTGGTGATGGCGCTGATCATCATCTCGTCGGGCAGTTCGTCAGGGTCGATTCCGGCACGCAGGATGAGGATGTTGGTGTCGAGGAGCCCTTGAGTGAGAGTCATTCCCCGTCCTCTGCGAACTCGCCTCTGCCGTAGGCGCGATCGTAAGGGTCGTAGAGGTCGTCGTCGACGTGGCGGTTCATGTCCTCGAGGTATTTCTGGTCGTCCAGTCGCGGCATGCCGCGGGACACGGCGGCGAACTCGGCGCGCGAGACGGCCCGGCGCCGACGGCGGATGGGGACCAGGTCGCCGATGTGATGACCATTGCGTGTGACGGCGTACTGCTCGCCGCGTTCCAGGCCGTCCATAATCTCCGCTGACCGGTTTCGCAGGTCGCGTTGGGAGATCTGATGGGAGCGGTCGGGCTCAGGAGTGCTCACTCGTCAACTCTATCTCAGCGTGCTATCTGGTGCTACAGGGTGGCACTCTCGGCGTCGTTGGTGACCCTTCACATCGGCGTGATCGGGACCGCTATCGGCGCTGGGATCGGAAGTTCGGTCGCGATGGCCAGCCCGCCGGCGGTGTGAGTTTCTTCGCGTACCCGCTCAGATCGGTCATCGCCGCACCCGATAGCGGAGGTGGAGCACCCGGTTGCCCTGGATCACCACGTCAGGATCCTCCAGCAGGTGCTGTGCGTCGACTGACCCGAAGTAGCGCTTGCCAGATCCGAACACCACGGGCGCGACGTCCATGGCGACCTCGTCGACGAGCCCTGCGGCCAGCACCTGGCCGCCGACGTCGCCGGCGGCGACCTCGACCGTGCGGTCGCCCGCAAGTTCCTGTGCCTTGGTCATGGCGGCCTTGACACCGTCGACGAAGTGGAACGGCGCCTCGGGGTTCCAGCCCTTGGGCATCGGCCGGTGGGACACGACGACCACGTGGTCGATCCCGCCCGGAGGCTTGCCGCCCCAGCCGTCCGTCAGGTCGAAGACGTGGCGGCCGACGATCGTCACTCCGATCTGGTCCCAGCACGGCCGGGTGTAGTCGTAGGACGCCTGCGACACCTTCGCCTCCCCGGTCTCGTCCAAGGGGACGTCACCGCTGGACATCCAGTCGAACAGCGGTCCGACCTGGTCATTCTCGTCCGCGACGAAGCCGTCCACCGACACCGTGCTGTACATGACCACCTTGCCCATAGGGCTCTCTCCTCCGCTCGGGAAGTGCCCATACTGGCGTATCGGGAGTTGCCGGCTCTTGTAAGAAATCAAACGGCCGGCAGCGGCCCGACGTCGAGCGCATGGCCGGGATGTTCGCGCAGGAACCGCCGCCGGACTTCGACGTACCGGGTCGGCGTAAGCCCCGTGAACGCCCGGAACTCGTGCCCGAAGTGGGCCTGGTCGAAATAGCCGGCGCGACCGGCGAGGTCGACCCAGTTGACCGGTCCGGCGGGGTCGATCGCGAGCACGGTGGCGGCGAAGCGGTAGGTGCGGGCGAGCCGCTTCGGCGTGACGCCGATGAGCTCCTTGAACCGCTGTGCCAGATGGGTGCTGCTGACGCCGGCCGCCACGCTCAGGTCGCCGATCGCCACCGCTCCCGTGGCCGCCGCGATGACGCTGCTCGTGTGGCGGACCAGCCGCAGGCCGGCGGTCTCGCAGAGCCGTCGCATCAGCTCGTCCTCGAGCAGCGTCAGCATCTCGTGCGGGCCGGCCGCCATGGCCAGCCGGTCTCGCAGCTCAGCAATGGCGGGACGGCCCCAGATCTGCTCCACCGTCACCGGCCGGTCGCACAGCTCGGCCGCAGGCATCGGCAGGAATGGCGCCAGCCCCCACGGCTTGAAGTGCACGCCGACTGACCGGGTCCCCGGTGGGTAGCCGAACTCGAAGGCGCGGGTGGGCGTGGTGACCACGCAGCCGTCGGCGTACTCGGCCGTCTTGATATCGGTGCCGGCGCGGATGTGGAACGGCGCCCCGAGGTTGAGGATGAGCACCGCCGACGGCATCGGCGGCAGCGTCAGACGAGGGTACGGCGGCGCGCCCTCCAGGTAGTAGAGGTCGTCGAGTAGCCCGTCCAGCGGCGGTCGCGGAACTCCGGACACGTACTCCACGCGTCACAGCATCGCCGATGCACGGGCCGGCCGCCAGGTCCTCGTACGCCGTCAGTCGCGGAAACTCAGGGAGAAGCGACGCGAGACGCCCGCAAGCGTAACCGCCGCTCAGCGACATGATCGAGTTGTTTTCGCCGGTGACCGGATCGCGCATCGGAGAACATGCAGATCCAGTGCCTGGTCAACAGCCGCCACCTTGCCAAGTGATCTCTGACCTGCTCAAAACCCCGCCTGCCGGTCCTCGGAGGCGGGGGTGCCCAGGGCTTAAATGATCAGGCCGTTGGTGAATCCACGCAAGGTAGGGCAGATCAGCGGCTCGGCTCGTGGTGATCCAGGTGGTGAGCTTGGTGTCGTTGCCTTCGGCTGGAGTGAGGAGCTCGGCGTAGCTGCGGACGTGGCGGGCTCCTACGGTGAGACTTCCACCCTCGATCCCCTACGTGCTGCCGCCGAAGGGTTGGCAGATCCAGCTCCGGTACGGGTCATCAGCTCCGGAGGCTAGGCCGGTTCGGCGTCGGCGGCGAGCTCCGACGATGCGGTTGGCGAGCCGGTTGAGTCGTCGCGCTGCTGATAGTCGGTGAGATCGCGCAGGTGCCGGATCGGTGACGCCAGCAGGACCAACGGCATGCAGGCGGCCGCGACGACGAAAATCATCAAGGTGACGCGGCCGCTGAGGACCCCGGCAACGGCTCCGGCGATCAACCCGCCGATCGGGATCGCACCCCAGGAGACGAAGCGGACCGTCGCCATCACCCGGGGCAGCAGGTCGGGCGGGCTGGCGATCTGCCGGTAGGTGCGGGTGACCACGCTGAAGACCACCACGCCGGCGGAGAAGACCACATTGCCGATGGCGAAGGCGACGAAGGCCTGCCAGCCGGTGCCGAGGGGCACGACAAGCGCCCCGGCGAGCGAGACGAATCCGGCGACGATCAGGGCGCGGGCGGTCCCGAGCCTGGCTGTGATGTGGTTCGTCAAAGCCGCGCCGATCAGCGTGCCGACGCCGTCGGCCGCCAGCAGCAGGCCGACGAGGCCGGGCTCGGCGTGCAACTCGCGCACGAGGTACAACGCGTAGAGCGCGTGCTGTGCCCCGCAGACTGTGTTTGCCGCGGTGGCGGCCCACATGCACGGTCTCATCACCGGGTGGTGCACGACGAAACGCCAGCCTTCCCGGATCATCGCGCGTACCGGTGGCCAGCGCTCGGGGGTCTCTGAGCGGCGTTCGGGCAGGGTCCGCAGCAGCAGGGCTGAGACAAGATAGCTGGCCGCGTCGACGAGGAGGGTAGGCACAGCCCCGAGCACCTGGACGATGAGACCGCCGACGGATGGTCCGCCGAGCTGAGTTGTGGCCTGGGTGCCGGAGGTCAGGCTGTTACGGGACTGCAACTGCTCCTTGCTCACGATCGACGGCAGGAAGGTCGAGTTGGCGACGTCGAAGATGACGTCCGCGAAGCTGATCACGAGGGCCACGATCACCAACTGGGCGACCGTCAGACGGTCCAGCCACCACGCCAGAGGAATGGAGATGACCGCCGCCGCGCGTGCCAGATCAGCGCCGATCTGAACCCTTCGCATGGGTAGTCGCTGCACCATCACCCCGGCGGGTAGGCCGATCACGATCCAGGCGACGTAACCGGCGGCGGCGATCATGCCCATCTCCAACGCGGAGGCGTCGAGCACCGTCAACGCCGTCAGTGGCAACGCCACTGCGCCCATCGCCGAACCGACCGCGCTGGTCGTGCCGGCCGTCCACCACCGCCAGAAGACGCTCGCGCCGCGCGCACTGTCCACTGCCATCTCGACATCTCCCAGGTCAGTTCCAGAATGGAATGCACTATATAATGGGGTATGTGAAGCGTGCTGATCTACCCGACGCCGACTGCGGCATCGCGCAGGCGCTTGGAGTGATCGGTGACTGGTGGACGTTCCTGGTGGTGCGGGACATCGCCGGCGGCACCACCCGCTTCGACGGCCTTCAGCGTGAGCTCGGTGTCAGCCGCCGAGCTCTGGCCGAGCGCCTGGCCGGGCTCGTCGAACACGGGGTACTGGAGAAGCGGCCCTACTCCGATCGCCCGCCGCGTTACGACTACCTGCTGACCGCGAAGGGCGAGGGCCTGCTGCCGGCGCTCATCGCGCTACAGGATTGGGGCACCAGACATGTGATGGGCGATGGCGCGCTGACCGCGACCAGCGAGGACGGGTCCGCCGAGACCCGCCGGGTGCATGAGCTGGTCGATCGGAAAATGCCAGCTGTCGTTCTGGAACGACACGACGGCGAACGGGCCGCGGCCAACGCACCCGGTGTCTGGACCGTGCTCTACTTCTTCCCTGGCGCCTTCGCGCCCGGCGCCCAGGGCCACCCGCCTGGTTGGGCCGACATCCCGGGTGCTCAGGGTTGCACTCTGGAGTCCCTCACCTACGCGTCACGGCATGCCGACTTCGAGGCGTCGGGTGCCGTGATCCGAGGCGTCAGCACCCAGCGACCCGACCAGCTGTCCGCCTTCGTCGCGCACGCGAGGCTGCCCTACCCGCTTCTATCCGACCAGGACAGCAAGCTCGCGGCCGGGCTGCTGCTGCCGACCTTCCGGGTGGCCGGCGTCGACCGCTTCAAGCGCCTCACCTTGCTGGTCGACCCCAATGCGATCATCCGTGCGGTGCAGTTTCCGATCAGCGACCCGGCCGGCTCGGTGGAAGACATGCTCGCCCTCGTCCGCGCTCGATAACAAAGACCCCCGATCCGCGTCGAAGATCTCGTCCAGGGCCTGTTGCAGCTTCACCGGATCCATGAATCGCGCTGGGCCGCACCAACCCTGACCGCACCGTCATCGCTGAGCGGCTGTTTCGCTTCTACGACCGCTGCGCCGTCTCCGGCCTGCCCGAACTCGAACGCCTGGCCACCGCCATTGAGACCCGGTGGCCCAAGATCCTGGCCTTCCTTCACGACCGGCATACCAACGCCGGCTCGGAAGGCACCAACCGCGTCATCAAGACCACCGTCCGAGACGCCTACAGCTTCCGTAATCCCGAGAATCAGCGTCTACGCACCCGATGCGCCACTACCCGACGCGGACGCGCTTAACTTGCGCCTACCATCGACGAGCCCTCACGTCCCGCTCGATCCCTGGCGGCTGCGTGCCGGGCCACCGCGGCGGCGCCCGTGCCGGCCAGGACGAAGAGGGCGGCCAGGCCGACCCAGCCCGCGGTGCCGTGTTCGACGGCGGTGGTGGCGAGGATCGGGGAGAACATGGTGGCGATCGCGTAGCCGGTCTGGCTGAGGCCTTGGTAGGCGCCGGCGCTGCGCTGGTCGGCCAGTTCGAAGGCCATGCCCCAGCCACCCGCCTCGCCCAGGATCTCACCCATGGTGTGGGCGAACGCGGCCAGGACGAACAGGACGCAGGCGACGATCATGTTTCCGTAGCCGGCCAGAGCGTACAGACCGCATGCCATCGCGAGCAGCCACGACGCGCGCCTGACCGTGCGCCCGGCCTTGCGCACGTCGTCGGTGCCGCGCGAGGCGCGCACCTGGAGTGCGGCCACGACCACGGTGTTGAGGACGAGTAGCACGGAGACGATGGCGGTGGGCGCGTCGGTGGTGGCCACCCAGAGCGGCATGCCGACGGTCAGCAGGCCGAACTGCGTGGCCACCACGGCGTTGCACGCCACGCTCGCGATGTACGTACGGTCCCTGAGCGGCGAAGGCCCGGCGGACGCGGTGCGCTCCCTGACTGCGGTCATCCTGGCGGCGAGCTCCGGCACCTGACGCCCGAGCCCGGCCAGCGGCACGGTGGCCGCCAGCAGCAAGATGCCGGCGACGACCACCGCCACACGGTACGCCGACGCGGTGCCGATCAGGAGCGCCGCCGCAGCGGCCACCGTGCCCAGGCCGATGAAGACGTTCGTGACCACGCGCATCCGAGCCCGGACCTCGACCCGCTCCGGGCCGGTGTACCACCGCGCCAGCATCGCCTGCTTCGACGCGGAGCCCACCGAACGCGTGATCACGGCCAGGCAGGCGATCAGGGTGAACACGACGGCGTCGGAGACGAACGTGTAGGCGAGCAGCGCAACCCCGTTGAGCCCTGT
Source organism: Nonomuraea sp. NPDC003707 (assembly GCF_053587055.1). Lineage (NCBI taxonomy): Bacteria > Bacillati > Actinomycetota > Actinomycetes > Streptosporangiales > Streptosporangiaceae > Nonomuraea > Nonomuraea sp. NPDC003707. The sequence goes on along the minus strand of NZ_JBSFNK010000091.1, from coordinate 4,966 downwards.
CGCCACCGTCTGGACGTGGTGCGCGCCGACCCGGTCAGCCAGCCACCCTCCCGCGTACGAGGCCAGCACCCCGGTGCCGCCCGCGATGCCCAGCCCGAGACCCACCGTCGTCGCGCTGAGCCCGATGACGAGCGTGAAGTACAGCGTGCTGACGGTGTAGAAGACGCCGCTGGAGAGCGCGAACGCCATCGTGCTGACGGTCAGTGAGCGGGCGACGCGGTCCTGAGGGAAGAAGGTCTGGATCACGGGGGCCTTTATCCCGTAATAGGGCCTTTGTCGCCAATTGATGTAGCGTATGGCTTCATGGCGGGGCTGATCGAGTACGAGCTCGCGGGGATGGACGTGGCCGACGTCCGCTTCGCCATCTCGCCGCTCAACGAGCTCACGTTGTCGTTGCGCACGTTCCGCGACCCTGGCCGCTATCCGGTGCACCTGCCCTGGCTGCGCCGCACGGAGCAGGCCCGATCCACGCTGGACGTGCCCCTGCTGCAAGCGCTCACCAACGACGACATGTGGACGCCGGACTACCTGTCACCCCGCCCCCACGCCCCGCTCACCCGCATCGACGACCAACTCGCCACGGTCGCCCGCGTGCCCGTGGACCGGGTGATCGACGACCTGCGCGCCCTCCACCCCCGGCTCCCCGAGCCGCTGCGCGGTGACCCGTCGGCCCGCATCCTGGACGCGCTGCGGGACTACTGGCGCACCTGCTTCGCACCCTGGTGGCCCAGGATGCGCGCGGTCCTGCAGGCCGACGTGGTCCACCGCGGCCAGGTCATCTCGGCCCACGGCCTGGCCGCGATGTTCGCCGACCTCAGCGAGCGCGTTCAGCTGAAGGACGGCGTCGTATCCATGCGGCTGATCAGCGACGCCCGCTACCGGCGCTCCACCGGCGGCGAGGGCCTCACCCTGGTCCCGACCCTCTTCAGCCGGGCCGCTACCGTCCCCATCTCCCCGTCCGAGCCCCCTTTGATCATGTACGGCACTCGGGGCGTCGGCACGCTCTGGCAAGCGGAGCCCCGTCACTCCCCAGGGGTGCTCACCGACCTTCTGGGCGCCACCCGGGCAGGGCTGCTCACCATGCTTGAGACCCCCGCCTCATCGACCGAACTCTCCGGCCGCCTGGGCGTCACCCCCTCGGCCGTCAACCAGCACCTCCGCACCCTCCGCGCCGCCGGCCTCCTCGCCAGCGCCCGCCACGGTCGCTCGGTCCTCTATCTACGCTCGGAACTCGGCGACGCCCTCGTCGCCGGATCAGGACTTCGGCCCGTCGGTGTCGACCGCGCAGCAGAGGACGCTGCCCACCCCGGTCCCGCTCGGTTCGGCCAGGAGACCTGAGACGGTGGCGCGATCGGTGCCGTTGATGGAGACCGTGCGCAGTCAGTTACGCCGGGCGCCGAGTCGCTTTTCGACACGTTCAACCCCTCCCGTGTGGCCCTGCTGGGTGCGGGACCCGTCGCGGGGGCCACCACCTGCTCGTTGCTCGCAAGGATCCTCTTCGCCATCGTCGATCAACATGAGCCCCTGATCAATGGGCGCTCTCTTCGGCTATGCCCCCATCGCCTCCGCCTGACGGGTGCGTTGCCCCGCAGTCCTGCCATGAGAGCTGGTGATCTGCCCACAGGAGGACACCACGAGTCACCTGGCGCTCGGTGAAGGCAGGCCGGCGTGACGTGCAGACGGTGGATGTGCTCGTAACGGATCTGGTCGACGATGCTCGAAGGCCGCCGGGAGGATGGCGGAGTCAGGCGGTGACGCCGCCGTCCACTGCTATGGAGGCGCCCGTGATGTATCGGCCTCCCTCGCCGGCCAGGTGCGCGACGGTCGCGGCGATGTCCGCGGGCTCCCCGTAGTGCCCGAGGGCGGTGTAGGCGCTCTGAGCGTCGGCGCCCGGCCCGTCGGCGGGGTTCATGTCGGTGTCGATCGGGCCGGGATGGATGACGTTGGCGGTGATGCCCCTCGGACCGAGGTCACGTGCAAGGCCCTTGGTCAGTCCGGTGAGGGCGGTCTTGCTCAATGCGTACAGGGTGATGCCGGGGAAAGGCGTGCGGCCGGACAGGCAGCTGCCGATGTTGATGATCCGTCCGCCTTCGGTCATGTGCGCGGCCGCGATCTGAGCGGCGATGAACGGCGCACGCACGTTGATGGCGAGGACTCGGTCGAAGTCCTCCGGACGCACGTCCTGCAGTGGCCCGAAGGGGAACACTCCGGCGTTGTTGACCAGGACGTCCAACCGGCCGAACTCGCCGGCCGCCCGCTGAACGGCGTCCGTGACCGCCGCGGGGTCACCGGCGTCTGCCTGGAGGGCCATGGCCCGGCGTCCCATCGCCTTGACCTGCTCCATCACGGCGCGGGCCTGGTCGGTGCTGTGCTGGCAGGTCACCGCCACATCCGCCCCGTCAGCGGCGAGCCGGAGCGCGATCGCCTTGCCGATGCCGCGGCTGCCGCCGGTCACCAGCGCTGCCTTGCCGTCCAGAACTGCCGACATATCGGACTCCCATCGTGAGCGAGATTTCAGGAGCCAGGGGCGGTTCACCGTCCCTGATGCGCCCCTTGAACCCCGTGCTGCCTCCCCTGGTTGCACCGGGACGCCACGACCCCTGGAACCACATGCCTGCGACGGGTGTGTGGTCGGGCCGACTTCGCGACTCCACGACCGACGAGGTCATTGTGGAGAGCACGTCCTGCCGCCGGCGAGTGAAGGTCGCATGGGCGGTGCGCCAGGAAGCCGGCGGGCGAACCTTCCGGTTGGTGACGGGGCTGGGATGACCACCGTTGCCAACCGGAAGGCCGCTCTCATGGACGGATCCGTGTCACCTCATCAGCGCTGCAGGGTCAGCAGGCCCGGCCGGTAGGGCAGGAGGCCGTAGTCGCCGCCGGAGCTGGGGTTGCGTCCTTGGTAGAGCAACTGCAGGTTGCAGGGATCAACGGTCATGGTCTGATCGGGGTTGCTGCGGACCAGATCGCCGTGGCTGATGTCGTTGGTCCAGGTGGCGCCGCTGTTGGCCTTGCCGGCGAAGGGGTTGCTCTCGGTCGCGGCCTGCGGTGTCCACGAGCCGTCCAGGCTGGTGGCGGTGAACGAGCGGAAGTAGCGGCCCTGCGAGCCGATAGCCTCGACGAGCATGAGGTACCGGTTCTGGCCCTGGAGCTTGTAGACCTGAACGGCTTCGAACAGGTTGTTCGTCGTGTCGCTCATGATCACCGTCGAGGTCGAGCCGAAACTGCCCGGGAAGTTTCCGATGGGCATGCCGGCCCGGTAGATCTTGCCGTTGTCCCCGGCGAAGAACAGGTACATGTTCGTGCTGTCACCGATGAGTGTCTGGTCGATGGGGCCTGTTCCGGAGCCGGAGATGCTTCCGGAGAAGAGCACCTGCTGCGATGACCAGCCATTCGGATTGGTGGGGTCGCTCGACGTTCGGTAGGAGAACGCGGTGCTCCCCCACTGGTAGGCGAGCACCCAGATGTTCTTCGGGGCGAAGTAGAGGAGCGTGGGCGCGACAGTGGAGGAGGACATCGTGTTCTGGCCGGCCGAGGCCATGTCGGACCAGTTGGTGAAGAGGCCGAAGTTCATCGAACCCCACGCCGTTCCCGTGTCGTGCGTCGTCCCGTAGACGAGATGTCTGCCGTTGTAGACGACGGTGGTGAAGTCCTTGAGCGAGACCCACCCCGACTTCGGGTTCGCCAGCGCGCCGGTCGATGTCCAGCGGTACGTCGACGGAAGAGTGCAGGTGCCGGTCGGTGTGGGGGTGGGGGTCGATGTGGGGGTGGGCGTGGGGGTGCCGGGGTTGCCGCAGGTCACGCCGTTCAGGGCGAACGACGTGGGCACCGGGTTGCTGCCGGTCCACGAGCCGTTGAACCCGAAGTTGGCGCTGCCGCCGGAGGGGATGGAGGCGTTGTAGGAGACGTTGGTGGCGGTCACCGACGAGCCGGACTGGGTCTGGGTGGCGTTCCAGATCTGGGTGATCTGCTGGCCGGCGCCGAAGGACCAGGTCAGCCGCCAGCCGTTGACCGCGTCACCGAGGTTGTTGATGGTGACACTGGCGTTGAAGCCCCCTGACCAGCTCGAACTGATGGCGTAGTCGACCCGGCAGGCGACGGCGGCCTGGGCGGGCTGCACGGTCAGCAGGCCCGCTCCGGCGAGCAGGACTGCGACGGCGCCGATCACGAGGCCGCGGTGAGAGGCCCGCCGGGGCGGCGCCGCGGTCGTGACGGCGGAGGGGCGCGGTGACCGCGCTCGCCAGGGCAGTCGCATCTGTATTCTCCTCATCATGTCCGGCCGCCGTCAGGGGCTGGTGCAGGTGGCGGTCGGGGTGGCCGCGGTGCCGTTCGCGGTGAACCCGAAGGTCGTGGAGCCGCCGGCGGCGATGGAGCCGTTGTAGGTGGCGTTGCGTACGGTGACGCTGGAGCCGGACACGCTCTGCTGGCCGTTCCACAGGCTGCTGATGCTCTGCCCGCCGGGCCAGGTCCACCGCACGGTCCATCCGCTGATCGCCGCGTTGCCCGCCTGGACGGTCACCGTCGACTGGAAGCCACCCGACCAGCTGTTGGTCGTCGTGATGGTCGCCGCGCACGCGCCCGGGACCGGTGTCGGAGTCGGAGTCGGGGTGGGTGTCGGGGTCGGGGTGGGTGTGGGGGTGGGGCCGCCCGGCGAGGCGGCGTTGAGGGCGTTGAGGACCGCGTCGTAGGCGGGCTTCTTGTTGCCGCCGCTGAACAGCAGCGGGGTGTCACCCGAACGCCAGGAGTCCTGGTCGCGCACGCCCCACACCGTGATGCCGGCGCAACGGGCCACCGCCAGGCAGTCGTTGGTCACGGCGGCGTAGGTCTGCGCGGAGGCGCCCTGGATGTCCAGTTCGGTGATCTGCACGTCCACCCCGAGGGCGGCGAAGCTGGAGATGGTGGTGCGGTAGTTGCTGTTGTACGGGCTGCCGCTGTTGAAGTGCGACTGCAGGCCGACGCAGTCGATCGG
>NZ_JBSFNK010000090.1:0-13516 GCF_053587055.1 Nonomuraea sp. NPDC003707 | reverse complement strand
TACATGCCTTCCGGCTGGTCTCCCCTGGCGACGCCGTTGGTGTTGTTGTTGCGGTAGCCGGTGCCGGGGGCCACGTAGACGCCGTACGCCTTGTGCCCGCCGACCATGGTGGGCGCCGCCGTCGCCACGGCGAGGTTGTCGTATCCGCCCGGAGCCGGGCCGGAGAAGCCGCCGGGAGGCGCCTGGGTCAGGTTGTTGCCGCGTCCTGACTGGTCGTAGATGACGGTGATCACACACGTCGTACGGGCGCAGAAGGAATCCTGTGCCGCGGCGTTGGCGTACCCGCCCGCGCTGAGCAGGCCGATGTTCTGGGTGGCGTTGTCCGAGGAGCGCCTTACCTGGTAGAGCGAGCCGTTGTAGGCGGCGTACAGGGCGCGGGTCGTGCTGTGCGCCGCCACGCACGGCGTGCCGCCCGCGGCGTAGATGTCGCACGACTGCGATGCGGCGGCCTGCGACGGGGCGGGGATGCCGGCCAGCAGGCCGACGGCGAGCGCGACGGCTGCCCCGGCGGACAGCATCGCCGTTTTCACGTGCCGTAATCCGGACCCGACGATCATGATGAACCTCTGCCTTTCTCGGGGGGCGCCGCGAATGCTGGAATTTCCGCGGGTGAGCTGTTGATCAAAGGATCATGAAGCGTGGCCATTGCATGTTAGCGTTAACATTTTATGCGCTGGGCGATCCCCGGAGGGGCGCAGCTTTGTGGGTTGACGGGCTCACTATGAATCGGAAGTGATCGTTCGTCAAGGTTTTCACGGCAACCATGAAAACGCCGCAGCCACGAAACGGGGAAGGCAGTTCGGCATGACGGACGCCGTTGCCGCCGGTGAGCGGTCCGCTGAGTTCGGTACGGCGAATCAGCACTTGAGCAGCGCCTCGGCGACCTCGTCGGGGTGCGTCAGCATGGACTGGTGACCGCCGGGCACCATCAACGGCGTCAGGCCGATCCGGGCGGCCAGCTCGTCGCCCGGCCGGGCCAGGGCCAGGTCGTTCTCGCTGAGGACGTACGCCGCCGGCAACCCCAGCGTCGTCACGTCGTCCACGTCGAGCGCCTGCAGGAAATACGCGCCCGGCTGCGGCGCGAGAAGCTCGTGAAACAGCCGCTGCGCCGCCTCGGGCAGCTCCGGCACCAGCATCGGGACCTGCTCGAACGTGACGGAGACCCTGCCGTCGGGCGAGGCATCGATGGCCGCCCGCAGGATGGCGGCGTAGTCCTGGTTCTCGTCGACGAACGGCACACCGCGAGCCGGGACGAAGGCGTTGAAATACACGATCTTGGCGAGCCTGCGCGCGACCCGATGGGCGGCCCCGGTGATCGGATAGCCGCCCCAGCTGTGGCCGACCAGCACCACGTCGCTCAGGTCGCGCTGCTCGATCTCGCCGACGACATGGTCGACCGCGTCCGAGAGGTGGAGGCCGGAGCGGGCGCCGGTGAGGCGCTGCCGGGTCCCGGCGGCCATGCGGACGTCCATCACCTGCGCCAGGTGACCGATGCCGCGCGTGCGGCGGCCGTTGCCCCAGGCGATCTCCACGTCAGGCCACCAGCGCTCCCGCAGCAAGGCCTCGAACGTGCCCTGATGCCCGGCCGCGACGGCCTCCTCCGCCTCCCGGCGGCGGGCCGCCGTAACCGCGGCCATGTCGTCGTACGCGCTGTGCAAGGTGGCCGGCAGCGTACGGGAGAGGATGCCCCGCGCCTCGTGCAGCCTGCGGCGGACGGCGCCGACCGGGACGCCGCAGGCGGCGGCGATCTCGTCGTAGCGGGTGACCGAGGAGAAGTACCGCAGCAGGGTCACCGTACGCAGGGGCGGGGACAGCAGCCCGACGGCGTGCCAGACCCAGTCGCGCTGCGCGTGCCGCTCCAGCACCTCCTGCGGATCGGCTGCCCGCTCGGCCGACGGCGGCAGGTCCCCGGCCGGGATCGCGGTCGTGGCGTTCAGCCGCTTGCGGCAGAGGTTGCGGACGATCATCCGCAGCCACGGGCCCACGGCGGCGGGATCGCGCAGGTCGCCGATCCGGGCCAGCGCGGTCAGCGACGCGTCCCGGACGGCGTCCTCGCTCTCGGCCGGATCCCGCAGCACGCTCACCGCCACCGCCAGCATTCCCGCGCGATGCCGGGCCAGCAGCGTGCCCAGGGCGGCCGAGTCACCGGACTGGGCGAGCAGCACCAGCTCACGGTCGATGGGCTCGTCGAGGGTCGACGCCCGCGAGGAAATGCGCACTTCGTCACTCTGCCACACGTCGTTCCAACGCCCGGTGGCTGCGATGGCCGGCCCCGCCGACGTCTGGCGGGCCGAGGCGGCTGGTGCCTGCGCTATCACAGCCACCAGCGACGAGACGGCCTGCGGGTGCTACAGGAGGGAGTCGGCGAGCGGAATCTTCTGTGTCCGGAGCGCGCCGGTCACCAGCCGGGCGATCCGCCGGGCGCCGTACGCCTCGAAATGGGTGTGGTCGTTGCAGAAGAACTGTCCGAGCGGCCCGGAGGTGTAGTCGCCGTTGTTGGGGCACAGGCCCAGGGAGTTGTAGTAGTCGACGCTGAGAGTCTGCAGGTCGATGACCGGGGAGCCGGTGGCGGCGCCGGCGGCGTTGGTCTGGGTGACGAAGCCGCGGTTCTTCACCGCGGTGCTGCCCGAGCAGGTGATGGCGGCGACGGCGGTGAGCAGGACCGGGTGGGCGCCGCGGGCCAGCGCCGCCTGCGCCATCGTCGTCATCAGCTCCTGGTAGCGCGCGGTGCCGACGTGGCGCGGGCAGGTCGTCGAGCCGTCGTTGATGCCGAACTGGATGAACAGGTAGTCACCGGCCCTCATGCCGGTGAGCATCTGCTGCCATCGGGACGAGTAGGTGGTGGAGCTGAGAACGCACTCGCCGTTCGAGCCGATGGTGGATGTCACGTTGCCCTCGTAGAGCCAGGTCTGGATGCTGCGCCCGGCGACGGCGAGGTTGTTGACCACGATGTTGCTGTGGAACAGCGAGTCGAATTCGGTGGCCCAGCCCACGGGGCAGGTGGCGCTGGGGTTCGCCATGGTCGAGTCGCCGGCCATCCAGACGGTCGTCGTCGCGGCGGCGGCCGCCGTGCCGACGCGGGCGCTGCACCCGGCCGGGCCGATCACCGCGGCCGAAGCGGCGCTCGGGACGACCAGCGACAGGGACAGCATCAGAACGGAGACGATGAAGAAGTGGACCTTTCGCATGGTCTCTCCTGTCGGTCCGAGAGCGAGGGGAATTGCGCCGACAGCCGCGGCGGATGAGTCAGCACCAGGTCAGCGTCGAGTTGACACGGGTCACGTTGCTGATCGTGTTGTTGCTGCCGGTGCAGGGGCTCCACCTGATGGCGGTGTTGGTGACCGTCAGGTTCTGGAACCTGATGCCCGACGACGGAGCGAACTCCGTACGGGCCGCGATCCGGACCTCGCCGCCGCCGCTGACCGTGCCCGACACTCCGGCGATGACGACGTTGTAGCAGTTCTCCACCAGCACCGAGTTGTTGCCGGTGTTGGCGATGTCGACCCGGTCGATGGTGGCGCCGCCGCTCTCCGAGACGCAGAAGATGCCCCGGCCGCCGCCGCGTGCCTTGACGGTGCCGACTCGAATGTTGTTCGGGTAGGCGCTGCCGACCCGGCCGTTGCGGTTGGCCATGCGGAAGGCCGCGTACCCGGTGCCGGCGCCCGCGTTGTCGGCGTCGACGGTGCCGACCGTCGCGTTGATGGTCTGGTTGAGCAGCAGGCCGGACTCGCCGACGTTGCGTGCTGTCACGGTGCCGACGGTGAGACCGTCGACGCCGTAGGTCTCCATCGCGTGCGAACTGGCCCCTTGCACGTACACGGTGTCGACCCGGACGTTGCGGGTCCACTGGCTGGTGTCGCCGCGGTTGTCGATGCGTACGCCGAGGCCCGCGCCGAGCCGCATGTCGATCTGGCCGAGCCAGACGTTCGTGACGTTGCGCAGGAAGATGCCGTAGATCGGGGTGCCGGTGACGTTGAGGTACGGGACCTCGATGTTCGCGGTGCCGCGGGAATAGATCGGCGCGTAGTCGCCGGAGCCGGAGCCGGTTACGTTGATCGTGCCGCAGACCGACAGGGAGGTGTAGCTCGGCAGCGAGATCCGGCTGCCGGCGCTCATCGTGCCGTTGCCGCGCACGACGACCCGCTGGATCGAGGTGCGCCCGGCTGTGAGACTGCCGATGCCGGCCTGGACCGCCGCCCGGAAGTCGGTGCCGGTGTAGACGCTGCCGCCGGCGCTGTTGCGGGCGGTCCAGGTGCTGCCGCTGACGGTCACCTGCGACTGGAAGGTGCCCTCTCCGCAGGCGGCGGCGGACGCCGGGGGCGGGCCGAGCACGATGCCGGCCCCTGCGCCGGCCGACAGGATGGCGAGCGCGGCGACGATGCGGGCGAACCGACGACGTCGTCCCTTGAGCGGGCGTGGCGCCGTGGTGGGGGCTGTTGTCATGGGATTCTCCGTGGGGGTGCCCAGTTGGTGATGCCGTCCGTCGAGGCGCTGTGGGTGGCCGTTGCGGTGAGGAGCGTTGGCGCTTTTCTGGTACGCATGATTTCTCCCGTAGATGGGGGTGGGGAGATGGCGGCCGCGCTTCGCCGCCAGGCGCGCCCGACATCGATAAAAACGTTTCAAGCCGCCTGGTCAACGTGACCTTAAATATGGATGGCGATCGTGTCAAGCAGTCAGTCAGATGGCCGCGCAGGACAATCGGCCGGCAGTTCGGAATTTCCATGGGAGCAGGTGGGCACGGACGGCCGTGATGGCCCCGCCACCTGCACGATCGCGGGACGCCGCAGTCGCTCCGGAGGAAGTGCGGGCAGGGCGCGAATACGCCGAGAACGGTTGTGCTGATGAATGCATTCAGACGGAAGAATTGAATCCGGAGAGAAACTCGTGGGCTGGTGGTAGCCGACGTTCTGCCGGCCGGAGGGTCAGCGGGGGATCAGGCGCGTGTCTCCCGGGCAACTCGCGATGGGCTTCTGGTACGGCGGGAACGGCACCATCGCCATCGACTCCCTCTCGTTCCAGTGAGCCACCGCGAACCGGGAGGTGCGCGCAGGGCGACGCCCCCGCCGGTTCGGGCGGGGGCGTCGGGATGGTGCGGGGCTACTTGCTCTGGCAGCTCTTCTTGCGGACCTCGTACCAGACGATGCCCGGAGCCTGGAACCGGATCGCGAAGCACTGGTTCTTCCTGGCCGCGTCCCGGACCTTGTAGATGGCCGAGGCGCCGCCCGTCGTGTAGGCGACCTTGCAGATCAGCTTGGCCTTGCCCTTGAGCTTGTCGCAGGAGCCCTTCAGCGCCTCGATGGCGCCGGCGACGCCCGCGACGAACCAGGCGTTGTAGATCTTCTTGGTGAGCTTCTTCGAGAAGATCAGCCGGCACATGGCCTTCCACCACTCGCACTGCAGCTTGAGCGCGGGGTCGGCGACCACGGGGTAGGCGGCGCCCGCGTGCTCGACCGTCTGGATGAGCGTCATGCCCTCCACCCGGTACGAGGTCGGCACCGGGTTGCCGTTGGCGTCCTTGGCCCAGGGCAGGTCGATCTCGGCGAGGTAGAAGTCGTTGTTGTAGATCAGGACGGTGCCGTCGTCCTCCTCGACCTCCAGCATGCTGCCCTCGGGAGCGGAGATCGGGAAGCGGTACTCGGTCGGCGCCGAGGCGTCCTTGATGATGGTCAGCGCCCGGGCGATCTGGCCGGTGCGCTGGTGGGCGTAGGCCACGCTGGGCTGCTTGGCGGCGTAGGTGACCAGGCCGGGCAGCGGCTGGCTGCCGGCGCCGTCGGCCTCCGGCAGGCCGATGCCGATGTCGGTCTCGCTGACGGTAGCGACCAGCGTACGGTCGGGGTCCGTCGCGATGGCGAAGGGCCGCTGGACGTCGCCGTCCGGGATCTCGGTGGGCGGGGTCGTCCGCGCCTCTTCGACGATCTCGGGCACGACCTGGCTGAGGGCTGCCAGGGCGGGGTCTTCCTGCGCGATGGCCGGGGTGCCGGCCACGGTCGCGCTGCTGAGTGCCAGGGCCGTCGCTAAGGTGACGACGAATGCCCGAGCGGAAATGCGCATGGATGTCCTTCCACGTAGGTGAGAGAACCGCACAAACGCCGCAAACTTAAAGATCATCGGCGACCAATCGGATGATCTTGAATGGCGGGACCGTAAACGTTTGCCGTCTTCCAGATCGCGCCGGATTCGGCGGTGGCCTGATGGTCCTCCCCGTGTCATTAGCGGGCGGCGGGACGGCGAACGTCGGTAAATCGCCCAAACCATCAGTAACTGGCAGAATAAGGTCGCCGGCATTGGTACGACGGGGGACACACCATGGATGAGCCGATGGTCGCCGCCGGTCCGGGTTCTTCCTGGCCGGGGGCGCGCATCGACGGCGGGAGCGAGGAACGCGGGACCCCGCCCGGCCCCACCACGACGCTGACAGGCCGGGGGACCGAGCTCGCCCACATCGTGGACGCGATCGACGGGCGCCGGAGCGGGCCGCGGACGATGCTGCTGCTCGGGGAGGCCGGCACGGGGAAGACGGCGCTGCTGGCGGCCGCGGCCGACCACGCGCGCGGGATCGGAAGCCTGGTGCTGACCGCCCGCGGCTGTGAGGCCGAGGTGGAGCAGTCGTTCGCCGCCCTGCACCAGCTGCTTCTTCCGCTGCTGCCCGAGACGGACGATCTTCCCGAACACCAGCGGGAGGCGCTGAAAGCGGCGTTCGGGATCGTCGCCGCCACCCGGCAGCAGGACCCGATGCCGCTGCGCGTCGGAGTGCTGAACCTCCTGGCCCGCGTCTCCCGGAGCCGGCCCGTCCTGCTGATCGCCGACGATGTGCAGCACTTCGACCGCGACACGCGCGACGTCCTCGGGTTCGTGATGCGCCGCCTGGCGACCCACGCCGTGACGGTGCTGCTCGCGGCACGGGGCCAGACTCCTCCGGACGGCTTCAATCCGGACCTGCCGGTGCTGTCCCTGGCGCCGCTGAGCCGCCGGGCGGCCGCGCACCTGCTGGACGCCCAGCCGGAGCCGCCCACCGGCCGGGCCCGGATCGACCTGCTCGAACAGGCCGCCGGAAACCCCCTGGCCATCATCGAACTGGCCCGCGCCGTACGAGCGGGCCAGGCGGTGCCCGGCGGCGGGCTGCCGCAGACCCTGCGCATCCAGGAGATGTTCGCCGCCCAGCTACGCGCCCTGCCGGCCGGCACCCAGCGGCTGATCCTCTACGCGGCCGCCTCCTCTGACCACGAGGACCTGGAGACCGTCATGGCCGCGGCGGGCGCCGGATCGGATCTCGGGGTGTGGGCGCCCGCGGAGGACGCCGGTCTCATGACCATCGCCGGCGGCCGGGTCGCCTTCAGGCATCCGCTCGTCCGCACGGCTTCGTACGACGGAGCCCCGGCGCACCTGCGCCGGCAGGTGCACACGGACCTCGCGGCCGCCCTCGACGCCGACCCCGCGCGCCGGGCCTGGCACCTGGCCGCCGCGTGCCTGCGGCAAAACGAGTCCGTGGCGGCGGCGCTGGAGGACACCGCGGAACTCGCCGAACGCCGTGGCGGCTTCTTCGCGGCGGCACGGGCGCTGGAACGGGCCGCCGAGTGCAGCCCGGGCGCCGCGGATCGGGCGCGGCGGTACGCCAAGGCGCTGCGAGCCGCCCAGAACGCCGGCGACCCCTCGTGGGTACGCGAGCTGTACGACAAGGTCACCGCGCTGACCGAGGACCGGGACCTGCTGGGCGTCGCGGCCTGCGGCGCCGGCATCGCCCTGTCGCTGTCCGGCTACCAGCGGCAGGGGTTCCAGGTGCTGCTGAGCGCGCTGGAGCCGGATCCGCCCAAGGACGGCATGACGGTGCTCGCCATGGCCGCCGTGCTCCAGGCGGTCGCCTTCCAGTCCGGCCTGCCCGAGGTGCGGCGGCCGATTGCGGCCCTGCTCGACGGGCTCGAGGCCGGGAGCCGCGAGACGCCCTACTCCGAGCTGACGACGAGCGACGCCTTCGAGGCGGTCCGGGCCGTGGCCCTGGCCGGGGCCGACCCGGTCAACGCCCCCGAGCTGCTGCGGCGGATCCGCCGCCGGCCCGGCACCCCGGAGCTGCCGACCGGCATCGCGGACGTGACCCGCCTGCACGCGGCCGGCGCGGTCGCCTGGTACGCCGACGAGTCCGAACTGTGCGTGGAGTCCTTCCGGCAGGCGTTCGCCCTGCTCACCGCGTACGGCTCCATGGGCAATGCCGCGCCCACCCTCGCGGCGATGGGCTCGGCGCTGATCGACACCGGTCGCTGGGCGGAGGCCGAGGAGCATCTGGAGGAGACCGCGACGCTGGCGGCCGTTCAGAAGCTGAGGCATCTGGAGATCGACGTCGAGGCGCTGCGGATGACCCTGCGAGCCCTGCGCGGGCAGCCCGCCGACATGCCGGCCGATCCCGCCTGGACGGCCGTCGGCCTGGAGGAGAACCGCGCCACCCACGCCCGCCTGCTGCGCGCCGCCGGCACGAGCGCCGCGGCGGCGGGCGACTTCGACGGAGCGTTCCGCCACTTCCGGCTGCTGTTCGGCGAGGACGGCGTACCCCTGCACTATTTCCTGTCGAACCGGTCGGTCGTCGACCTGGCCGCGGCCGCCCAGCGGACGGGCCGGCAGGAGGAGGGGGCGCGCATCGTCGCGGCGGTGCGCGCCGCGCTGGGGGAACGCCCGACCACCCGGATGACGCTGCTCGTGCACCACGCCGCCGCGCTGACCGGCGAACCCAAGGACGCCGAGCACCATTTCCGGCTCGCCACGGTGAACCCGGCGGGGGAGCAGTGGCCGCTGGCCCGGGCGCAGGCCCGGCTCCACTACGCGCAGTGGCTGCGCAGGAAACGGCGGCCCCTGGACGCCCGGCCGCTCCTGGCCACGGCGCTGGAGTCGTTCACCCGGCTCGGCGCCCGCGGCCTGGCCGACGAGGCGCGCGTGGAGCTGCGGGCCAGCGGCGTCGCCGCCGCGCCCGCCCAGGCGGACCCGCTGGCGGAGCTGACCGCCCAGCAGCGCCAGATCGTCCGGCTGGCGGCACGGGGACTGCGCAACCGGGAGATCGCCGAGCAGCTCATGCTGTCTCCCCGCACGGTCGGCTCCCACCTCTACAACGTCTATCCGAAGCTGGGCGTCAGCAGCCGTCACCAGCTCCGCGACCTCTTCGACGACCTGTGACCACCCGCGCGTACGATCGGCACACTCGGCGAGCGAAAGGTGAGGGACGTGGGAACTGACCCCGCCGCGGACGGCGGCGCCTGCGAGGGGCCCGCCGTCGTCCTCGATCCCCTGGTCCAGAGGCTCGTCGACGCCTCGGCGGCACCGCCGTACCTGCATGAGCTCGGCCCGGTCGACGGGCGGCAGGCGCTGCTGGAGACCCAGGAGCACCAGCGCGACGACCTCGGCGTGGCGGCCGAGTTCCTGGTGGCGCCGGTGGGGCCGTCCGGGCTCGCCGGCTTCTGGGTGTTCCGGCCGGTCCGGCCGACCGGCCCCCTTCCGGTGGTCGTCTACCTCCACGGGGGCCGCTGGATGCTCGGCGACGCGCGGACCCACGCCCGGATGATCTGCGAGCTCGCCGCCGCCGGTGAGGCCGCGTTCGTGGTCCCCGAGTACACCCGCACGCCCGAGGCGCGCTACCCCGTCGCCGTCGAGGAGTCGTACGCGGTGCTGACCTGGGTGGCCGAGCACGCCGCCGACCTGCGGCTGGACGGCCGGAGGCTGGCGGTCGCCGGCGACTGCGCGGGCGCCACCATGGCGACGGCGCTCGCCATGATGGCCAAGCGGCGCGGCGGGCCACGCATCCGGGCCCAGCTGCTGTACTACCCGATGACCGACCCGCGCTGCGACACCGCCTCGCAGCGGCGGTTCGCCTCCGGCTACCTCCTGACCCGCGCCGCGCTGGAGTGGTACTGGCAGCAGTACACCGACGACGAGCACGAACCCACCGCCGCGCCGGCACGGGCGAGCACGGCGGACCTCGCGGGGCTGCCGCCCGCGCTGATCGTCTCCGCGGAGGCCGACGTCGTCCGGGACGAGGGCGAGCAGTACGCGCGCCGGCTGCTGGCGGCGGGTGTGCCGGTCACCGCCGTCCGATACCTGGGCACCGTCCACGACTTCGCGTCGCTTGACCCGTTGCGGGACAGCCCGCCGGCGCTGGCCGCCGTCCGCCAGGGGGCCCTCTTCCTCAAGGACGCCCTGGCCGCCCGGCGCTGACGCCAGTCAACTTACTGATGCGTCCGGGCGGCGGGGTTGCGATGCTGACCTGCGTAAGCCGCCCACAGGTGGCACGTATGCGCATGGAAAGAGATCAGGCAGCATGTCCGATATCAAGCCCGTCCTCGAAGAGGCCGCACAGGCGTTCGCCGAGGCGACCGAGAACCCGCCGTACCTCTACGACCTCGGCCCGGTCGAGGGCCGCAAGGCCGTCGACGGCGTGCAGGACGGCGACGTCCCCGTGCCGGACGCCGACATCGAGGACCTCACCGTCCCCGGCGGCCCGTCGGGCGAGGTCTCCATCCGGATCTTCCGGCCGGCCGGCTCCCAGGGCACCCTGCCCGTGATCCTGTACGTCCATGGCGCCGGCTGGGTGTTCGGCAACGCCCACACCCACGACCGGCTCGTCCGCGAGCTCACCGTACGGGCCCAGGCCGCGACGGTCTTCGTGAACTACAGCCTCTCCCCGGAGGCGAAGTACCCCACCGCGATCGAGGAGATCTACGCCGCGCTCCAGTGGATCTCCGAGCACGGGGCCGAGCACGACCTCGACCCGGCCCGCATCGCGGTGGCCGGCGACTCGGTCGGCGGCAACATGACCGCGGCCACCACCATCCTGGCCAAGCGGCGCAACGGGCCGAACCTGACCGCGCAGCTGCTGTTCTACCCGGTCACGGACGCCGCCTTCGACACCGGCTCCTACGATCAGTTCGCCAGCGGCTACTTCCTCAGCCGCGACGGCATGAAGTGGTTCTGGGACCAGTACACGACCGACCCCGCCCAGCGGGCGGAGATCACCGCGTCGCCGCTGCGCGCGAGCCTGGACGAGCTCGCCGGGCTGCCGCCGGCGCTGGTCATCGTGGCCGAGGCCGACGTGCTTCGCGACGAGGGAGAGGCGTACGCCGCCAAGCTGCGCGCCGCCGGCGTGCCGACCACGGCCGTGCGCTACCAGGGGATCATCCACGACTTCGTCATGGTCAACGCGATGCGCGACACGTACGCGGCGAAGGCGGCCACCCAGCAGGGCGGCGAGTTCCTCCGCGACGCGCTGCGCCCTTGAGCGCCCCGGACAGCCCACCCCTGATCAAGGAGCCCTCCCCATGACGGACAGCACCACTCCCACGGTCGTTCTCGTGCACGGCGCGTTCGCCGACGCCGCCAGCTGGACCGGCGTCATCGCCGAACTGCAGGAGCACGGCGTTCCCGTGGTGGCCCCGCCCAACCCGCTGCGCGGCCTGGCCTCCGACGCGGCGTACATCGCCTCGGTGGCCGCCCAGATCGACGGCCCCGTCGTGCTGGTCGGCCATTCCTACGGCGGCGCGATCATCACCGTGGCCGGCGCGACCGCCAACGTCGTCGGCCTCGTCTACGTCGCCGCCTACGTGCTCGAGGACGACGAGAGCCTCGGCGAACTGCAGGGGCGCTTCCCGGAGTCGCCGCTGGGCGCCAACCTGCGGCAGTCGGGCTACCCGGTCGAGGGCGCCGACCCGGCGGTCGAGGTCACGATCGCCCCCGAGGCGTTCCCGGAGATCTTCGCCGCGGACGTCCCCGCCGAGGTCACCAAGGTTCTCGCGGTGGCGCAGCGGCCGCTGGCCGCGGGGGCGTTCACCGAGACCGCGGCCACGGCGGCCTGGAGGACAAAGCCCTCCTGGGCCCTCATCGCCACCGCAGACCAGGCGATCAATCCCGAGGTCCAGCGGTTCGGCGCCAAGCGGGCGGGCGCGACCGTCGTCGAGGTCGAGGGGGCCTCGCACGCCGTCGCGGTGTCGCGTCCCAAGGACGTGGCCGACCTGATCCGCGAGGCGGTCCGGGCCGTCTCGGCCTGACGTACCCGGGTTTCACAGCCGGGTGACCAGCAGGGCGACGTCGTCGCCTGCGCCGCTGCTGATGCCCAGGGAGCTCAGGGCGACGTCGGCGAGGCAATCGGGGGTCAGCCGGCTGCACCGGGCCAGCGCGGCGGTCAGGCGCGCCAAGCCGACGTCGATGTCCTCCCCGCGGCGCTCGATGAGGCCGTCGGTGTACAGGACGAGGGTGTCTCCCGCGGTGTAGGGGAGCTCGGTCTGGGGGCGGGTGACGTGGTCGGGGCGGGCGCCCAGGGGAGGGTCGGTGGCCTGGTCCAGCAGCGCGCAGGAGCCGTCCGAGTGGAGCAGGACGGGCGGCAGATGCCCGGCGCTGCTGTAGGTGATGCGGCAGCCCATGGTGTCGATCACGGCCTGGACCGCAGTGGTGGCCAGCGCACCCTCGAGGGAACGGGCGTACAGACCGACCACCTCCAGCGCCGGGCCCGGCTCCTTGACCGCGCGGATCGCCGCGCTGAGCGCGCTGCGGAGCATTCCCATGACCGTCGCGGCCTCCAGACCCTGGCCCACGACGTCGCCGACCGCGACAGCGAAACGGCCGTCCGGCAGGTCGACGACGTCGTACCAATCGCCGCAGACGTTCAGCGTCCCGACGGCGGGCAGGTAGCGCACCGCGATGTCGTCAGGGTGGAGGTCCAGGTCAGGGGAGTGGAGCATGGCCTCCTGCAACGCGAGCGCGACCTGACGTTCGCGGGCGTGAGCATGGCGCAGCTCCTCGTTCAGCCGCTGCAACTCCTGCGCCCGTGCGTACAGCTCGGCCTCCATCGACTCCTCCTGCCCCGCCGAAAGGCGGACGGCGGGCTGCTGAGCGGAGCAGGAGTGGACGAACTCCGTCACGTCCTCCACCCGGTGCAGGATCCACGACACCGTCCCGTCCGGCGCCAGGACGGGGGTGTTGATCGGGGACCACCAGCGCTCCTCGAACGCTCCGGGGTGGTCGGCGAGCGGGATGTCGTACTTCTGCAACACCATCGTGTCCGCTTCCCGGTAGGCCAGCACCCGGTGCAGCGAGGCGCGCAGGTTCTTCACGCCCTCTGCGCAGGGGTCGTCAGGGTTGTCGGGGAAAGCGTCGAAGATGTGCCGCCCGATCAGATCCTCGGCGGTGCGACCGGTCGCGCGCAGGTAGGCGCGGTTCACGTCGACGATCATCAGGCCCGGATCCAGTACGAGGCACGGGCTCGGCGTGGCGGCGAACAGCGCCGCGTAATCGATCTGCGGCGCGCCCGGCTTGCGTGCGGCCTGCCTGTGCGGGCCGGCGATCCTGCCCACGCCATCCACTCTACGAGGTGTTCTGCCTGATCACAGCAAGAGGTTCACCCGGGGTCCTGGCTGGACACATACGGTGACCTCGACACCGTTGGACAGGATCGACTGCGAGTCCGCCGTTGCCGGCCCGGGACTCCAGGTACCGCTGCTCGGCGAGGCTGGCCGTGGACTTCGCGGCGCGCCGGTAGTGCTCGTACGCC
>NZ_JBSFNK010000089.1:0-14985 GCF_053587055.1 Nonomuraea sp. NPDC003707 | reverse complement strand
CAACGGCTCAGGGAGGACATGAAGCATTTGCTGTGCCTGAGGGCCGTCTCTTGTAGTATGGCTTACATGTTGGACTTGCGACGATTGCGGGTGCTGGTCACATTTCGCGAGGAACAGACCTCGGGGCGTCACACCGGGGTAGCCTGATCCCCGGTTTTGCCCAACGTCGGCGGCCTGGTCTGGGCGGCTACGAAACCCCCTTCTTCGTTCTCGGATGAACGGACCTTGATGGGCGACGGTGCGGTGCAGGTTCGCCCGGTGCGTGAGGTTGCGATCGAGGTGAAGGCGACCGGGCGGCCACCAAGATTCTGTTCGAAGGCGTGCCAGCAGGCGGCGAACCGGTCCAAGCATCGCGCCCAGGCCGCGGTGGATCAGGCCAGCGGGTTGCGGGCGGATGCGTGGGCGTTGCTGGCCTCAGCGATGCCTACGGGATCGAGCGGACGCGTGACCCGAAGATAGGGGCCTGGGAGATCGCCGCTATCCCTACCGAAGTACGGGAACGGTTCTCCAAACGCGACGGCCAGATCAAGGCCCTGTTCGCTTCGCTGGGCCTGGACTGTGAGGCCACGTCGACCGCTGAGCGCAAGTTCCGGTCCACCCAGTCCAAGCAGGCCAATGACCCCGCCGCGTCGCGTGTACCGCTCAGAGCTCCTGTTCGTATCCGTCCGCGCCGCCGGGCAGGCCAACGAAGACCTGGACCAAGGTTCGCAGATCAGCATCCTCCGCGGGAAAGAGGGCGCCGGCGCGTGAGACGTGGAACGCGCAGTTGATCCGGCTCGCGAGATCGAGTGAGGCCGCGGCCAGCACAAGCCGCTGGGCGATGATCCCCGCCTCGATGTTCTGCATGCGATACCAGCGATCCCCGTACACCTCAAACCCGTGGATGTAGTTTCCAGCGGGCGCGAAATAGCCGCTGAAGTATTTGAGCATGTGGGCGGTGTAATGGGCGACGCGATGGAGCCGAGCACGTCGGCCGCCGTGCCACCGTCCAGACTTGCGGTCAGGGCGCGATGGAGATGGTCGTAGCGATACGGACCCCCTTCTATTCCATGGACATGCTTCGCGGCGAACAGGAGAACCGTCAGCCCTTTTCATCCTGAGTAGCGTCTGTAGCGTTGAGAGGGATGAGAGCGACGTGGCCTGCCGGGCCGGGCGTCGCACGCCACACGCCAGTCTGTGATGGTGAATGATGGTGGGATGTCGATCCTCCCGCCCGTCGAGACTGACGGCAATCTCCGCGTCAAGCGGCCAACACAAGCGGACGAGCGCACGATAGTGCTGGCATTTTTGCGATGGCAGCGGGAGACTCTGGAACTCAAGTGCGCTGGCCTGAAGCCGGCGCAGCTGGCGGAGCGGGCAGTAGGCCGATCGGCGTTGTCGCTGCTTGGGCTCGTGCAGCACGCGGCCGAGTCCGAGCGCTTCTGGTTCCGTCGGGTGATGGCAGGGCAAGAGCCCCCGCCCCTGTTTTCATCTCTGACCGCTCCCGATGCCGCGTTTGATGTGGCTAGAGCGGACGCGCAGATGGTTACCCAGGCGTGGGAGGCATGGCGGGCGGAGGTCGCGTTCGCTGACCGTTTCGTCGACACAGCGCCGGATCTTGAAGTCATCGGGCACGAACCTGGCGAAGGGCCCGTCTCACTGCGCTGGGTGCTGATGCACATGGTGGAGGAATACGCGCGACACAATGGCCACGCGGACTTGCTGCGGGAACAGATCGATGGAGCAGTCGGACTCTGACTGGTCAGCTGATCGCGCACACGCGCGACAACGTCCGCTGAGCTGAGGTCCCGGCCCAATGACCCTTTTCATCCTCAGGCGGCCTGAGCAACGCGGTGGTTCTGAAGGACGGCGCTGGCCTTGCAGAGGTCGCTGGCCTTGCTCGGGCTGCAGCGTAGCTTGTGGAGGATCTTCCAGCTCTTCAGCTGGGTGTTCGCGCGTTCTCCTGGGCCGCGAAGGCGGGCGTGGGCGCGGTTGGCCTGCTTCTGGGAGGCGGGCTTGTTCTTGCCCTTATGCGGGGTGCGGATGGGACCCCCGGCACCCTGATACGCCTTGTCGGCCAGGGTGATGATGCCGGCGTCCTCGAGCGCGCGCAGAATGCCCCAGATCCGGGCAGCGCTCAGGTCGTGGGCCTTGCCCGGCAACGCTCCGGAGGTCCACAGAATGGTCCCGTCCGGTGAGGCGATGACCTGCACGTTCATCCCGTGCACGTGATGCTTGCCGGAGAAGTAGGGCCGGTCGGCCTTGATCCGGTCAGTGTGGATCAGCGTGCCGTCCAGCACCAGGTAGTGCAGCCCGTCCCGCTTCGCCTTGCGCAGCGCCTGGCCGAGCTTGAGTGAGCGGGCCGACAGCAACGCCACGGTCTCCTCCACATGCCGCCAGGCGGTCGCCGTTGACACCCCGAACCCGGCGCCGAGCTCGGTGAACGTCTCACCCTTGCGCAGGTAGACCAGCACCAGCAACGCCTGCCGGCCGGGGTTGAGCCGCCGCCAGATCGACCCGATCGCCTTACGATGGCGCCGGATCATTCCGGCGACGTAGTTCAGCATCTGAGGCGACAAATCGACGGCAGTCGATAGAACAACACCTGAAGCTCCTGGTTGCGACGGTGTGGATTGTGGTGATCAACCCGTCTATCAGGAGCTTCTTCACGTCACCGGCCGAACACCGGTATCGCGATCACGCTGTGACCAAGGCGGGCGCCAAGGAGCCTGAAAAAGGTTCCGTGTTGGCCGGTCCGATCGTCGTTCCGCGCATGCGCTTCGATATCCGGCGGTCGCGGCGATGAGCAGCCCGCCCACTTGCTCGCGGGTCAGCCGGCCGGCACCGAAAACCGTTCGCCGAGCGGCGCCAGCTGATCCCGGGGTAAAGGGCGGGACGCTCAACCGAGGCCGGCAGGGACCGCACGACCCGAGACGCCGGCGCCGCGATCAGTGGCTCCGCATCTCCCGCGTCCTCCATCGCGGATGAGCGGGACGCGTCGTGGAGGGCGCGGGTCTCGGGGAGCATCGCGGCACCGCCGCCGGGCACGAGCATCGGGTCTCCGGCGACTGCCCGGGTCGGGCCATTGGCGGGCGCGCGCATGGAACCGGTCAACGCGCGCGGCCCCTCCTCCTCACCTTGGCCCAGAGAAAGGACCGCGTTGACGCTCTCGACGTGCAGGTCGAGGCCGATAAGCCCGTTCACTGCGTCGTCGTCGAACCGCAGGTGAACCGCGGCGGGCAGACCGTGGAACTCGCCGCCCGTGAGCGCCTGTGCGACCAGTGCCCCCGTGTCGAGGCACTGCAGGCGGTATCCGAACTCGCCGTACTTGAACGCATCGGCCGGGATCGGCCAGCCAGGAGTGCTCGGGCAGGTAGAGCCGCCTGTCCAGCAGGGCCTGCCCGCGGGCTATGGCGTAGGCCAGGAACACCCCGATCTGACTGTTCTCGATTCGGCCCGCGGTGCCGGTGTATTGCCGCTGCACCCGGCCGAACCGCTGCCCTTCTTGAGGAAGCCGGTCTCATCCGCGATCAGCACCCCACCCTCGCCGAGCTGCCCATCACGTAGTCGCGAAGGTCATCACGTACGGAATCGGCGTCCCAGCACGCAGTGCGCAGCAGGCGTTGCATGGCTTGCGGTCCGGCCAGCCCGGCGTGCTCGGCCAGGTTCCAGCAGTACTTGCGGTCGATGTCGGCCAGCAGCCCGCAGGTGTAAGCGGTCGCGGTGCGGCGTGGTTCGACGCGGCCGAACCGGCTGGCGACCCCGCCCCATCAGCTCGTTGAAGATGACCATCCAGCCGTCAGGCTCTACGCTGTGACTCGCGGCCACCGCACGATCTTTGGTTGTCTTCACAAACTCCGAATGATCACGCAGTGGCTGTCGCCATGTGACTCTGACCCCTCAAGATCGCGAAGCGTCATTGGAGTCAACACCGTTGAGTTAAGGCCGTAGGCGAACTGTCAAGGGGTTGAACGACGCAACGGAACCCCGGTAGATCAACTTTCGACCAAGAGAGCTGATCAAGGAGTTCCGTTGCAGGAGCAGTCTGTCATCGCTCGAGAGATCACGGTAGCCGCAGGCATATTCGCACCAGGGCATCTCGGAGAGCTCACCCAGATAGTGGACTTCACGCTGGTCGACGCGGTGCTGAAGGAGACGGGAGCAGTTCAAAAACGCATCCGGCTGCTGCCCTCGAGGGTGGTGGTGTATTCGTGCTGGCTCTGGCCCTGTTTGAGCAGTGCAGCTATCGGGCGGTGTGGGGCAAGCTCGTGGCGAGCCTGGACGCCCTGTGTTTGGCACGGCCGAGTGCCTCGGCGTTGTGCCGGGCGCGTCGCCGGGTGGGGAGCGCACCGTTCAAGACGTTGTTCGAGACGCTGGCCGGGCCGCTCGCCCGACCGGACACCGTCGGGGCATTCTGGCGGGGCCTGCGGACGGTGGCCATCGACGGCACCGGGGTGCATCTGGCAGACAGCGACTCGATCGCCGCCCAGCACGCCAAGCGAAAGCGTAAGGGCGAAGATGTGGAGTTCGGCTACCCGCTGCTGCGACTGCTGGTACTGATCGAATGCGGCACCCGAGCCGTGCTCGGTGCCGCATTCGGACCGGAGACGGTAGGCGAGACCGGATATGCCCAGCGACTGCTGGACAGACTCGCCTCAGGCATGCTCGTGCTGCTGGACACGGGCTTCGACGGCTGGCCCTTTCTGCTCCAACTGCGCTCCACGGGAGCGGAGTCCCTCTGCCGTTCCGGCGCTCGGCGCCACCCACTGATCATCAAGAGGTTGCCCGACGGCTCCTACCTGTCCACGTTCGGCCTGGGGAAACTGCCAGTGCGGATCATCGAGGCATGGATCACGATCACCTACGCCGACGGCACTGCACGTCGTGAGCAGTGGCGCCTTGCCACCAGCCTGACCGACCATATCCGCTACCCCGCCCGCGAACTGGTCGCGCTCTACCACGACAGGTGGCAGGCGGAGACAACCTACTTCTTGATCAAGGCCACCATGCTGCATGGCCGGGTCCTGCGCTCACGCTGCCTGCAGGACATCGACCAGGAGGTTTACGCGCTACTGACCGTCTACCAAGCCATGGTCCGGATCGCCGGGGACGCCATCGCCGGCCACCCGCGACTGGACTTCGACCGGATCAGCTTCACTGTCGCCCTGGACGCCGCACGCGACCAGGTCACCACCGCCAGTGGGATCCTGATCAGTGACATCGCCGCGCTGACCAGCGCGATCGGCTGCGCCATTCTCGACAACCTGCACCTGGCCACCACCGCCAGCGAGTCAAGGCCCGAACCCGGAAGAATCCGACCAGCAAATACAGCAAGAACTCTCTCCAGCGCCCCGCCACCGTCCAGCACTACACGTTCGAAACCGAGGTCATGGTGATGGAGCAAGGCTTGACGGCCGGGTCACGACGTTAACTCAACGGTGTTGTCATTGGAGTACTAGATGATCTATTCCAAGGGGTCAGTGATCGTAGGCGATCAGTGAGCGTAGGACGGTTTGTCCGGTGGCGTCGTTGTGCCAGATCGTGGCGGTCAGCGCGAGGATGCGTTGCATGACGCGGGCTATGACACCTCCGGGTGTGCGCCCTCGGTGCCGTTCGAGGGCCAAGCTGCCCCTTGAAGGTCTCGTTGATCGATTCGATGACCTGCCGCAGCGGCTTGAACAGGGCTGCACCAGGCCGTTCCCGTTCACCTTTACGGACCGGCCGCAGCAACTGGACTCCACGCTCGGACAGTTCGCGTTCGAAACCACGGCCGAAGTAGGTCTTGTCGCCGATGAGAGTCTGTCGGGGCGCTCTCGCAGAAGCTCGCATTCGGCTGCCAGGAGGTCAAGGAGGGTCTCGCGTTCGTCGGCCTTGGCCCCGGTCAGGGCGAAGGCGATGGGCAGGCCCTGAAGGGTGCAGAGCAGGTGCAGGCGCAGGCCCCAGAAGAAGCGGCTGTGGCTGGCGCAGTAGCCGTATTCGGCCCAGCCTGCCAGGTCGGAGCGTTTGACGGTCTCGCGGGAGCGGCCGCATTCCACCGGGGTGGAGTCCACGACCCATACGTCGTCGCTCCACACCGAGGTGGTGGTGGCCAGGATCCGGTTGACGCTTCGCATCAGACCGGCGGCCTTGCGCAGCCGCTTGGTATAGCTGGGCTGCTGGGGCAGGTAGGGGAAGAGGTGGCGCAGGTGGGCACGGGCATGGCGGAGCCATTTGGCCTCGGAGGTGTAGCCGAGTATGGCCTGCATCGTGGCGAGGGTGACCAGTTCGGCATCGCTCAGGCGGGGCGTAATGCCGACCGGCGGGCGCCACGGCGCCAGGTCGGGATGCTCTTTCAGCATGTCGTCGGTCGTCGCATACAGTGCTGTCGCGAGGGTGCCCACGTCGTTCGCCATAAGACGATCTTGGACATCCTCGTTCTCGTCTCCGCAGGCGCCCCTTGGACCACACCACCAGGAGGAACCAGTGTCATACCCGCAACTGCTCACCCCCGAGGAGAAGCTCGCCGACGCGAAGAAGCTGTTGAGCCTCCCGCGTATCGTCGTGATCTGCGGCTCCACCCGTTTCATGACCGAGATGAACGAGGCCGATCTGCGGGAGACCAAAGCCTGAAAGATTGTCGTCAAACCGGGTTGCGACATGAAGTCGTCGCACGAACTTTGGTCCGATCCTGTCGAGGCCGAGGCGCTGAAGGTTCGACTCGACGATCTGCACCGGGCGAAGATCCGGCTCGCTGATGAGGTGCTCGTAGTCGGCGGCTACATCGGAGACAGCACCCGAGCCGAAATCGCCTACGCCCGGTCGCTGGGCAAGCCCGTGCGGTTCACGCACCCCGAAGTCGACCCTGACGCCTGACCGCCCACCCCCACACCCTCCGCAGGCACCCCTTGGAATTGATCATCTAGGCTAGAGGGACGCTCCGCAACCAACCGGTTGGTCGTGGCATCATGGGCGGCATGGCACCAAAGGTCTCGACGGCCGCCACCCGCTCTGCCCTGCTGGAGGCCGCGCGGGAGGAGTTCGCCGCCCATGGGGTGGCAGGCGCTCGCGTCGACCGCATCGCGGAGCGCGCCAGGGTCAACAAAGAGCGCATCTACGGCCACTTCGGCGGCAAGGAGAAGCTATTCGACGCGGTCATCACTGAGGCGCTCGACGACCTGACCGCCCAGATGGCCCTGCCCGGCAGCGACCCCATCGATTACGTGATCAGACTGACCGACTACTACCGCACGCACCCTGACCTGGTGCGCCTACTGATGTGGGAGGCGCTCAACTGCCGGGGCCAGGAGTTGCTGCCCGGCCAGAAGGCCCGGGTGGAGCGCTGCGGCCGCAAGACAGCCTCATTGGCGGAAGGACGCGGCGAGGAGCCCACGACGGCTACGGCCCGTACGCTGTTCATGCTCACCGGCCTGGCGCTGCTGCCGTCGATGCTGCCGCAGCTCGCACGCATCATCATGGGCGAGGCGGCCGACGACCACGAGGCAATGCGCGACCACATCGCGGCCTCGATCGCCGCAGCTCTGAAATGAGTGAACCAAGCACCATTCGGGTGAGTTTCTGGCGAGATCGCGGCATGCCGTTGTCAACGGACGGCCTTCACCGATGACGACAGAGTGCCGCTGGACGCGCAAACGCTGCCACTCAGATCGGCGGAGCCGTCCGGCTCGTTTGGGGATGACGGCTCGCGATGGCGTCGGCGACGTCTACGATTCGACCGTGCTCATGGGAAGCCTGAGCACCGGTTCACATAGCGTCAGAATGTCAATTGTTTGTGTCGCCGCCTGTCACCGGCGGCTTGGGCTTCGGCACTCCGCGGCACGGGTCCGCACCAGATCCAGGGTTTGCGGCAAAGTGTCGGGCGTCGACGACGACCCGCGACGAAGGAGATTTCGAGGCCCGCTTCATCACCATCATCGCCTCCACAACCGCCGTACCTTCGTCGAGCAGCGACGCGTTGGCTGTCGGCAGTCCTGTCAGATCGTCCACCATGGTCTGGAAGTTCAACAGTGCTTCGAGCCGTCCCTGGCTGATCCCCGGCTGGTGCGGCGTCTACGCCGTGTACCATGCCGGGTTCTCCAGGACGTAACGGCGGATGACTGCAGGCGTGATCGTCGGATGGTAGCCCATGCCGATCATCGGTATCGACACCGTGTTGCGCGCGGCGAGCTCGGCGAGCTCGGATGCCGCCTGCGTCTCGGTGATGGGCGGTGGCAGCCGGAGGTCCGCTGCAGAGCGGATGCCGGCGGGTACCGCGGCATCCATCAATTCGTCGAGGCCGACGTATCCGAGCTCGGCCAACATGGTGGCCTGGTCATCGAGGCCCACCCCGATGTGCCGGTACGCGAAGTGCCCACGAGCAGGCCTGGAAGTATCACGCGATGTCGTCATGGTGGGAGGCTCCCTGTTTCAGGCACCGCTTGATGCGGCGCCACAGCCGGGCGACCTCCCCGCTCTGTCATCGGTACCTGATAGCTTCACCGCCTGATGTGCGGTTTGCACCGTGGGTGCAGGACCAGCGTCCTGGCTTTCCAGAGTTCGCCTCGCCGGTGCGGTAAGGGGGCCTGAGAGTTTCTGGGGAGAGTTGCTCCTTCGGCGCCTCGTCATGATGGACGACGGACTCTCCCGCTCCGGTTCTGACGGCGCGATATGCAGTTAGGGGGCTCACCGTAGGCGGAACCGTTCCCAAAGGTCAACCCCCTTCCGGGCATCACGATGGTCTCGAAGGCTGGTACGAGACTGCAGGCCAGGATGCGGGATTGTCGCCGAGGAGATGCCGCGCGCGGAGCGCCACGAGCAGGTCGGCTCGTGTGCGCGGTTCCGTGAGGTCGACATCGAGCAAGTGACCGATGCGCTGTAGCCGCTGGTAGAGCGTTTGCCGCCGCAGATTGAGCCGACGTGCCGCCTCCGTCTTCCCCTCCGCGGATGTCAGGACCACATCGAGGGTGTGGAGCAGCCGCGTACCCCGCTGATCATCGAAGTCGATGAGCGGCCCGAGCTTCTCATGGACGTACCGCGCCAGCCCGTCGACGCCGTAGGCCCGCAGCAGCGCTCGCTCCACGCCGAGCTTGTCGGCTTCGGCGACACGGGTGCGTGGCTCCACCTGACGTGCCACTCCAAGCACGAGCCGCGCCTCAGCCGCGCAGTGCATCAGTTCGTCAACGGCACGAACGGGTGGCCCCACCGCCGCCACACCGGTGGCCGTCAGCGCGTTGCCGAGCTCGGCGGACAGCCGGGCCGCCATCTGCCGGGGCGACGATGCCGTGGCGAGAAGTGTGCAGCAGACCCCGTCCACCTCCGCCGTGATTGTCGGCACGGACCCGCATCGCCCCCCCTCCGGGTACGCCGTCGCGTATACCGCTCTGGCAGACCGGTCCAGTGTGGCCAGCGCCACCGCGGGATCATCGTCGCGAGCCAGGGCCACGACATAGCCTGCCGCGTCCAACGCCAGACCGGCGGCGCTCGCTCGTGCCCGCAAACCCTCGCGATCGCCTTGGCCCGAGAGCAACGCCGAAATCAGCCGATGGTGGTTCGCGCTGCGAGAAATCGCCGCCCAACCGCCGCGCAACAGTCCGAGGGCCACAATCTCGGCGGCGCGTTCCAGCGCCGCCTGCTCCGCCGAGCTTTCCTCGTTGCTGAGGCGGGTGAGCAACCACCCCCAGACGGCTCCGTTCACGACGACCGGCGTCCGAGCCGTCAATTCCTGCTGGAGCTCATCCGGGTCTCCCTCAGAACCAGAGCCGATCAAGGTGTCGCCGGACGGTCCGGTCAGGGTGATGGGGCGATCGAGGATGGCGCTCAGCCGAGCGAGCAGTTGACCGACCTTCCCTCCGTCCGCCAGTACTTCGGACAGGGCATGTGAGACATGGTCCGTCAGCCGCAAGCGATTCACCGTGACGTCGATGATCGTGCTGTTCACCGCCTCGATCACCTCGACGAAAGGGACAAGAGCCCGAAAGCCGATGATCGGGAGTCCGATGTGCTCGGCCTCCTGCAGCATCTCCGGTGGCGCTGTCGTAAAGAAGCGGCGCAGCTCGAGGACGACGCCCGACACGCCGCAATCGGCCAGCTGTCGAACGTACGCGCGACGCTCGGCCGCGGTTCTCTCCCTCAAGCCCAGACCGGTGGTGAGAAGCACATCGCCGTCGCGGAGCAGCGATGCGATCTCGTAGATGTCGCCCGAGTGCAACCAGCGAATCGGCCGATCGAGAAGATCATCGCCGCAGAGAACCTCCGGCTGGCCCCGCTGGAACACGGAGTGCTCGATCATGTCCGTCAAACGGATGGTCACGACAATCTGTCTATCAGATGGACGACAGGTATGGACAGGTCGTCCCTTGCCCCACAAAGAGCCCAGCAGCAGACTGGCGCGTACGGAAGTGACGAGCGTCACTCCGACGTCAACGTCCCTGGTGAGGGCACGCATGAACGTCTCAGCAGATCTCTCCTCACGCACGTCCGAGTCCACTGAAGCCGTCGAGCATCAACTGCTCCCCGTACCCGATGAATCGCGGGTCTCCACGGCTGCCCATCAGTTCTGGATCTGGGCGGGCGCGAACCTGGCACCCATCAACTGGATCCTCGGCGCGCTCGGCGTCGGGCTAGGCCTCAGCTTGTGGGACACGATCGTCGTGCTTGTTCTGGGCAATGTGGTCGGCATGGCAGGCTTCGGGTTCTTCGTCCTCATGGGCCAGCGCACCGGCGTCAGCCAGATGGTGCTCTCGCGCGCGACGTTCGGCCGGCGCGGCGCCTACCTCCCGGCTGCACTGCAGGGTCTGGTCGCGGTCGGCTGGTGCGCGATCAACACATGGATCATCCTTGATCTCATCATCGCGCTGTTCTCCAAGATCGGCATCTCAGGCGGCATCGGCCTGAAGATCGGCGTGGCCTTGTTCGTTATGGCGGCTCAGATCCTGATCGCCGCCTACGGCTTCCGCGCGATCGCAGCCTTCGAGCGCTGGACCGTTCCCATCACTCTGGTAGTCGTCCTGGCCATGACGATCATCGCCTGGACGCGAGCCGGCGTGGACTGGAACTGGCCTGGAGAACATCTCACGGGAACCGCGCGCCTATCGGCCATGAGCACGGTCATGACCGCGCTCGGCATCGGCTGGGGCATCACCTGGTTCGCCTACGCCTCGGACTACTCAAGGTTCGTGCCGCGCGACATGCCCCGGCGAAAAGTGTTCGCAGCTTCGGCGCTCGGCCAACTCATCCCCGTGGTCTGGCTCGGAGTGCTGGGCGCGACGCTGGCCACGGTAGGCCAGAAGGTCGACCCTGGCGAACTCGTCGTAAACGCCTTCGGCGCCCTTGCCATTCCGCTGATCCTGCTCGTCATCCACGGACCGATCGCCACGAACATCCTCAACATATACTCCTGCTGCCTGTGCGCCCAGACCCTCGACTGGAACATCGACCGGCGCAAGCTCACCTACGGGGTAGGTGTCCTTGCCGCCGCCTTCACGATCTTCCTGATCTTCCAGCAGGACTTCGCGAAGACTCTGGACAGTTGGCTCGCAGGCATGGTCACCTGGGTAGCGCCTTGGGGCGCGGTGACGCTCATCCACTACTGGATCTTCGCCCGTGAACGCATCGATGTCGATGCTTTGTTCGACCCGCCGGGCGCCAGCCGCCTACCCAATGTCCGCTGGTCCGCGCTCGCAGCCTTCCTCGTCGGCATCCTCACGACCTGGGCCTTCTCCTACGCGGTTCCCAGCTTCTTGCAGGGGCCGGGCGCCCGGGCCCTCGGCAATGTCGACCTGTCCTGGTTCGCGGGATCAGTCGTCGCGGGTCTCATCTACTACATCGCAGGTCGGTCGCGTCGCGAAGACGAGAGGCGGCTCGAGGTATGACCGCGCTGCGATGAATGCGTCGGCGACGCCGACCAACCGCAAGGAGATTGCTTTGTCCGCCATCCGAGTGCCGGACCCGTTCGCGTGGAGGTTGTTCCGATGACCCAGTCCGCACAGGCCACCTCAGCCGCACGCTCTGAGCCGGGCTCTGCGACCACGCTCAACGCAACGCGCTCCGCGGACCCGATAACCTGGCCCGGAAACGCGACCGCAGCGGCGATCCTGAGCTTCGATCTGGACGCCGAAGACGTGGTGCTCACCGCCGATGCCACTAACGCGACACGGCTGTCCGTGATGTCCCATCAGGCGTACGGCCCCCTGACCGGCGTGCCGAGGATCCTGCGCCTGCTCCAGCGCCACGACCTGCGCGCCACGTTCTTCGTGCCCGGCTACACAGCAGAACGCTATCCAGAGACGGTCGCTGCGATCGCCAACGCGGGACACGAGATCGCGCATCACGGTTACCTGCACGAAGCTGTACGCGGCATGTCGCCGTCCGAAGAGGCGGCGATGCTCGATCGAGGCCTCACCGCGCTGCGGCGGGTCGCGGGCCTGCGACCCACTGGTTACCGGGCGCCCATGTGGGAGACCACGTACGCCACTCCAGGGCTGCTCATGGATCGGGGCTTCACGTACGACAGCAGCCTCATGGACTGCGACGTGCCGTACGTCCTCGCCGAGCACACCGGTCCGGACGCGCGCTCCCTGATCGAGGTCCCGGTGCATTGGGCCTTGGACGACTGGGAGCAGTACGCCTACCTGCCCGAGGTGTTCGGATCGGGGCTCATCGAAAGTCCGGCCAAGGTGCTGGAGATGTGGCTGCTGGAGTTCGAGGCGATCGCGAACGAGGGCGGCTGCTTCTCGCTGACGAATCATCCCTTCCTCTGCGGTCGGCCGGCACGTCTGCATGCCCTTGAACAGCTTATCGAAGTGATGCGATCAATGCCTTATCTGTGGATCGCCACAGTGGACGAGGTCGCTTGCCACGTCCGTTCCCTCGGCCTGAAGCCGCGCTCCTTTCCGCCACCGGTCATCGAATGAACCGGGAGCCAAGCGAGCGGCAAGTCCAAGAAGAAGCGCGATGGAGAACGGAGCTGACGTGCCCACCAACGACGATGTAACCCCCTCGAAGAACGTCCCCGGCAACGTCGACATCATTGGGCCGGTATCCGGCACAGAGGTGCCGCGCTTTGCCGGGAGTTCCACCTTTACTCGTCTCCCCCGCATCGACGAGGTTTCCGACTATTCGATTGCCGTGCTCGGCGCGCCGTTCGACGGCGGCACCTCGTTCCGTCCCGGCGCTCGGTTCGGTCCCGCCGCAGTGCGACTGGCGTCCCGCAACCTGCGCCCTGCGTACCATCCTGACCTTGACGTGGCCCCATACCAACGAGTCCAGGTCGTCGACGCCGGTGACGTTCCCTGCAACCCGTACTCGATCGACGAAACTCTGGAACAGATCGACCGGCATGCGACCGACTTGGTGTCACAGCGGCAACGGGTCGTCACGATCGGTGG
The DNA here is from genome assembly GCF_053587055.1 of Nonomuraea sp. NPDC003707. Lineage (NCBI taxonomy): Bacteria > Bacillati > Actinomycetota > Actinomycetes > Streptosporangiales > Streptosporangiaceae > Nonomuraea > Nonomuraea sp. NPDC003707. Next base: position 1,645 of record NZ_JBSFNK010000089.1, on the reverse strand, counting down.
GGACCATACGGTGGCTCTCCCTCTGCTGCGTTCGGTGGCCCGCGTGCATGGCCCAGTTGCACTCGTCCACTTCGACGCCCATCTCGATACGTGGGACACCTACTTCGGCGCGCCGCGCACCCATGGCACGATCTTCCGTAGAGCCTTCGAAGAAGGCCTTCTTATTGAGGACCACTCCATTCATGTGGGGACCCGCGGATCGCTGTACAGCAGTCAGGACCTCGTCGAAGACGCTAGCTTCGGTTTTCAGGTCATCCGTGCCGGCGACATCGACCGGCTCGGAGCCGAGGAGGTGGCGGACCGGATACGCGCGCGGATCGGTGACGCGCCGATGTACCTATCCGTGGACATCGACGTGCTCGACCCTGCCTTCGCGCCAGGCACAGGAACTCCGGAAATGGGTGGTCTCACCTCCCGCGAGCTTCTCCATGTGCTGAGGAGACTGCCCGGCGGCTCACTGGTCGGCTCCGATGTGGTCGAGGTGAGCCCCGCCTACGATCACGCGGAGGTGACTTCCCTCGCCGCGGCAACGGTCGTCTTCGACATGATCGCGCTCATGGCCGACCCCGGGCCGAATGCGAATATAGTCGAAACTGCCGTAACTCCAGAGAAATGATAAAGAGCCATGACCGACATCAATTTCTACTTTGACCCGACGTGCCCGTTCGCCTGGCTGGCAAGTAAATGGGTCCGCATGGTGCAGGCGCGGCGCAGCTACTCGGTCGACTGGCGGTTCATCTCGCTACGGCTGCTGAACGCGCACATCGACTACGACACCCACTTCCCACCGGAGTATGAAGCCAGCCACACTGCCGGGCTGCGACTACTCCGCGTCGCCGCGCGCACCCGTGCGGAACACGGTCCCGGGGCTGTGGGCAGGTTGTATGCCGTGCTGGGAGAGTATGTCTTCGAGCGCGAGTTTGTTCCGGACGACGCGGCGAGTGTGGGCCGCAGGGGCACTCCAGAGTTCGTCCGTCCGGTTCTCGCCGATTCCGGCCTGCCTGTTGAGCTGGCCGACGCGCTGGACGACATCGGGTGGGACGCTCAGCTCGAAGCCGAAACCGACGAAGCGCTCTCCCTGACCGGAAAGGACGTCGGGACGCCCATTCTGCACTTCGAGCCGCCGGATGGCGTCGCCTTCTTCGGTCCCGTGATCAGTCGATTGCCCGATGACGAGAAGCAGGCCACGCAGCTGTGGGACCACGTGATCGGGTTGGCGAAGTTCCCTGGATTCGCGGAGCTGAAGCGCAGCCTGCGGGAGGTGCCGCAGTTGCCGGCGTTTGGGGTCGGCGTTGACGAAGTCGGCGTCCAGCAGGACTGGCACGGCGGCAGTCGCCGCCTCAAGAAGTAGCAGCGACACCCCATGACCGGTACCCGGGCATCCGCGGATGCGGGAGGACCCGGGTGCTGGTCGCCGACCGACACGAGGATGCCTTCTCTGTCAGACTGCTGTGATAAATGGTATACATGAGTCCTTTTGATACGAAGCAGGGCGAGACAGAACGATCGAGACAGTGACGATGACCCTCGCCGACCAGACTGCCCTGACAGGCCGATGAGGCATGGCTGCGGGTACGGGGGATGCAGACCAAGCTGCACCGTTGGGCGGTAGCCGATCACGGCTTCCGGTTTGACGATGTGTTCA
>NZ_JBSFNK010000088.1:0-16209 GCF_053587055.1 Nonomuraea sp. NPDC003707 | reverse complement strand
CTTTATGTCGCAGACGATTCGCCCTACGTCACGATTTCGCCCGATATCGACTCCATGCAGCAGGCGCAGGGATCAGTTTGTACACGGGCACTAAGAACCGGGCATGCCCGCTTTCCGGGCACCACGGCTCAGGCAAGTCCTATGGCTTGCGGGCAGGAAGAAGTGCTGGGCCTCTGGCGTCGGATTGGCGCCGACGTAGGCAGAGGGCGTGTATCAGGCGTGGTGCGGCAGGCTCGTCCGGCGGGCCATTTCGCGTCCCGGTGACGATCGCGTGCTTGCGTGTCGCCGTGCGGGTGGCTTTGAGCCACTGTTCCCATTCGTGTGGGCTTTGTGGCTCGTGGTCGGCGTGCAGCAGGAGGTCCCCGCAGAGAGGGCAGCGGCCGTCCTGCTCTTGGAGAAGACGCAGGGTGACCGTGTCCAACGGTGGTCTGTTGCGGCGTCGCCGCATGGCCCAGAAGTCCGCCAGGGTCGGATCATCGGGGGATGCCGTGCCTGGCACCATTCTGTGCCGGACGATGCGTGTCCAGGCGAACCGACGCAGGTAGAAGCCGCTGTTGCGGTCACCGAAGACCCATGTGTCGCGCCTGAACTTGTTGAACTCACCGAAGTATCGGGCGATAACCCAGCGCTTCGACTTGTTCGGATGGGAGTATCTGGCCCATTTGTAAGCGAGTCTCCACATGTGGTGATCCAGGGAGCGGAATGCTCGCTTGGAGACACCGATCCGGTAGTAGGCGGCCCAACCCTTGATGATCGGATTGAGCCGGGCGATCACCGCCGCGGCGTTGGCCCCTCGGAGGGCCACCATCTCAGCGGTCAACCGTTCCCGGATTTGCCGCATGGCCGCCTTGCTTGGTTTGGTCAGCAGCTTGCCACGGAACCGGCGTATATTAAACCCTAGAAAGTCGCAGCCCTGGTCGAGGTGGACTATACGTGTCTTTTCCTCGTTGAACTGTAATCCTCTGGGCGCCAGCCACGTGACCAGCCGTGCTTCGACTTGCTCGGCCTGTTCGCGCGAGTGGCACAGTGCGAGCAGATCGTCGGCGTATCTGACCAGAACCGGGGAGGTCCGCGCCACAGTCGCGGCGTTGTTGCCGAGCGTGTGATAGCGGACTCCAGCGGCCTTTTCCATGCCGTGCAGAGATATATTCAACAGCGTGGGGCTGATCACTCCGCCTTGAGGTGTTCCCTCCAGGGTAGGGGTGAACCAACCTTTATCGATCACACCGGCCTTCAACCAGGCTGCTATCATTCCCCGCCCGGGGAATGCGCCTAGCAAGGTAAGCAGATGTTGATGATCGATTCGGTCGAATGCCGCTTTCAAGTCGGCGTCGAGTACCCACAGGCGTTTGGCGTTATGGCCGTTGGCCGTGGTGTGGATAGCTACGATCGCGTCATGACAGCCGCGACCGGGCCGAAAACCATAGGACCTCGGCTCGAATCGCGCCTCCCACTCCGGTTCCAACGCGTTCAGGGTCAGAGCTTGAAGACACCTGTCCGCGATCACAGGAATTCCGAGTGGGCGCCGTTTCCCGCCCGACTTGGGAATGAACACTCGTCTGACCGGCTTGGGTTTCCACGGCGCGGCCCGGTGCTGCATCCAGTCGACCAGTTCAGCTTTGGCCTGTGGAAACAGTGCGACCTTCCCGTCGATCCCAGCCGTCTTGCGACCAGCATTGATCTCCGTCACACGACGCACGCTGACCAGCGCGTTGGCGCGGGAGCGGAGCATCAGCTTCTGTAAATTCCTGACCTTCTTGAGGTCTCCTGCCCGCGATGCTGCGAAGATGCGTTGCCTCAACCGCCGTACGTCCTCTTCGACTCGCCGCCAGTCAATGCACGACCAGTCAAGAAAATTGTCCTCCGGTCCGTTCGCCATCACGGCATCGGCCGTCTCGGCTGTCTGCGTTGTCATGGCGTCTAACTTGCCCTTCGGTTCCGGCGGTGATGGCCATCGCGTCCTCACCAACTCACCCAACCCGCGTCAGCACCTTTTCAGGTTGGGGCACAAACCCCTATCCGGCCAGTTATGCGGAGACCACTGGCAGAGATGCCAGCATGCGGCCTCCATTTCCTGTTGCCTTTCGGCTACCGGCGTTTGCTTCTCGGGTTGTCCTGCTCCCGCTGGGGAATTGGGCCTTCCTTGCGGTCGGCTTACCAGGATGTCCTCTGGACCCCATCGGGGTTGTCACGTTCCGCATGAGTGAGATGCGACCGGGGTGGGTGTCCTCTGGATCCCAGGGACGGTGGTGCACTCCCGACTGGCGAAGGTTGCCCAGCCGGCGCCTGCCGCTTTCCAACGACCAGTCCCTATTCCCCACTGGAGCCTTCCATCGGTGGAGATGTTCATGACGAGACATCATCGAGGATTCATTCACATTCACCCGTCCGGTCTTCCCCAGCCTGTAGTCCCCGGATGGAACGGGGACCCTTGGGCCTTTCCCTCAGGCTTCGCACCCCACGATTACTCGTGACGCACGCTGAGGTGGGGACATGCCCTGTGCACTGGCATGGGTTTCACACCTTCGACATTGTCGAACCTCCTTGGTGGATTCCACTCACATCAAGCGGCCTCGTGTCGCACTCCCTCGATGAACCAGGTCGTCCCAGTCCAGGTGTTGGCCACATCCCGCAACGCGGTGTGACAACCCCGGCCCGGACGGAAACCGTGAGACAGATCGGAGAAGGTCGGCTCGTAGTACGCCTCCAAAAGTAGGCGCACCACCTCACCAACCAGTTTGTCCGACCACGGCGGCAGACCCAGCGGCCTGGTCTTTCCGTTCTTTTTCGGAACGTGGATCCGCTTGACCGGGCTCCATCGATAGCGCTCATAGCGCAGCGCCTCGATGATCGCCTCGATCTTGCTCATCGACATGCCGTCCACGGTCTCCCCGGTGACCCCAGGCGTCATCGCCCCCTTGTTGGCGTAGATGCGCCCGTAGGCCAGCAGATACAACTGCGGGTTGAACAACTGCCGATATAACTCGTTCAACGACAGGCCGCACCTGCCGCGCTCACGCAGGACACCCAGCACCGTTTCGGCACTTTGCATTTCGCAATCCTCCCGACTCTAGGTGTCCGATCACCTGGCCCCCTTCGCCCTGATTCCGGCTCTCCCGGACTCCTCGGCCGGGCGTGACTCCGGCGACTACTGCGGGGCCTCCGTCGCCCTAGGACTCGCGTCCCGTAGGCGATCCCATGTTCGTCCTGGCCGTACGTGACAGCGTGACGTAGGCGTCCCACTCATCCCCTTCAATGCCCTCACTGGGCATCGCCCCGCACTCCAGCGGTTGCCCCGACCATTCCATCAAGCCAGAGCAGAGCGCGGCGTCGGCTTCGGGCGTCGTTTTCCGACGGATGCGACCTTCCATCAGCTGGGGATTGGGATTCAGGCAATCCAGCTTTCGCCAAATATCACGCGGGTTCCACGACGCGCCGCCTCCAACGCCTGAGCACGGCCGCCGCTTCAATGGCATGCTCTTGTCCCCTTCACCTTTCGGATCCAGGTGAGCCATCGAACCCAGAAACCTCCCTCCAGTTCCTCCCAGCTGAGCTGGGGATACGACCAGGCGCCTCATGGCGCACTGGAAGCGATCAGCCACCTGAATCGCGTCGGGAGCGCCGGCAGCGGCGCCTTCGGCATAGGAGCCGGCTCGATCCCTGCAGATGATCTCCACTCCGGGATGCTGCCGGAGCCAGTCCGCGAGCGTGTCGCCCTGGCGATCGTCCAGCACGTCGATGGGGTTGCCCGCCTCCAGGTCGATCAGGATGGTGGCGTAGGAGTGACCGCGGCGTTTGGCGAAGTCGTCCACTCCCAGCACGCGGACCTGGCCGATCTCGGGATCAGGCAGAGCGCGCAGCAGTCGGATCAGCAGCGACCGGGACACCGTGATGCCGAGTTTGGCGGCGAGTCTGGCCCCGGCTCGACCGGCTAAGGCCAGCGCGATGTGCTCCAGCACCAGACCAAGCGCCGGGGTGCGCCGCGCGTGCCGTTGGGTCAAGCCGGGCACCTGCTCGGCGAAGGTCTCGACGGCGCAACCGGGGTTGGGACAGAACAGCCTGCGAGACTCCAACTCGATTATCACTGGCACGCCGCCGCAGGTCATATCGCTGAGACGGCGGCGATAGCGACTATGCACCCGCCGTGTTGGCGTGGCGCACGAGGGACACTCCGCCTCACCGTCTCGCGTACGGGCCTGGATGAGTATCCCGCTCCCAGCGCGGGAGACGGTCTGGACGTGCACGTTGTCCACATGTGGGAAGAACTCCCCGAGAAGATCGAGGCAGCAGGACTCCACGCCTGCCGGGCGATGCAGCACAATAGCCCTCGCGGCCGCTCGTTGATGATCGGATTCTTGGTCGAACCTGATCTTGGCGATGCGGCCGCATCCATGCCTGGCCGGTTACGGAATCGCGACTCCGATCACGATCGGTCACCTCTTCACGATCTTTGTGCCAGAGCCATTTCTGATGGCCGCCAGCTGAGAGAACCCAAGTCCACCTACCTGGGGATCCTCATGACCGTTGACACACTTGGGCGGGCAGCGGCACGTGGTATCAACGACGGCCGAATTCACGCGTCGTCGACACGTGGAAGGCTCGCAGGAGAGCAAGAGACAGTGACCATCGGCTTGACGTTGTCGACCACTCGTGACAGTGGTCCTTACCGGCATCCCTTCTAGCGCGGATCGAACCTTTCCACTCCTCTCCGGCGTCGGTAACGGTCGAGAGGAGTCGTCTTGGATCCCAATGACAGCTTCCGTGAGTTCGTCGCCGCGCATCAGCAAGCGCTGATGCGCACGGCGTACCTACTCACGGGAGACGCCCACCAGGCCGAGGACCTGCTGCAGAGCGTCCTGCTCAAGGTGCTGCGGCGCTGGTCCCGGTTATCTCACGTCGAGCGCCCCGAGGCGTACGCGCGTAAGGCGCTGGTGAACCAGCACATCTCGTGGCGGCGGCGCCGGGTCAGGACGGAACTCCCGACCGCCGAACCGCCCGACCGGCCGTACTCAAGCGAGGACTCCACCCTCGTACGGCTCGTCATGCGCCAGGCCCTTATGGGGCTGCCGCCTCGGCAGCGGGCGGTGGTCGTGCTGCGTTACTACGAGGACCGGACAGAACGGGAGACCGCTGAGCTGATGAACTGCTCGATCGGGACCGTGAAGAGCCAGACCCACTACGCGCTGGCCCGCCTGCGCGAGCTGGCGCCCGGCCTGGCGCCGAAGCTCGCCAGCCTGGAGACCGAGGAGGCCTACCGATGACCTGGCTGCGAGATGTGCTCGTCGATCTGGCCGCCGAGTCACCACGGGTGGACCTGGCCGAACGCACGATCGCCACGCGCGACCACAGGCGGCGTACCGCGATCTCGCTCCTCGCGGCGGCCATGGTCGTGGTCACCGCGCTCGGCGGGACGCTCGCCGTGCGGTTGCTGCCGGAGGCGCCCACCCCGGCCGCCTCCGGCAAGGACGACCTGCCCACGCGTGGGGACGACCTGCCCACGCGTGGGGTGGGGCCCCTGAGCCACGCGTACAAGTCCTTCTGCGAGCCTGTCAGCGGGAAGGCTCCATCACACTGCCAGGACGGGGGCTGGCGAGTGGTCACCCGCAGCGGCAGGACCTACCACGTGCCGGAGGCGCTGCCGAGCCTCAGCCTGCAAGACAGCCCGCTGGCGATCAGCCGGGACGGCCGCAAGATCGCTTACTACAGCGCGAAGGAAGGCACCTTCCAGGTTCGCGATCTGGCCTCGGGCGCGAAGACCACGGCGCCGATGAAGCTGCCCCCGAAGAAGTGGCTGTACAGCATCACACGGCTGATGTTGTCGGACGACGGGCGGTACCTGGCCTTCAGCAAGGTCCCCGATCTCAAGGATCCCGCGCTGCTCTTCGACATGCACGACAGGGTCGTCCGCGAACTTCCAGCCCGCTGGGTCCCCATCGGCCTGTCACCGGATGGAGCCACCATCACCCTCGCGGAGTACTCGCCCAACTCCCAGCTGCGCACGATCTCCAACCTCTGGCCGCCCACCTCACCGGGCAACTCCACGGCGGTCATCCTGCCACAGCACTACGCCTTCAGCCCGCTGGCGCCGGACGGCAAGACCGTCGCAGCCGTCGAGGACTACAGCACCGCCGAGAAACCCTGCCAGATGGGCGACCTCGTCCTGCTGGACACGCTCACCGGCAAGAAGCAGAAGACAGTCCCCATCCGTGGCCTGTCGGCTGACGTCAGTCAGATCTACCTGCGTACGTGGCGCAGCGCCGACGAGGTTACAGCCCTGACGACGTCCGTCCGCTGCAGACCGTCATCCAAGGTGCCGGTTGACGAGACGGCGCCGCCCTACCGGACCTTCACGGCCTACGCAGTGAACGTCAGGACCGGCGAGGCCAGGAAACTGACCACGTTCAGGGCGCAGGACATTTTCGGTATCGCCATGCCCGGTCCTCCCGGGGCGATATGACCACGACCTTCCTGCCTTACAGCAGGGGTCGTTGCACGATGCCGGCGATGACCGCTGGATGCCCGAGTTCGGCCTGGCCGTCGTGGTGACCACGCGGCGCGTGATCTGCAGCGGGATCATGAAGGGCATCGCGGTGCCATGACGAGGGACGGTGCCATGACGTGGGAACACGTACGAAGACGCGGCTTGCCGACGGCACCGGCTACCACGACAAGGCCACCTCGGACCCTCAACGAGAACGGCGGCGCATGGACCGATGCGCCGCCGGAGAGCACGCACCGTCACGGTGGAACTCTTCTTCAACGATGACTCGCGACCGTTGAATAGGCGGCCTCACCAGTATCAACCCCCGTCTTGGGGTTGATACTGGAGGTCGGGATGACCAAGCGTCTTGATGTAGCGAAGTGCCCCGTTGACGGTGAGGCCGAACATGTCACAGACACGGCGGAGATCGCCTGCGCTAGCGCGGACCCGCACTCCGACTACAAGGTCGACCAGCGCGGAGTGCAGGGCAGCGCCCACGGCGCCCTGCTCATCGACGGCAGCCTCGCCTGCCCGCTCATCCCCGGCAGGCTCGCCCAGGCGACCACCGGCCTGGACGACGCCGCCATCCGCGCCCCGTCCGAGGAACTCACCGCGTTGATCAGCGCGCGGGAGCCGTACTTGCTGCGCCTCAAGCAGAGCCCGAACACCAGCGGCACTGTCCGCTTCCAATGCCCTGCAGCAGGCACCTCCCCGTCGGTCACCTGCCCCCGCTTCGACCGCCTCCACCAGCGCGGGCCCAGCCGTCCCACCACGGTCGACCTGACCGACGCTCGGCAGCGAGCCGCTCACCCGGCGGCGAAACCCCACGTCCTGCCCCCGAGTCCCGACCACAAGCCCGGCGAACTGCCGAAGATCTGCCGCCAGCAGACCGTCACTGTTGGCAAGGGCGACCTCGGCCATCTCGACAAATTCCGTCAGGATCTGCCCTACCTCAGTCCCGCCTGGATCGGGACCTACAGTCCGTCCGCGCCAACACCGAGGGGATCAACGGCAGGGTCAAGGGGCATGACCTCGACCTCGGCGACCCTAAGAACCGGCTCGCTCACGGCCGCGTCGCCCAGACCATCTTGGCCGCGCTGATCGTCGCCGTCGCCAACGACCACTTCCTCGACCAGTGGCGCCACACCCAGCAGCCTCCAGACGAGCCCGACACCTCGGCCGACGTCCTCGAAATCCCAGCAGATCAGGTCGACCGCATGCCGCTCCCGGGTCGGAGCAGGCCACCACCCATCCCATAAGCCGCAATTCAGATCACCCTGTCGCAGCACCCAGCCCGGCGTCGGCTTCGCCATGCCCAACGACGCGAACTCGGTCCTCGACCAGCGGTCTGACACCACCTGGACCTTCCCGGGCACCTGCTCCGCGGCTCCCAAACCAGGACGAACCCGATTCGGAAACCCCTGAAACGACAAGATCCCGCCTGATCGCGATGATCAGACGGGATCCCGTCAACTTCAGTCCAGCCGTTTCAAGAACGGCCCTCCAAGGAAACGGTCGGCTTCCCCGGGACCCACCGTCCAGATGGGCTGACCACAGAACCGTGCAAGCTCGAAGATCACAGATCGGTCGGCAGCGAGCACGCCATCGGTGACGCCCGCGCCGACCCCCGCCAGGAGGTACTGGTCGACGAGCTCCTGCTCGAAGTCCTCAATCTCTTGAGCCGTCCGCAACCGCCGCGGTGCACCAAGAGCGCGCACCGCTGCCAGCGTCAGGGGTACTCCAACTCACCAGGAGGGCTCATCTGTTATAGATATCAGCTTTCCGTCGAGATTCTCGACAGAACGCCGAACTTTAGAATTCTTCACGTAAACCACGGATGGCCTGCAAATGGGCTCCACCACGACCAATGTGAACTTCGAGAACCCACGGGAGTCGGGGTAGACGATGGTGGGTCGCCGCCGCGAGGAGCAGGGGGCTGTCCCATCTTGGTCAACTTGTTGGATGAGGGCGGTGACATGACGGATCATTCCGGTTTCGGCGGGCTGTTGACGCAGCTCCTCGACTATCGCCAGACGGATATCGCTTGGCTGGCCTCGGTGTCAGGCATCCTGGAATCCGAGCTGCGCTCGATGATCGATGGCGCACCGCCGTCCCCGTCACAGCTCGACGACCTTGCCGCCGCGCTTGGTTTCCACACCGCAGACCTCTTCGTGATCGCCGGACTCCCGGTACCTGAGCTCCTTATGCCTTACGAACCGACGGCGGGAGCTGCACTCTCGCGCCTGGTCAAAGTCGCGACGGCTTTGCCGGAAGATCAGCGGGCCCACCTCCGTGAAACCATCGAGCGCTTGCCCCAGTTGCCTTACGTTCGTCCGGCCGATCGGCCGCGCACCTACTGTCAAGGGGACGGCGGCTTCGGGGAGATGCTCGTCACCATGCTGTGCGTCAACCGGAACCTCCATTCCCCAGTCGCCGCCACCAAGACGCTGGCTCTGTCGACCCGAGGCCGCGTGTATCTGTCCGCCTCCACCATCCATTCCATCGCTGCGGGCCGTGCTCCGCTGAAGCCGATTTGGCTGGCAGGCTTCGCGACCACCCTCGGCATTCCCGCCGCCGACCTCGCGGCTATCACCGGCATCGATCTCTCCGAGGCGGCACTGTCACACGATCCACTGGCGGCGGAGATGGCCGGGGCGCGGGGTCAGGAACGTTCTACTTCACGGCGACGGCCGCCAGGACGCGCAGCCGCATCCGCGTAGGTGACGCCCGCAGTGAGCCGCGGGCGGGAGATGGGCAGGTGGACGTCCTACGGTCGAGCGAGCGGGGAAGCGGGCACAGCTGCACCAGCGACGTCGGCCACGGCGTTGCGGCCTCGGCGTTGCACGAGCGCGGCGGCGCCCACGGGCAGCCAGCACCAGTCGAGCCAGACCGGCCCAGAGGGCCGGACGCGGTCCTCGGCCATGATCTTGAGGGTACGTAACGCGGTGGGGTAACGGCACCGCAGGTCGACGACGTGCCCCGGCGATGCCGGCGCTCGGCCGGTAGCGGCAGGAGCGGCACGCGGGGACGAGGCCGAACGGGGCGCACCCCGGACGAGATCCGCGGTGAAGATCTACAATGTAAAGGCACGGGGATTGGTCGCGCTCCTTCTCATCTGTCACTCCCAGAAATAAAGGCACGGGCTTCGCCCGTACGCTCTTACGAAAAGGGCTTAAAATGATTATCAATCACCAATTTGGCGGGCGTGGGAAGTCGGCTGGTCAATCTCGCATAGGCGCGCGAGCGATGCTGCGCTATTGGGCTGACCGGGCCGATCAGGTCATGTTTGACCTTCTTTGGTGAGCGGGGGTCTTTCGGTTGGCCTCGGGTGCCGTCGGCGGCGGGCGAGTTGGTGTGCGCTGGCAAACGCATGGCGCCGAAGCTTCCAGCGGGGTGAACATGATCCCGGGTACCGGGTGACCCTACTCTTCACGGCAGCCCCTATCCGACGCCCGATTTCTCTTGCCGTGACCCGTTGGTTCCTGATGCGATTGGGAACTGTGACCTGGAGCGGCGGGAGCAGTGCATGGGGTTACAGGCGAAGAAATGGAAGTTACTGGCGGGATGGCTGATCGGCTCGGCGATCGGGATTCCGTTGGGCCTTCTCCTTGGCAGGTTCGTGCCGTGGTATCTCGTCTTGGCTGGCTTCGTCATGGTGATCTTGTGCCTGATGGTGGCAGCCATGGTCATGCCGACACCGGAAAAGCGGCCGCGCCGTACGGGATGGCCTTGCCCAACTGCGTATCGAGGAAGTCATGGGTGGCGACCGCGACCGGCTGGCCCGTGGGCCGCCATTCACGCCCGGCGTTCTTGAACGCGCCGATGAGTTCCTTCTTCTTGGTGTCGACGCTCACCACCGGGTCCCCAGCCGCCTGGTACTGCTTGATCTGCTCGTTGATGTAGCGGAACTGGGCGTCTCGATCCGGGTGCCGACTGCCTTCCAAGGTCTTGGCGTTGGCCTGCAGGCTGAACCCCTCCTGGCGCAGAAGATCGGCTACGGTATCAGCGCTGATCTTGTGTCCCTGGCGGCCCAGCTGGGCGGCGAGCTTACGGGTCGAGGTGGTCGTCCACCGCAGCGGCGACATCGGATCCCCGCGCATGTCCGGCTCGACCAAAGCCAGCAGCGCCGGCCGCAGTTCCGGATCGAGGTCCGCCACCCGCTTGCGCCCGCCACCGGGGCGGCGCACCCGACCCAGCGGCTCCTGCCCCGACTCCAGTTCCTTCACCCCAGCCGACACCGTGGCCTCGCGAACCCCGGCTGCCCGAGCCACCGCCCGGACGCCACCATGCCCGAGCACGCGGGCTTCGGCCCCCATCAGCAACCGCCGCTGCCGCTCATCCAGATGCGGAAAGAGTGCCTCGAACTTCGCCGCCAGCATCGTCACAGTTTCTGTCGCCACACCCGTACCACAGCAACGATGGACATCCGCGAAAGCTACGGGTTATTCCTCTGCAAGCCCTAATAGCAACGCACAGCAAACTCCCACCGGGGGCTCCCGACTGATTGCCTGTGAGGCCGACATGACCTGTGGTGAGCACGGACCGAGTCTGGCCCAGTCGGCAACCAGAGCGCGGCAACCGAGCGGGTGGCCGAGCTGGGTGATACCCCGGCGCCGCCCGGCAGAATCGACCGGGGAGTTATCGACCGGGAGTTGTCGAATCCGGGCCACGTCGTTCGTAGCCAAGGTGAGAGGCCGCCCGCCAGGGGCGCTGCCACGACCGCAGGAGATGCCGACCGATGCCGCACCCTCAGGCCAAGATCCACCGCATGTTCGAGCTCGTCGAGCCGATCGCCACCGTCACCTTCTCCGAGGTGCCGAACGAGGCGTTCCTGGCCGTCGGCATGCGCAACTACTGGGACGGATACTTCGCGGGCCGGGCCGCGCCGCTGGGGATGGCATCGGCCGAGGTGGTGCATGCGGTCTTCTACAACTTCGCCGACGGCGAGGTGGCGCGCCACATCCCCTGGGTGTGGGGGAAGATCAGCCCGCAGGAGGCGATCGCCGTGCGCGAGCGGGGCAGCGCCGCCGCGCTGCGGCAGATGATCGGGGAGCTTGCCGACTCACCCGGTCTGGTGCGGGTCGCCGACCTCGCCACCCGAGCAGCGCTCAGCGCGCCGGCCGAGGGCCGGGTGCTGTACGCCGGGCTGCGGGCGCTCGGCGTGCCCGAGGAGCCGGTGGCCAGGCTGTGGCACGCGGCGACGCTGCTGTGGGAGCACCGGGGGGACGGCCACAAAGCCGCTCTTCTCGCCCACGGCATCGGTGGCACCGAGTCCCATGTCCTCATGGCGCTTTCCCTCGGGATGCGGGCGGAGGAGTTCGGCCGGATCCACCACCTGCCCAAGGCACGGCTGGCCGCCGTCGTCGATGGGCTGCGCGGCCGCGGCCTCGTGAACGCCCACGGCCGCTTCACCGACACCGGCCGGCAGATCAAGGCGCGGATCGAGGCCCTCACCGATGAGCTGGCAGCCCCGGCGTACGACGTGCTCAGTGCGGACGAGCTCGACGAGCTGATCGCGGGGCTCGAGCCGATCGTCGCCGCGGTAGGGGCCGTTGACGACTGAGCGGGCGCATCAGGCGACGGCCACGACCTCAGCCCGACCTTCGAGGTGAGCAGGTCGTCGCGCGGGATCACCCGCATGGCGTAACCGAAGGCGCCGCCACGGTCGAGACCGATGAGCCCGTCGAAGCGGTAGCGATCACAGCCGGCACGCCACGCCTGGCTGCGATGCTGTCCCCCGCGCGAGCGGGGCCCTACCCGGCTCGAAGACATGGCCGACGACGCGGCGGCGCCACGCCCAGCGCGCGCATCGGCGCGCCCGAGGCGTACTCACCTTGCGTCTGATCTGAGCCCGCTTCTCCGCGCCACACCGGCACCGCCGAAGTCCTGGCCGCCCGGCTACTGGCCGCCGCCCGCGTCTATGCCTCCCCCGGCCACCTGTTCGAGGCGGCCTGGTACGCCGAACTGGCCTACCTGACCGACCAGCGCGGCGGACTGGATCCGGCCGGAGCACGCTGCCACAACACCGTTATCCTCGCCTCCGGCGACCGCTGCCCCGCCCTGTCCCATCTCACCGTGCTCAAGTCCTTCAACCCTCACGCCTTGGCGATCTCCCAGGGTGCTTCGACCGCGTCTTGTCCCGCTTCACGCAGTGACCTCGCGCTGCCGCTGGGCCAGGAGCGCGGCCAGCAGGGTGACGGTCGCGTCCGGCGCATTGCGGGCCCGCCGGCGCAGGTGCGAGGGCGACTCCACCGCAGCGCGGAACCGCCATACGGCCAGCACCTTGGGCACCACGTCAGCGAACAGTGCTGTTGGCAATCCGATGGTGCGGATCGCGTTCAGCTTGCGGATCTCAGTCAGCATCGAGTCCAGGCTCACATTGCCCGGCATCGCCTTGATCAAGGCGAGGATCGAGTCCTCGTCCTCCTGGTCGTCCTCGACCTCCGCCTGCTGGGCATCATCGGCAGCCTCGCTGGCGTCGCTGTCGGCGGCGATCAGGGCCAGCACGCGGGCCGTCGTATCCTCGCCCGGACGGGTTGCGATCTTCGCGAACCAGGTTTCTTCGGCGTTGTGCAGCGCCGACCGCACGATCCTGGGGATGCGGCCAGGCCCGGTGATACTCGATCGTGCTGCCCGACCAGCGGTACTCGGCGAACAGGGCGGCATCGACCTTCACTTGGCCAGCCATGTAGTCGACCGCCGCCTTCGGCACGTCCTCCCGGCGCGGAAAACGGCCTTCCAATGACACCACGGTGATGCCGCGGTCGCGGAGCTCGTTGACGGTAGTCAGCACGTGCCCCGCGTCTGGCTACCGCGATCGCTGTGGGCTTTGGAAGTGATCGCGACGCTCGCGGTCTCCTCGCGTTCGGTAGGTACCTCAACATGCGTTTCTATCCCGTCGTCGCGAGTGCCTGTCCCGGCGGTGTCATTTCGCAGAGGTGGCCAGCTTGCCGGTCTCGTCGATGACCTCCCCATCGCATTCTCCGGTAGGTCGTGACAGCCAGCAGGCGAGGAACGCCGCGAACGCGGCGAAGGCCGCGGCGATGGGCAGCAGGAGGACCGCGGAGCCGGTGGTGAGAATGACCGCTCCGATGCTGCTGGCCAAGAAGCTGCCGAGGTACCCGGCAGACGTGTTCAGCGATGTCACGAGCGACGCGCCCTCGGGAGGGACGTAGGCCATGATCCGATGCTGCTGCGGCCCGATGACTGAGTACGACACGACACCGCTGAGCGCTTCGGCGATCAGCACGAGAATGAAGACTTCCCGAATCGGAAGCATGATCAGGAACACCGCGGCGACGCCTGTGGTGGCGCCGATCACGACGCGCCGCGGGCCGTACCAATCGGCAAACGAGCCGGCCGTCAGGTTTCCCGCTGTGGCGGCAACTCCGAACACCAGCAGCAGGAGTGCAAGTCGGGATTGCTCGCCACCGATGGCCGGCGCGAAGACCGCACTCATGTACGTGAAGGGAAGAAAGATGCCGATGAACGCCAGCAGTGTGACTACCAGGATCCGCATGACCCGCCGGTCGGTCAGCGGCGCAATGCGCCGCCGCAGTGTCGCGCCTTGATCGAGTCTGATGGGCGGTAGCAGGACGGCGAGGACGACCGCAACGACACCGGCGACCGCGGCGACGAACCAAATCGCCTTCTGCCAGCCCCATGCTCCGCCGATGAGGGTGCCCAGCGGAGCACCCAGCACCAGCGACAGCGTCGCCCCGGCGGTCACCATGGCGATGGCGCTCCCTCTCCGCTGGTCGCCGGCGAGGTGTGCGGCCGTGGCCACGGCGCTCGCGACGAACAGCGCCGCACCGGAACCCGCCAGCACGCGGGACGCGAGGACCAGCCCGTAAACGTGCGTCGACGCGGTCACGGCGTTCCCCGCCGCGAGCAGCGCGACTCCGGTCACGAGGACTCGGCGCCTGGGCCACTTGCCCGTGAATGCGGCGAGAATAGGCCCCAAGAGCGCATAGGCAATGGCGAATACACTCACCAGTTGACCGGCTGCAGCAGTACTGACATGCAGCGTTTTGTGGATCTCGGGAAGGAGACCGACGATGATGTATCCGTCAGTTCCGACCGCGAATGTTCCGAGCGTCAGAACCGCGGTCCGTGCACGCCAAGGGTACTCGCCGGGAGTCTTTCCATTCCCAGCCATCTAATATGACTCCCAAGCCAGTCGACGGATACTCTCAAGGGCGTCCTGAACGGTTGACCACGCACAGGCAGGCGTGTTTTGTTCTGTCGTCATGGGGCTAGCTTGGCGGCCAACCGTCGTCCCGCCGAGTGTCAGGAAAGACGTCATGAGGTACTTTCCTGCCATGCATCACGTAGTGGCACTCGTCCGCCCCCGGCAATCGACCTTCGAACTCGCCTGCGCGGCCCAGGTGTTCGGCATCGAGTGGCCAGAACTCCCGACGCGGTACGCCTTCACCGTGTGCACGGAGCACCCTGGCCCGGTCGCGACGCGTGCCGGGTACGACATGCTCGTGAGCGACGGGCTGGACGCACTCGACCGTGCGGACACCGTGGTCGTCCCGGGCTGGCTGCCCACCGAGGAGCCACCCTCACCCGCGGTCGTCCGGGCACTGCGCCGGGCGCACTCCCGCGGAACGCGGGTGGTCAGCATCTGCTCCGGTGCCTTCGCGCTGGCCCACGCCGGTCTGCTGGACGGACGAGGGGCGACCACCCACTGGGCGCTGGCGGACGAGCTCGCCGCGCGCTTTCCCGCCATCCGGGTCGACGCGGATGTGTTGTACGTGGACCACGGTGACGTAGCCACCAGCGCCGGCGCCGGGGCCGGCATCGACCTGTGCATGCACCTGGTCCGCAGCGACCAGGGTGCCCGGTACGCCGCACATATCGCACGGACCATGGTCATGCCGCCCCACCGCGAGGGCGGGCAATTGCAGTACTCGGCGCCGCCCCACCGCGAACAGATCGACGACACGCTCGCGCCGTTGTTGGAGTGGATCAACGAGAAACTCGGCGAACCGGTGACCATCGAGAGCATGGCTGCGCAGGCGGGCGTCTCAGCGCGAACCCTCACCCGACGGTTCGCCGTACAGCTCGGCACCAGCCCAGGGCAATGGCTGCTCGCCCAGCGGATCGCCACGGCTCGGGAACTACTGGAGTCCTCCGACCTCCCATTGGACGCCGTCGCCCGCCGCGTCGGCCTCTCATCGGCCACCAACCTCCGCAGGCGCTTCCTCAACACCCTGGGCACAACGCCGGGCGCTTACCGCCGAGCGTTCCGGGCCGAGCCACGATGACAACCCTGCGCCCGTGTCGCCAGCGGCCTTTAGCTGCGAAATGCCGCAGATGGCGACTGGTGAGGCTAGCCTTTCCGACAGGCTGTCATCCATCCGCCGGTTTCGGTTCCGTGCCCGCTCCGCATCGAGGTCGATCTGCCTCAGCCGCGCTCGGCTGGCCACCCTCATGCCCGGCGTCACCAGGACCGGGCGCACCCTCGTGTTCACTGCCGAGACCATGACGGCCGTCTACGGCATACTCCGACTCATCGTCGCGCTCACCCAAGCCGGCTTGTGAGCACGACGACCAGGGCGTCAGCCCCAACTCCCCCAGCTGCGCGGGCCGCAACGGCCACACGGCCAGTAGTACTCGGTCGTCCAGGTGGTATCCGGGGTAACGATCTTGAAAGGCTATGTTTGCCCAGGTGGAACGCTTGCGGTCGCGTCCGTATGAGAAGAGGTGGGCGGGCCGGTCAG
>NZ_JBSFNK010000087.1:0-18692 GCF_053587055.1 Nonomuraea sp. NPDC003707 | reverse complement strand
CCGCCGCGATCTGGCACAACCACGCAACCAACGCCCCGATCACCCGGTCACTGACCGCCTACGACCACTGACCGGAGATCGGACTTACTCGTCTATGAGGGGGCCGGCGGTGTGCTGGCGTGCTCAGAAGAAGTGCAGTGGGTGTCCGCAGCCATGGAGGCGAGGCAGGGAGGGCGGAGTTGACGACGCGTGCCGTGGAGGAGCGGCTGGATGCCTATGTCGCCGCTCTGATGAATGCACCGGCCTGAGCCGGGGGTTGTCCAGGGCGGCCCTTGGCCTCATTGTTCACCACTCAACCAAGCGGAGAGTCGCGGTTCAATTCGATAGTTTACTTTGTAAAGGGCGACGGTCTGTAAAAAATTCCGATAAACGCCAAATCACAGAACACCAACCTCATCCGCAGGAAACCGTCAACGCCTCGGCCCGGTTATGGGCTCGCCTCGTCCGCGTAGCGGCTCAGGCGCTGCGCGGCTGTCTCCAGGTCGGCGGCGGCCGCGGTGCAGGCTGCGAGGTGGGCGGTGACCGATGCGTGCAGCCAAGGCGGTGCCTCGCCGTCGGCCTTCAGCCGTGCCTGGATCGCGCGCAGGCGCTCGGCGCAGGCGGCGAGGGCGCGGGCGTCTGAGCGCAGCACTTCGGCGTGGGCGGTGAGCGCGGCGATGTGGGCGGGCATGGCTCCTCCGTCAGATGGGCGGTACCGGGACGGCGGCGTCACGGAGCGTCTGGCGGGTGGTGGCTGACAGGCACAGCAGGGGGCGGGCGCCGTCGAGTCCCAGTTGGCGGAGTTGGTTGGCCAGTGGGTGGGTCGACTGTGGTTCGATGAGCAGCCGAAGTGATGGCGCTGGGTGGAGCCGGGCTTGCCCGCGGGTCCGTATGGAGGATCGCAGCACGGTACCGGCGTCTCGTGTGTAGCCGACGAGGCCGGGGTCGTTCAGGGGTAGTCCCGGGCCGAGTCGTCCGCGCAGGGTGAGGATCTGGTCGGCGGTGACGTGGGCGGTGCGGGTGCTGAGCCGGAGTTCGAGAGGTGTCAGGTACGTCTGGCCGCCCCACAGTTGTGGGCCGAGGGCGCGGACGATCGTGGTGTCGACTGCGGAGCCGATGAGGAAGCTGCCGGAGTGGCGAAGGTCCGCTGCTCGCAGCAGGTCGGGCCAGGTGGTGATGCTGGAGCGTCGTCTCGGCGGGTTGGGCCACGGGCGTCGGTGGAAGGGGCCGGGTATGACGATGCCGATGTGCAGTTCTCCGTAGCGGCCGGCGCTGGTGTGTCGGTTCCAGGCGGTGTGTATGGCGATCAGCGTGCGGCCTGCCACTTGTACGGCGGGGCCGAGGCCTGTGCCTTCCAGTAGGTCGGCCGTGGTTGTCGGGTGTGCGGTGAAGTATGCCGTGAGGGCGTTGCCGTCGCGGGATCTGATGGGTAGTTCGATGGTTCCTTCGGGGGTGTCCATGGGGTGGGTGGGCACGGTGAGGAAGGGGAACTCGTCGGGGTCGGGTGGGCGGTCGAACAGGAGGTATGCCTGGGAACGTACGACCTGTCCCCGGAAGGGTGTGAGGCGTTCGTCGATGTGATCGCGGGCTTCGGGGAGGTCGTGGGTGATGTTGGCGAGGTAGTGCTCGATGCTGTGGCAGTGGGGGAACAGGTGGGTGGAGTCGCCGTAGTCGACGACGTACCAGTCGGGGTGCAGGTCGAAGCAGGTGCCGGCGCCCTGTCCGTCGAGGGTGGGGATGATGTCGTGCTGGTTGGTGACGCTGGCTACCCAGGTGCGTGGGTCGGCGGGGTGTTTGAAGTCGATGGGTGAGCCGATGGCGATGGCGTGGGTGATGGTGTGGCGGGTGCAGAAGTCGGGGTCCTGCGCGAGGTTCATGATTGCTGCGCCGCCTGCGCTGTGCCCGATGAGTGCGAGTTCGGCGCCTGGAGGGGGTCCGTAGTCGGTGACGGCTTGGGCTAGGGCGCGGCTGTAGGGGCTGCTGGACAGGACGGCGCTGCTGAAGGCGCCGAGCAGGTCTTGGGGTGATTGGCCGTCGGGGCGTCCTGCTCGCATGCCTGGTGCGTGGAGGACGTGGCGGATGACGCCGTCGGGTCCTTGGATGCTCTGGATGAGGGCTCGTCCGGTGGTGCCGATGGTGCTGATGTTGGTCAGGAAGCCGAGTAGTGATCCGTGTGTGCACAGTTGGGCGGACTCGGTTGTGGTCAGTTCGATTCGGCGTGCGGCGCCTTCTCCGGTGTCGAGGATGGCGATGGCTTTGTTGCTGATGCCGGTGATCGGGTCGGCGGTGGCGAAGCCTTTTCCTGTTGCGATGAGCCAGGCGGTGGTGTCGTTGAGTGGGTTCTCGTCGAGTAGTGCGCGTAGTGCGAGGACTTCGCCGAAGATCGGGGCGAGTTGGCTGAGTGCGTGTACGGTGCCGCGGTCTTTGAGCAGGGCGCGTAGGGCTCGGATGGCCTCGAGGTCGCGGTCGGCGGCGGCTGCGTTGGTGAGCCGGGTGAGCATGGGGTCTTCGGTCAGTTCGGGGTGGGTGAGTGCGACGGCTGCTATGCGTAGCCGGAGCGATGTGGCCAGTACGCGTATGGCCAGGCTTTCGGCGCCGAGTATGGCGCCGGCTTTGGCGGTTGCGGTGGCGAGTCGGTTGCCGGTGAATGCGTACCCGAGGCCTTGTTTGTTTGTTGTGGCCTTTAGCAGCGCGCGGTAGGCGGGTTGGGCGGCGGAGGGTGCGTGGGGTAGGGCGTGTAGCAGTGCGCTGTCGGTGAGTGCGGTGGTGGTGTGTGCTGCTGCGTCCTGGATGGTGATGGCGATGTCCACGAGTTCGCGGGCCATGGTGCGCAGTCGTGCGGCGGTCGGGTCGTTCTCTGCGGTCATGATGGGGTCCGGTGGGACATGCTGACGTGGCGGGGGGTGGGGTCTTCCGGTGTGTTGCGGCGCAGGATGTCCGAGAGTGTGCGTGTGGTGGCGAGGATCCGGATGCCTTGGGGGGAGAAGGTGGCGGCGTTGAAGATTCGCGGGGCCAGCAGGGGGTTGGTGAGTGCTTGGGAGAAGGCGTCGATGGCGATGATTTTGGTGAGGAGTGGGGGCAGGATCGCGGTGGGGGATCCGGGTTCTTCGGCGAACAGGCCGACGTACAGGTCGATGTCGTCGACGTCGTGGTAGAGCTCGCGCAGTGCGCTGCTGACGCGCCGGTCGCTGGAGATCTGCTCGAAGGTGCGCACTTTGGGGAAGCGGCAGTGTTCGCGGTAGCTGTTGTAGGGGGCCAGGTCGAGTGCCCGGGAGTCGGCGATGCTGGCCACGTCGATCTCGCGTAGGGCGGGGTCGGTGTTGAACAGGCTGATGCGGCCGGCTCTTTGGCGGGAGGCGTCCTCGAAGAGTTGTCCGAGGCCGGGGCCGGGGATCAGTGCGCTGCCGAAGAAGGTTTGGGTCATCGGCAGGTCGTGTCCGCCTACTGACAGGTGGGACGGGATCAGGCTGTGCCAGCGGTAGACGAGGTTGAACTCGACCGAGGCCCAGTTCTGCCGGTGCCAGGGTGCGTGGGCCAGTGTCGCCGACAGCCGGGGGTCGAGGGTGAACTGGAAGTGGTAGGGGGTGATGTGGTTGATGTATTCCTCGACGACCAGTTTGATGAGCAGCACGATGAGGATGTTGCGGGCTGTTTGGAAGAGTCGCTCGTCGTCCCAGTGCGGGTGTTCCTGTGTGAGCAGCCGTGCGATCCTGTTGTGCTCGCGCAGGAACAGCACGGTGAGCATGGTGAAGCCGATCTGGCCGTTGCCGCGGTCGCTGCCGGTGGCGAACAGGGTGTCGCGTTGCGCGTCGGTGAGCTGGTCGAAGCGGATGACGCTGAGCGGGGCGTACTCCGGCTTGATCTTGCCGTTCTCGCACAGGTAGGGCGGGAACTCGCCGTCGTTGAGGAGCCGGCTCTTGAGCAGTCCGCCGTCGAAGGTGCGTAGTGCGGCCGTCGCGGCTTCGTTGAGGCCGTATACCTGGTTCAGGTCGATGTGGTGGTTGGAGCTGTTCTTGCGTGGGTCGCGCGGGGTGTTGGTGTCGCCGCGCAGGAATCCGTCGGTGAACCATTGGGCGAAGTACGCGAAGAGCACGGTGGAGCGCGGGCAGGGGATCATGGATTCGCCGCGGGTGAACAGGTTGCCGGCGCTTTCGGGCGTGGGACGGTTCTCTTCGGTGGCGGGGGTCGGGGGCAGGTGTCTGCCGCTGTAGGTGCGGTCGGTCAGGGAGGTCCACGAGGTGTAGTCGGCCATGGTGCTCAGCGGCTCGGGGCGTGGTGGCATCTCGCGGATGGCGTGGTCGATCAGTGAGGCGTTGATGCGGCGCCGGATCGGCCGGCTGCTCTGGAGGAGGTTCCAGATTGGCCGGCCGTTGGTCAGGGCCAGGAATCTGAGCCGGTTGGCGAGGCCATCCGTGGCGATGGTGCGTGCGCGTGATCGGCTTGCCGTCATCGTCAGCCTTCCCGCCCGTCGGTGCGGAGCTCTTCGGTGCCGAGCGCGAGGGTGAAGGTGTCGGGGAAGATCCCGAGTGTCCGTTCGACGTGGCCCGCGGGTGGCGGGAGCGGGCGCACGCCGGGGCGCAGGAGCAGGCGGCGTACGGTCTCGGCGATCACTGCGTCGGCGACGTGTACGCCGAGGCAGGCGTGATGGCCGGAGCCGAAGAACAGGTGATGGTGGCGGGGGCGGTCGAGGCGGAATTCGTCGGGTTCCGGCACCACGGCCGCGTCGAACATGGCGGAGGCCGGTGCCGCGAGCACGAGGGTGCCCGCGGGGATCAGGGTGCTGCGCGGGGTGCCGGCGGCCAGGACGTGGTCTCGTTCGCACAGCCGGGGAAGGAGTTTGAAGAACGGGCTGAACCGTAGTGCCTCCCAGACGTACGGGTCGAACTGTTCGGGGTCTGCGGCGGCGGCCGTGGCCTGGGCGAGCATGTGCGGGCGTAGCAGGAGTTGCTCGACCGCCTCGACCATGGCTCCTGGCGCGCTTTCCACGAAGCCCAGTGGCAGTCCGGCCATGTTGATCACGATGCGGTCGTCGGTCACGGAGGCCCCGGTGGGCAGGGAGGAGCGGGTGAGGCGGGTGAGGATGTCGTCGGGGAGGTCGCGTCCGGCTCGCAGGGTGGCCCGGTGGTCGGCGAGGCGGTTTCGCAGGTATTCGACCAGTTCGGTGCCTGCTGTGACGGAGGCGGCCTGGATCTGCGGGTCTCCGTGGAAGTTGGCGAAGCCGTCGGCGACGATGGCGCGGGTCCATCGGCCCAGGGTCTGCGGGGCGGGGCCGGGTATGCCGAAGTATCGTGCGCACACGCCGAGGGCGACGGGGCGGAACAGCCCGTTGACCGTTTCGAGGTGTCCGTCGGGCGGGGCGGCGTCGAGCAGTTCGTCGGCGAGGCGGCCGGTCAGCTCGCGGACGTCGGCCGCGTCGCGCGGGTCGAGCATGAGCTGCATCAGGCCTTTTTCGCGCCAGTTCATCGGGGTGGCGTCCCTGCCCAGCATGAACGGGGCGCCCAGTGCGGCGTCGAGGCGGGGGCCGAAGGCGCGTACCGAGAAGACCTGCTCGTGGGAGAGCACTTCGGTGACGTCGGCGAAGCGGGTGACGACCGTGAAGGCGGGGGTGGCGAAGATGGGGCGGCGCTGGCGCAGCTCGGCGAACAGGCTCCGCCAGTCGGTACGCATCCACTCCCGGACCAGGCTGAACGCGGACATCGGGTCCCGGGCCAGTGCCTCGTCGTATTTCTCGAGATGGCCGCCCGTGGTCGCCTGATCGACAGCACCCATTCCGTGGACCTTCCGCCTGATGTCGGAGCGCACAATGATGATCACGTTGTGCAATCACAATCTAGGGATGCGTCGCGCTTTTTCTTCATGACGACCGAGTGCAGTGTTTTGCTTCCTCAGGGTAATCGCTCCGTTACTGTCAGGACATTGCCGCAGTCCATGGGCCTGGCCGTTGAATTAGGAGCCTGATCGTCCTGTACCGCTCATGGGAGGAAACGTGTCGTCACCCATGCCGCAGCCGGGTACGGCGGAGACGGTGACGGTCACCACCGGCCGCCGCACCGCGTATCTGGTCGTCCTGGTCGTGCTGCCCGTGTTGCTGCTGGCCCTCGCGGTGCCGGCCGCCTGGGGGTGGGGTATCGGCCTTCGCGACCTGGTCATCGCGGTCGGGATGTATCTGGTGAGCATCTTCGGGATCGCCATCGGCTATCACCGTCTCTTCACGCACCGCGCGTTCAAGGCCAACCGGGGGCTGCGGATCGCGCTCATGCTGGCCGGCGGCATGGCCGTCGAGGGTCCTGTCACGCTGTGGGCCGCCGAGCACCGCCGTCACCACAAGTACGCCGACCGTGAGGGTGACCCGCACTCGCCGTGGCGTTACGGCGACGGAGGCCTGGCACTGCTGCGCGGCATGCTGCACGCCCACATCGGCTGGTTCTACACGGCCCATCAGCGCTCCAGCCGTCGGCATTGGGTGCCGGACCTGCTGGCGGACCCGGATGTGCGGCGTTTCGACGCCGCCTACCCGGCGGTGGTCGTCCTGTCGTTCGCGCTCCCGGCCGCCGCGGGCGGGCTGTGGTCGATGTCGTGGTCGGGCGTGTGGAGCGCGTTCCTGTGGGGCGGTCTGGTCCGCTATGCCGTGGTGCATCACGTCACCTGGTCGGTGAACTCGATCGCGCACACCTTCGGCGACCGTCCGTTCCGCACCAGGGACCGTTCGTCGAACGTGTGGTGGGTGGCGATGTTGACGCTCGGCGAAGGCTGGCACAACTGGCATCATGTGGAGCCGACGTGTGCCCGGCACGGTGTGCTCAGGGGCCAGTTCGACCCCAGTGCGCGGCTGATCCGCTGGTTCGAGCGGGCGGGCTGGGCTCACGGCGTACGCTGGCCGAACCCCGACCGCCTGACGACCCACCGCACCGACCGCAGTCCCGACAACGGGGCCGGCTCCCTGCGATGATGTGTCGCGCGTGCAGGGCGCTCCGTACGGGCGTCGGCTCGGCAGTGGTGTTCATGATCGGCTCCAGACGCTGTAGAGGCCGGCGGTGCAGGCGATGTCGGCCGGGTCGAGCGCGGTCGGGTTGCCGCGCTCCGCGAGGTCGGCCGCGCGGGCGAGCACCACGGCGACGCCGAGCAGTCCGGCCGACGAGGGCGAGGAACCGTTGCCTGGTCAGCAGCTCGTCCAGCGGGATCTCGCTGGTCGCGGCCCGGCATCGCTCGGCGAGCGTCTCGGTCTGCGATCTGAGCCGAAGCAGGTGGTCATGGAATCGGGGTGGGCAGCGGTCCGGCCTCGGGCGGTCCGCCGGTCTCGTAGAACGGCCGTAGGTTCGCCTCCGCCGACCACAGGTCGAGCATGAATTCGACGCCGCCGGCCACCCGCAGGCCGCGGGCGTCCCGGAAGCATGCAGCGCAGAGGGGATGGACAACGTCGGCATCGTCGTCGACGAGGGGCGTTGGGCGGCGCGTCTCGACGACCAACGAACGGACCTGGCTCTGACCTGCAGTGGGTGTGTTGGGGCGGGGCGCGCCTACGAGCAGCGGCACGATCGCTGAAAAAAGTCAGGGCACAGCCGTGGAGGACGTCGAGAATGCGATGCCGGCTCCGTCCCAGGAACACCAGTGGCCACGAACCGGCCGCGTGATGAAGGAGACCGAGCATGACAATTCAGCGGATGGACAACGTCCTCATCGTTGTCGACGACCTTGACGCCGCCATCGCGTTCTTCGTCGAACTCGGCATGGAGTTGGAGGGCAGGGCGCCGATCGAGGGGCGTTGGGCGGAGCAGGCGGAGCGTGTCATAGGGCTCAACGGGGTTCGGCAGGAGGTCGCGATGCTGCGGATCCCGGGCGGCGTCGGCGGGATCGAGCTGGCGATGTTCCACACGCCGAAGGCGATCAGCACCGAGCCGAAGGACGCGCCGGCGAACACGCTGGGCATTCGCCGCGTCATGTTCGTCGTCGACGACATTGAGGACGTCATTGCCCGCCTGCGCCCCCACGGCGCCGAACTCGTCGGCACGCTGGAGCAGTACGAGGGCAGCTACCGGCTCTGCTACGTCCGCGGCCCCGAGGGCATCATCGTCGGCCTGGCCCAGCAACTCGGCTGACGGTCCGTCGCGGCCGACCAGGGCGATCCGGCTCGCGCACACCAGACGCATGTCCTTCCCGCCATCAGCAATCACCCTCGATCCCGCAAGCCCGGAGAAAAGCCGGGGCGGATCAAGAAAAAGATCATAGGAGAAATGACCGTGGAGCCGAACGAGGTAACCGAGGTTCTGAACCGGCCGCTCAGCCGGGAACTGCTGGCCCGCGACGTGACCCGCCTGGCCTATGTCGCCAAGGACGGCACACCCCGCAACATCCCGATCATCTTTGCCTGGAACGGCTCGGAGATCGTCATGAGCACTCCGAAGAACGCTCCGAAGCTCCAGGCTTTGAGCGAGAACCCGATGGTCGCCCTGACGATCGACACCGAGGCGCACCCGCCCAAGATCTTGCTCATCCGCGGCCGGGCCGAACTGGACTTCGTCGATGGCATCCCGGACGAATATCTCCAGGCGACCAGCACCTACGAGATGACGCCCGAGCAACGAGTCGAGTGGGAGGCGGAGGTGCGTTCCCTCTACCACGACGGCATGGTCCGGATCGTGGTGACTCCGACGTGGGCGAAGCTGATCGACTTTGAGACGACCCTGCCGAGCGCGGTCGAGGAGCTGATCCGGCAGCGGGAAGAGCGTCAGTCCGCCTGAGCACCGCCCGGTCGCCCACGCCTCAACCCCCACCGCGGTGCGCGGAAAGGCCTGCTCCTGCGGGCCGCGGCGGGTGCCGATCGAGAAGAGGCGATCCGACGCGGCTGGTTCTGGGGCGCCACCATGTCCTGGGACGCGAAGTGGCCCTCCCCGTGCCCGTTCGTGGCCGCCCCAGAGTGCGCGGATACCCTACGCCCAGGCCAAGGACTACTGACCGTACGCCGACGAGCGGGGCGAGTACGGCGAGAAGCTCAACAGCCTCACCAAGTTCGTCGCCTCGTCGAAGCTGGCTGACGCCCCCGGCCGCCATCATCCGGGAGTTCAAGGAGCAGAGCGGCAAGGATATCTGGCTGTGGGGGAGCTTGAAACTCATGCACTCCCGGCTGGACACCGGCGACGTCGACGTAGTCCAGATGCTGCTCGCCGCGAACGCCTCCACCGCAGCCACGTACTGGTCGACCTTCGCGGCCTCGGCCGCGTTCAGCTCCTGGGCCTGCCAGCGCTCGCCGATCTCGACCCACAGCCACATGTCATCGCGCTGCCCCCGAACACCTGCCGCTGCGCGCAGGGTTTCGATGGGGATCCGGTCGATCGCTTTGCGGTTGGCGGTGGTGGTCAGCCACGTGGCGAGGATGGCCGGTCGACGGGTTGGGAGGCACCCCGTCGGCCGGCCATCCTCGCCACGTTTGGCCGGTTGCTCACTGGTGGGGTTCGGACGGTGCCTTGCGGGGCATCAGGGCGACGGCCGGGAGGCTGAGGGCGGTGACGGCCAGAACGACGATGAGACTGACTTTCATGGCGTGGCCCAGGCCGGAGGTTGCGGCTTGGAAGAAGATCGAGGTGATCGCGGCCGAGCCGATCGCTGATGCGAGTTGCTGGATCGAGCTGAGCGAGCCGCTGGCGCTGCCGGCTTCGTCAGGTTTCGCGTCGCCGAGAGCGACGACGGGGATCGTGGCGAAGCTGAGGCCGATGCCGATGCCGATGACGAAGAACGCCGGGGCCAGCGTCCAGAGGCTGACGTTCGTCCCGGAGTAAGCGACGAGGGCCAGGACCCAACCGCAACCGACGAGGTCGATGGTGAGGCCGATGAGGACGAGCCGGCGACCGAGCTTGGCGACCAGGCCACCCATGGCGGCGAACCCGGCGGCGACGAGCCCCAGGGTGAGCGGCACCAGGCCGAGCGAGGTGTCTCTCGGGCTGGCGTGCAGCCCTTCCTGCAGGAACAGCGACAGCACGAAGAGCAGGCCGGTGCCGGCGGCGACGGCGACTAGGCACACGAGCAATCCGGAAGTGAAACCCCGGTTCTTCATGAGCGAGGGCTTGATGAGCGGTTGGGTCGCGGTGCGCTGACGGTAGGCGAAGGCAGCGAAGAACAGGACGCCGACGACGATCGAGACGATCGGGATGACGCCCCAGCCGTTGGTCGAGCCCTCGATCAGGCCGTACAGCAGCCCGAGCATGGCAACCCCAAGCATGCCGGAGGCCCAGCCGTCGACGACGGTGGACCGGTCGGCGTCGTCGTCTCGCGGCAGGATCTTGACGGCCATGATCAGCCCGACGCCGCCGAGGATGATGTTGATGAGGAAGATCGGGCGCCAGGACAGACCGAACAGGTCGGCGCTGATGAGGAATCCGGCCAGGACCGGGCCACCGACACTGGAGAGGCCGAGAACCGGGCCGAACAGCCCGAACGCCTTGGCGAGCATGTCGCTGCTGAACGCTTTCGTCATGATCGCCATGCCTTGCGGGATGAGCAGAGCCCCGAAAGCTCCCTGAGCAACCCGGGCAGCGATGAGCAGGGCCGGGTCAGGTGAGAACCCGGCGACCGCCGAAGCCAGGGTGAACCCGCTCATGCCGATCAGGAAAAGCCGGCGTTGGCCGAACTTGTCCCCCAGCCGTCCGCCGACCACGAGCAGGACACCCATGGCGAGCATGTACGCCGTTCCCAACCACTTGATCAGACCTTCACCACCGTGGAGCTCGCGGGCGATGGTGGGGGCGGCGATGTTCGTGACGGTTGCATCGATCACGTCGAGGGCGTCGGCAAGCAGCACCAGCCCCAGGATCGCCCACATCAGGCGGCTGGAGCGGCCTGTGGTGACCGTGCTCGGCTCCGTCAAGGTAGTCATGAGGAACGTCCTTCCGTTACCCGGGGCGCCCCTCCTGGGCGGCCTCTCACCCCCACTACGAACACCCCCGACCCGATCCGACACCGCCCACAAAGATTTCGTCGAGATCTTCCGGCGTGTGTGTCGTTAGCGAGCCGACCACGGTGGTGTGGAGGCACCTACGCACGCTTCTCAGCCGCGTGCGACCGCTGGAGATGTCGCGGCGCTCTCCGGGATCGCCATGTCAGGCCCGGTATGACGATCGCCGCGGCCAGTACATGACCACCTGCGAGCAGGAGCCTGGCCGATGTAGTCGTGTGGCTCGGAGCAGGCGCGAGTGCGGCCCGGACGAAGGTCTGTTGCGGCCGGGCGGCTCGACGCACGGCACCTACCGCAAGGATGGATCCGAGTGCGGTGCACAGGACGACGCCGAACCGGAAGTCGACAACAGGACGCGTCTCTACGGCCGCCGCAACCCGGCGCCTCCGAATCCTGCGTCATTGCTCGGCGAGAAGGGTTGGCGTCTGAACATGTCAATAGATCAGCGTTCCGCGTCGCCTTTCACCGCTGTATCAAGTGCGCTCTTCAAACGCGGGCGCTACTGCAGTTGGACGCGGCGGCGGGTGAGGTAGGCGGTCTCGCCGGTGTTGCCGGCCAGCTCGATGGCCCGGTCGTAGGCCGCGCGTGACTGCTGACTTTGGCCCAGCCGGCGCAGCAGGTCGGCGCGGGTGGCGTGGTAGGCGTGATAGCCGGTCAACCTGGGCTCAAGACGGTCGACGGCCGCCAGTGCCACCTCCGGGCCGTCGAGCTCGGCCACGGCGATGGCCCGGTTGAGGGCTGTGATCGGCGAGGGGTCGAGGCGGACGAGCTGGTCATCGCCTCGGTGGTCAGCTCGTGCTGTACGGGGCCGGTGGCCAGGTAGCCCTGGTTGAAGATGAGGAACAGGCCGCCAGGACGCCGGAGACGCGTGCCGGGAGATCGTCGGCGGACGGCATCCGATGGGAGATGCGTGCCGCCTTGATCTTGGCCCCCACGCGGGTGATGCGCTGCTCCATGGTGGTGCCCTGCACCAGGAAGGCACGGGCGATCTCGGGCACGGTCAGGCCGGCGACCATGCGCAGTGTCAACGCCAGGCGGGCTTCCATCGCCAGCGCCGGGTGACAGCAGGTGAAGATCAGCCGGAGCCGGTCGTCGTCGATGGCGCCGACAGGCTCGGGCGGGGCGTCGTCGTACACCATCTGAGCCTCCTTCTGCTTGTCGTCGCGTTTGCTCTCGCGCCGGATCCGGTCGATGGCCTTGCGGTTGGCGGTGGTGGTCACCCACGCGCCCGGATTGGGGGCAGGCCGTCGGCCGGCCACCGCTCGACGGCGGTCGTGAACGCCTCGCCCGCTGCCTCCTCGGCGACCGAAGCGCCTGGTCAGGGTGCCACCACCCGCGCCCACTCGTCGTGGTGGGCCCGGATGATCACCCCCTCGACGTCGCTCACTGGAACGGCCGCACCTCGATCTTCCGATCGCAGACCTTCGACGCTTCGGCGGCGAGCTTGAGCGCCACATCCAGATCGGGGGCCTCCCACACCCAGACGCCGGCGAGGTACTCCTTCGACTCCACGAAAGGCCCGTCGCTGAACACCGCCTGCTCTCCCCGGTTGTCGATGACCGTGGCCGCGTCGGTGTCCGCGAGTCCGCCCGCGAAAACCCAGTAGCCCTCGGCGATCAGTCGTTCGTTGAACGCGCTGATGGCAGGCAGCTTGTCCGTGCTGCCGGGATTGCTCTTGTCATCGATCACGGAAACCAGGTAGCGCATCTGAGGATCATCTCCTGTGGTGTCAAGACAGCGTGGTTCGGTGGTCAGGGACTTCAGACCCTTGCATACCGTGGCCGGCTGAACAGGAACGCCCCGGCGCGCCGGTAGGCCTGCGTGATGAACGTCCTGGTCTCATCGTCACCCGCCCCCAGGGCCCATCCGCCGCGCTCGAATCCGTTCCTGCGGTCCTCCTCCGACGCGCCGCCGTTTCCCTGCACCAGTCCATCGAGGGTGACCTGAGTCACGGTCGTCAGCTTCATGATCGCGGTTCCTTCACCTCGGCGCCGCCCCCTTGCGGGCGGGCCTCACCCCTGCTACGAACACCACCGCCCCGATCCGACACCGCCTCCCGGATTTCTTTGAAGAACTTTCCGGGACGCCGGTCGTCAGCGATCCGACAGCACGACAGTTTCGCGGCGACCGTGCTTCACCTCCTCAAGCGCGCCCCTTGCGGACAAGCTCGTGGACCAGGTCGATCGCGAAGATCCTGACCAGTGGTGGCGGGCGTCGAACGGCTCGGGCGCGTGGGCAACCTCACGGCGCTGCTCGCGCTCCACCAGGCCGCGCTGGAGCAGAGCGCCGCCCTTGCTGACGGCGTCGGACCGGCCGAGCGCAAAACGTATGCTGCCCGCATCACCGCCGCAGCCGACCCCGGCCGGCTGCGCAGTCCCCGCCGTCGCACATGACGGCCCCATCGCCCTGCCGCAAGTCGTGACCTGCGAAAACGCTCTTGCGAGGCGCATCCGAACGGAAAGTCGCGGCAAGCCGCTCAACTGAGCTCCGCTGACGGGACTTTCCGATGCTCGTCATGCCCCGACCGGCCGCGGGCACGCGCAAACCGGCGGGGTGCCTACCTGTGTAACCTCCGGGGATCAGCTGGCGGACCCGCTCCGGCCGATCATGTCGAGCAGAAGTTTCGCGGCCTGCTCCGCCCCGTCGGTGCGGACCGTCTCGGCCACGGCGGCCGCGCGGGCACCGGTCTCGGGGGCCAGGGCGATCTTGAGTGCGGCCGACAGGGACTCGGCGGTCGGCGTCGGACCGTCGTGTCCCGTGCCGATGCCCAGCGCGGTTACCCGGCCCGCCCAGTACGGCTGATCCGCGACCTGAGGCACGATCACCTGCGGCGCCCCGGCACGGGCCGCCGTCGTCGTGGTGCCCGCGCCGCCGTGGTGCACGACCGCGGCCACCCGGCGGAACAGCGCCTGCTGGTTGACCTCGCCGACGACGAAGCAGTCGTCCCGGTCGTCGATCAGGGCCAGGTCAGCCCAGCCGCTCCCGAGCAGGACGCGGCGACCCTGCGTCCGGACCGCTTCGATGACGGACCGGGAGACCTCCTGCGCGTTCGCGCCCCGCATCAGCATGCTGCCGAAGCCCACGTACACCGGCTCTGGACCGGCGGCCAGGAACGCCTCCAGACCGGCCGGGAGCGGGCGCCCGTCCGGCCGGATCCACGCGCCGGTCTGCGTCACGTCGAGCTCCGGCGTCTCCTGCCACGGGCCCAGGACCGGGTCGGCCGCCAGGAACGGGTGGCCGGTGAAGACGTGGTCGCGGACGCCGCTCACCGGCGGCAGGCCGATCGAGGCCCGGTGGGTGTTGATCGTGTCGCCGAACAGGGCTTCCATGTTCTCGGCGTGCAGGTCCCACAGCCCCCGGTTGTCGGTCACCTCAGGAGGGACCACCTGGCCCGGCCAGCGGAGAGGCGGGTGATGCGACGACGGCAGGTAACACGGGGAGAAGGACGTGAACACATAGGGCACGCCCAGCTTCTCGGCCGCCGTCCGCGTACCGGCCAGGGCCGGGAACGAGCCGGTGGCCACCACCGCGGCGCAGCCCTCGGCCACCCCGGCGACCGTCTCATAGGCCATGGCGGTCAGCTCGGCGGAGATGTCGGACAGGCCCGCCTTCTCCTTTCCGGGGATCGCCCCCGTTGCCAGCGCGCGGATCGGCCAGGCGAGGGGAGTCAGCGGCACATCGACATCGTCCAGCAGTTCCGCGAAGTCCGGCGGCGCGCACACCCGCACCTCGGCGCCCAGCGCCCGTAGCCGCACCGCCAGCCCCGTCATCGGCTCGACGTCCCCGCGCGACCCGTAGGTCACCAACACAACGCGCATTCCGCAGTCCCCGATCTCCGTGCGTTCCGGTGTCGAAGGGTGATTGTGCGGTACGACCGGGGCCTTGTGGCAAGTCCCCCCATGCGCTATAGGTTGGTAGTGGCAAGGAGTGGATATTCCCCTTGCCTCTTGTTGCTTCGCCGCCCAGTAGGTGGCCTCCTCCATCTCGCCATGATCGTGCGGCGGCCCGTGGATAACCACAACTACGTACAGCTACTTTGGGGCTGGTCGCAGGGACACGGGTGGAGGGCCTGAGGCACTGGCCGACAGCGTGGCGGCCAGTGGGCCTTGGGCAGCGGCGTGTCCGGAGTAGCCGGGCTGGCTATCGCCGCTCCGGGCACAGAGCATCACGGCGCGCCGTCCCCGTCGTCACACTGCGCTCACGTCGGTGAGGGACGCGACGCGCGGCCTGCCTGCCCAGGTGAATTCCTCCCGCAGCCGGGCGTCCGGCAGGCCACGCGCGTGATGCCGTTGTCCGTGCTCGGCGTTGGAATCGTCGGGATGGCACCCGCGGCCCGGTGGTGTGCTGCCGCCGTCGGTCATCATCCGGCCGGGTCGGGTTCGGCGGGGGACGGGGGGACGGGTTCGGCCGCGGGGGAGGGGAGCCTCTGCAGGAGCAGGTTCAGGTTCGTCTGCAGTTGTTCGGCGCGCTGTTCGGCTGAGCGATGCTCGGCGCGCGCGTTGTCCCGTTCGCGTTCGGCGGCCTCAATCCGGCTGCTGCGGACCACCACGAGGTTGCGGGCTTCGCTTTCCGCGTGGCGGGCCTGGACCACCTGCTGGGTGAGGTCGGTGTTGCGTTGCTCGGCAGCCTCAAGCTGCGCGCGCACCGTGGCGGTTTCGGTGCGGGCCTGCTCGGCGGCGGCCTGCGCGCCGTCGGCGCGTTCGCGTTGCCGCTGCACTTCCTCGGCGGTGGCGTGGTGGCGTTCCCGCAGGGCGGCCAGTTCACGTTCGGCGGTGGAGACTCGCTCCCGCTCCCGGGCCAGGGTCTCGTCGTGCCCGGCGCGCAGCTGTCGTAGCTCGTCGGCGTGCTGCCGGGCCGCCTCCGCACGCAGTTGGTCGGCCTGGTCGGCGCGCGCCCGATCAGCGATGGCCAGCCGTTCTGCCCCGTCGGCGCGCTGGTCGGCGTCCTGCGCCCGCTCGTCGGCATCCCGCTGGGCCGTGCGGGCCTGCGCCGCGGCGCGTTCGGCGGCCTCGGTCAGCTCGGCGGCCGAGGCCGCGCGCTGGTCGGCTGCTCGGGCGTGCTGCTCGGCGGCGGCGGTCTGCTGCTCGGCCGCGGTCGCGGCTGAGCGCTCGTCCTCGAGCTGCTCCTCCAGGTCGGCGACCTGCGCCAGCAGCTCGCTCTCGATGCGCTGCAGGAGCGCGACCTCGGTGGCCAGTTGGGCGCTGACCGTCTCGGCGTAGGTGTGCAGGGCGGGGCGGTGCTCGGCCACCGTGGCGGCGAAGGTGGCCTGCAGTTGCTGGCGGCGCTGGTCAGAGGAGCGCTTGCGCGCGTTGCTGGCGGCGTTGGTGCAGCGCCGGGAGCAGTGCTTGGGCTTGCGGCCGACGCCGGCGTACTCCAGCGGCCGGGGCAGTCCGTCCGGTGTGGTCCACAGCTCGGCGCAGGCCGGATTGCCGCAGCGTAGCTCGCCGCCGGGCGCCGCCCCCGGCGGCGCGGCCGGTCCGGCCTCGTCCTCGATCATGCCCGCCAGCCTACATCAAGATCAAATTATTTAGCGTTAGTGCAACGCGGAATATTTCGCGTTGCGCGTTGCGCACTTGGAACCCTTCACAGATTGTTGCTTCTGTGAAGGGCTGCAGCCAAGGGGGAGAAGGTGGGACAGCCACCTGAATTTCATGGGCGTTCGCCATAGGCCTTCAGCTGGTTCGTCACCAAATTGCAGGGCTCAGCGCGGGACAAAGCTCTCACTACGTGTCCCGCTCGAGCTTTTATGTCCGTGACCGCTCTGTAGTCACTCGCCCGCGACGGCGGCTGCGGCTGCCAGAAACCCGGACAGCCGCAGCCGCACGCGACGGTCTGAACCGCGAAGCACAGTCGCAGGCGGACAAGAACGAGCCACGCACCATCCCACCCCGGCCCCGAGATCGGCTGTACGCCGCGGTCACGCTGGTGCTCGTCGTGCTCCTGCAGCCTTGTCCGCCATTCCGGCCGCGCAGGGAGCGTCCGTGCTGCGTGTCTACTTCGGCAGCAGCGCGAAGGCCAAGCGCGTGCTTTACTGCTTGGCGTTGACCAATCCGGCCTCACCGCTGAGCACCGTCCAGTGGTCGACCAACTCATCCATGCTGAGCGGCGGACGCCATCCGCTCGCGACAGCCCAACATCACGAACTGTCGGATTGCCTGCACTGGATGGCCGCATGCTGGGGGAACAGCTGGCGTTCTTAACGAAAGAAATCCCAGATCAGAGCGGGTTTGGCAGCTCATCGCAGAGTTCTCGACGGCACCCCATGGAGAGGTCTTAAGGGTGCCTGGCTCAGCCGGAGGCAGTGCCTGGGTTGCCACCGATGCGCGCGAGCACCTGTTGGCTGAGCACGACGTCGTGCGGCAGCTGCCTGAGCGTGGTCGCGTCGACCATGACTCCCTGCCGCTGGGCGATCTGCTGGAGCGAGGCCCAATGGTCTGCTTCCATGTCGTCCTGGGAACGGCCACCGAACGGCTCATCGGGCCCAACCACCGCGCGCGTCGTCTCTTGTACGTCTGCTATCGACGTCGCGGTCCAGCTTTGCGATGAGCCCCAACCTCTGTCATTCAGCAGCAGCACTCGGGTTCCGTCGACGAGCTCTGCCTCGTGACGTGCCGACACCGAGATGGTGTCAGCCGCCTGATTATCGACGTCGACGAACGTCACTAGACGTGTGACAGCAGTCATACACCTCCTCCTCGGTGCAAGTATCTACGATTGCGGTCCAGGTCGGGCCGCTGTAGCGGGGCGTGACCGACAGGCCGGGAACGTGGCCCTTGTTCCTGACGAGTCGGCTTGCGGCAGCCGGGCACCGCGCACTGCTGCTGGGCGCGCCGCCTGTGCACGTGCACGCCAGGCATGGCCGCCGCCTTAGTCATCCCGCAGGCGATTGGGTTGATCCGCTCCATGTTCGCCGGCGCCGAGCTGGCCAGGGCCATGAGCGTTCATCGGGCCCGTCATGCCTGTCGGTGGTCTTCGGGCGGATGCTCGGCGCCGTGCTCACCCACGCCGACCTGTTCGGCTCCTCGTGGCGGTCGACGTTCCTGGTCAACGTGCCCCTCGCCGTCGCCGTGCTCGCCGTCGGCCCGTGGTACGCGAGGGACAGGGCCGCGGGCGCTCCGCCTGGACCTGCCCGGGACCGGCCTGGTGGTGCCGGAGGCCGGGTTGGTCGTCTACCCGCTCATCGAGGGCGGCGACGCCGTCCGGCCCGGGTGGAACGCGGATCTGCTCGTCGCCGGGACCCTCGTCCTGGTGGCGTTCGGGCTCCACCAGCGCCGCCGGGCCCGGCGCGGGCGTGCTCCCCTGGTCAAGCCGAGCCTGTTCGGCGACCGGGTCTTCCCGGCCGCGCTGGCGACCTCGACGCTGCTGTTCGCGGTGACCAACGGGCTGATGCTGGTCACCGTGTTGCAGGTGCGGCTCGGCCTGAACCGCAACGGCATGGCCCTGCTCCCGTGGGCGGTCGGGATGGCGATCTCCTCCGCGGTCGTAGGCGCGCGGGTGACGTCCGGGAACCAGTGGCGGATCATGTTCGCCGGGCTGCTCGGCGCCGTCGTTGTCCACTAGGCCGCGAGCTCCGGCCCGAACCCGTGGCCGCTGCTGGCGGCGCTCTCGGTGTGCGGGGCCGGGAATGGCATAGCCATCGTCGCGTTCTTCGCCGCCCCCTGGCGCGCCGCCGTCCTCATGGGGTCGGGTCGGCCGCCGGCCTGCTGAACGTCGTCCAGCAGGCCCGCGGCGCGCCGCGGGGCGCCCGCCGCCGCCGCGGCGTACGGGC
>NZ_JBSFNK010000086.1:0-19583 GCF_053587055.1 Nonomuraea sp. NPDC003707 | reverse complement strand
GCCCTCAGCGCCTTGGTGACGCGCCTGCCCGAATTGCGGCCCGCGATAGCCCTGGATGAGGTGCTGTGGACGGATGACGCCCTCAGCTACCGCCCTCAACGCCTTCCCGTGACCGCCTAGCCTCCACCCCACGTGCCGGAGCAGGGCGGATGGGCCAGGCTCCGGCCTGAACACGAGGTGTGCCCACCCCTCATGCCACCGTCCGCCGGCGTCGTTGCGCACCAGCCCAACCCCACGTAACCGGCAGGCAGGCCGACAGCGGCCCGCAGCACGCCGACACGGGGTTGAACCCGCCTGCCCGCCCCCGGCCGATGCAGGCGGGTGACGCGGGAACACGCTTGATCTGGGCGGCGACAAGGTCAGCACCCGAGCACCGACGCCCGATCCCGTGACTCCCCCTCCGCGTGGGCCGTCATAGTCGTCATGCTGTCGCGCCTTTCTGCGCCCGTTCCCTCGACAGTGTTCGACGCTCATCCTGATCGCCCTGCCTTCGGTGCACAGCACCCGCATGTTTTGCGTTTATGGCAAATTGGCGAGCATGTCGCACTTCTGTGATGACTGATAAAGAAAATGACAGTTGACACAGGAGCAGTCACTTAAACAGTATTTATGGGTCGAACGCCGGAAGATCACCGTTCGATGCTCGTGCACACCCGAAGCACTTCTGGGAGGTGACTCCGGAGATGGATCTCGATCCTTTGCGTTTATGGGAAGACCATGATGCAGTAGCGGGCCACCGCGCGCCCATGGAGCGGGCACGGTTGGCGATCGTCAGCCTCTGCGCTGACGTGGTACCTGCCGAGGTGA
This sequence comes from Nonomuraea sp. NPDC003707, assembly GCF_053587055.1. Classification (NCBI taxonomy): domain Bacteria; kingdom Bacillati; phylum Actinomycetota; class Actinomycetes; order Streptosporangiales; family Streptosporangiaceae; genus Nonomuraea; species Nonomuraea sp. NPDC003707. Next base: position 18,776 of record NZ_JBSFNK010000086.1, on the reverse strand, counting down.
ACATCAGCGCAGGGTGGCTCGCGCAAGACGGTGTGCAGGTGTGGACGGATGCGGCCGACACCGCCGGAACGAGCGCCGCCTGGGTGCTGCACCAGCGCATGGCCCGCAGCCTGACCCAGGTGGGCTTGCACGCCGAGGCAGACCAGGAGCGGGTTTGGGCCCTGGGGTGGAGCTCGCGATGCCTGACGCACCGGGCACGCCTGCTGCGTGGTGCCTTGCAAGGCCGACTGGCCGACGTGTGGGCCACGGCGCGGCAGGCCATCGGCTACGCCACGCACCTGCTCGGCCAGCGCGATCGCCAAACGGACGCGGACATCGTCGCGGCCACATGCGCCCACCTGCGCCGGCAACTGCGCTGGCCAGCCCAGCTGGCCGCCCTGGACGGTTGGGAACGCACCTCCGCCCTGGCCGACCAGCAGCTGCTGCTGGCCCAGGTCATCGGGCTTGAAGCCAAGGTCGCTCAGGCATGCGCGGAGCACCTGGTGTACGGGCGGATGCTGGCGGCCGCGACCTGCCGCCACGTCACCGGCACGGGCGCGGTCCGGCTGGCCCAACGGCAGGTGCTGGAGGCGGCCCGGCCGTGGCTGCGCGCCCACCAGCTGCTGGCCGCCGACGCACACCAAGTCGGCAACCCGCTGCCCATCGTGGACGGAGGCCCTCCCGCCGGCCTGACCGAACGAGTGATCGCCGCCAGCGTCGCCACCCCACCCGGCCCGGCGACCGGAACGAGCCCCCGATGGTCATAACGACGCCCCGGCATGAACGCGCCACACCCGCGGCCCGGGCGCGGCAACGAACGTCGTCGACCGCGACGCCGGAGCCGGCTCCAGGCCACCGCCGCCCATCGCTGGGCCTGCTCAAGACCACCACAGCCGCCGTGATCGCCATCGTGATGGCCGACACCATGGCCATCACCATGGCCCTGCCGCTCCTCAGGCAGGATCCCATCACGCAGGCAGTGCCGTTCACCGAGGTAAGCCTGCTGACCACGGTGAACCTCGCGGCCGTCGCCGCACTGCTGGTAAGCGCCGGGCGCCTGGCCGACCTCCTGGGTCGACGTGCCGTTCTCGCTGTTGGCCTGGCGCTGTTTGCTGCGGGCGCGCTGGCCATGGTGTTCGGTCCCGTCTGGCCCGTGGTGTTGGCCGGGCGCCTGGTTCAAGGAGTGGGGACGGCGCTGATGCTGCCCTCGGCGCTGGGACTGCTGCTCGGGCACGTCGGGGAACAGAAGCGCCGGGGCGCCGTGGCGTTGTGGGGCTCGGCCACCGGATCGGGCGGGCTGCTCATGCACGCGCTGGGCGGCCCGATGCTGGACGGCCACGGATGGCGGGCGCTGTACCTGCCGCTCGCCCTGGCGGCGCTCGCATTGCTCCTGCTGGTCGCGGCTCTGCCCCGGTCGCGGGCGGCGCAGCGGGTGATGCCGGACCTGCTCGGGATGACCGCCCTAGTGGCGGCGACCACCGCGCTGGTCCTGGTCATCTCCTTCGGCGGCCGGTGGGGCTGGAGCTCGCTCGCCACGGCGGCCGCCGTGGCCGTGGCCCTGGGCGGCTTCTGGCTGGCCCTGGCTCGCTCTGGCCGTCATCCGGCCGGTGCGATCGATCAGGTGCTGTGGCGCTATCCCGGGTTCCGGTGGGGCCTGGTCACGTCGTTGCTGTACGGGATGGTGGCCTACCCGGGCCTGACCTTGGCCCCGCTGGTGCTGCGTGAGAGGGGGATGAGCGTGACCGGCGTCGGCCTGGCGCTGGCGCCCATGTCGGCCACGCTCATCGTGAGCAGCCTGCTGGCCTCCCGGCTGATCCGCCGCCTGGGCATCTCCGCGACGATGTACGCCGGCGCCTACGTCAGCGCGGTCGGCTTCTTGATCGTGTTCGCGACCCCGCGCGCACCGTGGGGCAGCCTCATCGGGTTGGCCGTGCTGGGCGTCGGCTTCGGCCTGGTGTCCACCGCGGCCTCGATCGCGGGCACGGCCGACGTCGATCCGGCCCACTACGGGGCCGCCGTCGGGGCGATCACCACCGGGCGCATGCTCGGCGCCGCCATCGGGCCCGCCATCGCCATCGCGTATCTGGCCGGCACCGGACAGCGGCCCGGGGCGGGGTACCGCGACATCCTGGTCGGCTGCGTCGTGATGGCGTTGCTGCTGACCGCGTGCGCGCTGGTGCGCACGATCCAGCGGGTCCGCGCCCGCCGGGCGAGCGCGGCCGCACCAGCACAACCGGCGGCAGACCCCGCTGTGGGGACGCCGCAGGATGTGGCGCGGCTGCGCGACGTGCTGCAGCGCCAGCGCGCCCGCCTGGAGGCGATCGCCCGCGCGGCCGAGACCGAGCTGGCCGCGCTGACCAGCTCCACCACGACCGCCCCTGCTCCGGCCCGCGCCACCCCCAGGGCCGCCGACCCCGCTGTGCCCCCCTCCCCATCCTCGTCCTTGTTCCCGCAGGAAGGAGCCGCCTGACATGACGGTCACCGACACTCCGGCATCGCGCCGACCCCGCTACCTCATGCCCTACCCGGACGAGAGCGGCAACGCCATGACGGCCGCCGCCCCGGGGTGGGACGGCCGCGTCGACACGCTGCCGCTGCTGCGCACCACCGACATCCGCTCGATGGAACGGCTGCGCGCCATCCACGCCTACGCTCGCCGGGGCATCACCGAGATCGACGCCGTGCTCAACACCCTGGACCAGGCCGGCTCCGGAAACGGGTCGCGATGACCCGCCACCAGCACGGCCCGTTCGCGGCGATCGGGGCGGTCCTGGCCGAGCTCGGGGTGCGAACCCTGTTCGGCACCGCCGCCAGTGACGGCCCCCACCTCGCCGATGCCCTCGATCGCGACCAGGTACGGTTCATCGGCGCGCGGCACGCCGACGGCGCGGCCGCCATGGCGGTGGCCCACGCCCGAATCAGCACTCATCTCACGGCGCTGCTGCTCAACCCGGACACTGGGCTGAGCGCCGCGCTACCCGGCATCGTCGACGCCGCCACGAGCCGCACTCCGCTGCTCGTGCTCGCCCCCCTGACACGCCGCCTTCCGCATCCAGGCACCCTCGCGCTCACCGAGACAGCGTTGCTGAGCGAGGCCGGCGTCTTGGTGCACGATCTTCCTGATCTGCGCCAGGCGCGCACCGTCCTGGCGGATGCCGCCCGCGCCGCAGCCGAGCATCAGCGGCCGGTGCTGGTGCGCATCGCTCTCGACGAGCAGCACGGCGCGCTCGCGCCCCTGGCCGACCGTGCGGAGCCGGTGCTGGGGCTGCGGGCCATGCCGGTCGCCGACCCGTCCGCCGTGGAAGAGCTCGCCGCGCTGCTCGGCCGCGCCGTGCGGCCGGTGTTCATCGTCGGCCGCGGAGGGATCCGCGCGGCCGAGGCGATCGAGAGCCTCGCCGAGCAGGCGGGCGCGCTGCTGGCCACGAGCGCCGCCGCGCACGGCCTGTTCCGGGACAACCCCTGGCACATCGGTATCGCGGGCATGCTGGCCACCCCGGACATGGCCGACCTGCTGGCGGCCGCCGACGTGGTGGTCAGCTGGGGGTGCTCGCTGGATGCCTGGACCACCCGATACGGCACCTTGCTCGCCGAGGAGGCCGACCTGGTGCAGATCGACATCAACCCGGCCGCGCTCGGCCTACACCAGTCGATCGATCTGGGCGTGGCCGGTGATGCCGAGCGCACCGCCCAAGCCATCCAGCAGGTGATGCCCAGCCAGCAAGGCGGCCAGCGAACTGGCCAGCAGACCGGTTTCCGCACCGAGCCGGTCCGCGACCGAATCGCCGCCCAAGCCAGCTGGCATGACATCGGCTACCAGCCGCTGCTGGAGCTGGACGACCGCGTCGACCCGCGCACCGTGTCCATGGTGCTGGACACGATCCTGCCAGCCGAGCGCACACTCATCGCCGAGCCCACCGCCATCCTGGGTTACCCCATCAGCTACCTGCGAGTGCCGGACGCTGACGGCTGCCTCCTGGCCCCACTAGGACTCGGTCTGGCCAGCGGCATCGGCGCGGCGCTGGCCAGACCGGATCGCCTGGTCGTGGCCGCGCTCGACGTCGACGCGGTCCTGACAGCGGCCGCCGAGCTGGAGACCGCGGCCCGGCTGCGCCTGCCGCTGCTGATCGCCGTCTATGACCAGCGCGACCCGGCCAGCACCGCCCGCCCCACCGTCGATCCCGATGGTGAGGCGACGCGAGCGAGTCCCGACCTCACGCAGATCGCCGCCGGGCACGGGTGCACCGGCGTCGTCATCCGCCGACCGGCCGACCTGACCGTGCTCTCCGACTGGCCGGCCTCAGCGCATCGGCGGCCCCTGCTGCTGCACATCATGGCCACGCAGGTGGCCTGGTGGCTCAACGATCGTGCCTCCACTCCCACCCCCGGGCGGGCCCGATGAGGCACCCGGCCCCTGTGCCGTACACCCCAGCCGCTCGACCGGTGCCGGCCAGATGCCCCTTACCTCCGACCCCCCTGCCGCAGAAGGACCAGCAAGAGGAGCACATGCTCATCACCGCCGACATCCGCGCCGACACCCAGCGGTGGATCAACGACGACGACCTCGATGACCACCAGCGAGCCCTCCGCGCGACCACCGCCACGCTCCTCGGCATCGCCCAGGAGCAGGTCCACGTGACGATCCACCAGGCCACCGCCACCGAATGCCAGCGAGCCGCACGGCACAAGGCCATCGACGCGGCCATGTGGACGGGCTGCTGATGACCCCACCCACCTTCGCCTCTGGAGCCCTTGCCACCGTCGGCGCGCCCGACGTGGCCGCGGCTCTCTTCCGCAAAGCCGAGCGCATCATCGCCGCCGAGCTCGGCCGCCTGGACGCCCGCGCGCAGCTGCCGTCGCAGGCACGCGCCGACCTCGCCGCGACCCTCCAGCGCGTGACGCTGGCGTTGCTCAACCCCGCCATCACCCGGCTCGGCGACCACGCCGGATCCGTCCGCGGTGAGGACTTCGCGACCGCCCTGACCACACTGTTCGCCCTCGATGTCGGCCAAGGGGAGGAGACCCGGTGACACATGCCACCGGCACCATCCAGCAGCCGCCGGTCGACCAGCGCCACCCGCACGGACGGGTCGGGCTGATCGTGCCCTGCGCCAATCCCTCGGCAGAACCCGAGACGAGCGACCTGCTTCGAGGGACATGCGCCGTCCACACCACCCGATTCCCACCTCTTCCCGGCTGGCCTCTGGCTGATCGGCTGGCCGCCTACACCGACCTCGTCCCGGACATGATCGGCACGTTCGGGAGCCTGACCCTGGACAGCCTGATGGTGGCCTGCAGCGGATCGCAGTATCTACTCGGCCCCGAGCAGGACGAGGCCACGTGCGCCAAGTTGAGCTCCACCTACGGCCTGGCCGTGGGGACCTCCACCCTGGCCACCCGGCACGTCTTGCGACAACTCGGCGTCGACGACCTGGTGCTGATTTCCCCCTACAAGCACTGGCTCACCGAACACGCCCGCGTCTACTGGCGCCGGGCAGGCATACGGCGCTTGCGGGTGGTGAGCGTCCAGGCCGCGGACGGGACGCACGAACCCTACCGGGTGAGCACCAGCGACCTCCTCGCCCAGATCGAACGGGCCACCCTCCCCGACGACGCCGTGGTGCTGTGCACCGGCACCGGGATGGCCACCTTGCAGGCGCTGCCGCTGCTGGGCGCGGGCAACCAGCGCGTGCTGCTGAGCTCCAACATCGCCGGCGCCTGGTGGCTGGCCTGCCAGTCAGGCCCGATCGTGCCGGAACGGCTGCCATGGGCGCTGCGCCGCCTCCTCGACCAAGGACTGACCCCATGACCCGCCCCACGACCGGCCCCGCACGCCAGCGGGTGATCGTGGTCGGCGCCGGCCCCGTCGGGCTGACCGCCGCGCTCGTCCTGGCCCGAGCGGGTGTACCGGTGACGGTGCTGGAGCGCGACGGCGGCCTCAATTGCCGCTCCCGCGCCTGCACCTTCCACCCGGCCACCCTCGATCTGCTGGATGAGCTGGGCCTGGCCGACGATCTGATGTCCAGCGGACACGTGGTCGACCGGATGCAGTGGCGTGACCGGTCCGGCACCGTGCTGGCCGAAATGCACCTGGACAAGCTGACCGGCCTCACCCGGCATCCCTTCCGCCTGCACGCCGACCAGTCCCTGCTCACCCCGCTGCTGGTGTCGGCACTCGGCGCCTTCCCAGAAGCGGAGGTGCGATTCGGCGCGTGCGTCAGCGAGATCACCGATGACGGGTCAACCGTCCGGGTGCGCACCGGCAGCACCTGGGAGGAAGGCACCTACGTGGTCGCGGCCGACGGCGCGCACAGCACGGTGCGGACCTTGCTGGGGCTGCCGTTCCCCCGATCGGTCTACCCGACGCAAGCGCTGCGCGTCTTGACCACCTCGCCGCTGCAGGACTGGCTGCCAGGCCTGGCACCGCTCACCTACGTGCGCGACGTGCAGCAATCGTGCAGCCTGCTCCAGCTACGCGACCACTGGCGCCTGGTCTTCCGCGTCCCGCTCGAGACCTCCCCGTCTCCGTCTATCGTGGCCACGCTCGTCCGCCGGGCGCTGCCGCTGCGCCAGCAGCGCATCCGGGTCGTCGACGCGCACACCTACCGGCTCGCCCGCGGAGTTGTCCCGTCCTTCAGGCGCGGCCGGGTCCTGTTCGCCGGCGACGCCGCGCACCTGACCTCCACCGCCGGTGGGCTCAACATGAACGCCGGCATCCACGACGCCATCGAACTCGGCCGCGTGCTCGCCGCGGTGCTGGACGGCGGTGCCAGCGCCGCGGCGCTCGAAGGCTGGGCGGCACGCCGCCGCAAGATCATGCTCGACAAGATCATCCCCCGGAGTGAAGCACGCGTGGCCGGCGTCCAAGACGACGACGCGAGCCGTCTCCAGGCCACCGTGGCTCACCAACGCGCCATCGCGGCCGACTCGGCCGCCACGCGCGTCTGGCTGGCTCGGGCCTCACTCCTCGACACCGTCCCCCACCCGATCCCAACCCCCTAGGCAGCTTCACTATGCGCATCTGGCTGCAAAAGCACGCCGTCGAGGGCCGCTCGCCGCTGCTGGACAAGATGTATGCCGAGCACGTGGCCACCATCGCCCCGCACGCCACCGTCGAAATCCATACGCTGCCACCCCAGACCTACGGCGCCGACTTGCCCGAGCACCTCGTTCGCTACCCCGAGATCCGACAACTGTTCGGCGACTTCTTCGCCGATAGCGCGGTGGCCGCCGAACGCGATGACTGCGACGCATGGATCACTGCTGCTGGACAGGACCCTGGCCTGTTGACGGCTCGCGAACGGGTGAGCATCCCGGTCGTCGGCTACAGCCAGGTGGTCGGGTGGCTCGCTGGGAGGGAAGAAGAGGACCTGGGCCTGGTCGGCTTCATCCCCGAGCTTCAGGAGGCCATCTGCGCCAACCTCCGCGCCGCTGGCGCGCATGTGGCCGCCTACCACGTCATCGACAACGGCCCGGACATCATCAAGCGTGCGCTGGCCGAAGATTTCGATCCTTTTCGGGCGGCCTACGCGGCAGCAGCGGTCCGGGTGGCGGCTGCCGGAGCGGGGTGGGTCGTTCCAGCCGAAGGCATCGCCAACGAACTGCTGGTCCATCTCGGCATTCACAATCTGGCGGACTTCGAGCTCGCCCACATGCAGGCAGAGATCGACGCCAATCCCATGCTGGCCGGCCTCGACGCTGACGAATTGACGCTCTGGCTGAGCGAACACCATGTGATCGATCCCGGTGGACTGGCCATCGCCACGGCCGAGCATCTGTGCCGGGTGCGTGCCCTGCCCATCGCCGCCCGCCCGAGCAGGCGGCGGGCACCACTGGCCGTGGTTGAGCACATCGAGCGAGCGACACGCCACGCAAGCCCTCACCGAACCACCGGGGTGCCAAAGCCAGAAGGAGAGGCACATGAGCACTGACTTTCTCATCGCCCGGCCGCGGCGGCTGCGGCGCAGCCCCGCCGTGCGCCGGATGGTGGCGGGCACCCGGTTGCACGCCGCCGACCTGATCCTGCCCATGTTCGTTAAGGAGGGCATCGCCGAGCCGCAGCCGGTGGCCTCGATGCCGGGCGTTGTCCGGCACACGCGCGATTCGCTGCGCAAGGCCGCGTACGAGGCGGCGGAGGCAGGCGTCGGCGGGATCATGCTGTTCGGGATCCCCTCAGTGAAGGACGCGCGAGGCTCGGCCGCCGACGATCCCGACGGGATCGTTCAGGTGGCGTTGCGTGACGTCAACGCCGAAATCGGCAACGCCATCGTGCCCATGAGCGACGTCAACCTCGACGAATTCACCGACGACGGCCATGCTGGCGTACGGGGCCGCGACGGCGACATCGACAACGACGCCACGCTGGAGCGCTACGCCGCCATCGCCGTCGCCCAGGCCGCCGCTGGATCGCAGATGGTGGCGCCGAGCGGGATGATGGACGGCCAGGTCGCCGCGATCCGCACGGCGCTGGACGGGGCCGGCTACGCGAACATCCCGATCTTGGCCTACTCCGCCAAGTACGCCTCCGCCCTCTACGGGCCCTTCCGCGATGCCGCCGAGTGCGCGCCGCGGTTCGGCGACCGCAGCACCCACCAGCAAGACCCCGCCCGGCAGCAGAGCGAGGCGCTGCACGAGGTTCGGCTCGACCTCGCACAGGGCGCTGACGCCGTCATGGTCAAGCCCGCGCTGGCCTACCTCGACATCATCACCCGCGTCCGCGACGAGGTGGACGTGCCGGTGGCGGCCTACCAGGTGAGCGGTGAGTACGCCATGGTCGAGGCCGCCGCGGCCAACGGCTGGGTGGACCGGGAGCGGATGATCAACGAATCGCTGGTCGCGATCAAACGCGCGGGCGCCGACCTGATCCTCACGTACTGGGCCGTCGAGGTGGCTGAACGGCTGCGCGCCTGATGCGGCCTCACCCCTCAGCCCGCCTGCCCACCGACATGAGCCCGCGTGCGCCCACGAGCGGGCGCGCCGCACAGGAAAGGGAGATCCCCGTTGACGCGGCACACGACATGGCAAACGCTGACCGACGACGCTCGCGCGGCGATCGCCGAGGTATGCCAGGCGTACGGCGCGGCTCTGTTCGATTACTGCCGTACCGAGCTCGCCGCCGAGCATGCCGAACGGGCCGCGTGCGGCGCGCTGCTCAGCGCCCATCACCACGCCGATCGGCTGGCCGAGCCCGACCACCTGCGCGCCTGGCTGTATGCCCTGGCCCGCGCCCACCGCACCGCCGAGGCCGACGCGAACCCCTCGCTTGCCTGGGTCTGGGCCTTGCCGGGCCAGGCTGACTCGCCTGTGGGCCAAGCGCTGGCCGCCCTGCCCGAATGGCACCGCGAAGTGCTGGACCTGGCCGTCCGGCACGGCCTGACCGACGTGGAGATCGCTCTGATCTTCGACGCGGGCGTGGTCGAGATCGAGCGCCTCCTCGATGAGGCCGCCGACCAACTGGAGGCATGGGTCGCCGCAGCCGACGGCGGGTGCGCTCAGCTGGCCGACCTGACCGCCGAGCCCGTCGCCGCGCAGGCGCCGCGCCGCCGCGCGCAGATCATCCGGCACCTCACCGACTGCCCCGCCTGTCAAGCCGCGCCGCGCACCGCCACCGCCGACGTCCTGCTCCAGCAGGTACCGATCGTCGCGGCTCCCGCCACGATGGTCGACCGGCTGGCCGTGGCTGACCCGCTCGGCCCGGACACCAGCTGGCGCACTGACGGTTTCCCCGCTCAGGACGGCACGCCGGCCCCGCCACCCGGGCCCGCCCCCGCGCGGCACGCCGCACCCCCCGCCGAGGATGCGACCTCCACGGGGCAAGAGCAGGAGTTTCGCGACTGGGAGCGACGCAGCCGCAAGAGCGAGGAGTTCTGGGAGCGGCGCGATGACGAGGCCGATCCCGAAGCCCGCCTGTCAATACGACCGATTCTGCCCGCCGTACGGGTCAGCGTCATCATCGCCGCGGCGGTGGCCAGCGTGCTCGCCGCCGGCGCGGCCTGGTCGTCCCTGCAGCCCACCCGGCCGTCGGCGACGGTGGCTCCGGCGGCCGCCCCGGCCACCATCACGTTGCTGAGCGAACCGCCCCTGCTGGACCCCCTTCCGGAAGATCCCCCTGATCCCCCCGTGGACCAGCCGACCGGCCAACCGACCGATCGGCCGACCAACGTGCCCACCACGGCCGCGCCGACCCATCGCCCTACGCGGTTCCCGGCCTCGCGCTCGGTCAGCCCGACGGGGCGTCCGGCCAAGACGGCACCCGACAACCGCCAGGGTGACTCCCAAGCCCGGCCCACCAGGCGCGGCGGTCCCCAGGATCCGCCCCGGCCCACCCGCCGTCCGAGTGCTTCCAGCACCACCCGGGCACTGCCTAAGCCGCCGCCTCCGACGGCCAGTCTGTCCCCGTCGTCCCTGTCGCTGGGCGCTGACCGGTCCGGCTCGTTCGCGCTGGACTGCGCCGGCGGCAGCTGCCAGGTCACCTCCGGCTCCGGATCGGGCAGCGTCACGGTCTCCGGCAGCCGCGTCAGCGTCTCCGCGCCTCGCTCCCGGCCTGGGTGCGCGCCCACGACCGAATCCGGCACCGCCTCTATCGCCTGGAGCGGCACCGCCACCGGCGACGGCCGCACCAGCGCAGGCACCACGAACGGCGGCGGCACCCTGACCTTGTCGGTCTCCTGGACGGTCGAGGCCGACAAGGGCAACTGGATACCCACCGGGTCGGTCGGCCATGTCGGCGATCGCCAGGGCTACTGGTCGAACTGCCCCAACGGCTGACCCGCCGATGTCAAAGGAATCGTCAATGAGACAGTTCTTCGCGAGCATCACGCCGCGGGAGCGGCGTTTCGCCGCCGCCGGGACCATCATCGCCCTGGTGCTTCTTGTGCCTGTCGTCGCCGTCGCCGACCCTGGCCTGATCCCCGGCGGCGGCCCCGGCGACCCGGTCGACTCCGGCACCGAGCAGGCCGTCGACGCCAAACGCGGTGACTCGTGCCGCAACATGCTGGCGGCCGACACCCCCCAGTACGTGGTGTGCCGATGGCTGACCCCGCCTCAGGACGCCGCCGCGGTGGCCGCGTTCTGGGGGGCCGACGGCGGCGCCAATCTGGAGGCCGCCCAGCCCTTGCCGGTGCAGTACGTGCGCTGCAACCAGAAGACCGACCTGTCCAAGACCTCCACCTGCAGGGGCGGGCAGACCTTCTGCAAGCAGCTGCCCAGCGGCTGGTATCAGTGCAAGAACCTCGCCACCGGCAAGACCACCTACGAGCGCTACAACGGCAAGAAGAAGGTGGTCCGCAACACGCCGCCACCAGCCGGTGCGACCGCGACCCCCTCGCCCGCCCCCTCTTCGCCCACCGCCTCCGCGACCGCTACGTCCACCACGACCCCGTCGGGGAATCCGACCATCGACGCCTCCGACCTCGCGCCGCTCCCCCCGGACGGCAACCCGGCCGAGACCGGCACCACCCCCACCCAGGACCCGGCTCAGAGCGCAGCACCCGCGGTGCCCACGGTGACCAGCGAACCGACGACGTCCCCGACCAACTCCAGCGAGCCGGCCACCACCTCACCAGGCGGCAGCCCTGTCACCGACGCGATCGCCGCCGCCAAGACCGCGCGGCTACGCGTCTGGGTCGAAAGCAACCTGGCAGACGATTACCAGGAGGGCGACACCCAATTCCAGGCCGCGCTGCGATCCCTCATCACCGCCGCCAAGCAACCCGGCGTGGTCGGCGTCAAATTCGCCGACAACCTCGGCTACAGCGGCTTCACCTCCGACCAGGAGGTCACCACCTTCCTCGCTCGCGCCACCAGCGCCCTGCGGACCGCGCTGCCGGGCAAGCGCCTGGCCATCAGCGTGGTCGTGCCAGAACTCGGCTGCGGCTCCTCCCAGCCGTGCATCGAGGCCATGCGCGCCAAGGCGCCGCTGGCCAGCAAACAGCGCGTCGACCACTATCTCAAGGTCGCCGGCGTGGACCGCGTAGAGATCGCCAGCGGGCTGTTCGGCCGCGCCCTGGCCCAATACCAAGTGACCGACCCGAAGACACGTAAGGCGACGTCGATCACACCTGCCATGGCCACTCAAGCGCAGTGGATGAGCATCAAGGTGCTCGGCTGGGACACCCTGGCCCAGATCGGCTCACGCGAGTACGGCCTGGCCCACGAAGGCGACACCTCCGGCTGGGACAAGGCCACCGCCACCGCGCAGATCGACGCGCGCGTCGGCTCCGCGATCGGGCTCGGCGTGCCCACCGTCACCTTGTGGGGGCACCACGCCGCCGACCGCGGCCAGACGTACCGACTCCTGGATGCCGGACTGGCCGCCAACCAGACGTGGACCGTGCTGACGGGCCTGCGAGCCCGGCTCGCGGCGGTCTTCGACCCCAGCTCCGTCGACGTGGGGGTCAGCGAGGACATCGCCGCACTCGGCAAGGGAACGAGCGAGATCTTCATCCTCACCTGACCGACCCGTGGAGGGAAACCCCTGGTGAGAGCCTGCGTCGCTGTTGAGAGGTGAGTCGGATGCGGCCTGACGACCCGCTGAACCTGCCCGCTGGCAGCCCATACGACGACTACGACGGCCCCCGCGGGTTCGCCGACGTCGGCGGCGGTTACCCCGTCGAGGAAGACACCGCGGAAGCCCCTCGGGACGGGGCGGGCCGGCAGACCTCACCAGCCGCAGAGGCAGACCCGCCCGATCGCCCCGCCTCGCCGGTGGCCGGGCGCCGGCTCCACAACCCGCTGCCGGGCAGCATGCCCGTGGACGACGACGACTGGTACGGCCCGGAGCCCGAGCGCGCCCCCTGGAGGATGATCGCGCCGATCGCCGTGCTGGCCGCCTGCGCTGGTATCGGGGTGTGGCTGGCCGTCCCCTCCGCCACCGAGCAGACCGCTCAACCCCTGGCCTCGCCCACCCCAGAGCAGGCGCTGTCACGGCGCCCGGTTCAAGACCCCGCCACCACCTGGTGGCCTACCCCCACCCCGCGCGCTTCTTCCCGGACGCCAGCAGGACGCCGCACACCCACCCCGAGCACGACGCCGACCCCTACTCTCTCCCGCGCGTCCTCTCCGCCGGCATCTCAACGGTCCACGATCCGGCCCTTCCCCACGCGCCCGCCGCAACCATCTCCCAAGCCGACGGTGACCGTCACCAAGAAGGTGACCATCGCCCCCAAGCCCACCCGCACCCGGACCCGGCACGCGGGCGGGCCCGAAGAACCACCCGGCGGCAGCGCGCATCCGACCACCGGCGCGCAGCCCTCACCCACGTGCGTGACCTGGGGCGACTGCCACGACGACCCTCCGAAAGGCTGACCCGTGCCGCACCAGCGTGGGCAATCCCGCGAGGATGGCCGATGACGGGCGGGCCGCTGACCGCGGCCGCCGGGGTGCGAGCCGTCCACCTATGGCCGCTGGCTGGCATCGCGGTCGCGCTCGCCGCAATCGTCCTGGTCGCGCTCGTCCTGGTGGACCGGCTGCGCGACCCGCACCGCCGCCACGGGCTCGCGCTGCGCTGGCGGCTGCTGTGGCGGATGTACCCGGGCCGGGGATTCGCCCGGCGCCTGGAGCTGTACCGGCACTACGGGCTGCCCGCCGCTCGCAAGGTCGCCCGCCAGACCCGCCCTTCCCTGCGCACCTGGTGGATCCGGCGTGTGGTGCATCACCGTGAAATCGCCGTGTTCCTCGGCTGGGCCCAGGGTTGGCTCTTCCCCTGGCGCGTCTACGCCACCCTCGAGGACAACCTGCTCGCGCTCGCCCCACAAAAGGAGGGCAAGACCGCGCACCTAGCGGGCAGGGTCATCGACGCCCCAGGCGCGGTGATCGTCACCAGCGTCCGCGACGACATCGTGGAACAAACAGCGGGCCTGCGCAGCCGCGTGCATCTGTTCAACCCCGAACAGGTCGGCGAGTGGAAAGGCAACGTGCGCTGGTCGCCCGTGGACGGGTGCGAAGACCCCGCCACCGCGATCCGCCGGGCCGCGAACAAGGTGGCCGCCACCGACACCGGCGGCCTGTCCGACCAGGGCTTTTGGACCAACCAGGCGGCCATGGTGCTGGCCGCCCTGATGCACGCTGCCGCCTTGGAGGGCTTGAGCATGGCCGAGGTGGACGCCTGGACGCTGGATGAGGACCCCGCCCCACTGGCGATCCTGAGCCGTCGCCGGCCCGGCCTCAACACCGACCGCGCCGCCGCCCAGGTGCGCCGCTACTACGCCCTGCACGTGCGCACCCGTGACTCGATCTACCTCACCCTGCGCCAGGTCCTGCAGTGCATGGACGACCCGGCCACCGCCTGGACGCTGTGCCCTCCACCCGGCGAAGGCCTCGATCTGGAAGACCTGATCCGTCGCCGCGAAACCCTCTACCTGGTCTCCGGGGACGCCATCAGCCCAGCCACGCCCATCCTGTTCAGCGCGCTGGTGGCCGAGATCCACCACACGGCGCGCCAACTCGCCTCCCGCCGACCTGGCCGCCGCCTGGACCCGCCCGTCACCTTCGTTCTGGACGAGGCCCCAGAGATCTGTCCCATCACCCAGCTACCCAAATGGCTGGCCACCGCCGCCGGATCCGGGTTCTTCTTTCTGGTCGGTGGTCAGTCCTGGAGTCAGTTCGAAGAACGGTGGGGTCAGCACGGTGCGAAGACGATCTGGAACAACTGCAAATCAAAGATGTTGTTCGGCGCGACCAGCGACCCCGACGACACCGAAACCATGTCGAAGCTCTGCGGCCAGATCGCCCTGCCGTACTGGGAGACGTCGGTCGACGGCTCCGGCAAGCGCATGCGTACCCGCCGCTGGGAGATGGTGCCGGTGCTGCCTCCGGAGGAGGCCCGGATGCTGCGCACGTGGCGGGCCTTGGTCGTGCGCCGTAACGCCCTGCCCACCATCGTCCGCATCGAAAAGCTCTGGCAGCGGGCGGACTACAAACGCTGGCGTGCCAAAGACGGCTACCTCCCGCTGCAGCGCCTGGACCCGGACCCCACGCCTCGTGATCCCGGCAGCCCGCCCGGCCAGAAGCCGGTCGACGGCCAGCCGACCACGCGAGCCGGCGACCTCCAGGCGCGCCCGGCCCGGCCCTGGCATGGCGGCTCAGCCGAACTCGGCGGCGACCTGTGACCAGCCTGCCCGGTGACGGGCCGGGCGCCGCGGGGGAGGCCAACGACGAGATCATCGCTGACCTCGCCGCCGAGCTGGAGCAGCTGTCTGCCGTCGTGGCCAGCCTGTCCGCCGCTGCGCCCAAGGGCCAAGCCGCCAAGTCCGAGCCGCCGCGGCCGTGGTCTTGGCTGCCCATGCCGCACGCCGACAAGGCTGACCGGCTCGCCGAGCTCGGCGACTGGATGACCCAGGTGCTGTTCGCCTGGCCGTCCGCGCAGCGCGCGGTCCTGCCGTGCTGGATGCGCCACTGGGACGTCATCGAAGACCTGTCGATGCTGTATTGCTGCTGGAAGACGGCCTACCTGTGGGAGGAGGCCACCGCGAGCGACGCCGCGGAGTTCCTGGACCGCTGGCTTCCGAACGCTGTCACCCGGATCGAGCAACGGCTGCGACCCTGCGGCCAGGGCCACCACCCCGACGGGCCACGCCGCGACGACACCGCTGTCCTCGCGCCGGTCCTGGACGAGCTGCGCTGGCTGTAAAGCAGAGGCGATTGTCGGACGCGACGCGTACCGTAGCGGGTCGGACACGGGAGCTCGTTCCCCGGAGGTGCACAGTGACCATCCCACAACCAGGGGGCACATCGAAGGCAGGTGCCTCAGCGCAAGCGACCTATCGTGCGCGTCTGGCTGCCACCCGTCCGCACCGATGGGCCCCTCGCGCCGCGCTGTCCTTCATCACTGGCGTCACGGTGTGGTGGCTTCTCGGCTGGCAGGCCGCCGTGGCCACGGCCACCCTTGTCGCGGTCGCGGACGGTGTTCACCACTGGCGTCGCCACTCGTCCACAACGGCCTGGCGCAAAGGCGCCGCTGGCGAGCGGGCCACCGCCCGCCGCCTGCGATCCCTGGAGCTGGCCGGCTACACCGTGCTGCACGACCGGGCCCTGCCGCGCAGCCGCGCCAACATCGACCACCTGGTCATCGGCCCGACTGGCGTCTTTGTCGTCGACTCCAAGAAATGGCACCGCCGGACGAGCATCCGGCCCGGCAGCGGCACCCTGTGGGTCGGCAGTACTCCCATCGACAAAGTCATTGGGCCAGTGGTCTTCGAAGCACGAGCCGCCAGCGATGCGTTGTCCCGCGCCACCGGGCAGCCCGTCAAAGCCGTCCCTGTCATCGCCGTGCACGGGGCCCGCCTGCCCCGCTGGGGAGCGATCAACGCGCAGGGCACATCGATCTTGCGCGCCTCTCGTTTGCACGGGTGGATCACCCACCGCCCGCGCCAGTACACCGCCGGCCAGGTCGCGGCCCTGACAGCGGCCGCCGAGCGGGCACTACCCGCATACGCATCCCAGTAGCGGGAGCGAGGGCCCACGCCGACGCGCCCGAAGCGTCGTACGGGTGCGCCGCACTCAATCACGATCATTGCCTGCGCGCGTTGTCTCGCCTCGTGCGAGAGGACTTGGGCGGCGTGAGCACTCGTTCCAAAAGGCCCACCGGCACGTCGCTGCGATGGTCGGGCTGTCCGTTGGTACGCAAAGAAACCAGCCGCCACGTGCCGTAGCGTCGCTCAAGGCCAGGCCGACGGATGGTCGCCGTCACGGCGCCAGACGATGCGCCGTACTCGATCACGATCGGGGACCGGTCGGCTACCGCAGCGGCCAGCGCCCGGCAGTCATCGGCGGACAGGATGGGAGCGGCCGCCGCGATGTCCGCAGCCACGCCCTGCGGCGGCTCCTGCTCAACCTCGTCGCCGATCAGGGCGGCGAGCCGGTCGATAGCGTCGGCCGCGGTCTGGTCGAGCGTGGAGTCTCCGTGGGCGGGTGGGTCGATCTTGCCGCCAGGAGAGGCGGGTAGCGGCGCCGACGGTGGGGCCGGGGGCGGAGTGGACTGCACCGGAGCGCCGTGAACGGTTTGGGCGACAGGCGCGTACCCGCTGGCGCGGAGCCTGGCCAGGACCGTCTTCACGTCGCCGGCGCACACCAGCGCGGTGGGCCCGATCCGGCGCGGCTGTAGCCCGTTCATCGCCGGATCGGTCAGGATCTGCGTGGCGGTGGCCTCGTCGACCGTCTCCACGCAGATGCCCGCGCTGACGCGTACGTGTCCGAACCGTCGCCCCGCATCGCTGATCAGATAGCGGATGACCTGCGGGATGCCGAACGGCGCGACTCCGGCGAGGGCGGTCAGCAGGTCCTCGGCGCTCGCGCCGGTATCGAGGTAGCGCCGTACGCTGGCCGGGCTCACCCGCCAGATCCGAGCATGCAGATCGCTCGATTCCAGATCGGCACAGCTGTCAAGCAGCGTGACCAGGCCGGGAGCGGGTAGCCCAACCACGAGGACGGTATGGTCGGCCTGGATCGTCGCCGTCGTGGTGACCCGCCATATCCGCTCGGCCAGCTCGGCGACCGCGCCGGGCCCGCCCACGGCGAGCGTGTCACCGAGCGGGGACAGCGCGCCACACACCACCAAGCCGAGCCGCTCGGCCTCGGCCAGCACCGCCGCAAGCACCTCCTGCGGCGCCAGACGGTCGTCATGGTCCAGGCTGGAAAAACGGGTCTGCTCATCCAGTGGCCGAAACCAGCGCGGCCGCGCCCACCGCAGCAGGCCGGCCAGGTCGTCCCCGCTGGTGACAGCGTGCCCGGACGGCAGCAGCCGCAGCGCGGCGAACACCGCCTGTCGCAGCGTCGGCGCCTCCTTCAGATGGGCGTCGCTGGACAGCGTGCTGGGCGGGCGGACGTCCGGCCCGTAACGGTGAATCAGCAGCGGCGGCCGCGGGCCGCCGGGCAGCGTCTCCATCCGCCACCAGGCACCGATCAGAGCGGTCAGCTGGCTGGCGGGCAGAGCCGCCGCCCACTCCGGGTACACCTCGGCGTTGAGCGCCAGCCTCTGCTGGTCGTCGAAGCGGAAGACGCGCTCGGTCCGGACCAGGTCGGCCGCGGCAGCCACGTGCAGCCACAGCCGCGCCGCCTCCGCCGTGTATCCAGCCTGGTTGGCCAGTCGGCGCACCTCGGCCAGCGACACCCCGCCGCTGCCCTTGGCGATGCAGCGCACCGGCGCAGCGGCCAGCGCCTTGAGCAAGGCGCTGACGTGCGCCAGGCTGGTGGCCGCGGTCGCGGCCGCCTCCGCCTCCAACTGGCCGGAGTCGGCGACCAGCGCGGTGGCCGGGCGTGGCCGAGCTGGAAGCGCGATGTGGGTTGAGGCCGCCGAGTCACCGCGCTGTCGGCGGCGTCTGGCCAGCGAGTCCAGCGCGGGATGGACCGCCAGCATCCCCTCGCCGATGGGCCAAACCAGCGCCTGCTCACGCAGCCGTCTCAGGACGGTCTCCAGCGCCTCGCCGGCACCATCGGCCGGGACGGCGGTGAGCGCGATCAGGGGGACGCGACTGAGCGGGCTCACGCCGGGCTCACCCTGGGGGTAGTAGGCGCGGTCGGTCGTCCGTCCGGTGGCCGCCTGCAGGGCCTCGGCCACCTGCATCGTGGCCAGATCACAGCGCTCCAGGATCTGCTCGACGCCAGCCAAGCGGCACAGCCGTACGGCGACATGCCGCAGACACGAGGACTGCGGGTCGACCAGCACGTCAGGCCGCGCCCTCAGCAACGCCGCCAGCTCAGCCTGTTCTAAGTGCCCGTGTACAAACTGATCGTCAGGTCGATTTGGGAGATGCGGATCGAGCGAGTCGTCGTCCCATGAGGATGACCATTGCCCACAAGACCAT
>NZ_JBSFNK010000085.1:0-19819 GCF_053587055.1 Nonomuraea sp. NPDC003707 | reverse complement strand
GAGACCTCAGATAATCCGTACGCAAGGAACGACGAGACATCCCAGAAGGTCGCTTACGCTGCGTTGCAGACGGTTTCTTCCCACCCCGGATAACACGTGATGACCGCGTTGGGCAGCACTCACGGCCCCAGCACCACCACCATCGACCGGCGCTCCCGGGACCGAGCCCCCCTCGCGAATCCGCCAGCGCCACCACCCGCCGAACGCAACTCGGCGGGCCCGGTGCCGCCACCGCCGCCATCCCCGGAAGCGGGCACAAGCGCGTGCGAAGGAAGGGGTTATTTCCTCGGGCGGGTGCTTTCGCGCACGATCAGCCGCCCTTCCAGGGTGAGCCGCCGTCCCGCACCCGCATTTCCCAGTGCGAAACGGATCGCCTCCACCCCCGCCTGCGCCAGCGGAAGTGCGACGGTCGTCAATCGCGGCGTCACATCCCCGGCGAGCGGAATATCGTCGATGCCCGTCACGGAAACGTCCTCGGGAACCGCCAGCCCGGCGGCGCGAAATCCCGACATCGCGCCGATGGCGACGGTGTCGTTGACCGCGAGAACCGCGTCCGTGCCGGACATCCCCTCCCCCGCCAGCCGCCGCGCCGCGTCGAATCCGCCCTGGCGGCTGACATCGCAATAAACGATCCGGATATCCCGATCGTCAAAGCCCCCGGCGCGAAGTCCGGCCATGAAACCGGCCGTACGCGAGCCCATGTTGCGAAGCTCGCGAGCGCCGCCGAATATCGCCACCCGCCGGTGCCCGGTTTCCGCCACGAATGCGCCCGCCGAGTGCCCGGCCGCGAAATCGTCGAATCCGATCGCGTCGAAAGTCATGTCCGTCTCGCCGACGATGACGACCCGGCCGCCCTCCCGTTCGTACGAACCGAGCTCCTTCAGCAGTCGCCCGCCGAGCGCGTTCGCCATGAACCGGCTGGAGGTCAGCACCAGCGCGCGCGGCCGCAGCGAGCGCAGCACCCGGACCGTCTCGAGCTGCCGCTCGACCGCTCCCATGGTGGACGAGACGGTGACGAACGCGCCGGCCGTACGGGCTTCGCGTTCCATCGCGGCCACGACCATGGCCATGGACGGCGTCGTGAGGTCGTCGGCGACGAGCGCGATCGAGTCGCTGGCCCGGCGCATCGCCCTGGCCGAGGCGTCCACCGTGTACCGCAGGGCCGCCGCCGCGGCCAGCACGCGGGCCTCGTTCTCGGGCGCCACCTTACGCGTGCTGCCGCCCAGGACCCTGGACGCGGTGGAGATCGAGACTCCGGCCGCCGCGGCCACGTCGTGCAGCGTGACCGTGGGCCTCGCCGCATGGGGCATCCGCAGTGTCCTTTCCGACGGTGAACAGACCGGTTTAGAAGAGTACCCGTACCGGATCGGCGGGCCTGCTCACCCGCCAGGCACATCGTCCGTAAGGCCGAGAGTGTCATGGGTTCGGGATGACCCGTGTCATGGGGACCCGGTGACACGGCTCATGGGGACCCGGTGACACAGCGGACTAACCTCACGAGCCCGGCTCAATCATGCTGACGACCATGACATCCCTCCGATTCAGGACACTGCTATCGACCGTGGGCCGTGCCAGGCGGCTGGCCCTCGCGACCGGGATGGGGGCCGTGCTCGCCGCGGCGACCCTCACCGCACCGGCCGCCGCGCAGACGACGAGCGCCACCGGGACGAGCCAGGACGGCGGGCTGGACCGGCAGGCGCTCCGGAAGTCCCTGGACGCCGTCCACGAGGCGGGCATGTACGGCATCTACTCGCAGGTTCGCGACCAGGGTCAGACCTGGCAGGGCGCGTCCGGCGTGGCCGATGTCGACACGCGCCGCCCCGTACGGCCTGACATGGTGCACCGGGTGGGCAGCATCACCAAGACGTTCGTCTCGGTGGCCGTCCTCCAGCAGGTGGCGCGCGGCGCCATCGACCTGGACGCCCCGATCGGCCGCTACCTCCCCGACCTCGTCCCCGGCGACCGCGGCCAGCGGATCACCGTACGGATGCTGCTCAACCACACCAGCCACATCGGCGACTACATCGGCTCGGCGTTCCCGTCGCTACTGGAGGGCTCGGCCAAGAGCCTGGACGACAACCGCTTCCGTACGTTCACCCCGAAGGAACTGGTCGGGATGGGCCTGGCCGCCGCCCCGACCGGCGAGCCCGGGGCGATCCCCGGGTCGTACTCGAACACCAACTACATCCTGGCCGGCCTGCTCCTGGAGAAGGTGACGGGCACGGACGCCGAGCGGTACATCACCCGCAACGTCATCCGCAAGGCGGGCCTGCGGCACACGTCCTTCCCGCGCACCCCGGTCATCCCGGGGCCGCACTCCAAGGCGTACGAGTCGCTGTTCGGCCTGATCGACCCGCCGCGCGACTACAGCGTCTACAACATGTCGTGGGGCGGGACGGCAGGCGCGATCGTGTCCACGATGGACGACCTCAACCGCTTTTACCGCGCGCTGCTGCGCGGCGAGCTGGTCGGCGCCGCGCAGGTCGCCGAGATGCAGAAGACGGTGACGGTGCTGGCCGGCGGGGCCGCGATCAACTACGGCCTCGGCCTCTACTCCCTCGACCTGCCGTGCGGCCGCTTCTGGGGTCACGACGGGGGCGTGTTCGGGATGATCACGCAGTCACTGTCCAGCCCGGACGGCAGCCGCCAGCTGTCCTTCGGGATCAACCTCGCGAAGTACCAGCGGATCGACGAGAACGGCGAGATCGTACCGAGCCCGATCGACTTCGCCCTGGTCGACCACCTGTTCCTGTCCCTGTGCGGCACCACCGCGCCCCAGGCCAAGTCCTCCCGGCTCCCGCTCACCCCGTTCCCGGCGGACAGGCTCGCTGCCGCGGTCCGTTGATCGCCTGGCAGGTGTGTTGCCCATCACTCTCGGAGTGCGGATTTGTCCACAGTTGATCGCATGGAATCTCCGTAATGTCCCTGCTGCCGGATCAACCGGTGCACGACAAACGGGGAGGAACCCAATGCGTAAGACCCTTGCGATCGCGGCTCTGGCCGGTTCGATGGCCGTCACCGGCCTCGCCCTGAGCCCGGTCGCCGCCCAGGCCGCCACCGCCGCCACCACCACTGCTGCCACCACCTCGACGGGGACGAGCTGGGGGAAGTTCTTCTCCGGTGACCGCAAGGCCTACACGTTCGGCAAGACGTGGAAGAGCGGCCACGTGGTCCACACGAAGTGGTACGGCGTGGACAAGGTCGGCGGCAAGAAGGGCTGGGTGTGGTTCGAGTTCTACCAGAACGGCAGCTGGCACAAGTTCAACCGCTCGTTCGACGGCAAGGTGGTCGGGAGCTGGAGCGGCAAGGGGATCAAGAAGGTCTACACGTTCACCTGCTGGGCCGGCAAGTTCGACAACTGCGGCCGCAAGTACCGCATCTACTAAGCCGTTTCAGCTCTATTCTGAGCCGCTCCATCTCCTGATCCGCCTCCGGACGGCGGTCCCCCAGGCCCGGCGCCCCTCGCGCCGGGCCTTTCCTCGCCCGCCCGCGCCGGCGGGGTGGACATCAGCGGGCCCACCACCTCGTCGATCAACGGGCCATCGGCCGGCGTCCCGGGCGGGTGGGGGGTGCGACACGGCCCGGCCCGGCGATCATCGACCGGGCTGCTCCTGTGTCCTTGATCCGCCGCCGGTCAGAGAGACCAGGCCAACTCGGCTGCCCGTGTCAGGTGCCCAGCTCTGAGGGCGGCCCGGTGCTCAGGGCCGCCGGCACTCTCGCCATTGCGCAACAGCGAACCGCCGAACACGACGAACTCGCTCGACCGCGCCCGCTCGCCGCGGTAAGCCCTTGGGCCGTGCCGGGCGGTCGGCCCACCACACCGGGTAGATGAACGCCCGCACGTCAGCGTTGTCGAGCCCGCCCAGGAACGCGTCGAGAACCTCGCGCGTACGCCATGATCGGCAGTCATATATCCCATGCGTCCCCTTGGGAAGACCTGTAAATCGCCTTGATCGCCATCGGGCGGCACCACGCCTGGCCGACGTACACGACCGCCTGAGCCGCCCCGGCTTCCACCACGACATCTCCTTCCCTACGATCAGCGGTGTGCCCGGCACCTGGACCCGATTAGCACGCCGCGGGCGTCGCGACCGAATAGGCCGCCTCGCCGCGGCCTTCCTACTCATCGTTGGCTACAGCGTCTACATCCTGTGGCCGCAGGCCCTCACGACTGAGCCGATCCTGTAC
This sequence comes from Nonomuraea sp. NPDC003707, assembly GCF_053587055.1. Lineage (NCBI taxonomy): Bacteria > Bacillati > Actinomycetota > Actinomycetes > Streptosporangiales > Streptosporangiaceae > Nonomuraea > Nonomuraea sp. NPDC003707. The sequence goes on along the minus strand of NZ_JBSFNK010000085.1, from coordinate 15,631 downwards.
GGGGATCCCATCGGCGACCAGGGCTGGGCACTTCGTCTGCGATCCGGACAGACGCTCACGCTCAACGAGATCCAGGCAGACAACCCCCTCATCGTCAGCGGCGACGGTCACACGATCGTCTACGTTCAGGACGGCCGTATTCGGGCACGCGACCTGCGGGACGAAGCGGTGCACGACCTCACCGACGCGGGCCGAATCACCGCCCTGAACACCTCCTTCGACGGCCGGGACGTCACGGTCTCCCATCGGGACCGCACGCTGATCGCGAACCTCCGGACCGGCGAGCGGCGCACGATCACCGATATCTGCAAGGTGTACGGACTGTCCGACACTGTCGTTTGGGGTGTGCCCGGCTGCGCACGCCATGGGGAGGAAGCCCGGCTCGTGACCGTTCGGCGCGATGGTACGGGCGCGTTCGTTGGCGAACTAACCGGCGGGCTGGTTTCGCCCGATCTTCGGCTTGTGGCCTCATACGACTCCGACGGGGTCCTCATCAGCGACGCCACGTCCGGCAAGAAGATCAAATTGATCAGGAGAAACGATACCCGCATCATCGCCTGGTTCAACGATCACGAGGTCATCGTCGAGGATTCGCCGTACCGGCTCGTTGACGTGAGGACGGGCGACACGCGACACGACCCGGCGTTGCCAGACCAGTGGATCCCTTACATCGCCTGGCCCGGGGCGGGTAATGACTGGCTGGGCTGAACGGCAGGCACGGGCCGCTTCCCTACTCGCCGGTCAATCGGCGGCGAGACTCGCCGCAGGCAGCGGCACGCCTGCCAGCTATTTCCGGATGTTTCGCCGCTTCCTGTCTCCGCTGCGCGTCTGGGATGCGCCCACCTGGGGTCGGGGCTTGTCTCGGCGGCAACGGGCAGTGCTGGTAGCGACGCTGCATGAGGGATGGGACGAGCAGGACACGGCCGAGTTGTGCGGGTTGAGTCAGGCCGAGGTCCGAGCGCTTGCCGTACCGGAGCAGGAAAGGGCGGCGCTCGCCGCCCGGCTTCGGGAGGCGGCCACGACACCGGGACCGGCGCCGACGCGCTTCCCGAAACTCGTCGCCTGCCTCTGCCTGCTCAGCGTGGCCGGCTCAGCTGCCGTGCTCCCGCTCACAGCTCGAAAGCCGCCGCTGCTGCCGGTTCTGCCTGTCGCGGCAGCCGAGCCCATCCGGTACGGCATGCGGGTGCGGGATGGGCTGTTTCCCGATCGGATCGAGCCGTTCGCCTCAGCAGATCCGTCCGAAGGATGGCTCGTGGTCGACACGTCGGGACGGCGCTGGCGGCTACCGGACGCGCTGCCGCAAACCGACGTGCAGGTGAGCCCGGATGGCCGCAAACTCGCCTACTACAGCCTCGCCCGGATGCAGGTGGTGATCCACGACGTCACGACCGGTGCGATCCTTCCTGTTCCAACCGCCTTCTACGAGGTCGACCTGTCTTTCTCTCCCGACAGCCGCTATCTGGCCATGGAACAAACACCAGCAGAAGAAGTGGTCGTCGCCGACACGCGGTCGGGCACCGTCATACGCATCGAGGACGACGATTCTCTCCTGGGATGGGCGGGCGGCCATCTGGTGATGGACCGCTCCTCCAACGGGGTCAAGATCGTGGCGTTGGACGGCTCAGTGATCGCCAAGGCACAGTCCGCGGAACTGGAATCCGACCGGCGGCCGGCCGTATCCCCGGATGGCAAGGAGATCGCCGTACTCTCCGGCCGGCGTGTCCTGGTCCTCGGCCAGAACGGCGGGGTGCTGCGCAAGGTCGACGCGCAGTTGCCACCGACCGCCGAGCTCAGGCGCATCTACCGGTGGACGGGGCCAGGCGAGGTGCTGCTGTATGCGCCTGGGTACCGCTCAGCCGCCGTCTACCTCATGAACGTGCTCAGCGGCGCGACCCGGCCGGTGCCGTACGCTCCGGAGGTGGCCGGGGACGACATCACGATCGGAGCGGTATGAAGGTCCCACTCGCCCTGGCGGCACTCCTGCTGACGGCTTGCTCCTCCCCCGCTCCCGAGGGGCCGCGCCCGTTCGCGCCCACTCAGTCCCCCGTCCGCTGGATCAGCACATCAGACATCGCCCATCTCGCATCCGGCCAGGACGTGGCAATCCAGAATGTCAGGAAGATCGTGGGCGTGAGCCGCGATGGCCACCGCGTCGTCTACGTCGACAACGCCTTCGGCCACTACGTCGCGCTCGACCTGCGTACCGGCCAGATCCGGCAGCTCAACGCGAAGCCGGCAGGCCGGGTCCGCGAGGATGAGCCGCGCTTGGCCGTCTCGGGCGACGGCACGTTCTTCGCCACCTCTCCAGAGGCGGTGGCGGAAACCACGATCACCAACTTTGACACCGGCGAAACCAAGATCATCAAGAACGTCTGCCGCCTCTACGGCGTGACCTCTTCCGGAGTACTCGGAGCACGACACTGCGAGGGCGACAGTGACCTGCGCTGGGTCTCTCCAGGCAAGAAACCGCGCGTCTTCAAGCACCTCAACCGCAACGACGAGCCTTCGCTCTCGCCCGACGGCAAGTTCATCGCGGTCCGAGGCTTCACGCTCATCGACTTCGTGACCGGTGAGGCGGTGCGAAACTTCCCGATCCCGGCAACCAGGCAATGGCTCGACGCCGATCACCTCCTGGCCAGGACATACAACGGCTACTACGCCGCCGATATCAGAACCGGCTCGCTCACCAAACTCCCCGTCGTCGCTCCCCCGTACCAGATGGCGCTGTTAGGCCGGTGGCGGTAGTCGCCGGGGAATCGGGCACCCCATAAAGATCAGGGGCGGCCGGGTCACCGATGTCGCCTACCGACCGCCCTTCGACGATCTGCGCCGCATGATCGAAGACGGAACGCCAGTGGAGATGAGGGGATTCGAACCCCTGGCCCCTTCGATGCGAAGCCACTTGCCCCTGATCGCTACCGGCTGCCTCGATTTCAGGATGGAATTAGCCCATTGAGCCCGACCAGCGAATCAGCTGTTCACCGACCAAGGAGCCCGCGCCGTAGTCGATGTGCAGCGCTGCACGTCGACAGCGCTTCTGGAGATACACCAACCCCAGATCAGTGACCACATCGCGCACCCCGCCGGCTGCATGATTCCGATGCTGACGGAACCCGCCTCCCGTCGCTGAAAAGGATCTTTACATAAGATCACAACCTATGTGATGATCACTCCGTTTTGCCACATCTGTTCGAAAGGCTCGAGTGAACCCATCACGAACAGCGTCCGGCTTATCCAGCCGGACGCGCCGCCGCGCTGCCCTGATCGCGGCCCTGACCATGCCGCTCTCCCTCATGAGCGCACCCGCGGTCGCCCAGGGCCCCACACCACCCACCACCACCACGAACACGCCACCGCCGAGCGCCCCCGCCACGCCCGCCGGCAAGGCGCTGGCACAGGCCAAGAAGGACAACCGGCGCGTCGAGATCGAGTCTCTGCGCTCGGAAACCACCACCTATTACGCCAACCCCGACGGCAAGACGCTCCGCATGGAGCTGAACCTGGAGCCGGTCCGGGTCAAGAACGGCGATGGCTTCACCCCGATCGATACCACCCTCGTCGAAACCGGCGGCGTCATCAGACCTAAGGTGGTCAAGGGCGACCTGACGCTGTCGGCCGGCGGCGACACCACAGCGATCAAGAGCAAGAGCGACAAGGCCATCGTCCGCGTCAGCGCCTCCGGCAAGCTGCCCAAGCCGACCCTCAAGGGCAACACCGCCACGTACGCATCGGCGTACGGCAAGGGCATCGACCTCGTGGTCACCGCCACTCCGACCGGGTTCCGGCAGCAGATCGTCATCCGGGAACGCCCGGCCCAGCCGGTGACCTTCCGCATCCCCGTGGAACCTCCCAAGGGGCTCTCGTTCGGCAAGGGCGACAAGGGCCAGCCGACGCTGAAGACCGAGGACGGCAAGACGTTCCTCGACATCCGGCCGGCGCCCCTGCTGGACGCGGTCGCCGCGGACCCCAGCGGCGACCTGGAGGCCGCCAAGGTCGGCAGAGCGGCCGTCACCCTGGACGGCTCGGACCTGGTTTACAGCCCGAACCCTGCGTTCCTCGCCGATCCGGCGACGGTGTACCCGGTGACCATGGCCGCCGTCGATGACGACTGGTACGAGTGTGAGATCGACACGCCGTCCAGCACTTACTGCCCCGACGGGGTGAGCGCGCCGTACGACGGCGAGCCGATGGACACCTTCGTCAACGACTCGACCTACCCCGACAGCTGGTCCAACTTCAACCTCGACCGGATCCTGGTCGGCAAGTCCAACGACGGCGGTGTGCGCTGGCGCAGCTACATCCAGTTCCCGCTGCCCGCGGACAGTGACCCGTTCTGGGGCTCGACGATCGAGAACGCGGACCTGACGCTGTGGAACCACCTGTCCAGCGACTGCGGGCTCTACGTCGGATCGGGCATCACCGCCCGGCGCGTCACCTCCGACTGGGACGAGCTGGAGATGACGTGGTCCAACCAGCCATCGGTCACCAACACAGGCGCGAACACCGAGTACGGCGCCTACAACAGCACCAACTGCACCGGGGCGTACAACTACGAATGGGACCTCATCCATTCGGTCAACGGGATCGTCCAGGCCTGGGCGAACGGCGAGCCGAACTACGGCATCCAGCTCACCGCGGGCAGCGAGTCCGACGTCACCAACTGGCGGCGCTACCGCACCCGCGAGTCCACCTACCCCTCCCCCGCGCACGCCCCCAGGCTCAGCGTGGACTTCGAGCCGCCGGTGCCACCACGCCAGGAAACGGTGGTCACCACCTCACGTGAGCCGCTCACCTCGATTCCTGAATACGAGGAAGCCCTCACCAAGTCCGTCTACACGCCGGAACTCGACGAGCCGATCGAGCAGCTGAGCGGTGAGCTGATCGCTGCAAATGAAGATCAGCGTGACAGTGCAGGCACCTTGATCGGAACCGACAAGCTTTCCCCCGCGCTGCCGGATCCCGGCGACAGCGACGACACCACCAATCCAGGCGGTGAGGACACAACACCGCCGCGGGTACGGGCGACAGAGCCGACGAGCGGCGCCACCGACGTATCCCTGGACGCCCATGTCCGGGTGACGTTCTCTGAGGAGATCTTCGACCCAGAGTTCGTGGTGAGAAGCCCGCAGGGTACCCAGATCCAGGGCACTACCATGCTGGACGACACCAAGAAGATCGCGACTTTCACTCCCACGCAGCCGCTTCACCCCGGCGCAACCTACACGGTTGAGGTCTCAGGAGCGATCGACGTGTGGGAGAACGAGATGGCTCCCTACACCTGGTCCTTCCGCACCATCGATCAGGCAGCCGCGCGTTGGGCGTTTGATGAAGGGGACGGCCGTACCGCTGCCGACTCGTCGGGCAACGATCACGAGGCAAGCTTGAACGACACGGCGGAGTGGACCGTCGGCAAGAGCGGGAACGCGATCTCCAACGTGCCGTCGCAGGCGCGGGTCGCCGCCTCCCGTACAGCGGCCCAGCAAGGCAAGGCGGTCGAGGTCGCCGACGAGACGACCGCGACCAGCATCACCCACGCGCAGCCGGACGGGAAGACGTTCAAGACCCAGGTCACGGCCGGTCCGGTACGGGCCAGGCAAGGCGGCGGCTGGGTGCCGATCGACACCACCCTGGCTGAGCAGGGCGGCAAGCTGCGGGCCAAGACCCTCGCCGAGGGCGCGGTCGTGGAGATCTCCGCCGGTGGCACGGATCCGTTCGTGAAGATGTCCGCCGATGGCAAGTCGTACGCGCTGCGTTGGCCGACGCCGCTGCCCAAGCCGACCGTCAAGGGCAGTGTGGCCACCTACACCGACGCCGCCGGTACCGGGACCGACCTGGTGGTGACGGCGTTGCCGGCCGGGTTCCGGCATGAGGTGGTGCTGCGGCAGCGGCCGTCGAAGCCGCTGGAGCTGCGGATCGGCGTCGACGACGAGGGCCTGACCCTTGCCGAGGGCAAGGGCGGCCGGCTGCTGCTGAAGGGCCAGGACAAGAAGCTGGTCGCCGCAGCGGCGCGGCCGGTCATGTTGGACGGCAGCGGCAAGAGCCGGCCGGCCAAGCGTGGTGAAGCCGACACGGACGTCGTCACCAAGGACGGCCGTACGGAGCTGGTGGTCAAGCCGGACCAGGCGTTCCTGGCCGACGCCGGCACCACCTACCCGGTGAGAGTGGCCGCGGCGCTCACTCTGCCGGTATCCGCCGACGTCGATGTCAGCACGCTCGACGTGGACTCGCCCGCCTACTCGGGCAGCCCGAATGTCATGGCCGGCACCATGACCGGCGGGATGAAGATGCGGGTGCACCTGAAGTTCGACACCACGGGCCTGCCGGGCAGCACAGTGACCGACGCCAAACTGTCGATGAACACCCTCGACAGCCAAGGCTGTGGCCCTGCGCTCACCAACGGCATCCAGGTCGCCCGGCTGACCAGCGCATGGGATCCGACCGGCATGTACTGGGCCACCAAGCCCGCCCTCACCACCGAGGACGCCTCCACCAACTTCAAGGGCGTCAACCAGGACTGCGCCACCTGGCCGGACAGCATGGAGTGGAACGTCACCGGCATCGCCCAGGACTGGGCAGCCGGCGCCGCCGACCACGGCCTGGTGCTCAAGTCACCCGGCGAGGCGAACATCAACAACTACCGGGTGTTCACCTCCTCCGAAGACACCGACTTCAACCAGCCGCCCACCCTGACCGTCACCACCAGCGGCCCGGCCTCGCAACCGGCCGTCTCCGCCCCGGCCATCACACCGGCGCAGACGGTGAACGGCGTCACCGTGGCAGGCTCGCTCACCCCGCAACTCGCCGCGACCGTCGCCGACCCCGCGACCGGCACCCTCACCGGCCAGTTCGAGGTCGAACACGACCCGGCCGCCACCGGACAGGGCACCGGCCAGATCTGGACCGGCGCCTCACCGGCCATCGCCTCCGGCGGCCAGGCCGCCGTCAGCGTCCCCGCCGGGAGACTGACGGACGGCTGGAAGATCCGCTGGCGGGCCCGCGCGGCCAACGCCACCGCCTCCACCACCTCGGCCTGGACGGACTGGCAGACCGCCACCGTCGACGTGCCCAACCCGACCGTCAGTGCCTTCCAGGTCACCCCCTCCCAGGTGGTGAACGACGTCACCGTCGCCACCAGCCTGACCCCGGCCCTGCGCACCACCGTCACCGACCCAGCCACCCAGCCGGTACGGGCGGAGTTCGAACTGGAACACGACCCGGCCGCGACCGGGCAGGGCACCGGCCAGATCTGGACCGGCAGCCTCGACAACGTCGCCTCCGGCGCCCAAGCCACGGCGACCGTCCCGGCGGACAAGCTGACCGACGGGTGGAAGGTACGCTGGCGGGCCCGCGCGATCAACACCGCCACCACCGTCGGCTCACCCTGGTCGAACTGGCAGAACCTGACCATCGATGTGCCCGACCCGGTCTCCGAACCGGCCGTCGGCGCGCTGCAGGTCACCCCGTCCACGCAGGTGGACGGCACCACCATCACCCCCACCCGCACCCCGGCCCTGCTCGCCCAGGTCAGCGACCCGGCAGGCAGACCGCTGCGCGCCGAGGCCGAGATCGAGCACGACCCCGCCGCCACCGGGCAGGGCACCGGCCAGATCTGGGCCGGCAGCGCCGACAACGTCCCGTCCGGCACTCAGGCGAGCATCGCCGTCCCGGCGGACACACTGACCGACGAGTGGAAGGTACGCTGGCGGGCCCGCGCGGTCTCCGCCACCGCCGCCTCCGCTTGGTCGGACTGGCAGTCCTTCACCGTCCGCTTGCCCAAGCCCGCCATCACCGGCCTGACCGTCACCCCGTCGAAGGTGGTGGACGGCGTGACGGTGACCGACTCGCTCACCCCCACGCTGCAGGCCACCCTCACCCACCCGGCCGGCCAGGCGCTGCGGGCCGAGGCCGAGATCGAACACGACCCGGCCGCACCCGGAGGGCAGGGTACCGGCCAGATCTGGACCGGCGCCGTGGACAACGTCGCCTCCGGCAGCCAAGCCTCGGTCGCCGTCCCCGACGACAAGCTGGCCGACGGATGGAAGGTCCGCTGGCGGCTGCGCGCAGTCGCCGGTGACGCCTCCTCGGCCTGGTCGGACTGGCAGCAGGTCACCGTAGACGTCGTCCAGCCGGGCGAGGAACCTCTGGCCCAGACGGCCGGCGCGGTGATCCGCACCGACCAGAGCTTCACCACCGCCGCCTGGCTGCGCTGGAACGACAAGGACGGCAACTACACCGTCCTTGAGCAAAAGGGCACCCACCAGGCGCCGTTCCGGCTCGGCAACACCCCCGACCACGGACTGGTGTTCACCTTCACCAATGCCGACGCCACAGACGCGACAGTCGAGGGTGTTCTGTCGGGGGTGGAGCCGCCCGTCGATGAGTGGTTCCACCTGGCCGGCGTGTACGACGCGGACACCCGTACCGCCACCTTGTACCTGAACGGGGCACAGGCCGGGACCGCGCAGTTGTCCTTCCCCGCCTGGAACGCCCTGGCCCCGCTACGGATCGGCGCGGCGATGGCAGGCGGCCTCGACGAGGTTCAGATCTATCAACGCCCGTTCAGCGCTGATGAGGTCGCCAATGTGATGGCCCCGGCGCCGTCGCCTGTGGCTGTGGCTGTGCCCGCACCGCAGAAGGCCGCGGCTACTCAGGCCACGGCTGCGACCGGCGGCTTTGATTACGAGCGGATCAATCTGCAAACATGCCAGGTCAGCGGAAGCGAAACCGGGCATGGCGAGTACGATGCGCGAATCCGTGAGCTGCCGTACAACTCCTGCTGGTCCTCCTACCTCCAAGTGAACGACTACATAGAGGACGAGTCGAGCGGCAGATTGATCAAAGCCGGCTGCAAGAGCGCGTTCAAGAAGAATCCGATCCTCAATTGGGCCTGCAAGCAGATGGCTGAGCCGTTCGATGAAGACCTCGCCCTCCGCTTCCGGGCCACGGTGGTCATCCACAGCTATCTCGGAAACGCAACCGGGACCAGCGTGGTGGGCGGAGCCGGAACCGGCGTCAAGCCGACGGACATGAAGATGTTCATCCAGCTCGATGATTTCGCGCTCATCGGTGAAGACGGGCAGGTGATCAAACCTGGAAACCAGCTGAATGACCTGCCCATCACAACGAGACTGTATATTCCGGATCCTCCCCTCACAGACGAGGGCTGCACCACCGGCGACGGCGAGAAGAAGAAGGACATCTCTACCTGGCAATCCAGCCCGTTCGATATCTTCAACATTCGAACGAACATTGATGATCCGGGCGTGGTCACCTGCGCGTTCCATCCGGAGGTCGTGTTCTACACCGAATCCGGGTCCGAGTGGTTGCGTCTGCCCCTCTTCAGCCAGAAGGTCATTGACGTCAGGGGCGAGTGGGTCGGCGTCGCACGCGAGGGTAACGGTGTGCCCGTGGGCTGGAAGCGGTGGATGCCCCACTTCCGCTGCGACAGCCTCGCGTTCGGCGCGGGCGACCCGCAGGTCGAGGATCGCGTCGGCGGCTGTATCAACACCAGGTCGAAACGCGTATTCGTTATGTCCACGAAGAGTGGCACGGAGTTTCCAGAGGTGGCCCTGCACATCAAGGATGCTCTCAACCCCGCGACGAACAAGAATACTTACCCGCCTAAACGCCCAGGGGAGTTCGAGGTCCCGAATCCGCCGAAGAAGGCCATCCTCGGCACTGAGCAGCCCAAGCGCATCCCCGGGAACTGGGCGGCTCCTGTCGGGAGCGATGCGGGCGAACCGCTGCACAGGACCACCAGCGATGAAAAGAATACAGAAAACCGGCTCGTCTTCTCAAGACGCGCATTCGTTGCCGACCGCGGCAACGAGAAGGACTATCAGTGGCCGGACGACCCGTCCAGCAACTACTGCAAGTACTATCAATGGGAGGAGAAGTACACTGCCCCCGGGGCCAGGTGGAAGGACCTGAACTGCGACGAGTATCCATTCGCGGCCACCTTGGAGGGAGCCGCGAGCACTGAGTGGGACTTCTCGATTCGGGCGCTCAACGCAAAGCAAAACCGAGACCAGGGCAATGCCCTGAAAAGATTCTACGCCGAATTCCGAGTCGGCAATGAGAACTCTTTCTGGGTGATGATCGAGTAGTTATCGGCGCGACGCTTGGGTGCCGAGTCCGAGATCAGTCTCGAACCGGCACTCAAGCGCGGCCAAAGTCGGCAAGCTGCGCTCCAGGCTCCTACGGCCCACGACGGCCGCCGATCGACTCCCTGCCCATCCCCGCTAAGTGATGCCCTGGCCCACCATCGACCAGCACACTGACGACTAAATCTCCCGGCCCCGACTTGGCACCGATCTAGCGCACCCCATTGGTGCCGACTTTGAGCTGGTCCGCTATCAGGTCCCAGAAACACGTGTAACGCCTGGCGCCGGCCAGCCATGGCGCGAGATACCAGGCTTCCCACTCACCTTCAGGAGTTTTGACGTGGGGGTTGAGGAGAACGACTCCATCGTCCCAATACCCGACCAGAAGGGTGTCGGATACATACTCCCCTCTCATGTCGCCGGAGACCTGCTCGCGTCCGTAGACGAAGTAGAGCTCGTCGGGCACGCTCCATGAGTTCTCGGGCTTGGGTTCCGACCAGCTCTCGGCGATCGAGGGGTCGACATCACGAAGCCAGCCGATTTCCTCGACACGCAGCAGGCAGCAGTCATCGTCGTTGCCCCACCCGTTGGCGAACAGGAGAAACTGCCGGTAACTCGCCGGCAGCTCCATGCCCAATCGCTCTTCGAGCCGGCGGACCTCTGCCTCAGCAGCCGGGGGATGCAGATTGCTTTCAGTATTCGATGCTGGGCGATCAGGGCCTTCGGCCTCCGGACGCCTTTCAGGGAAGCGTTCAGACCATGCGTATTGGGCACTCATGGTGAAGAAGATACCCGTCACGAGTGGCTTTCTGCGCTTGCAGCACACAGCAAACGGCGGCCCCTGGTGACCGCCGGCGCCTGGGCCGTGTTCATGTTCACTTCAGGGAAGTTCCCGCTGTTCATCCATTGGGCTAAGCTTGAGCGGCGTCCATGCGCAGCTTGGTGAGGATGCGCCAGTTCTTGAGGTCGGCGAAGGCGTGTTCGACGGGGGCGCGTTCGCTGCTGACGAAGTGCCCGGATCCTCTCCGGCAGTCCGAGACCCGTCACCCGGCGAGGGTCCCTCGGAGGAACTCGAGGATCTCCGCCCGTGCGGCCTTCGCCTGCGGCACCACGCCCGGCATGCTGAGGAACGCGTGCGTCGCTCCGGGATGTTCGGTGAGCCGCGCGGGCGTGCCGGCCGCCCGCAACCGTTCGGCGTAGCAGCGGCCGTGGTCGGCCACCGGATCGATGGTCGGCACCACCACGAGTGCCGGGGCCAGCCCGCCCAGGTCGCCGGCGTACAGCGGCGACACCGTACGGGGATCCGATCCGGGCGGAACGGCGAGCCGCTGGAACAACCGCATCTGCGTCATGGTGAGGCCCGGGCCGTGGGCGTGCCGGCGCATGGAGGCGAGGTCGAACCCCGCCGAGGTCAGGTCGACAGCGGCATTGACCAGCACCTGCGCCCGCAGGGGCAGACCGGACTCCCTGGCCCGGATCGCGGCCAGGGCCGTGACCAACGCGCCGGTGCTCTCGCCGAAGACGGCGACCCGTGCCGGGTCGACTCCCCACTGCCCGGCGTGCCGCACCACGTGCCGGAGCACGTCCCAGCCGTCGTCGACGACCGCCGGCAGCGGGGTCTCCTGGTCGAGGAGGCGGTGCTCGACCGAGACGACGACCGCGGGCAGCCGCGCGGCGAGGTGGCTGTTGACCCAGTCGCTCTGCACCGCCGTACCCACGAACCCGCCTCCGTGCACGTGGAGCACAAGAGGCAAGCCGGCCTGCCCGGCCGAGGGCCGGTACACCCGGACCCGGAGCCTGCGGTCGGGCAGCGCCACCTCCTGCCACCGGATCGTGGCGCCGCGGTCCGGAAATCCGGTGATCAGCCGGGCCAGGCGGGACGACCGCTTGCGGTTCACCGCCTCGCGCAAGACGACCAGCTCTTCGGCCGTCATCGCCAACCAGTCCGGCTCCTTTCCCAGGGCATGCATCAACCGGATGCCCAGCGGCGGCCGATCCGTTGCGGTGACCTCGCTCATGTGTCCTCCTCAGCCCGCTAGTTTCGCTACCTTAAGTATCGATACCAAGAGTAGCGCAATAGGCTTTCGTGTGAGCATGACCTGAGTGAGCACATCTGCCAGACCGTCCGCGGGCTCCGCCGCGGGCAGGCTCGCGCTCGAAGTTACGTCGAACAGGGCTCAAGCGGGGGCGAGGAGTTCTCGGGTGTCGCCCCGGAGGGCGGCGATGCCCGGGACCATGATGGCCGCCATCAGGCCGGCGAGCGCGACGGCGCACAGCGCCAGGGCTTGGCGCAGGTCGATCGTGGGGGTGAAGGGCAGGCCGGTGGCGCTCAGGGTGACAGCCGTGGCGAGTACGGTGGCGGCGACCCCGGCCAGGGACAGGACGATCGCCGTCGTCGTGTAGAGGACGGCCTCGTACACCGTCATGGTCACGATGGTCCGCGAGGTCGCGCCGGCGGCCCGGAGGAGGGCGAACTCCCGCTGCCGGCCCCGAGCGGTCAGGCAGACGATGGCGATGCTGCCCACCGCGCCCAGCGCGGCGACGGGTGTGAGGACCACGTACGTGTCGACGGTGTTGAGCCGCAGGGCCGATCCACCGGCCCGGAGCGACTCCTGCCAGGTGCCGGCCAGGCCGAAGAAGACCCCGTACAGGCTCGCCCCGACCATGAGGGGGACGACGGTGGCACTGCTCCGGGTGATCTGGTGCGCCGCGGAGTGGCGCGCCAGGAACCAGGCACTCGACAGGCGGGCAGGGAGTACGGCGCTCCACAGGCGCAGCACGGCCGACAGTCCGGCCGGCGCGAGGATGACGATCAGGATCGTGACGTCGATGCCGAGGAAGAGCGAGTTGTTCATACCGGCGCTGAGCTGGTCCGGCCCCTTCAGGGAGGCGTGCATGACGATCTGGGCGCCGATGGCCAGCGTCATCACGGCCGCGAAGAACCAGCGCCGGGTGGTCATGGCGTGGCGCGTGGTCCCGGCGTCGCGGACCGCCTCCACGGCCGGGACGCGGGCCGAGCGCCACGCGGGCCTGCGCGCGCCCAGGACGCAGATGCCGAGGGTGGCGACGAGGGTGGTCGCGACGCTGTTCGCGGTCATCCGCAGGTCGACGGCGACAGCCTGCTCGCCACCCATGCGCTCGAGCACGCGGGACGCCGGCTCGGCGCAGACCGCGGCGACGACGCTGCCGAGCGCTGTGCCCGCCACGGCCAGTACGGCCATCTGGATGAGGACGGCCCACCTGATCTGCCCGGGCAGCGCCCCGGCGAGCCGCCACCGGGCGATGCGGGTTCGCAGCGCGTCGACCGTCGCCAGGCACACCGTGCCCAGCACCGTGACGGCGGCGATGGCGGTGCAGACGTAGAGCGTGGTCGAGGCGGCCCGCACGTCGTCCACGGTCGTTCCGGCACGGGCGGCGGCCGCCGCGACCTCGGGGCTGCCCGCCGACCACCAGTGCATGGCGGCGAGTCCGACGAGGGCTGCCGTGACGGTGACGACTGCCAGCGGGCCCGCCCAGAGGCGCCAGTCGGCCCGCAGCTCCGCCAGCGCGAGGCGGGTCATGACGCGATCCCCTGCGGGGACCGGCTCATGATCTGCAGGAGTTCGCCGGCGGTGGGCCGGTCCAGCGCGTGGGTGACGAGACCGTCGCGCATGACCAGGACGTGGTCGGCCTGGCCGGCGGCGTCCAGGTCGTGGGTGACCATGACCACGGTCCGGCTGCCGTCGGCCAGTGCGCGGAGCCGCCGCAGCACCAGGGCGGCGGTCACGGTGTCGAGAGCTCCGGTGGGCTCGTCGGCGAACACCACGCTCGGGTCCTTGGCCAGCACGCGGGCCAGCGCCACGCGCTGCTGCTCCCCGCTGGAGAGCTTCGCGGCGCCCGTGTCGTGTCGGGCGGTGAGCCCCACCTCTGCCAGCAGGCAGCCGGCGGCGGCCAGGTCGGCGGGCTTCCTGGCGAGCCGCTGCGGCAGGACGACGTTCTCGCGGGCCGTCAGGGAAGGGATCAGGTTGTAGGTCTGGAACATGAACCCGATCCGGTCCCGGTAGAGGCGGGCCACGTCTCCGGCGCGGCTCTGGCCGAGATCGTCGCCGAGCACGGTGACCGTACCGGTGGTGGGGGTTTCCAGACCGGCCAGGCAGAACAGCAGCGTGGACTTGCCGCAGCCGCTGGGACCGACGACGGCGGTCATCGCGCCTGCCGGGATCACGGTGGTGATGCCCTTGAGCACCTCGATCCGGCCGGTGCCGGTGGCGAACGTCTTGGTCAGCCGCTCGGCGGTGACCGCGGGGGTGAATGCCATGCGTTCATTGCATCGCCTGGCCGCGCATCCGATCACTACAGGTGAGCCGCGTGCCGAGGTGGGGAAAAGCCCACCTGGAGGACTCCGCACGACCTCACTGCGTGGAGATCGCCGGCGCCCGTAGTGTCCCGGAGCATGTATGGCACTGCCCGGCTCGTGGTCGGACAGCCGCGGGTTGCGCCGCATCGGGGGTACGCCGGTCAGGTTCACCTGGATGGCCTCGCCGGTGGGCCCGCTCTGCGGGGTGTCGCCCCGCTGGTAGCGGCGGCCGAGCTTGAGCTCCTGGAAGCGGTAGTAGTGTCCGACTTCTTGGCGTTCGGGGTGGAAGACGTCCTGGTCGCCGTCCCAGACGCCGCCGCGGGCGGTGCCCTCGCCCTGCTCGACGATCTCCTCCAGCGCGGCCAGTGCCGAGGCGAGGTCACCGACCTCGACCAGGTTCCCGGCGGTGTGACGGAAGGGGTCGGCGCTCACCTGGCGGGCCGGGTCGCCGCTGAAGACCGCCTGGTCTTCGGCGGCCCCGGAAGGCCCGACGGGCTGGAGGGAGACGCGTACGTACGGCCGGCGATCTTCGCCGACGTCGCGCCGGACGCCGTGATCGCCCAGGAGGAGATCTTCGGCCCCGTCCTGACCATCATCCCGTACACCGGCGACGACCAGGCCGTGGAGATCGCCAACAGCACGACGTACGGACTCACCGGCGCCGTGTTCGGCAGCCCCGATCGCGCGATGGCGATCGCCCGCCGGCTGCGTACCTGCCAGGTGGACGTCAACGGCGCCGGCTGGAATGCGCTCGCGTCGTTCGGCGGTTACAAGCAGTCGGGCAACGGCCGCGAGTTCGGCCGCCACGGCCTCGAGGAGTGTCTCGAGACCAAGTCCATCCAGAGCTGACCAGCGGAGATCTCCCGGGACTGTTACCTGCCGCGGGCTGTCCTCGCTGTTCGAGGGGTAGGCGGTAGATGGCAGTCGAGGGGCAGGGGGAGATGGCGGTGGCCGATCTGGAGCAGGCGGCGGCGGTGTTCGCCGGTGTGCGACCACGCCTGTTCGGGATCGCGTACCGGATGCTCGCCAGCGTCACCGAAGCCGAAGACCTCGTCCAGGACGTCTGGCTGCGCTGGCAGGCCTACGACCGCGCCACGGTCGACGACCCCGCCGCGTTCCTGGCCACCACGACCACCCGGCTGGCGATCAACGCCACCCAGTCCGCCCGCGTCCGCCGCGAAACCTACCTCGG
>NZ_JBSFNK010000084.1:0-20733 GCF_053587055.1 Nonomuraea sp. NPDC003707 | reverse complement strand
CTGACACAGCACGGCGAGATAGCCATGTACCGACACGAGCTATCACGTTCCGTCACCACCGAAAGTGGGCCAGAGCCAGTGACCGTACAGACCCGCACGTGCTGGCGCACCGCCGAGATCTCCACCTGGCGGCGGCCGTCCTCCAGCTCGAAGGCCTTACTCACCGCGGTGCGTTGCCCGGTCAGTTCCTTGACCCGCTTGCCCGGCTCCTTGACCGGATCCAGCTTCAACTGCGCCGGCGTGCCGTCTCGCCCCGGCAACGTGATCGGCGCCTGAGCCGGGCGTATCTCCCCCTTCGGCTCCTCGGCGAACCAGCCGGCCACCTGTCCGGCCAGCCAGCTCGACGCGTGTGACAGCAGCCCGGGCTCGGCCGATCCGCTCTGCGCCGCAGCGGGCGGTGCCGAAGCGAGCGAGGCCACCAGTGCGAGCGTGGTGATGATGACGACGTACCGGCGTAACCGTGCGTGATGTTTAGGTCCGGACCGTTGGGCCGATTGCGGTCGTGGGACGGGTAATTGCGACACGGGCACACTCCACAATGCATGTGGCCCCGAGGGGCCGCGGATAAGGAGGATCTAAAGATCCCTTGAGGCAAAACATCCGCATCACGCCACAAAACGGCACATTCGGTCAAGAACCACAGAAAGTGACCCGCTTAAAGAGTCGAACACACTGTTGAATGGCCTGCGAGGGCCCGACGGGCTGCGAAGATCCGCCCGAAGATGGGGGTTCCAGCCAACCCTCAGAAGATGTAACGGAGAGTAAAAGGTCCAGGTCGCTGAAACCGCTCCGCAAAGTACCTGGGAGTCAACTCCCAGCGAACTCACAGCAACTGACTCAGTCCGTAAACTTTCCTCGAAAACGCCCTCAACGTGCAGAAACGCACGTCAAGCAGGTACGCGGCGACAAATCTTTGCCCGCCGCCCTTGACCGCCGTCACCATCCATGTCTAGATCGATAAGGTTTGCCGTTGCCCACCCACGCCCCGGGAGAACACCCATGCCAGCGACCAGAACCCGTCCACGGTGACGACCCGGCCCCACCAAGCCACCACCGAACGGCGGCACACCCGCGGACAGGCGATCAGGACCGCCACCGTCCTGGCCGGCCTCCTCCGCCATTGCTCCGACGAGCCGCCCGCGCCCGACCTCCACTGCGCGCCGAAACCGCACCACTCCACCCGCTGCCGCCGCCCAGGCAACGCCTCCACGGCACCGCCCCCATACTCCAGCCGCGCTGCCGGACGTCCCCAAGCCGTCGAAACCCGACAGCCGGCCCACTGCGACCGGCACGCAGCAGGCGTCGCTGAGCGCGCCTCCCGAGACCAGCCCTTCGCACACCCCACCCGGCCAAGGCGGACAACCATCAGGACAAGAGAAGAAATCAGCACAACTACCGGTAGATGACCAGCCCTCCCAGGAAGTGCACACCCCGCCCGGCCAAGCGCGGAAGGCGCCATCGCCGTAGTGCGGCTACAGCAACCCTGGGCGAGCATCCGTGGCGAGGTGTCGCAGCCGTTGCCCCTGATCGCCTTCATACGGCTTCCGGCCGAGTAGGCTCACCCGCGCACGACCAACCTCATCAAATTGACCTTCGCCACTGTCCTGTGGGGCTCGAATATTCAGCCACAGCGTCCGACCTGCGGGTTTCGTTGGACACACTGGATCTCCAGCTCTTGAGCCCCACACGGTGCGCACCCCGCTCACGCCACCATCGGTAGGCCGCGGCCCAGGCCGGTGATGCGCAGCAGCCGGGACATGAACGGGCGGGGCGCGGTCAGGGCCACGGTGATGCCCATCGACCGGGCGCGGCGCTGGATGCCGACCAGGACGGCCAAGCCGCCGGTGTCGCAGAACGACACCTTCGACAGGTCGAGGATGAGCAGGCTCGTGCTGTCCTGCAGCGTGCTCATCAGTTGCCGACGAAGCGCTGCACTGGTGAAGATGTCGATCTCGCCCGACAGGTGGACGGTGGTCGGCGTTGAAGGGTTGACCCCGCCAAGTGGCGCGGTGTCGATGGCGGCCATGGAAGTCTCCCCTTTGGAGAAGCTGAAATGAGATGAGATGCCCTCCGGCTGGAAAGCTGACCCGCCGCCGGGTCTGCCTAGGCTGAACCGGCTCGATCAGGTCGGCGGACGGTACGGGTTACGCCGGAGCTGATGGCCGTCTGATGGAGTGCCGCGCCTCCTGCCCGCTGACCGAGCCGCTCTCGCTCTCCCAGCGGGCCACCCTGTCGGCTGTCGCGCGGAGAGCGGGATCGGACGGCAGGTGCGCGAGGGCGAAGATGGCATCGTCGGTCAAGTCGGCGGTGTTCTGGGCGGTGAGCTTGAGCGCGTCCTCGGCAGGGCCGACGGCGGTGTCCGGCGGAATGATCAGCAGGGCGACCGGCTCGTCGGAGGCGAAGAACAGAACGATCACGTGAGGGTCGCCATGCCGGAACCCACCGATGCGGACCGTCCGTCCACGTGCCGGGATCCGACGTGGGATGCGCCGCCACGCGTCCCGATGCACGCCTACCAGCAGCGTAGTCCGCTGCAGCCGCTGGTCGACGGCGGCGATGAGATCGGGTAGTTCGGCGGCCGCGTCGCGGGAGTAGGGCCACCAGGCCCCGTTCACCACGGCTGGCCGCTCCAGCACCGGGTGGAGACTGAGCCGTAGCTCAGAATCGACCCGAGGCATCGCGGACGAGGCGGAGCTCAACGGTACAGGCTGAGAAACAAGTGTTGGCGTCATGGTCGTCTGACCTGTCCAGCCCCAAGAGGAGGGCCGCGGTGAGTGGTTCGCCGGGGGCGACGCAGACCTGAATGCCAACGCTCGAAAAGACCTCGGTATCTTCGACACTACCGCGTGCTTCCGAAATTCTGTAATTCCGGAAGCAGCCCGAGTAGGTGACGTGCTCGCCATCACCACTCACCAGAGCGCGAACTGGGTCATCCAGGCGATAAAGAATCTGGTGATGGATCTGGACGATGCGGGCCGCCGGGCGCGCTATCTGATCCGAGACCGAGACGGGAACCTCCCTGCCCTCATGGGCTCGACGATCTCGGCCTTGAACTCCGGCGTGAACGAGCGGCGAGGACGCGGCTTCTTCTTCCCCATGCTCTCCATCATGGACATCCTTCCGGGGACGAGCCCCTGATCTCGGATGTCCGCCAAACCGGATCAAGCCCACCTCCGCACGTCATCTGCGCCCGGCTTGAACATCAGCCCGAGCGACACCACCCGCGTCCCCACCAGCGTTGCGCCTGCCAAAAACCATAGCCATGCACGTCGAGCAGGCCACGCATCGCATTCGAGATCACTGCAAGTGATCCTGGCTCGCGGACGCAAATCGCCGGCCGGTGACTGCTCGATAGCTGCTCGGACGCGTTCGATCTGCCGTGAGGCTCGAGCCTCATCACGTCATTCTGGCCCACACAGCCGTGCCGAGTAGGGAACAAATGGCACATAGTGCCGATGGTCAAGAACGCATGGTTGCTCGCGTGTACGCAATACAGCACGGCACATGTCGTCACAGGCCGACACGACAGTGGGGAGAATTCCGGCTACAGCAATACAAAACAACACCCGGCGGCACTGAGCGACACCAATCGAGCCGACTCATAATCCGTGGGTCGTGGGTTCAAGTCCCACCCGCCCTACTTCTCCAGAACAGCCAAACCCCCGCCTGACCTGCGCTTTCGCGCAGCGACGGGGGTTCCATGTGTCCGGCTGTCCATGGCTGATGCCGATCGTTTGCGGGCATCTCTCCCCAATGCGTCCCCACGAATTCGTCCCGAGGTGCCCGGCGATCCCGTACCCAGGTAAACCGTCTCGTCCAGATCGGCATGCGCAGGTCAACCCCGGTAGACCTGCTCTCGATGCCAGGCGAAGAAAGGCTCTCGGCTTTCCGACCATCGGCTCGACTTCCGCCCATGCAGCCGCTGGCGGGCGTACTCCCCGAGAGCGGGGTGCTCCACTGCGGCTGTACTGACCAGGATCGCCCCATCGTTCGCGACCGAAACGTAGCCGTGCTCGTAGAGGGCATCACAGCCAAGGATGCAGGCTGGCATGGCGATGTCATCGAGCTTGCGCCGCTCCTCGTCGGAGCAGTGACTCCGCTTCTTGATGTGGGCGGCGACCAAGAAGGCCTTCGGGAGCACCGCGCCGCACAGAGCGCACTGTCCCGACGCGCCAGGAAGCAGCAACCGGCGAAGCACGGCCTGCTCACGACGTCGAGCGACTAAAGGGTGTTGCAGAAATCTATGTGCAGGCAGGTCAGGACGATTTTCGGGCAATCGTGCTCATGCCGTGAGGGCGAGGTTGTGCATGTGTGCGACGGCCTGGACGGCGTGGTGGAGACCAGTTCCCTTCTGTCGACAGTCGCGCAGGATCTTGTAGTTCTTCATCCGGGCGAAGATGTGCTCGATACGGGCGCGGATGCGCCGGTGTTCGGCGTTGTCTTCCTCCTGGGCCCGCAGCAGAGCTCTTCCTGCCCGTCTTCGGTGCGGGACAACGAGGCCGGTGTTGAGGTAGGCGCCGTCGGCCAGGGTCGTGACACCCTCGCAGAGGGCCGGCAGGCCGGAGTCTCGCCACGCGTGAGCGTCGGCCTTGTTGCCCGGCACCGGTCGGCTTGTCGCGACGACGAGCCGGGTGTCGGCATCGATGATGACCTGCACGTTCGCGGAGAAGCGGTAGTTCTTGCTGGAGGCGCCGACATCGCGGTCACGCACCGGGATCAGGGTGCCATCCACGATCCACAGCCGCTCCGTGGCCTCGGCCGGCCGCTGTGCGGGTTCCAGAGCCAGCAGCGGGCCGAGGCGCTGGATGATCCGGCACACGGTGGCCGGGCAGATCCCGAACAACGGCGCGAGTTGCCGCATCGTGAGGTTGGTGCGGTAGTAGACGGCGACCGGCAGCACCCGTTCGGGCAGAGCAAGGCACCAAGGACGCCCTCTGCCGCGCCCCTTGCCAGGACCTTCACCGCCGCGCTCGCGCACCACCCGCAGCAGGCGCTGGAACCGGCTCATCCGCAGCCCAGTGAACGTCTCCACCCACAAAGGATCAGCCCGTAACACCCCACTCATACACAGAAGATGCCCGCTCAACTACTTTCTGCAACACCCTTTAGTCGTGGTGGTCCCAGCGGTTGCTGGCGCCGGGGGCACTTGGCCGCAGGCGCTCCCGCCCCCCGCAGGACCGAGCGACAGTGATGTTCTCGAACGAGCTCTCCGTGGATGCGTAAAGCCCGACGCCGCCGCTGCGGACAACGGTGTCGCGACCCTTCAGGACCTGAACGCCGTTCAACGTCACGGTGATGCGGTCGCCCTGAATCGCCGCACCCAGTCGCACGGGACCTGTCAACGGGTTGCTGATGGATGCCGTGGCCACTGTGACGGGACCCGACGCGTGAGCCTCGCGGATGATGCTCGCGTACTGGGTTCCGTTGCTCGTCTTGCCGACGTGGATCCGATACCCGTACGCGTCCGTGGTGTCTCGCAGCGAGATTCCTGCGTTACCGACGGATCCGTCGATCGTGACCGTGGTCTCCACGACATAGTCGCACGCCTCGGAGAAGCGCGTCGGCAGTGTCGAGTCGGCCAGTACGTGCGCCCGGCCACCGGCAGGCGGCGTGAGGTGCAACTTGCCCGAGGCGACGGACACAGACCCTGTTATTCCTCGCCAACTGGCCTGATCGAGCCCTTCCCTGATCACGATGTTGTCGAAGGTCGCGGCCCGCCGATGCGTAAAGGCGGCCGCACCACCCGTCGGCAGCTGTCCGTCGTCCGCGGAGATCGACGTGTCGCCGACTTTGGCGCTCAGATGCCTCCCGATCGCGGATACGACCAGCTTGTGCGGGACGTTGGCGCCGATCGGCAGTGCGGTCTCCGCGAGAACCGTGGTCGTCGAGTTGTATATCTTCACGAGCTGCAGCGTCGCTCCCGACGTGGAGTTGAGCACTTCGGCCCGGTAGTAGTTGCGGGAATCGTGGTAGCGGAACGCGAGACCGGTACGGGCGGTCGTCTGGCCGCGTACCCCGGGAACGATGTCCGCGGCCATAACCACGTCATCGGGTACGTCCTGCAGCGCCGCGAACGACACCATGTCCGCAGTCGAGGTCTGTGCCAGCTGCGTGTCCGGCTGTGCGCCGGTTAGCGCCCAGGTCCCCTGCACCGGCGTCCAGCCGCCAAAGGATCCGTTGAAGTCATAGACGGTGCGGTCCAGGCTGGCATCGTCGAACTCGTCGTTGAGCACGGGTGCCGGGGCAAAGTGTTCCTCGAGTGACACGGTAATGAGGTTGCCCGTGCGGGTGAACGCGATCGGGGTGTCGTTCACCTTCACCGCATTCGCGTTCGGCGCGTTGATGGAGAGCGTGCCGGTGAACGGGTCCCCAAGCGAGATCCGGGCGGTCGCGCCGCGCAGTTCCACACTGACATCGGACACCACTGCGGATGCGCTGATAACGGTGTTGCCTTGGTCGATCAGCGACGACCCTCTGGTCAGCGCGTACCTGGTAAGCCCGCCGCCCGAAGCACGCTCGAGGTAGGCGGTCTCGGCGTTGGTCGTGGCGGCCCCGAACGCCCTCGACGAGGGAGTCGCCTCGCGCGAAAGGTAGAAGCGTCCGGTCGCGTCCGGCAGGGCGATCTCCATCGCCGTCGCCACGGAGTGACTCACCCCGGGCATGGCGATGCGCTTCGCCGTCGCCGAGGGCGCCGCGCCGGCCTTGCCGGGAACCACGACCGTGTCCAGTCCCGTCGGCCCGGTGGAGGACCAGTCGTACGACAGGTAGTCGACGTCGGTGAGTACCTGCTCGCCGACGCGTACGGCGCCATTCTTGTGGACCCTGGGGGTTACCGCGGCGCCGGCCGTCGCCACCGGGATGAGCCGCACGCCGGCAACGGGCGCGGCTCCCGGCACGGTGTCGAACCCGACCGTGGCGACCTTCGTAGTGGGATTGACGGTCACCGGATCACCGGGGAAGTGCCAGAGCTGCCGGTAGTCGTGCGCGGCGGTGTCACCGGTGAGGTCGTCGGAGACCACCCAGAAGCCGGGCTTGACGAAGTAGACCGCGCGATCGTGCGCGACCGGCCGGTAGCCCATCGCCGCACCGCGGTAGATGTCGAGGCCCGCGTTCGAGCGCCACAGCGACGTTGTGCGGGGGACGCCGGCGGTCTGCGGGACTCCGTCGACCTCGATGGTGTTGTGCGCCTCGGTTTCACGGCGCATCCAGTCGTTCGTCGGAGTCGCGCTGTAGTCCCCCACCCCGGAGTCGACGATCAGCGGACGCCCGTACGCCGCCATCACCAGGCTGAGGTCGTCCGGATGCCGATGCGAGGCAGTGTAACTGGAATTCTGGTTGTTGATCAGCATGTACCGGGCATCGGCGTCCCACCCGGAACGCTGAACCGCGAAGCTGATCGGAAACACCGTGGACGACAGCGTCGGGGCGGTTCCCTCCGTTCGGCCGGAGGCGACCCAGGTGAAATCGGGCCAGGAGTTGCGTACACCGCTCCTGCGAATGGCCGACGTACCCGCGTAGTTGTTCGGCGTGTCGCCAATCGCCGCGGGTTCAAGATTCGGCTGACGGGTCGCGAACAGCGAATCCGCGATCCAGTCCGCCCCCTGGACGAGCGAATCAGGAACGGTTCGCCCGTTGGCATCCGCGACTGCTATGACGGAGTTGAGCATATCCGCCACGTATGCCTGATAGTTGAACGCCGGCTCGCGGTACACACCGTCGCCCTTCAAGTACGCGCGCAGGAACCGCTCGGCCGAGCGCACCGCGAACCACTCCCAGCCAGGCGATGACGAGAACTCGGGCAGGAACACGGCTGCCGCGTGGACGGAGCGGGCCATCGACACGTACCAGTTGTTTCCGGCATGTATCTGCATCACGCCGACGAGGAAGTCCGCCGTGGCGTGCACGCCGGACAGGTACGCCACGAGATCGCTCGCGTCGATGCCAGGATCGGTCCGGAACACGGAGAACGCGCTGACCAGCTGGGCGAGCCGCTTGGCCGCCGACAGGTTGCGGCCCTGCGGCCAGCTCTGATTGTCGGCGAAGAAGTCCAGCGAGATGTCCATCCACGCCGCCGCGTACGCCGCACGCTTCGCCGGGTCGCTCTCGGACACGTAAGCGAATGTCAGTTTGGGCATGAACGTGAAGTCGCTCATCAAAGTCTGCGCGCTGCCCGGGGTGGTCTGCGTCCCACCCCAAAGGTCCTGCCAGTCGATGTCGATCCGCTGCTCGGCGCTGTTGTAGAAGTTGCGGGTCTCGGCGCCGAACCGGAAGATCCCCGCCGCGAGCTCGTCGGGGCCCGAGTCGCCACCGCCCAGGCCCTCGGCCGGAGCCGGGTAATGGACGTCGGCGCGGCCCGCGTAATACGCCTTGAGCTCGCTCGCGGCGCCCGCTTCATCACCGGCGGCCAGCTCAGCCGCCACCGCGCCGAGCCCCGGGCGCGTCAGGTCGAGCAGCCCGCCGAGATCCGACATGTCGGCGACGGCGGCACTGCCCGGCGACAGAACCGCCGCCACCAGAGCCAGCACGACCGCCGCACGGGCCCGACCACGCGTGTACCAACGTAACTTGCTCCGTCTCACCACTGTCTTCTCCCTGAGCCCGTTAGAGTGTCAGCTGAGTCCAGCGCGTCAACCACCCGCCTGCTCCTCGTACTCGGCCTTGATCTTGTTGCCCACCCGGTCCATGAACTTCTTGATGGCCGGCTGCCACGCCGAGACGGGCTTGTTCCCCAGCTGGATCTCCAGCAGCACCGCGTCCAGTTCCTGCTGCTCGCTGGCAGCCTTGCTGGCGGCGGTCTCCGAGTACAGCCCGAGGGTCGGGTCCGCGACGGCGAGCGGGACGCCGGCGACCTGGTGGTCGTGCTGGTCCTGTACGGCCTGTCGGTTGCCCGGCTCGTAGATGACGGGCGATGCTTCGGCGAGGTACCGCACCGGCAGGAATACCTGGCTGCGCCCACCCTCGGTGAGGGTCGGGTCGGAGCCGTTGCGGGTGAACGTCTGGCCCTCGACGCCGTACCGGAGGGCCAGGTACTCGCTGCTGCCGAAGGGTGAGCACAACCAGTCGAGGACCTTGAGGATCTGCTTGATCCGGTCAGCGTTGTCGGTCTTGGTTACAGCGGTGAAGCTGGACAGGGTCGGACCGGGCGTGCGTACCTGCGTCCCTGTGCCGTCGCGGGTAGGCGAAAGCATGCCGGTCAGGCGGAAGCCGGGCACGTCTTTCGCCTGGCCGTAGAACTTGCCCCACCCGGCGTACCCGCCGATGGTGAACGCGGTCGTGCCGGCCAGCATCCACGCGTTGCGCTTCGTGTTGGGCGCGCCCGCGTGGTCGGGATGTATCACCCCCGACTTCACCAGCTCGACGGTGTCCTCGAGGGCCTGCGTGAACTGCGGTGTCGTCCCGGAGTGGGTGAAGACGCCACCTTCGGCCTGCCAGGCGCCGGTGCCGCCGGGCCAGTTGCCGGTGATCCCGTTCATCTCAAGGATCGTGTTGAACGGGATCTGTCCGAACGCCCACCGACCGGCCCGCTCGTCGGTCAGCGCGGCCGCCATCTCCTTGAACTCGGCCCACGAATCGGGCTGGAGGCTGAGTCCTGCCTTGGCCAGCAGGTCGGCCCGGGTGTACAGCACGGTGCCGATCCGTGCCCGCGGCACGGGGATGCCCCAGATCCGCTGGTCGTAGACGGTGCTGCGCCAGGCATCGGTGGGCAGGGCGGCGAGGTTCGGGTAGGCGAGGACCGCGTCCCCGGACAGGTACTCGGTGAGGTCGGTGAATGTCGCCTTCAGCATGGCGGGCATCTGCTGGACAACGCCCTGGATAGCCACCATGTCGGGCAGATCTCCACCGGCGATGGTCGTGGCGACCTTGCTCTTGTAGTCGGTCGAGGGGACGTACGTGATCTTCAGTTCGGTGCCGAGTTGCCTGTTGAGGTTCTGCCAGTAGGGGTTCGAGCCGAGCGCGGGGGCGATCGGGTCGTAGGTGTACGTCAGTGCCGTGACGGCTTCGCCCTTCACCGGTTGTGATGCGGCGCTGGAGGAGGTCGGGTAGGTGAAGTATCCCGGCGACACCCCGGCCGGCTCGGCGGCCAGGTCGGGCGTGGCCGCGGTGACGGGCTTGTAGGTGGGCAGCTTGACCGACCCGGTCGAGCTGTTCGGCGAACTCGGGCTGCCGTCGCCGCAGGCCCCGAGCAGCGGGGCCAGCCCCGCTGCCGCGCCGAGTGCCAGGACGTCGCGGCGGCTGAAGGTGGGTGCCATGACGTCTCCTTTCCGCATTGCGTGGACGACCGGTCAGCCCTTGACGGCGCCGACCATGAGTCCCTTGGCGAAGTGCTTTTGGATGAAGGGGTAGATGAACAGGATGGGCAGGACGGAGATCACGAGAATCGCCATCTGGACGGAGATTTGTGGTGGCAGGTTCTCCAGGTTCGAGCTGAGCTGGTCGGACCCGATCGGGGTGTTGTTGACGACGTAGGTGCGCAGCACCAGTTGCAGCGGCCACTTCTCCGACGACTGGAGGTACAACATCGCGGAGAAGAAGGCGTTCCAGTACGCCACCGCGTAGAACAGCCCGATCACGGAGACGACCGCCTTCGACAGTGGCAGGACGATCCGCAGCAGGATGCGCATCTCCCCGGCACCGTCTATATAGGCGCTTTCCCGCAGCTCGCCGGGGATTTCCTGGAAGAAGGCGCGCATGACGATGACGTTGAACGCGTTCACCAGCACCGGCAGGATCAATGCCAGGTAGCTGTCCAGCAGGCCGAGCTGTTTGACCGTCAGGTACATCGGGATGATGCCCGGGTTGAACAGCAGGGTGAACACCGTCATCAGCAGGATCGGCTTTTGCAGCAACGAGCCTGGCCGCGACAGCGCGTACGCCAGAGCGATCGTGGCGACGAGGCTGAGTGCCGTGCCGACCACGGTGATACCGGCGCTCACCAGCAGCGCACGGGTGACGATTCCTCCGGACAGGACGGCCCGGTAGGAGTCCAGCGTCGGTTCGTTCGTCCACAGCACGAAGCCGCCCGCCCTGTTGACCTCCTCCGGGGAGGCGATGCTGGTCATGAGCACCGCCCAGAACGGCACCAAGACCGCCAGGCAGCCAAGGCCGAGCACGAGTCCCCGCGCACCCACCCCCAGCTTGCTGGGCTCGCCCATCCAAACCGGACGCCGGCTGCGGCCCGAGCGTGGCCGCCGCGGCGCTGTGCCCGCGGCGGGGCGCGCCACGGACACCGCAGTCGGCACAGATCGGCTCGTCACTTGGCGTACACCCCCTGCTCGCCCAGGGCGTGGGCCAACCGGTTGGCGCCGAGCACGAGCGCGACACCGACAATGCCTTTGATCAGCCCCACCGCGGCGGCGGTGCCCCAGTCACCGCCGACGATCCCGTGGTTGTAGACGTAGGTGTCGAGTACTTCGCTGGCACCGGCACCGACCTGTGCCTGCTGCAGGATGATCTGCTCGAACCCGACGGACAGCGAGTCACCGAGCCGCAGAATCAGCAGCAGGACGATCACCGGGCGGATGGCGGGCAGGGTCACGTGCCACAGGCGGCGAACTGCCGAGGCGCCGTCCACCACCGCGGCCTCCATCTGCGCCGGATCCACTCTGGACAGTGCGGCGAGGAAGATGATCGTTGACCAGCCGGTGTCCTTCCAGATCACCTGTGATGTGATCATGAGTTTGAACAACTCGGGTACGCCGACGATGTGGAACGTGGACAGGTCGGCCGAGCGCAGCCAGGCGTTGAGCATCCCGCCGTTGCCGAACATCTGCTGGAACAGGGCGACCACGATGACCCAGGACAGGAAGTGCGGCATGTAGAGGATCGACTGGGCGAGGCGTTTGAGCCGTTCGCTGATGGTCGCGTTCAGGATCAACGCGAGGCAGATCGGCAGCGGGAACACGAAGACCACCTGGATCAGCGTGATGATCAGCGTGTTGACGAGTGCGTTGAGGAACACCGGGTCGCCGGTGAGAACCGGCTCGAAGTTGTCCAGCCCGACGTACGGGCTGTGCCAGATTCCGAGGAACGGCTGGAAGTCCTGGAACGCGATGATGTTCCCGCCGAGCGGCAGATAGTGGAACAGCAGCAGCGCCGTGACCCCGGGAAGCGCCAGCAGCAGCAGGACCCGGTCGCGCCGCCAGCGGTCGCGCAGGCTACGCATCGCCGGTCTCCACCGGTGCAGGCAGGCCGATGGGCCGGCCCGTGACGCAGGCTCGCACCGCCGCCCGCAGCCGGTCGTCGGCATTGGCCGCGACCCTCCTGCTCCGGGCGACCGCGGGCGCCGGGTCGGTGGCGATGTCGGTGACCGCCGCGACGACCGTCGCCGCGGCACGATGGTCGAGCTCGATCATCAGGTCTGGGGCGCCGAGGTCGGCGAACATCTGAGATTTCGTGGTCTCGGTCGGCTGCCGAAGGTAGACGGTCGGGGTCGCATGTCGTGCGGCCAGGATCGGCGAATGACACTCCATGCTGACCACCAGCGACGAGACGGCGTAGACCCCGATCGCCTCCTCCAGCGGCCAGTACCGGTCCAGGAGCCGGACCTGATCGAGCGTCTGTGGACTGAGCAGGCTGGGAAGCTGCTCGTGAGCGAGCTCGACGGCATAGCTCATCTCGGGCACCACGACGGCCGGCAGGCCGCTGACGCGTACCCAGGTCTCGATCGCCGCCGCCAGCACCGCCAGGTCGTGCGTCACGGTGGCCCGGTTGACCGCGTCGCGCCGCATCTGCTCGCGGGTCGGTTCCGTGCCGTAGATCTTCGCATAGGGGGCGTAGCGCAGCCGCGGAACGAAGCAGGCGAACCGACCGGGCTGCAGGCCGAAATTCTCCAGCAGGCGAGCGGCGGCGACGGCGTCAGTGTGGTCGAACGCGAACGTGCCATCCGGCCCGAAGGCGAGGTCGGGCCCGGTTATCTTCTGGCTGCGCAGGGTGGCCAGGGTCAGCGTTTCGCGGCAGTACACGAAGTCGGCGCTGTCGAAACGGTCTTTGACGTCGTCCTCGAGATAGGACGGTGGGAGCAGATCGACCATCTGTGCCAGCTCCGGCAGCGTCGCCATGGTCGGTGGGCACAGCGGATCCACGGTGATCCCGAAGTACCCATACGGGCGGCCCACGTGCTCGCGCCACCAATCGATCTCGGTGCTCTGGAAGGCGTCGGCGCCCGATCCGTGCATCAGGACGTCCGCGCCGTCGATGGCGGCGGCCAACTCCGGGGTGCTCGGCCCGTCCCCGCCGAGAGTGCCATCGACGACGCGCAGGTCGGGAAACGCGTGCCGCAGCATGGATCGTTCGCGCTCCTCCAGCCGCACCGGCCAGAGGATGACCTCGACCTCGGGGGCGAACCGCTGAAACGCCCGCACCACGCCAGGGGAGTGAGCCACGTCGCCGATGTTCACCGTCGCCCAGGAGGACCGCAGGAGGACGGTGCGACGTGTCGATGTCATATGTACTCCTTGTTGACGTAACGTTAAATCAAAATAGGGATGGTGAGACGTTACGTCAAGAACCTAGTAGGCTTCCACCATGGCAACGCAACGTGACGTCGCGCGGGCGGCTGGGGTGTCACTCGCCGTGGTGTCGGCGGTGGTCAACGGCACGAGCCACACCCGGATGAGGGAATCCACCCGCACCCGGGTGCTCCGGGCGATGCAGGAATTGGGTTACCAGCCGAACCAAACGGCGCGCTCGCTGCGACTCAACCAAACCGACATGATCGCGATGATCCTCAACAAGATCGACAACCCGGTCTACGGACCGCTGCGGCATGGGGTCTACGAGGCGGCGGCGGAGCACGGCGCAACGGTCCTGCTGGGCGATGCCGAGACGATGCGCTCCGGCAGCCAGTTCCTGACCCGGCTGCTCAGCCAGGGCACGGTCGATGGCATTCTGATCCGCGGCGAAGGGCTGCTGGACGACGACGTGATGGCCGAACTCAGCTCCCACCCCAAGCCGATCCTCATCCTGGAACATGCACTGGACCATCCCTGGATCGACATAGACGATCGCCGCGCAGGCGAGATCGCTACCCGATTCCTGGTCAACCTCCACCACCGCCACATCGTCTTCGTCGGGGGTTCTGGATACATCTCCCAGCAGCGCTACCTGGGCTACCAGCAGGCGATGGACGCCGCCGGGCTGACACCGGCCCCACACCTGGCCACCGGGTTCGGTGAGCAGGCCGGCGCCGACGGGCTCCGGCAGGCCATGCAGGCGCCAACCGCGCCGACCGCCATCGTCGTCAACAACATCATGAGCGCGGTCGGGGTCCTGGCCGCCGCACGCGACCTCGGCATCACCATCCCCGACCAGCTGTCGGTGGTCGGCATCCACGACGTCGACCTGATGCAACACCTGCGCCCGGCCGTCACCGCAGTCCGGATGCCCATGTACCAACTCGGCCGGGCCGGCGTCGAGGCGCTTTACGACCTGATCGCGGGGCGGCCAAGCGCAGGCGGTGTCATCACCGACCCCGAACCCGAACTGGTGATCCGTGACTCAGCGACTGCTCTGACCCGGATCCGCGATTAGCGTTCGCATGATCGCCCGCGGCCGAGGTGCCCAGCAGATTCCGGACATTCGGCTACATAAGCTGACGGAAGTCTGGAAGAGGTAGGTACGTGACGAGGCGTCGTAGGCAGTTCTCGGTGATCTTGTCTACGGTGTACGCCGTCACCCGACATCTGTTGTCTTTGCCGCGCTGCTGCTACGAAGGAACCCCTCCAAGGAGGCGGAACTGCTGGCGCTTCGACATCAGAGGGCAGTACAGAGGTTGAAAGGTCAGGGTTCATGGCGGGCCGTTGGTGAGGGTCAGGCCGGTGTGTATGACGAAGGCGTCCAGCAGGCTGGACCGGTACTGCATCCGCTTGAGCCGGGTGCGGATCAGCGCGGCGAGCTGATCGAGGGTGGCGGGGGCGAGATTGCCCAGGCTGCGTTTGAGATGGGACCAGACGCCCTCGGTGGGGTTGAGTTCCGGCACGTAGGAGGGCAGGTAGAACACCGTCAGCCACGGACGGGAATTGATCAGGCTACACATCAGCGCGTCTCGATGAGCGGTCAGGTTGTCCCAGACCAGCACGATCGGGCCGCCGAGTTGCTGGTGAGCAGCATCGAGCAGGCGCGCGTAGTCGACCTCGCGAAAGCCCTTCTGCTCGCCGCGACGACCGCGATACAGCAGCATGCGGTAGATCAGGCGGGTGCGCTGTCCGGACTTGAGGCAGATCAGCCCGGCCAGCGAGACGCGTCCGGACCCCTTGCCGGAGACGGTGACGACCGGGGTGTGGCCCCGGCGGGACCAGGTACGGGCCTTGGGCGGCCTCAGCGACTGGCCTGCTTCGTCCTCGAAGCAGATCCACGCGTCCTGGTCCCGCGCCGTTGTTCCACGGTCGGCCACGTCTCCTTGATCCACGTGGCCACTGCTACCTCGTCCCGCTCGGCCGCCCGGCGCTGGGGCACCTGCGGGCTCCAGCCGAGCCGGTGCAGCAGGTAGGAGGTGCCACGCAGGGTGTAGGACACCCGGAACAGCTGCTCGATCAGCGTTGACACCCGCGCCAGCGTCCAACGCTGGTCCTCGACCCATCCGTGGGCGGCCGGCCCAGCGTCCAACGCGTACTCCGTCCCGCTCGGCCTGAAGGACTCTGCTGGTTAACTCATTTTCATGCGGCCAGGGCTGGTTCGAGTTGGGCCAGGTGGCTGATGCGTTTCCGGTCCAGAGGGTGACCGTTCCACCAGGCGTGCAGGCGGATCAGGTTGACGGCGATGGCGCAGACGGTGTGTTCGAGGTGGACTTTCTTGATGCCGCGGTAGCGGGCGCGGCGTAGGCCGGTGACGGTGACGGCTTGATGGATGGTGGCCTCGATGCCGCACCGGAGGGCGTAGCGGTCGCGCCAGGCGGGGGTGGTCTGTTCGGCGCGGGCGGCGTCGAGGGTTTCCTGGATCGCCCGGGGGTGCAGGGTGAGGTGGCGGCCGCTGCGCTGGGCGCTGGTGCACAAGGTCCGCACCGGGCAGGGACGGCATGAGGTTCCCCCAGTAGCAGGGCTCGACGCAAGGGATCCGCGAGCGAGACACGGCCGGCCTGATTACAGACCCGTCCAAACACCGGTCAAGCTGGCAGCAGAGCGTCTACTCATTCACAGTCACCGCCGTTCCAACCTCCTGCGATGTCCACGATTTGCCGGACGAGACGGCGTAGACAGGTGCGCCGAAGGGGGTGCGGATCAAACGACCGTAGCCTCGGTTGGCTCGCCAGCCTGGCGCACAAGAACCAGAAACTCGCCGCTCGGCATGGCATCGAACAGTGAGCATGCAGCGGGTCCTGGGCCGATGCCCAGAACCCACCGCAGTTCGATGTCGTAGGGATCAGAAGTCGAATTCTCCCTTTTTGGCGCCGTCAATGAACGCGCCCCAGACCGAGGACGATACGACGTATGCGGGCAGGTCGGGGCGTTCGGAGTCTCGCAGGCCCACGCGCCCGTCACCCAAGGGCGCCACTTCGATGCAGTCGCCGCTGTCGCCAGAGCGGGTCGCCTTGCGCCATTCGGCGGTCTTGAGGAGCTCTTTGGTCAGTTCGTCCATTTCTCTGCCATCTCCTTAATCAGCTGCAGCGAGGCACGACGGGGTAGGGCCTCGTTGTGCAACATCTCGTACTTCAACCTGACTTCCCGGACCCGCCCACTGTCAGCGGTGATCTGACCCATGGTGATCGACTCTAGATAGGCCATATCCGGCATTCCCGGCCCACCAGCGAGGATGAATGCTCCCTGCAGGCCGGTAGTCAGCCAGGAGTTTCGCGGGAGCACGCGGACGTTGATACGGGGATGTTCGTCCAGTGCGGCCAACTGTGCCATCTGTTCGGCCATCACCGCCTCGCTGCCCGTCGGTCGAGTTAGGACACCCTCGTCCAGTATTGCCCATAGAGTAGGCCCAACTTCCCGATGCAGAACATGCTGGCGCTCCATGCGTGCGGCGACGTTCTGCTCGACCTCCTCGTCCGTGATGGCGGGCTTGCCACGGAAGATGGCCCGCGCGTATGCCTGAGTCTGGAGCAAGCCGGGGACGATCAGCGGCTGCCAGGTGCGGAGGATGTCTGCTTGCTGTTCGATCTCCGCCAGCTGAGCGAGCCAGACCGGCCAATGTGAGGCGCGTTTGACGGTCTCGCGCCAGCGCGCCAGCAGTCCCCCCTCCGCGCCCAGCGCGGTGTCGGCGGCGTGGGCGAAGTCTTCGTCGGCCGGGCGTTCTCCGCGTTCGACCATGCTGATCTTCGAGACTGACCAGCCGAGCATCGCGGCGAGTTCTTTCTGCCGCTTACCCGCAGCTATGCGGTATTCGCGAAGATATACACCGAATTCCGCTCTGGGCGCTTTTAGCGCGGATTCCGGCTCGGTGTCTTCCAAGGCAGAATGCCTCCCTCCCATTGGCACACGAGAAACGCACGCGACATGTGTGTTAGCACACTTAGTTCGTGCCTGGGAAGTGCTTTGCAATACATCCCGTAGACAGAGGTTTTCTGGGATGGTCTCTTCAGGCCAGCTCGACGTATCGCAGTCAGCCACACAAAGAGATGATCGTGCGTGCACGCGCCATTCTCATTCTTCTCGTAAACGGCATGGCTGATGATCGAGGATAAGCGAGGCGGATTCAATGATCTACGACATTTCCCCCTCCGAGCTTCAGACCATCGGGACCATCCGGCTAGCGCACAGCGGCCGGGCCCCATATCGGGCTCGGCAAACTGTCAGCGTTTGGCTGGAGTCTGAGCATCCCGCCCGGGAGATCGCGGTCTTGGCCACATCGGAGCTGGTCACCAACGCGGTGAGGTACGCCGACGCCCCCAGCTCCAGTGCCGGTCCTGGTGGCAGTCCGGAGACGATCATGCTCGAGCTGTATCAGGGGCGCGACTACCTGCGACTGGCGGTGACCGATCCCGGATCGTCCTGTTCCAAGCCGTCCCGTATCCCGCTCCAGGCGCCAAGCCTGGACGCCGAGCGGGGGCGGGGACTGGCGATCGTGGAGACCCTGTCACGTAACCGGTGGGGTAGCTACCGAGTGCCCCCGGACGGGCTGCGCTTGGTGTGGTGCCACCTCGACCTCAACCCGACACCAGCGCAGATCGAGGAGTTGTTCCGCTCCCCGTATAGCTGACCCGCCTCAGCTCACTCAAGGGTTCCTACCGGCCCGAAGGTCAGAGAGCTGTGGTGCACCACCGTCTCCTACCAAGTTCATCCCGCTGATCGGCACCGCCACCTTGGTCGGCTGACTCACCGCTCCGGGCAGGACCCGCTTCGGTGACGATCACGGAACCCATTGGCACGCCGAACCCTCATCCCTGTCTAGCTCGGGCACTGCAAGCGGATCCGCTACCGGGCTGCTCGTAGCCGCTTCCAGCTCGCCCGGCCCCCGGAACCTTCCCCTGTTCTGTCTCCCTCGTGAATGGAGTTTCTGGTCATGTCTCGCCAGAAGACGATCATTGTGCTGGCTGTGTTGCTGACCGCCGGCGACATCGTCTTCGCCTTGCTGGCGCCTGCCAGCATGACCAAGCCGGTGTCTCTGGCCCTGGTCATTGCCCTGCTGATCGGCTACCTCTCTGCCGCTCTGTGGTCGATCTACCGCGCCCGGCGAGCCGCCGGCCGCAACCAGGCCCAGCCGGAACACCCTCAGCCGCCGCACCCGCCTGCCCCGTGAACAGCAGGCCATCCCTCTCCCCACCACCCGTCCATCCTTTGGAGCCAGCCATGCCCGAGCCTGTTACCCCCGCCATAGCCGCGCAAGCCGCCACCCACCTCACCAACCTGCAGGAACTCCTGCACAAGCTCGGGCTGCACGCCCGCCTGCTCACCCCGGACCAACGGCTACCGTGCCTACGGGTGATCAACCCTCAAGCCACCACCCTGTCGGAGATCATCTCCGCCGCACCGATGGACGACCGGTGGCTGTTTTGGTGGTCATGGCCCGAACCCATCAACGACGTCACCGACCCCGCCACAGCCGCCAAACGCATCAGCCACGTCCTGGCCACCACACCGGCGGGCGCCGCATAACCACGGTCAGCGCCACACAACCGACGCTCACACCGACGCCTGATACCGACCGCCCGGCATCCCAAGGAAGCTCGTCAGTAGCGGGGTTGCGTCCCTCTGGGTCGTCTACGTGCCCGTCGCGATAGCTCCCAGCACCCACGGTCACCCCTCAAAGTGCCAAGTGCCACGAGTGTGTCAGTGGGCATTGCCACCGGATGTCAGTGGCTCCGCCACGAAAGTGTCAGCAACAGCCCAGAGAGGGCCACCCGCCAAGGTGATCGACAGTGCCGACCGTTGAAGGCCTCACTCACGGGATTGGGTAGCGGCCAGGAGCGTTGCGGTCCGGCGCGGCGATGGCAGTTCCTTCAATGCCGGGGGCCTTGGCGGTCAGCCTGGAGCCAGCATCGACAGCCGGTTGGCCAGCACCCGGACACCGTCACCGCGCCCCGCTCCAATCGAAGCTACTTCCCGGGCCAGCGCCTTCTCCGAGCTGGGTGCCGGAGGTACGCGTGAGGGGCACGGCGCAGCCGTTCCCACGCACTGACCCTCTGCCTGGGCAGGACCTCCGGCAAGCGCCCGCATCCGATCCAACAGTTGAGGGTCGACCTCGCGGGCGGCGTCGGCCAGCGTGCGGTGCAGGCGTTCAGCCGCCTCGGCCCGCACCGTCACCACCAACCGGGGCCAGCATGCTCGCCCCCGGCAACGACTCCCGGTTGCGGCGCAGTCACGCCACCGGTTCGGATGGGGGCTCCAAGCTGAGTGAGCTCGTGAGCTGGGGCGTAGTGAGTCGAGGCCGAAGGATTCGAGCGATCTCGTCGACGGTCTTGGTCATGGCGGCGGTGCCGAGGGGGCGGACCCAGAACAGGACACGATCGACGCCCGCGGCCGCGTACGCGGCGACGTCGTCGAGGTCGCCGCCGAACAGCGTGACGGGGATCGGCTCGTCGGAGCCGGGTTTGCGGGCGGTCCGCTTGAACTCGGCGATGTGGTCCAGGACGCCGGGGCGAACCATGGGGATCCACTCGTCGCCATAGGCGACGACCCGGTCGGCGACGGTGGGGCCGTTGCCCGCGACGAGGATCGGCGGGTGGGGACGTTGGACGGGTTTCGGCCACGAGGTGACGTGCTCAAAGTTCACGAAGTCACCGTGGTAGGCGGCGATGTCGCTGGTCCAGATCTCCTTCATGGACTCGACGCGTTCGCGCATGACCTTCCAGCGGGTGGCGGGCTCGGTGCCGTGGTTGCGCATCTCCTGGTTGATCCAGCCGGGGCCGACGCCGAAATTCATCCGGCCGTTCGACAGGACGTCGACGGAGGCGACCTCCTTGGCCGTGACGATCGGGTCCCGCTCGGTGACCAGCAGGACGGCCGTGCCGATCTGGAGCGTGGTGGTGGCCTGGGCGATCGCGCCGAGTGCGACGAAGGCGTCCATGCCGTTCTTGAACTCCGGCGCGAGGTCGAGCACGTCGTAGCGCTCGGGGGTGACGGCGGGGATGTGGGTGTGGTCGGGCATGAACAGCGACTCGAACCCGCGCTCCTCCAGCAGTCGGCCGAAGGCGCCGGGCGGGATCGCGTCGCGGGTGGGGAACATGATGAATCCGAACTTCATGGCTGCCCTCCTTCACGGGTCCGACCAGTGTATTTCGACTCCCATCATAGTTTGACAACCATCGACATTCGGGGTTGTCTAAGGAGCCGACAACGGTCACACCCGGGAAGG
>NZ_JBSFNK010000083.1:0-22638 GCF_053587055.1 Nonomuraea sp. NPDC003707 | reverse complement strand
AGCACGACGTTGCGGCCCTTGGGACCCAAGGTCACCTTGACGGCGTCGGCGAGCTGGTTCATACCGCGCTCGAGACCGCGCCGGGCGTCCTCGTCGAACGCAATCATTTTCGAAGCCATGTTCTCTCCTGCTCACGATGGGGGTTCGCCGGGACGGCGCCCGCGACGGACGGCCCGCGGGCAGGCGTCATGACCTGCCCGCGGACCTCGCCGTCCCGGCGGCTGGCACTCTCCAGGGGTGAGTGCCAGGCGTCCCTCCGCACTTTACCCACAACTTGCGCGCCACGCACATAGTGCGCGTCCCGCAATATCGGATAGAGTCCTCCCATGAACGACGACGCCGTGGACCTCCGGGCCCGCAACAAGCAGGCCACCCGGGAGGCGATCAGCCATGCCGCCCTGCGCCTGGCCATCGAGCAGGGGCCCCACGGGCTGGCCCTCGTCCGCGTCCATGACATCGCCACGGCCGCGGGCGTCTCCCCCCGCACGTACAACAACTACTTCTCCAGCAGGGAGGAGGCGATCTGCGCCTTCCACGCCGACCAGGCCAGGCGCGCGGGGCAGGCGCTGCGGGCCCGGCCCGCCGGCGAGTCGCTCGACCAGGCCGTCATCGCGGCCGTGGTCGAGCTCTACACCGACCCCGAGCCCGACCGGGCCGGGCTGCGCATGATCATGTCGACGCCGGCGCTGGAGGGGGAGGCGCTGAAGACGTTCACCATGGCGGAGGGGCCGCTCGCCGAGGCGATCGCGGCGCGCACCGGCGTCGATCCCGGGCGCGACCTGTTCCCCGCCGTCGTGGCCGCGGCGGTGGCCGGGGCCATCCGGGTGGCGGGGCGGCGCTGGCTGGAGCCCGGCAACACCGAGTCGTTCGCGGCCATCCTGCGCCATGCCCTGTCCGTCGTCCTGCCCGCCGCGCCGCCCGAAGGACCCCGCGGGTAGCGGCGCCGCCTGGGCCCTCCGGGCGGCGCTCGGTGCTGCGCCGCCCGAAGGTCCTCGCGGGTCGGGGGACGCTCAGTGCTGGGCCGTGGCCAGGTCCAGCCGGGCGGGGGTGCGCCACCAGACGGCCACGGCCGCCAGCAGCATGAGGACGGCGCCGTACAGGCTGGTCGTCCGCAGCGATTCGGTGAAGGCGAGCGTGGCCTGCGCGGCCAGGTCGGAGGAGCCGATCGCGCGGGCGGCCGCCAGCGCGCCGCCGAGCGACTCGCGCACCGCGTCGGTGGCGTTCTCGGGCAACTCGGCCCGGTAGAGGGCGGCGGCCAGGCTGCCCAGCACCGCGACGCCGAAGGTGCCGCCGATCTCGTACGAGGTCTCCTCGATGGCGGCCGCGCTGCCCGCCTTCTCCGCCGGGGCGCCCGCCATGATCACGGCGGAGGCGATGGCCAGCGAGCCCATGCCCGCCCCGATCAGCAGGATCGACACGGCCACCCAGAGGTAGGTCGTCGGGGCGACCCAGAGCACCACGAAGCCGAGCCCGCCGATCACCAGCCCGCCGGCCAGCACCGTACGGGCGCCGATCCGGGTGGCCAGGGCCGGCGCCAGCGGCGAGAGGACCGCGGAGCCGACCGCCATGGGCAGCATGGCCAGGCCCGTCTGCAACGGCGAGTAGCCCTGGACGAGCTGCGCCCACTGGACCATGAGCAGCATCATGCCCGCCATGGCGATCGAGGTGGTGAAGGCGGCCAGGGTGCCGGAGGCGAAGGCGCCGCCGCGGAACAGCCGGATCTCCAGGAGGGGGTCGGGGCGGCCCAGGCACCGCCGGACGAACCAGGTCAGCGTGACCGCGGCCAGGACGGCCGTGAGCGCGGTCCAGGCGTCCAGGCCCTCGGTGGCCACGTGCTTGATGGCGTAGACCAAGGCGATCATGCCGACCATCGACAGCACCGTGCCCAGGGCGTCCCATCGGCCGGGGTCGGGGTTGCGCGACTCGGGCAGCAGGAGCAGCCCGGTGACGACGGCGACGGCCATGACCGGTACGTTCACCAGGAACGCGGCGTGCCAGCTGAAGGCCTCCAGCAGCAGCCCGCCCACGATCGGGCCGAGCGCGCCGCCCACCGCCGCCATCGCGGCCCACACGCCCAGCGCGGTGGCCCGCTCGCGGGCGTCGGTGAACAGGTTGCGGATCATCGACAGGGTCGACGGCATGATCATCGCACCGCCGACGCCGAGCAACGCCCGTACGGCGATCACCTCGGCCGGGCTGTCGGCCCACAGCACGGCGACGGAGGCCAGGCCGAAGAGGACGAAGCCGGAGACGAGCATGCGCTTGCGCCCCCAGCGGTCGCCCAGCGCGCTGACGGCCACCAGCAGGCCCGCCACGACCAGGGAGTAGACGTCGATCATCCACAGCAGTTCGACCGCGCCCGGCCGCAGGTCGGCCGAGATCTGCGGCAGTGCCACGTTGAGGATGGTCATGTCCATCGTGATCAGCAACAGGCTGGCCGACAGGACGGCCAGCGCCGCCCAGCGTCTGGGGTTCAGCTCGGTCACCGTGTTCGTCATGGGGGTCCTCCAAGGAAAAAGGGGTGGTGGCGCAGGGTCACACGGCTGACCCCGGCGACCTGGGCGATCCCGGTCGTCGGGGTGGCTGGGCACGTATGGGGGGGGTGGAGGACGCCTGCTCGGGCTCCCGCTTCAGCCGGCGTCGGCGTCCTCCGCCGCCACCAGCTTGAGCAGGCGGTCGTGGAGTGCCTTCCTGACCGGCTCGGACAGGGGGATCATGCTCGTGGCCCGCCACAGCCACAGCCCGTCGACGGCCAGCTGGGCCAGGAGCAGGTCGATGTCGCGCGGGTCGGTCGAGGTGGGCGGCGGGGCCCAGCGGCCGATGAGGTCGTCCCACGCCTCCGCCAGCGCCGGCGTGGTGACCGACTCGACCATGA
Source organism: Nonomuraea sp. NPDC003707 (assembly GCF_053587055.1). Taxonomy (NCBI): domain Bacteria; kingdom Bacillati; phylum Actinomycetota; class Actinomycetes; order Streptosporangiales; family Streptosporangiaceae; genus Nonomuraea; species Nonomuraea sp. NPDC003707. The sequence goes on along the minus strand of NZ_JBSFNK010000083.1, from coordinate 19,763 downwards.
ACGCCAGGTCCGCCTTGCTCGCCGAGCCGTGCGCGCCCACCCGTACGTAGGCCTCGACGGCCTCCTGCGGCGAGGCCTCCGCCAGCGGCTTGCCCAGCTCGGCGACGAGCTGCGCCTCCCACGCGTCGGTCAGATGCCGCTGGATCGCCACCAGCAGCTCGTCGCGCGTGCGGAAGTGGTACATGAGCCCGCCCTTGGTCACGCCGGCCTCCTCGGCCGCCGACTCCAGCGTCAGGGCGGTGATGCCGTCGCGCTCCGTCACGCGGATGGCGGCGTCCAGGATCCGGGTCCTCTGGCTCGGTCGCATGACCGTAACTGTACCATCCAGAAGGTACAGTTACTCATCGACACCGCGGCCCCCGGTGACGGCGTCCGCGGTCAGGCGGGACGCAGGGCCTTGAGGGTGAGCTCGACGAGGGCGTCGGCGTACTCGGGGGTGAGCGGGCCCGAGCGGTGCAGCCAGCGCTGGAAGAGGGGGGCGTACAGGAGCTCCAGGGCCAGGTCGAGGTCGGCGTCCTCGGCGATCTGGCCGGCGCGCTGTGCGCTGCGCAGCCGGGCCTTCTTGGCCTCGTCGACCGGGCCCGCCAGCTTCTCGCGGTACTGGGCGGCGAGGTCGGGATCGTTGATGATCTCCATGTTGAGCGCCCTGATCGGCGCCTCGAACCCCGGGTCGGCGAACTCGGCCACCGTCGCCCGCATCACCAGCTTGAGATCGGCCTCGATGTCGCCCGTGTCGGGCAGCGCGATGCTGTCGCCGACCTGGCTGAGGGCGAGGAAGGCGTCGAAGATCACGGCCCCCTTGGAACGCCACCAGCGGTAGATCGTCTGCTTGCCCACGCCCGCGCGGGCGGCGATGGCCTCGATCGAGATCTTGGCGTATCCCATTTCGGAGACCAGCTCGCGGGCCGCTTCGAGGACGGCCTGCCGCGAGCGCTCGCTGCGGCGGGCGGGGTCGGGGCTCTTAGACATGCGGGTCAGCATAGCAGCAAGACGAGACGATACGGTCCGTCTTGCTAGCGCTCGACGCCGGCGATGACCGTGGCCACCATCTTGCGGACGGCGGCGGGCTCCGGCGGGGCGCCCGTCCGGTCGGCGAACAGCAGGTGCCCGGCCCCGATCAGGGTCGGGGCGAGCGTGTCGACGTCGGCGTCCGCCGCGATGCGCCCCAGATCCCGCTCGGCGCCGAGGTAGGAGGCGATCATGATGCAGGCCTCCGTCAGAACCGGGACACCGGCCGGCCAGGTCCGGCGCAGCCGGGCGCGCAGCTCGTCCCGGAAGGTGACGAGGGCGACGATCGCCACGGCGACCGACCCGAACAGCGCCGTCAGCGCGCCCGCGAGATTCCCGGCGACGGTGCCGGTCCCGGCGGACTCGCGCAGCTCGGCGGTCTGGGCGTCCATCCGGTCGACGCGATCGAGCACGAACTCGGCGAGGAAGGCGTCGAAGTCCTCGAAGTGCCGGTGCAGGACGCCCTTGGCGCAGCCGGCCTCGGTCGTGACCGCCCGGCTGGTCAGCGCGCTCGGCCCGTCCCGCAACAGGATCCGGTCGGCGGCGTCGAACAGCTGCTCACGCACGTCGCGGAGGGCCACCCCTGTCGGCACCGCGCATCCCGCCTTCCATTTTTCGTCAACGCGGGGTTGACGAGTGGGCACGTGCCCATTCATAGTGGGCGCATGCCCACTATATCTCAGCCGGCAGGCTCTCTTCCCGAGCCCGAGCCGCATCAAGCTCGGGAAATGGCGGAATCGTTCGGCGTGGACGCCGGGCGCTACGACCGGACCCGGCCTCACTACCCCGACGCCATGGTGGCCCGGATCGTCGCCGGCAGCCCCGGGCCCGACGTCCTCGACGTCGGCTGCGGCACCGGCATCGAGGCCCGGCAGTTCCAGGCGGCCGGCTGCAAGGTGCTCGGGGTCGATCCCGACGAGCGGATGGCCGACTTCGCGCGGCGCGAAGGGCTCGAGGTCGAGGTGTCGACGTTCGAGACCTGGGAGCCCGCCGGGCGGGACTTCGACGCGGTCGTCGCCGGACAGGCCTGGCACTGGGTGAACCCCGTCGCCGGCGCGGCCAAGGCCGCGGAGGTGCTGCGTCCCGGCGGGCGGCTGGCGGTGTTCTGGAACGCGTTCCAGACCCCGCCCGATCTCGGCGCGGCCATCGCCGCGGTCTACCGCAGGATCATGCCCGACGCGCCGATCTACCAGCGCATGATGTCCGACGCGGACGCGTACGTGTCGCTGAGCGCCAAGGCCGCCGACGGCATCCGGCAGGCGGGCGCGTTCGGCGACGTGGAGGAGTGGCGCTTCGGCTGGGAGCGGACCTACACCCGCGACGAGTGGCTGGACCTGGTGCCCACCACCGGCGTCCACACCCGGCTCCCGGCGGCCACGCTGCAGGAGGTGCTCGCGGGCGTCGGCGCCGCCGTCGACGCGGCGGGGGGCGGCTTCACGATGCAGTACACCACGGTGGTGGTCACCGCGGCACGCGGCGCCTCCTGACCCCTACGGGTCCCCCACCCTGACCACCAGCCCGCGGATCTCGTAGCCGCCGATGTCGTTGTTGAAGCTCACGCGCGGCGCCGACGCCATCCGCACGCCGTCCATGGCGAACAGGCGGCTGAGGAAGACGTCCGTCTCCAGGATGGCGATGTTCGCCCCCGGGCACCGGTGCGGCCCGTCGCCGAAGGACAGCGCCGCGGCGCTCGTGCCCCCGTCGATGGCGCGGCCGGGGCAGACCGACAGCGGCAGCGAGCCCACGGCTCGGGGATCGGTGTTGGCCGCGTCGACGAACACCTCGATCACCGCGCCCGGAGGCACCGTGACCGGCCCGTCGGCGCCGGCCAGGTCGAGGGCGGCGGTGGTGCGCCGGCGCAGCCGCCCGACCACGGGTTCGAGCCGCAGGATCTCGTGCAGGACGGCGAGGCGGCCGGGCTCGTCCGCCGCGCGGTAGCGCTCCAGCAGCGCCTCATCGGCGAACAGGTGCCAGGCCGCCACGCAGATGAACTCGCGCGTGGTCACCATGCCGGCCGCGGCGAAGGTCAGGCACTCGCCGAGGATCTCGGCGTCCGTGCACCCTTCGGAGATCAGGTGCGAGATGAGGTCGTCGCGCGGCTCGCGGCGGTGGGCGCGGATCGCCGGCCGCACGTCGGCCAGGTAGACGCTCAGCCAGCTCACGTTCTGCCTGACCAGCCAGTAGATCCCGCTCGGGCTGGTCAGGCCGGGCCGGCCGAACTTCTCGGGGAAGAACCGTTCCAGTCTGGCGCGGATCCCGGGCCTGCTGGAGGTGAGGCCGATGATCGCGCTCGCCACCTCGATCGCCACGCCGAAGCTCAGCTCCGACAGGTGCGCCTCCCCCGCCTCCCGCAGCTCGGCGAGCCGGCTCTCCGCGACCCGCGCCATCAGGTCGCGATACCGCTCGTCCACCCTGCGGGGCGTGAAGAACCGCGCGGTCTGGCGGCGGTCCTCGCGGTGCTCGGGCCCGTCGCGGTAGAGGACCGGCCGCCGGATCCTGGCGGGCAGCTTCTCCACGGTCTCGATGCCCAGCCCGGCTTGGACGGTGTCGTAGCTGCGCAGCACGGCGCGGGCCTGCTCGTGGCCGCGGACCTCCCACGTGCCGTCGTCGGCGCGCCGGACCGGGCAGGCCCCGGGTGCGGCCTGGCGCGGGATCTTGCGCGTGTCTTCGCTGTGGTCGTTCACGCCGGCACGTCTCTCCCTGTCGTCGGGCCGCCGTTGACCATGCTCGTCCCCGTTCGGCGTGAGATCAAGGGAACGGGGTGTCCGGGAAATACCGGATGTCATGGTTCGACTTGACTGATGATCTTCGATGCACCAGATTGTTCGCGACTTTTCGGACCGTTCCCAAGGAAACCCATGAAGCGAGCCATCATCGGTGCCACCGTGGTCGCGGGCGTGGTGCAACTCACCGCCACGCCCGCGCAAGCGGCACCCACGATCGACCCGGTCAAGGCGCTCAAGGCCGAGTTAACCGCCGGCAGAGCCGTCAACGTGCAGTCCACGGCCAAGGTGACGTACACGCGCAGCCTGGTCGTCACCTCGGGGCTGGAGGGCACGATCGGGTTCGACCGGCGCGGCGCGGCCGCGTCCGATGTGGCCCAGACCCTGCAGTACAGCGAGGACCTCCTTCGCAGCGTGAAGAGGACGAAGCCGGCGGAGGTCGAGGCCCTGCAGCAGGGGCCCATCAGGATGATCTCCACCCGGGACGTGAGCTACGTCTCCGGCCCGATCGTCGACTCCGCGTTGCCCCAGGGCACGAGCTGGGTGGCCTACAGCCGGGCCGCTCTGCCGCCGAGCAATCTGGTGCTGAACGCCCTGGAGCCCGACACGCTCAAGACGCTCCTGTCCCACCGCACCTCGTGGCGTGACGGCGTGCTGAAGGGCTCGATCAAGGCCACCAAGCTCGCGGCGGTCTCCCCCTCGTTCGCGTCGCGCTTCGGTACGCGTTCCAGGAGCGGCCGCGACGGCAAGATCACCTACACCCTCTGGTTCGGCGGTGACGGCCTGGTCGAGCGGCTGTCCGCCAAGGCCGTCCTGCCCTACGGCAAGAGCTCCATGACGGTCGAGTCGAGCACCCGCTACGCGGACTGGGGTCGCGAGGTCACCGTTCTCCTGCCCCTGCAGGGAGACGTGCTCGACCGTGACCAGCTCGAGGACAAGGTCCCGGCCGCGGTCCCGGGGATCTGGAACTAGACGCCGGTCCTTCGCCCGGCCGTGTCCATGAGGGCCGGCCGGGATTGCCCGGCTCCGGAGCATACTCTCGCGGGTGGTATGAAGTTGTTTGAGTGCTTTGTCCAGAATGTACGTGCATCGCACCCCCAACCTCCTGTCCCCTGCCAAAGAGGCTGTTCTCCCCGATGCCCGGATATATCAGGAAAAGCTTGGCGGTGGCGCTGGCCGTCGTCCTCACCCTGACCCTCGCGTCCCCGTCAAGAGCGGGGGCCGTCGCCGCGCCCAAGCGGCCGAACATCATCTTCTTCCTCGTCGACGACATGTCCGCCGAGCTGCTCCAGTACATGGACACGGTCAAGAGCCTGAGCCACGACGGCACCACGTTCACCGGCTACTACGTCGCCGACTCGCTCTGCTGCCCCTCCCGCGCCACCATGTTCACCGGCCAGTTCCCGCACAACACGGGCGTGCGGACCAACCAGGGCTACGACCACGGCGGCTACGGGGCGTTCGCCAAGCACGAGGGCAGGACGTACGCCGTCTCCCTGCATCAGGCCGGATATCGCACGGGCTACCTCGGCAAGTACATCAACGAGTATCCCGCGGGTCCCGGCTACCACGTCCCGCCAGGCTGGGACGAGTGGCACGTGACGGCGAGCGGCGGCTACAACGAGTTCAGGTACAAGCTCACCCGCTACATCAAGGAGGAAGCGGGCGGCCGGCGGCCGATCGACGCCTCCGGGGGCAAATACCTGGTCGACGAGCTGGGGCAGCGGGCGGTGGGCTTCATCGAGCGATCCCGCCGGTACACCCCCGGCGAGCCGTTCTTCCTCCAAGTCTCGCCGTTCTCGCCGCACAACAGGGTCAACGTGAAGCGCGGCGACACGGAGCCACGCTTCCCGCCCGCGCCGCGCGACCGGCCGAAGGACCGCTTCCCCGCCGGCGAGTTCCCCCATGGCGACTGCGGCGGCCCCGACTGCGACTCCATCGACGTGACCACCCTGCCGTCGTTCAACGAGGACACCTCCGACAAGCCCTCCTGGGTACGGCGGGAGCCCATCGGCCCGAAGATCACCGAGAAGCTCCGCGAGGACTTCCGTAACCGGATCCGCATGGTGCAGTCGATCGACGACATGGTGCAGCGCGTCCTGTCCGCGCTGACCGAGGAGGAGAAGCTGAACACGTACGTCGTGTTCACCAGCGACAACGGCTTCCACCTCGGGCAGCACCGCCTGGTGCGCGGCAAGGCCACGGCCTACGACCACGACGTACGGGTGCCGCTCCTGGTCAGGCGCCCGGCCTCGGGGCCGCGCGGCGACCTCGTGACGCCCGCCATCGCCCAGAACGTGGACCTGTTCGCGACCTTCCTCGACATGGCCGGCGTCGGCGCGGCGACGCGTGACAGCCGCGACGGCCGCAGCCTGCTGCCCCTCATCCAGGGTCAGAACGTCACCGGCTGGCGCGACGCGGCGCTGATCGAGCACGTCAAGCCGGCCCCCCACGCGCCCGGCCAGCCCGACCCCGACGCGGACGCCATGAAGAAGGGCAACTCCCGGCCGCCCAGCTACTCCGCCGTGCGCACGGGCGGGGAGCTCTATGTCGAGTACAAGGGCGATCCGCGGCCCGAGTACTACAACACCGTCACCGATCCGCGCGAGGAGTCCAACGACCCCGGCAACGCCAGGACGGCCGCCCTGAGCAAGGTCCTCGACGGCCTGAAGAGGTGCGGCAAGCCGGGCGCGGTGGACTGCTGGACGGCCGCCCACCTGCGCTGACTCCTCAGAAGGCGAAGCCGCCCGGGCGGTCGTTGCGGTCGGCGATCAGGCCGGCCAGGGTGGCGACGGCGATCTCGGGCGGGGTGCGCGAGCCGATGTTGAGCCCGATGGGCCGGTGCACCCGGGCGACCTCCTCGGGCGGCACGCCGAGGTCGGCCAGCGCCCGCACGTGCGGCGCGGTGTGGCGGGCGCTGCCCATGATGCCGACCCACCGGACGGGGAACTTGAGCACGTCGCGCAGGACCGGTCCGATCTCCTCGCGGTGATGGTCGGTGAGCACCACGTCGGCCGTGGCGTCGAGCCAGGCGCCGAGCCCGGTCACCGCCGTGAATCCCTCGAGGCGGCGCTCAGGATCCGGCTCGACGAGGATCGGGCGGAAGCCGAGCTCGGCGCCGAACCTCAGCAGGCACTCGGCCACCGGGGAGGCGAAGACGGCGACCAGCGTCCGCCCGGCCGGCTCGACGAGGGCCTCGCTGGGGGCCTCGCTGTGGGCCACTGTGCACGCCGGGTCTTCTGCGTCATGGGTGTGGGCCATAATCGCAGTCTGACACAAGCAGTCGATCATGCTCGCGAAGATCCCTATAGGCTTCGTCCATGGACGCCGACCCCAGGATCGACCGTACGAAGCCGCATTCCGCCCGGGTCTGGAACTACCTGCTCGGCGGGCAGGACAACTACGACGTGGACCGCGAGGCCGGGGACACCCTGCTGCGCGTCTTCCCCGATTTCGCGCAGGTGGCCACGCTGCAGCGCGAGTTCCTCCGGCGCGCGGTGACCTACCTCGTCACCGAGGCGGGCATCCGGCAGTTCCTCGACATCGGCTCGGGCCTGCCCACCGCCGACAACACGCACGAGGTGGCGCAGCGCCTCGCGCCCGAGTCCCGCGTCGTCTACGTCGACAACGACCCCCTGGTGCTCGTGCACGCCCGCGCCCTGCTCGCCGGGACCCCGCAGGGCAGGACCGCCTACGTCGAGGCCGACGTGCGCGACCCCGGCACCATCCTCGCGGCGGCGGCCGAGACCCTGGACTTCTCCCGGCCGATCGGCCTGATGATGCTCAGCATCGCCGGCCAGATCCCCGACGACGACCTCGCCGCCGATCTCGTCCGCCGTTACGTCAAGGCGCTGCCGCCCGGCAGCCACCTGGCGCTGTCCGACGGCGCCGACGTCAACCCCTCGCTGGTGGCGGCGGTGAGCTCCTACAACGAGCGGGCCGCCTTCCCGTACACGCTGCGCAGCCCCGAGCGCCTCGCCGTCCACTTCGCAGGGCTCGAACTCGTGGACCCGGGCGTGGTCTCCACACCGCTCTGGCGGCCCCCGGCGGGAGCGCCGCCCCAGCCGGCGATGATCAACGCGGTCTGCGGCGTGGGTCGCAAGCCCTGACGTGCGGGCGGTCCGGCGGGGTGCGCCGGACCGCCGCGCGGGTCAGGTGAGCTGGATGTAGTCGAGTTCGGCGTAGCCGGTGCCGCCGGAGAAGAACGGCGAGCCCTTGGCCAGGCGGATCACGTTGTACCCGGCCCGGAGGGTGACGGTGGTGCCGACGGTGGCGCCGAACTCGCCCCACGCCGCCGTGGGCGGGTAGCTGACCGTGCTCCAGGAGCCGCCGTTGTAGGCCAGGCCCTGGGTCGCGGTGGCGCCGGTGCCGTTGGCGTAGCCGATGGTCATCGTGTACGAGCGCGCCGTGGGCACGTTCACCACGAAGTCGACGTAGCTGTCGGTACGCGGCGTGCCCGAGTTGTCGATCCGGCCCACGTAGCCGCCGCCCGACGCGCTGGAGGCGCTGAGCCGCTGGGCGCGGAAGACGGAGGCGTTCTCGGCCTCGTACCGCTGCTGGTAGGCGGGCACCCCGCTGACCGGCTCGACGACGAGCTGGTAGGCGCTGGTGGCCACCATGTTGGGCACGGACACGCTGAGCTGGCCGCCGCTGACCGTCCGGGTGGTCGTGGAGATCGTGGTGGGGGCGGTGACCGCGGTGAAGCGGCCGCTGGACGGGGTGGAGGTCAGCGTGACGCGGACGCTGGAGCCGAGCGCGCCGAGGCCCGTGAGGTTGACGGTGTTGGTGCCGGCCTCGTTGCCGAACGCCACGTTGACGATCTTGCGGGTGCCGTCGTAGGAGGCGAACCCGTCCAGGCCGGCCGTCGTGGTCGTCGTGGTCGTGACCATGTTCCCGGCCATGTCGCCGTACCACTTGTACAGCCACCAGGTGCCGGTGGGCTGGCTGTTGTTGACGACCAGGCCGTTCAGGGTGCCGTACTCGTACCAGAAGGCCCGGTGGGCGGACTCCACGCCGCCCCGCTCCAGCTTGGCGACGTAGCTGGCGATCCGGCCGGGCACGTCGACCTCGCCGGTGGCGGCGTACTCGTTGATGGAGATGCGGCGCGGGCTGATGCCGAGCGAGGACTCCAGATTGCGGTAGTCGGCGATGTCGGAGGCGATCCTGGTGGGGTTCTGCAGCTCGTGCCAGCAGATGATGTCCGGCAGGGTGCCGGTGTTCTTGGCGTTGGTGAGGAACGACTGCATCCAGGAGCGGTTGTAGGTGGCGGTGCTGGGGCCGACGATCGGCGTGAGCGTGTCGAGCGCGCGCACCGCCCGGTACGTACGCACCCAGGTGTCGTTGAAGTTGCCCGCCGCGGCGGTGTTCCAGGTGTAGTCGGGCTCGTTCCAGAGCTCCCAGCCGATGACGTTCGTGACCGTGGTGGCCGACAGCCGGGCGTTGACCATGATGTTGACCTTGGCCAGCCAGTCGTCCCAGCTCACCCACCTGTAGGGGAAGTCGGGATAGATGTCGGGCATCCGGATGAACTCGCCCGCGCCGGCCCGGGTGGCCTGCGGGGACACCAGCAGGGAGTCGCCGCCGGGCGGCTGGCCGTTGGGGCGCTGGCCGACGCCGGGCGCGGGCTGGGTCAGGGAGTTGACCTTGATCGGGAGGAGGGTGGAGTCGGCCGGCCGGGAGTTCTCGGCCAGGCCGTACAGGCCGCCGGAGGCGACGTGGGTGACCGGCCGGAACGGCTGCGCGACGTTGACGGTGAGCGTCGCGCCGGCGGCCGCGGCCGGGGGTGAGGCGGTCACCAGGGCAGTGGCCGTGGTGACCAGGGCTAAGGCGAGCACTCGGAATCGGGACATCGTGTCACTCTCCTTCGATGGGCAACCAGACACGCATGCTCGACGGGCCGCGACGGGCCCACGAGTGGTACGGCCGCAGCGGCACGTCGAACCACTCGACGTCCGCCGCGGAGGCGGCCGCGGCGCCGGAATAGGCCCACGGCCGGTCGGGGGGTGCGGCCAGACGGCCGCGGACCAGCACCTCGCCGGGCTCGGCCCGGGGGCCGGATCGGGGGTCGCGTCGGGGATCGATCGTCAGGGCGTCGAGCCCGCCGGGGTGCGGGAGGTTGTGGGACTCGGCGCACAGGACCTCGGGGCCGCGCTCGACGGCGACGCAGCCGCGTACGGCGTCGATGCGGGGGTCCGGCCAGGTGAAGCGGGGCTCCATCGGCAGGTCGAGCGTGATCACCTCGCCCGCCCGGAACGCCCGCCGCACCGTGGCCATGCCGGGCTCGACCGGCCGCGCCCGCCCGTCCTCGACGAGCGTGGCCCCGTCGGCCCAGGCGGGCACCCGCAGCGCCAGCGTCCAGAGCCCGTCGGCGAGGATCCGGACGCGGACGGTTCCGCTGTCGGGGTAGGCGGTCTCGACCTCCACCGCGATCTCCCGCCCGTCCGGCAGCTCGGCGCGGACTGTCGAGGGGGCGTACTGGTGGAGCTGCAGGCCGTCGTCGTCGGTGGTGGCGAGGTAGCCCTGGAGGCCGGCCAGGGTGCGGGCGACGTTGGTGGGGCAGCAGGACACGTCGAACCAGGCGGCCCTGACGCCGGCCTCGGCGCGCGGGCTCACCTCGTCCGGGTCCGCCTCCCGGCCCGGGGCCCGCTGGTGGAGGGGGTTGGCGTAGAAGAACGCCGTGCCGTCGGGGCTCGGGGAGGTCGCGATGACGTTGTAGAGCGTGCGCTCGATCAGGTCGGTGTAGCGGACGTCGCCGGTGGCGAGGTGGAGGCGCCAGGAGACCATGATCGAGGCGACGCCGGCGCACGTCTCGCAGTACGCCCGGTCCGGCGGCAGCTCCCAGTCCTCGCCGAAGCCCTCGTCCTGGTGGCGTGAGCCCATGCCGCCCGTGATGTAGGTGCGGCGCGCGACCGAGCGCTCCCACTGCCGCTCCACGGCCCGCAGCAGCTCGTCGTCACCACGTTCGACGGCGACGTCCACGGCGGCGGCGGTGAGGTAGAGCGCGCGGACCGCGTGGCCGCGCCACACGTCGGCCTCCCGGATCGGGATGTCGTCCTGGAAGTAGGCGCGGCCCAGGGGGATGTCCCTGAGCGTGCCGTGCCCGCGGCGGTCGAGGAAGATCCGCGCCTGCTCGACGTAGCGCTCCTCCCCCAGTGCCCGGCCGAGCTCGGCCAGGCCGACCTCGATCTCCGGGTGCCCGCAGATCCCGGGCCGGCCGTCCGCGCCGAACGTGCGGCACACGTGGTCGGCGGCGCGGCGCGCGACCCGTACGAGGTCGTCCTCGCCGTGCGTGCGCAGCCGGGCCACCGCGGCCTGCAGGAGGTGGCCGGTGTTGTAGAGCTCGTGGCCCATCTCCAGGTCGCTGTAGCGCGGCGGCTGCGTGCCGTGCCCGAAGCAGGTGTTGAGGTAGCCGTCCGGGTCCTGCGCGCGGGCGATCCGCCCGGTGAGCCGCTTGATCGCCGCCTCCGCCCCCGGGTCACCGGTACGGCCGCTCTCCCAGGACAGGGCCTCCAGGAGCTTGTAGACCTCCGAGTCGGAGAACGACCAGCCGGGGCGGTCGGGCGCGGTCGTCCCGTCGGCGACCCGGTCGAAGTTGGCGAGCCAGCCGAGGCGCTCCATCCACGACTCGCAGTGGGCGAGCGTCGCCGCGGCGTTCACGGCCTGCCGGCTCCCCCAGAACCCTCCGGTGATGGAGACCTGCGCGAGCCCGAGGGGGCGTACCCGGCCCTGGGACGGCAGCACGGGGCTGGTCATGTGGTGAACCTTTCGACGGATTGCTGTTCAGTCCTTCACGGCGCCCGCGGTGACCCCGGCGGCGATGTAGCGCTGCGCGAGGACCAGCAGGAAGGCCGCGGGGACGGACGCGATCACGGCGGTCGCCATGATCGAGTTCCACTGCGTGGTGTTGTTGCCGATGTAGCGGAAGATGCCGAGCGTGATCGGGATCACGTCGCTGTTGCGGTTGAGGGTCGAGGCGAAGATGAAGTCCGACCACGCCCACAGGAACGCGAAGAGCGAGACCGTGATCACCGAGTTGCGGCTCAGCGGCAGGATGATCGACCGGAACGTCCGCCAGGTGCTCGCCCCGTCGATCTGCGCGGCGGCCATGAGCTCGCCGGGGATGCTCGCCATGAACGCCCGGAAGAGCAGCACCGCGAACGGCACGGCCAGCGTCGAGTCGGCGACGATCAGGCCGGGGACGGTGTTGAGCATCCCGAGCCTGATGTAGATGGCGTAGAAGCCCATGGCCATGACAACCGCGGGGATCATCTGCGCGACGAGGAGCAGGAAGTCGATCCCGCGCGCGCCGCGCGGGCGCAGCTTGGCCAGCGAGTAGCCCGCGGGCAGGGCGACGAGCAGCGTGAGCGCGACGGTGCCGAGGCCGATGAACAGGCTCGTGGCCAGGGCCGGCAGTTGCTGGGCGAACGCCGCCGCGTACCCCTCGAACGTGGGGTTCCAGGGGAACCAGTGGGGCGGGTCGGCCCGCATGTCGCCCGTCTTGGTCAGCGAGACGTTGAACATCCAGTAGACCGGGAACAGCATCACCCCGACGAGGACGACGCCTGCCGCGGTCTTCCAGCTCTTCATGCGCGCTCCTCCTTGCGCTGCAGGTGCACGTGCAGGAGCCCGGCGGCGAAGGCGATGAGGATGAGCAGGTTGCCGACGGCCGCCGCCGGCGAGAAGTCGGGCTGGCCGGTGCCGAACGCCTCCCGGTACGACCAGGTGGCCAGCGTCGTCGAGGCGTCCGCGGGCCCGCCCTTCGTCATGATCCAGATGATGTCGACGACCTTGAGCGTGTAGATCAGGCCGAGCAGCAGCGTGATCGCCGACACCGGGCGCAGCAGCGGGAAGGTGATGCGCCAGAAGCGCTGCCATCCGTTGGCCCCGTCCAGGCCGGCGGACTCGTACAGGTCGGCGGAGATGTTCTGCAGCCCGGCGTACAGGATCACCAGGTTGAACGGGACGCCGAGCCAGATGTTGGCGATCGTGACGGCCAGCAGCGAGGTGTCGGGAGAGGTGAGCCAGTTGATCTGGCCGATCCCGAACGCCTCCAGCGCCGCGTTCACGATGCCGTTGTCGCTGTTGAGCATCCACGACCAGGTCGAGGCCGAGACGATCAGCGGCAGCAGCCACGGGACCAGGAACATCGCGCGCAGCACCGCCGACAGGCGGAAGTTGCGGTGGAAGAAGACCGCGAGGCCCAGGCCGAGGGCGTACTGCGCCGCGATGGACACCAGCGTGAACAGGGCCGTGTTGCGCAGCGCCCGCAGGAAGGTGTCGTCGGACAGGATGTCGCGGTAGTTGTCCAGCCCGGTGAACTCCGGATCGCCCCGCACGAACGCCCGGGGCGTGTAGTCGTGCACGCTGAGGTCGATGTTGCGGTAGAGCGGATAGGCGTAGAAGACGAGCAGGTAGATCACGAGCGGCGCGAGGAAGGCGTAGGCCGTCCACTGCCGCGAGCGCCCCCGCCGGGGAGCCGCGTGCGCCGCCCTGCCCACCGTCACCGCCTCGCCGGCCTCGCTGCTGAGAGAGGTCATCGGATCAGCCGCCGGTGGCCTGCTTCGCCTGGGCCTGCGCCTGCTTGAGCGCGTCGGCGGGGGTGGCCGAGCCGCTCAGCGCCTTCTGCACCCCGGTCCACAGCGCCTCGGAGATCTTCGGGTACTTGGTGCCGAGGTTGTCGCTGGTGCGGCCCTTGGCCGACTTCACGGCGTCGACCCACGGCTTGAGGCCCGGCTCCTTGGCGAGGATCGCCTGCTGGCCCTCGGCGGTGGAGGGGATGTAGTACGCGAACGTCGTACCGGTCTCCACCAGGCCCTCGGGCGTCGTCATGCATTCGAGGATCTTCTTGGTGGTGGCATAGCGCTTGGTGTCCTTCTGCACCGGGACCGTGATGAACTCCCCGCCCGTGGGCGTGGGTGCGGAGCCCCCGTCCTTGCCGGGGATCTGCACGATGCCGGTGGGGAAGCCCGCCTTCTTGGCGCTGTCGATCTGCCAGGTGCCGTTCTCGGCGAACGCGAACTCCCCGGTCAGGAACTGCTCCCAGGTGGTGTTCTGGGAGTTGCTGATGACGGAGTTGGGGGCGGCGCCGTCCTTGACCCACGTGGTCCACAGGTCGAGCGCCGCGACGGCCTGGGGCGAGTCGAGCTGGGTCAGCTGCGCGCCGGAGCCCCAGAACCACGGCAGGAACTGGAACGAGCCCTCCTCCGTGCCGATGGCCGCGAACGTGATCGGCTTCTTGCCCGCGGCCTTGACCTTCTTCAGCGCCGCGTTGAGCGTGGCCCAGTCCTTGATCGAGCCGGGGTCGACGCCGGCCGCGTCGAGGATCTTCTTGTTGTAGTAGAGGGCGAGGGTGTTCGCGCCGATGGGGATGCCGTACGTCTTGCCGTCCAGCTCGCCGGCGGCGATGAGGTTCTTGTCGAACCGGGCTGTGTCCAGGCCGAAATCTGACATCGTGGTGAGCATCCCGGCGTCCGCGAGCGTCGAGACGGCGGGGTTGTCGAGGAGGATGACATCCGGCGCGTTGCCCTCCTGGCCGGCGAGCAGCGCCTGGTTGGTCAGCGCGGTGGTGTCGTAGGCGGTGCGCTGGATGGTGACGCCCGCCTGCTTGCCGCAGGAGTCCACCCGCTTCGCCCAGGCCGAGGCCGGGTCGTGCTGCGGGTACGGGTCCCACCAGGTGTACGCGCCGGCGCCGCCCGCGGAGGCGCTGGTGGTGGTGCCACCGGTCTGCGGGGCGGACGCGCAGGCGGACGCGCCGACGGACAGGGCCAGAACGGCGGTTCCGAGGACCGCCGCCTTCGTGGAAACCGACGTGCGGTTCATCGAGGCCTCCAATGTTAGCGCTCACATTCGAGCGCGGCCGGAAGGTGTGTATCGGGCCCGCGAACTAGCGGGCGGCAGGGGGTGCGGTTGGCAGCGCGGTGGGGGGCGCGGTGCTTCCGCGCGAGACCAGTTCGGGAGAGATGAAGCGCACCACGAACGGCTCGTCGCGGGCCGCCGGCGATTCGACGCGGCGCACGAGCTGGCGTACGGCCATGGCGCCGAGCCGGTCGGGCGCGCTCTCGATGAACGAATAGGGCAGGGAGAAGGTCGCGGCGAACTCGGCGGAGTAGCGCCCGATGACCGAGAGGTCCTCGGGCACCCGCAGGCCCCGCTGGTGGGCGACGGAGGGGAGGGCCGCGGTGGCGGCCTCGTTGTTGAGCAGCAGGCCGGTCGCCGACGGGTAGGCGTCGAGCAGGGCGTTGAGCAGGTGTCCGACCGCGGGCTGGCGGGACTCGCCGTACACGGCGTGCAGGGTGACGCCGAGCTGGCGGGCCCGTTCGAGTGCGGCGTCGCGCAGGCGCCACACGTACGCGCCGCCGCGCTCGACGACGTGCTCGGGCTGCGAGATGAGGATGAGCTCGCGGTGGCCGAGCCGGTGGAGGTGCTCCACCATGGCCCGGCCGGCCTCCTCGAAGTCGAGGTCGAACACGTCGAGCCCCGAGCAGTCGCCAGGCAGGCCGACCAGGGCGCCCGGCTGCGGCGCGGCCCGCAGGATGGGCAGCCTCGGGTCGAACTGCGCGATGTTCATCAGGACGACGCCGTCCACCATGCGCGAGTCGGTGATGCGCCGCAGCGCCCGCACGCCGTCGGCCTCGGTGACCAGCAGCGTGTCGTAACCCAGGTCGCGGGCGGTGTTCGTGACGCCCAGAATGTACTGCATCATCGCGGGCGCGAACTCGTCTTCGTGGAACTGGGCGAGCAGACCGAGGACCTTGGTCTGGGATGTGGCCAGCGCTCGGGCGCCCGCGTTCGGCGTGTAGTTGAGCGCCTCGGCGGCCGCCAGCACGCGACGGCGGACCTCCTCCGAGATGGGCCGCTTGCCCGACAGCGCGTAGGACGCGGTGCTGCGGCTCACCCCGGCCTCCCGGGCCACGTCTCCGATCGTCGCCACTCTCACCTCCTGTAGGTCGTTGAACCGGTTCGACAGTTGCGTCGCGAAAACCCTCGGATCGCCGACCGGTCGGCGCCTTTTCCTGGGGATCTGCAGGATCGATCGGCCCGCCGCCGGTCACGGCCGGGAACGGGCTCCACCTGCGGGCCGCCGGAATCAGCGAACCGGTTCAACGATGTGCCCCGACTGTCGCGCCGCCGGTGAGCGGGAGTCAAGAGTGAGGACGGTCGGCGATACCGAATCGTGACATGCCGGAAACGCCCATTGACGCGCGGGGCGCGGCTACGTAACCTACGCGAAACCCTCAGTTGCGTTCCTCGATCATCCTCCCTGAGATTGTTAACGCTCACACCTCCCAGGGACTTCGTCATGACCATCAAGGCCATGTGGGCCGGGCTGCTCCCGGCCGCCCTCGTCGCCGCCTTAACCACGGGCGTCGCTGGTGCGCGGACCGTGGATCCGCCCTCTCCCGTGCTCCTCTACACGTTCGACTCCGACGACCTCGCCACCGGCTCCATCGCCGACTCCTCCGGCAACGGCCTGAACGGGACGCTGGTCAACGGCTCCACCGCCGCGCTGGTCGACGGCGCCGGCGGTGGCCACGCGCTGAGCCTGCCCGGCGGCGCGCCTTCCTCCGACGGCGCCTACGTGCGGCTGCCGCTGGACGCGATCAAGGACAGGACCGACCTGACGGTGTCGGCGCGGGTCAAGTGGGACGGCACCACCGCCGCCTGGCAGTGGATCTACGCGCTCGGCAAGGACACCAACCGCTACCTGTTCAGCACGCCGTACAACGGGGACGGCGTGCTGCGCACGGCGGTCACCACCTCGGGCGGCGGCGGCGAGGCCAAGGTCACGGGCTATGCCCCGCTGCCGGCCGGCGCCTGGAAGACGCTGACCGTCACGCTGGACACCGCCGCCAAGCGCGTCACCACCTACCTCGACGGCGCGGCCGTGGCCTCGGCCCCCACCACCATCAGCGCCGCGCAGCTGATCGACGCCGCCACGACCTCGGCCGGGTTCATCGGGCGCTCGTTCTATCAGGACCCGCTCTTCGACGGCGCGATCGACGACTTCCGCGTCTACGCCGCCGCGCTGTCGGCGGAGCAGGTGGCCGCCGTCACCGGCGGCCGGCCGCCGACGCCGACGGGCCTCGCCCAGAGCGCGTTCTCCGTCCGGACGACCATCGGCACCGCGCCGGCCCTGCCGGCCGCCGTCCGTGCCACCTTCACCGACGGCTACGACCGCGAGCTGCCCATCGCCTGGTCGCCCGTAGATCCCGGGGACTACGCCGCCGCCGGGACCTTCACCGTGACCGGCACGGCCGGCGGCAGGCCCGTCACGGCCGAGGTCACCGTGATCCGCGAGGGCCAGCTCGTCATCGACCTCGCCGAGGACACCGGCCCCTTCCACGGCGGCGCGTCCGGCACCCTTTACGGCCTGTACGGGCCGGGGGTGCCGACCGACAACCTCATCGAGGGGATGCGCCTGCGCACCGTCTCGACCAAGGCCCAGGACGGCCCGCAGCACCCCGGGGCCGACGCCCTGGAGGTCGTCAAGCCGCTGGCCGACAGCACCGACGGCGACGTGTACATCTACATGACCGACATCCACCGCGGCTTCCCCTACCAGTGGCCCGGCGGCACGCCGCAGGAGAAGCTCGACCTGTACCGGCAGAAGATCGCCAAGCAGGTGGACCAGGTCCTCCAGCTCGACCCGAAATATCAGGACAACATTGTCTTCGTGCCGTTCAACGAGCCCGAGGGCAACATGTTCGGCACGGGTGAGTGGAGCTACAACCGGGTCAGCTGGCTCAGCGACCCGCGCGACTACTTCAAGGCGTGGGACGACGTCTACGCGCTCATCAAGGGCAGGATGCCGGCCGCCCGGATCGCCGGGCCCAACACCAGCGTGCTGTACTCCCAGGTCAAGGGCTACCTGGAGCACGTCGTCGAGGCCGGCACCGTGCCCGACGTGATGACCTGGCACGAGCTCAGCCATCCCGAGCAGGTCAGGGCCAGCGTCAAGCGTTACCGCGAGATGGAGGCCGAGGTCTTCGCCGGCACGAAGTACGCCGGGAAGCGGCTGCCCATCAACGTCAACGAGTACGCCTTCAATTACCACACCTCGGTGCCCGGCCAGATGATCCAGTGGGTGTCGGCCATCGAGGAGTCGAAGGTCGACGCCGACATCGCGTACTGGAACATCGACGGCAACCTGTCCGACTCCGCCGTGCAGGCCAACCGGGGCAACGGCCAGTGGTGGCTCTTCAACGCCTACGGCAGCATGAGCGGCCACACCGTACGGGTCACGCCGCCGTACCCGGGGCAGAACTACACCCTGCAGGGCGTCGCCACGCTCGATCCGGGCAAGAAGCAGGCCCGCGCCATCTTCGGCGGCGCCGACAGCGCCGGGCACATCCGCTTCGAGCACGTCCCCGACAAGGTCTTCGGCCGCCGTGTGCACGCGTGGGTGCGGGAGATCCCGTGGACCGGCCAGGTCGGCGACTCGGCGCAGCCGGAGATCGTCGCCGAACGCGATATCGCCGTCAAGGACGGCACCGTGGTCTTCGACTTCGGGGCCGGTGACCTGCCGAGGCTCAAGGAGTCGTCGGCGTACGAGATCGTCCTCACCCCCGCCGGCTCGGGCACCGCGACGGCGCCCGCGCCCAAGCTGTGGGAGGGGTCGTACGAGGCCGAGGACGCGAAGTACACCGGCGGCGGCTACAGCCGCAACGGCCCCGAGGGCTCCCCGTCGGACGTGTCGAAGTTCTACACCTCCGGCCGCTACGACGT
Source organism: Nonomuraea sp. NPDC003707 (assembly GCF_053587055.1). Classification (NCBI taxonomy): domain Bacteria; kingdom Bacillati; phylum Actinomycetota; class Actinomycetes; order Streptosporangiales; family Streptosporangiaceae; genus Nonomuraea; species Nonomuraea sp. NPDC003707. The sequence goes on along the minus strand of NZ_JBSFNK010000083.1, from coordinate 1,308 downwards.
GGGCGGGCTGCGTACCGGCTCGGACGGGGTGCTCGACTTCACCGTCGAGGTCCCGCGGGCCGGCCGCTACGACCTCAGCGTATTCGCCAACTCGCTGAACACCTTCGACCGGGTGCGCGAGCAGGGTCCGACCAACGTCTTCGTCCGCGTGGACGGGGGCGCGGAGCAGGAGCTGTTCCTGCCGCTGGGCTACAAGTGGGTGGTGTGGGACCACGCGGACACCACCGTGGAGCTCACGGCGGGCAAGCACGTGCTCTCCCTGGCCGCGCGCAGCCTCGACGGCGCCAAGGCCACGAAGGGCGACGCGATCGTCGATCGGATCCGGCTCTCGCTGGCCAACCCGGCGGCGGCGACCTCGATCTACGAGGCCGAGCTGGCCGACCTGCGCGGCGCCCGCCCGTCCTACTCCGCGTACGGAGCCGCGCTCTCGGGCTCCGGGGTCGTCGCGGCCCGGCGCGAGGAGTCGGCCGCCTTCTGGGTGTACTCCGCCCAGGACGCCCCGGCCGAGCTGGACCTCAAGCTGCTCGGCTCCGGCCAGGCGGCGGTGACGGTCAACGGCGTACGGGTGCTGGACCGCGCCCGGCGCGGCGACGCGACCGCGGCGGTGTCGCTGTCCGGCGGCGTCAACAAGGTCACGGTCACCGGCAGGTCCGGCACGTCGCTCATCGACCGGCTGGAGGTGCGGCCCGCCGCCGGCGCGCTGCCGGCCACCGTGTACGAGGCGGAGTCCGCCCGGCTCGCCGGGACGGCGAAGGCGTCGCCGCTCTCGCTGGCGGGCGGCGGGAGCGCGGTCACCGGGGTCGGCGGCACGCCCGGCAACGCCAACACGCTCACCTTCGACGTGCGGGCCGCCGCCGACGGCACGTACGCCATGCGGGTGCGCTACTCCAACCCGGAGCAGTCGCCCGCCACGCACTACAACCCGGACCCGCTGGCCAGGCACGCCGACATCTCGGTGAACGGCGCCGCCGCGCAGCGCGTCCTGTTCCCCCACACCTTCCACGAGAACAACTTCTGGGAGCTCACCGTCCCGGTGCGGTTGAAGAAGGGCTCGAACACGGTGCGCTTCTCCGCCGAGGAGCTGCCGAACTTCGACGGCACCACGTACGCGTCGGAGACCTTCCCCGGGGTGCTCCTGCGCGCGCAGTACGCCCCCGTGATCGACAGGATCACGCTCGCGCCGTACAGCGGCTGACCCCCACCGGTGCCGCCCCGGCCCCCCCCCAGGGGGCCCGGGGGCCCCCCATCACGCCCGGCGGGGGGACCCGCCGCGGGCCCCGGTCCGGGCGGGCCCCCCCGGGCACCCCG
>NZ_JBSFNK010000082.1:0-23349 GCF_053587055.1 Nonomuraea sp. NPDC003707 | reverse complement strand
GTCCTCCAGGTCGATCTCCGTCGATGCCTGGATCACAGTACTCATCAGGTGCGTTCTCCTTGATCAGGAGTTACACCAGTGACCGTACAGACCCGAAGCGTCAGCGGCGGACGTCTTCGCTCAGGAGGTGGGTGAGTAGCGGGAGCCACGCTGTTAGCAAAGGTGTTAGCAAGATCCCGAGCTTGTCCTGACAAAGCACGAAGGCCCGCTCCAGGTTGTCCCTGGTGGCGGGCCTTTCGACTGTGCGCGGCCGACAGGAGTCGAACCCGTAACCTTCTGATCCGTAGTCAGATGCTCTATCCATTGAGCTACGGCCGCTCGCTGCGTAAGCAAGCATAGCGGGTTCTGCGGAGTACCTCGAACCAGATATGGCAACCGTGGGGCCCGCTCCCTCCATCTTGCCCGTGATCTCGCTGGTTGGCCGGGGGTGGCGGTACATCGAAGGGTGTATCCACAGGCGGGTCCCGCGCAGGAGGGAACAGGGCGTGTGGGGTGGTGAGATGGGGACATGAAACGGGAGGCGTTGGGGGCCGGGGTGGCCTTTGCGATGGGGGTGGTTCTCATCGCGGGTGGGGCCGCGCTCCAGCGGGGCGTGCCCGTCTGGCTGCTGTGCGTGCCGCTGGCGATCACCTGTGCCGGGGTGCTGGTGCGGCAGCGGGCGCCCCTCGCCTCGCTGGGGCTGGGGGTCGTCGCGATCACGATCGACGCGTTCGTGGGGCCTTCGCTGGCGACGGTGCTGATTTTCACTGACAACCTCTATGCCGCGGCGCTTTACGGGCCGGCTCGGTTCGCTCGGTGGCTGCTCGGGATCACCGCCGTGCTGGCGGTCGCGGCCGGGGCCGTGGCCGGGTTCCTGGCCGCGGACTGGCGGCTGCTCGCTGTCATGGGGGTGCAGGCGGGGCTGGTGCTGGTGACGCCTGTCACCACGGCGCTGGTGCTGCGGGAGCACCGGGATCGGGCGGCGGCGGAGCGGGAGCGGGCCGAGCAGGTGGCTCATCTGGCCGAGCTCGACCGGCAGGCGGCCGTCGCGGCGGAGCGTACGCGGATGGCTCGCGAGCTGCACGACATGATCGCGAACCATTTCAGCGCCATCGCCATCCAGTCCACCGCCGCGCTTTCGCGCAAGGATCTCGATCGGGCGACCGTCCGGAAGGTCATGGAGTCCGTACGGGAGAACAGCGTGAAGGGGCTGGCCGAGATGCGGACGATGATCGGGCTGCTGCGGCAGGAGGGTGACGATCCCGCTGAGGCCATGCGGCCTCGGCTGGCCGATGCGGAGACGTTGGTGGAGCGGGTCACGCGGGCCGGGCTGGTCGCCGAGCTGCGGGTCGAGGGGGAGCCGCGGGAACTGCCCGCATCGGTTGATCTCGCCGGATACCGGATCCTGCAGGAGGCGCTCACCAACGCGCTCAAGCATGGGGACTCGCCCGTCCGGGTCGTCATCGCGTACGAGGCGGGGCGGGTTCTGATGAGTGTCGAGAACGCGGTCGGCGGGCGCGGGGCGCGGCTGCCTGGTGCTGGGGCAGGGCTGATCGGGATGCGGGAGCGGGTCTTGCTGGTCGGTGGTTCTTTCGAGGCCGGGGCTTCGGGGGACGGTGATCTGTGGCGGGTGTCGGCTGAGTTGCCCACCGGTGATGAGCAGGCGGTGCCGTACGCGGCCGTCCTGGGCCTTGGCTCGCGGGAAAGGGAGTCGGGGGTCGAGGCGCGGTGACGATCAAGGTGCTGGTGGCCGACGATCACGCGGCGGTCCGGGCGGGGATCGTGCTGATTCTGGACGGGGCCGAGGACATCGAGGTCGTCGGCGAGGCGGCGGACGGGGAGCAGGCCGTGGCCATGGCCCGGGAGGTGCGCCCGGACGTGGTGCTGATGGACGTGCGGATGCCGCGGCTCGACGGCATCTCGGCCACGCGGGAGCTGGCGGGGGTCAGCGACGTGCTGATCCTGACCACGTTCGATCTTGACGAGTACGTCTTCGGGGCGCTGCGGGCGGGGGCCGCCGGGTTCCTGCTGAAGAACACCGATGCCGAATCGCTGGTCGAGGCCGTACGGCTGGTGGCGCGCGGGGATGGGCTGATCTCGCCGGGGGTCACGCGGAAGCTGATCGCGGCGTTCGCCGGGCAGGCGCCGCGGAGGGAGCCGGCGGCCGATCCGGGGAGTTTGACGCCTCGGGAGCGGGAGGTGCTGGCCTGCATCGGGCGGGGGCTGTCGAACGCCGAAATCGCCAGAGAGCTGGACATGGCGGAGGCCACGACGAAGACGCATGTCAGCCGGGTGCTGAACAAGCTGGGGTTGAAGAGCCGGGTGCAGGCGGCGATTTACTACTCGGGAGAAGGGGCGTAGAGGCTTAATCTGGGCGTTGTGAGCACGCCGCCGCCCCCGCCCCCGGAGCAGCCCGGAGAGCCCACCCCGCCTTCGGGGGAAGGGTCATCCGAGGGGCAGGCCGGTTGGGTCCCCCCGTCTCCGGGGTACGGATCCGGGCAACCGCCGTACGGGCCGCCGCCTCCGTACCCGAGCGGTCCCGGTCAACCGCCCCACGGGCAGCCTCCATACGGTCAGCCGCCCTATCCTCAGGGGGCGCCGGCGGCTGGGCGTACGTCTACGGGGGTGTTCGTCGCGTTGGTGTTCGCCGGCGTGGCCATCTACAGCGTTTTCAACATCGTCATCGGGCTGCTCGTCTTCGTCGCCGCGTTCGGCACATCCGACAGCGCCACCACCCCATACCTGGTGGTCGGCGCGATCTTGCTTGCCCTCATCGGCCTGGGCGCCGGCGCGGGGCTGCAGTTCGTCCGCAAGCCGTGGACCAAAGGCATAGGCCTCGGCCTCATGATCGGATGGGCGCTCTGGTCTATTGTGACCGCCGGCTTCTGCACGGGCCTCAACCCCGGCCTGTACACCTGACATGCCCTACCACGAGATATTCGTCGGCCTGGGCGTGCTCGTGGCCTCCGTCGTCTTCGTACGGGAGGCGCGGCGGAGGGGCGCGCTCAACGAGCAGTCGCTGACCGCCGTCGCCGGCGCGCTGGTCGGGGGAGCCATCGGGATGCGGCTGGCGGGCTGGCTGGAGACGCTGGATCTCAAGGACCTCTGGCTGTACGGCTCCCGCAGCATCCTCGGCGGCCTGACCGGCGCGTACGTGGGCGTGCTGCTGGCCAAGAAGATCATCGGCTACAAGGAGCGGACGGGAGATCTGTTCGCCCCGGCCGTCGCGCTGGGCATGGCGGTCGGCCGGATCGGCTGCCATCTGACCGAGGCGCCGGGCAGGCCGACCGAGCTGCCATGGGGAGTGCACGCGCCCCCGACCACTCCCGAGTGCCCCGGGTGTCTCACCGGGCAGGCCATGCACCCGTCGTTCATCTACGAGATCATCTTCCAGCTCGCCGCCTTCGCCGCGCTCCAATGGGCGCGCAAGCGGCTCACTCGGCCGGGCGAGCTGTTCACGCTCTACGTCGCCGCGTACGCCGTCTTCCGCTTCCTCGTCGAGTTCACCAGGGCGAACGAGACGGTCTGGCTCGACCTGACCAGGCCCCAGTGGTTCCTCGTCCCGAGCCTGCTGCTGCTCGCCCTCAGGCTCGGGTACGGCTGGCGGCGCGGCTATTACGATCCCCTGTTCGAGCGAAGGGTCATGGCATGAGTGCAGGTATGGGTTTGCGGGGCGACCGCATCCACAGGTACGTCAATGCGTTCTGCCCCCACTGCCACGGCCAGGACCTCGACAAGGTCGAGCGGCTGAGCGGCTATCTGGCTGAACGCGACGGCAGGATCTGGCTGGAGCGCGGCTGCCGCGAACACGGCCTAATCAAGACGTTGTACGACGAAGACCCAGAAATCCTGAAATATCTCGAAGAGTGGACCGCTCCGACCAAGCAGCACGTACCCGATGTTTCCGGGAACTTCCTCCCCATCCCTTCCGCCTACCTCCACGGTCTCCCCGAAATGCAGACCCAGCACACCTGCATTCTCCTTGAGGACATCGCCGAGGCCTGCAACCTCCGCTGCCCCACCTGCTTCGCCGACAGCTCCCCCGACCTGACCGGCATCGTCCCCGTCCAGGACATTCTCGCGAACGTCGACCAGCGTCTCGAAAGGGAGAACGGCAAGCTCGACGTCCTCATGCTGAGCGGCGGCGAGCCCACGCTCCACCCCGAGCTCAAGACCCTCCTCACCGAGCTCGAACAGCGTCCCGTCACCCGCATCCTGATCAACACCAACGGCGTCCTCGTCGCCAGGGACGACTCCCTCCTCGACCTGCTCACCGAGCACAGGGATCGGGTGGAGGTCTACCTCCAGTACGACGGCCCGTCTGCCGAGGCCTCGAAGCGCCACCGGGGCGGCGACCTGACGCGCATCAAGGCCCAGGCCGTGAGCAGGCTGTCCGAGCGGGAGATCTTCACGACCCTCGTCATGACCGTCGCGCTGGGCGTCAACGACGGTGAGATCGGCGACGTCGTACGCCTCGCCCTGGACACGCCGTACGTGGGAGGCGTGTCGATCCAGCCCCAGTTCGGGTCCGGCAGGTCGGGCGCCATCGACCCCATGGACCGGCTCACCCACACCGGCGTGCTCAAGCGCCTCGGCCCGCAGACCGACGGCCTCGTGACCTGGCGCGACCTGACTGCCCTGCCCTGCTCCCACCCCCATTGCTGCTCGGTCGGCTACCTCCTGCGCGACGACTCGAGAAGGTGGCGCTCGCTCACCGCGCTGATCGGTCACGACCGCCTCAAGCAGAACCTGGGCCTGGTCTCCAACCGCATCGCCGACACCGAGCTGCCGCGCGAGCTGCGCCTGGCCGTACAGGAGTCGCTGCTCGGCCTGCTGTCGGAGCAGTCGTCACTGTCGCACCCGCAGATCGGCGACCTGTGGCGGACCATCAGCGAGAACTGCGACCTGGGCATCTCCACGCTGCTCGCCCTGACCGTCAGGCGGAAGAAGCTGCGCAGGATGTTGGGGGAGCGGGTGGTCCGGATCACGATCAAGCCGTTCATGGACATCTCAACCATGATCGAGGAACGGCTCGCGCAGTGCTGCGTGCACGTGGGGACGCGGGCCGAGCAGGACCAGTGCGCGCCGTTCTGCGCCGTGCAGGCCTGGCCCCAGCTCTCCCGCCAGCGCCTGTCGGCGGTGGCGGCGCGGCCGCGCGCCCCGTTCGAGGCGGCCCTGTAGGGGAGTCACCGGGGGATGGCGGCCGTGTTCAGAACGATGTACTCCTTGGCGTCCTGCACTCTCGCCGCGGTGTACCAGAAGGGCGTGGTCGACGGTGAGGTCGAGTAGCCGTACCCCACCGAACCGTCCCCCGCGGCGAACGGCCTCTCCCCGAGCTTGGCCATCGTCCCGGTCGCGAAGTCGTACACGATGTTCAGCGGCACCCCCCGCTTCATCGGCTCATCCAGCACGCTGAAGATCGCATAACGGACGCCCAGCAGCCCAAGTCTGACGTTTCCGATCGGCCGCAGCTGCTGGGGCAGGGCCTGCCGCTCGGACCCGTCCACGCGCTGTACGATCGCGCGCCGCTCCTGCGCTCCGACGCACCATTCCGGATGGCACTGCATCGACCGCACTCCGTCGGGCAGGGAGACCTCGGCCGACTCGCCGGTCTCCAGGTTGACGATCCGGTTCTGGCCCGCCGCCCAGGGCCAGTAGGTCAGCCGGAGCCCGTCGGTGCCGGGCAGCCGCTGAGGCGTCCCGCCGGTCACGGGCATGCGGTAGACACCGCCTCCTCCTCTGACCGACCACACGAGGGTGTCTCCCGGGATCCCGAACGACTCGACATCCTGCGCGATCTCGCCGACGCGCCTGGCCGCCCCGCCCGCTCGGGGCATGATCCAGAAATTCACCGGCCCACCGGCGAGCGGGCCCGTGTACCAGGCGATGTACTGCGTTCCCACCGCCACGTATCGCAGATCCTGGGCCTCGGGGATGGAACCCAGGATCCGGATCGCGCCGCGCGCCGAGTCGTACACCTCCAGCCGCCGGTCCTTCTTGGACTTCGCCAGCAGCAGCACCTCGGTCGCGCTCATGCTGGTCGCCACCTGCGTTCGCCAGCCCTCGGAATCGTAGGCGGGCACTTTGACCACAGCGCGCGGCCACAACTCGGCGGCCGACCTGATCGAGCCCCAGCCGTGCAGGACCGTCGCGGGCTCGGCCCGGCGACCGTCGCCGACGCGTGAGACGACCGCCGCCGTACCCGCCACGACCGCCACCACCGCCGCGGCGGCGAGCACCACCCGCACGCGCTTCCTGGTACGCCGGGTGCGGCGCCGGTGGGCCACGCCGCCCGCCAGATCATGCCCTTCGACCTGGACAGCGGCCGCCCGCAGGGTCCGGACCAGATCGCGCTCGTCCCGCACCGCGTCACCACGCCTTCCCGAAGCCCCGTTCATCGCGCCTCCTGCAGCACTCGCTTGATCCGGAGCTTGTCCAGGGCGCGGGCTGCCTGGCTGCGTACGGTTCCGCGGGAGACGCCGAGGATCTCGGCGATCTCTATGTCCGAGAGGTCCTCGTAGTATCGGAGCACGAGTACGGCCCGCTGCTTGCGGGGCAGTTCCTGGAGCTCGGCCCAGAGGTCGGCGTCGCCGTAGCGATCGAGTTCGCCGCGTTCGGGGACGGTGGCCACCAGGTCCTCCCGGCGCCGCCGGCGCCACGACCTGATGTGGAGCCTGACCATGGTCGTGCGGACGTACCCCTCGGGGTCGTGCTTCTTACGCACGCGGGGCCAGGCGTCACCCAGCCGGGCCAGGGCCTCCTGTACGAGATCGGCCGCGTCCTCGGAATTTCCGGCCAGCACGAAGCCGTACCGGAGCAGCGCGTCGCCCCGGGCTCGGACGAACTCGTCGAAATCCTCCACGAACCCAGGGATCACACGGGACGCGCTTCTGTTGCAAACCTACTCGGCGGGAACGTACAGGCTCAGCGTCTCGGCGATGCAGGCGGGCCGCTTCTCGCCCTCGATCTCGATCGTCATCTTCAGGTTGGACAGGTAGCCGGCGGGGGTGCCCTTCACGTCCGTCAGCTCGCCCACGGCCCTGATCCGGGCGCCGACCAGGATCGGCCGGGGGAAGCGGACCTTGTTGAGGCCGTAGTTGACGCCCATGGCGATGCCCTCGACCTTGACCATCGAGAACATGAACGACGGCAGCAGCGACAGGCTCAGGTAGCCGTGGGCGATCGTGGCCCCGAACGGCCCCTCCTTGGCCCGCTCCACGTCGACGTGGATCCACTGGTGGTCGTCGGTGGCGTCGGCGAAGAGGTTGACCTGGTCCTGGGTGACGGTGCGCCACTCGGTCGGGCCGAACTTCTCGCCGACGGCCGCCTTGAGCTCCTGAACATTCGCGAAGGTCCGCATGGATCCGAACGCTATTGCGCAGGCGGGACGGGTGCCAAGTTCGGCGCCGCGGCGACCTGTTGCGAAGATCTTTACTCGAAACCATCGCATAGGTGTTCGAGTCCGCGCTACAGTTCTGTGTACCGCAATCGAACAAGGGTTCGGCCTGGTGAGAGGGGGTGTGTCCGATGACGGTGCTCGCGACCGCCCCTGCTCGGACACGCCGTAGCACTTTCTTCCCAAATCTAAGACGGCCGCTATATCCGGCAATAAAGTCCGAGAGCGTGGACCCTGTGCGAAACCCCTACGCCCCCGGAGCCGGCCAGCGTCCGCCGGAGCTCGCCGGGCGCGACCGAGAGCTGCAGCAGTTCGAGGTCGTGCTGGAGCGGGTGGCCCGCGGCCGTCCCGAGCGCAGCATGGTCGTCACCGGCCTGCGAGGGGTCGGTAAGACCGTCCTGCTCAACACGTTCAAGTCCATGGCCATGCAGCGGCTGTGGGGCACGGGCAAGATCGAGGCCCGGCCCGACCAGTCGATCCGGCGCCCCGTGGCGGCCGCGCTGCACATGGCCATCCGGGAGCTGGCGCCGCGCCACCGCGCCCCCGAGCGCATCGAGGAGTTCCTCGGCGTGCTCAAGGCGTTCGCGATGCGCGATCCGGCGGCGGCCAAGGGCACCTCGCACTGGTCGCCCGGCATCGAGGTGCCTGCCAGCCGCGGGCGCGCCGACTCCGGCGACCTGGAGATCGACCTCACCGAGCTGTTCGTCGACGCCGCGAGCGTGGCCACCGACCTGGCCGTGGGCATCGCGCTCTTCATCGACGAGATGCAGGACGTCCCGGCCGCCGACGTCTCCGCGCTCTGTGCCGCCTGCCACGAGCTGTCCCAGACAGGCGGGCCGCTGATCGTGGTGGGGGCCGGGCTGCCGCACCTGCCGAGCGTGCTGTCGGCCAGCAAGAGCTACTCCGAGCGGCTCTTCCGCTACGCGCGCATCGACAAGCTCGACCGCGAGGCGGCCGATATGGCGCTGATCCTGCCGGCGCGGGAGGAAGAGGTGGAGTTCACCCAGGAGGCCCTCGACGCCCTCTACGAGGCGGCCGACGGCTACCCCTACTTCGTGCAGGCGTACGGCAAGGTCGCCTGGGACCTGGCGCCGCGCAGCCCGATCACCATCGAAGACGTCAAGGTCTCCGCGCCGGAGGCCGAGGAGGAGCTCGCGGTCGGGTTCTTCGGCAGCCGCTACGAGCGGGCCACTCCGGCCGAACGCGACTACATGCACGCCATGGCGCAGATCGGCGACGAGCCGGTCGCCACCGCGGAGGTGGCCGACGCCCTCGGGCGAAAGCCGTCCAGCCTCTCACCCGCCCGTGACAGCCTCATCAAGAAAGGGCTCATCTACAGCGCCGAGCGCGGCCTGATCGCGTTCACGGTGCCGCACTTCGGGAAGTTCCTGCGCGCTCAGCCGATCTGAGCGACGCCCCTAGACCTCTATTGGGCTGTCTAGTGGGGAAGCTAGACAGCCCAATAGAGCCATATCGCCATGCCTGTCGAGCGGAATCTAACGCTTTCTAGCGTCAGGCCGATACTGGCGTATATTCCGGCAGAGTCCCGTTGCCCGCCGCGCTGACCACGGCCATCCGCACCGCCGGGCGCCGGCCGCTGAGGTAGACGGCGAAGACCACGTCGTCCGCTTCGTGGTTGCGGAAGGCGTAGAAGCGCCAGCACAGCTCGCGCCAGCTGTCGTACGGCTCAGCCGAGGTCAGCTCGCCCGCGTGGGCCCGCCAGGTGCCGCTCGACCTGAGCCTGGCCAGCGTGACCGACTCGGCGGGGCCGCGGCGTTGCTCGCAGGGGGCGCGGAACCGTACTCGGTCGATCAGCTCCTCGATCTCCGGGGAGAGGAGCGCGAGCACGGCCACGCCCGCGACCGTCAGCCACTGCGGGTGGACCACGGCCACCCACCCCGGCACGGGCGCCCACACCGACAACCCGGCCATCCCGGTCAGCGCGACCGTCCGGCCGACCGAACGCAGTCCGACCGGCGCCGAGCTCACCTCGCCGAAGCAGCCGCAGCCGGCGTCCGGCCGGCGTCTGCGCAGCTCCAGCAGTACGTACGTGGACAGGGCGAAGAAGGCGACCGTACCCCACCGGAAGAACGAATGCGTCGTGACCAGCAGCCCCACGGCCAGGAACAGCTCACCCGCCGCGCAGACCAGCAGCGCGACGGCCTGCATCCGCCCCGGCACCAGGACCGCGGGCCCCAGCCTGGACAGCGAGCCGGGTTCGCCTCCCGTGCGCACGGTGATCAACTTGGCCATCATGCCCAAGAGGAGCACCGCGATCAGAAGCGGCAGCTGCGATTCGAACACGTGCCCGTCACCCCAATCCGATCTGAGCGTTGAAACAGCCTTTGACCAGGTCGCCGCCGAGCTCCACATAGGAGAACGGCGACAGCTCCACGACCCGCCCGCGCGGCGACGTGTCGCACTCGACGCAGCGGTCGCAGAAGCGCCCCGCCACGCACCCGCACGCCACCACGGGAACGTTGGCGTTCCGCTGCGAGCACAGGTTCCTGACCTGGAGCAGCGACCCGACGGCGAGGTACGGCAGCCCGGTGCACGACACGCCGGCGTCGGGGCAGCCGGTGTCGGAGCGCTCCAGCATCGGGTACGCGGCGCCGCGCTCTTCCTCGTCGAACGTGTCCGACCAGGTGGCGGGGCCCGAGATGCGGGACTGCAGCCCGGCGTACGCGGGCGGCGGGGTGGGCACCGCGCGGGCCGGGTAAGGGGGCTGCGAGGTGGCGGGCAACATGGCCAGGCTCGTCCCGTTCTGCCTGATCCCGATCGCGTCGAACAGGTAACCGGGCTCGAACTTGGGATGCCGCACCTGCAGCCGCCCCGACGCCCGGTAGGGGATGACGACCGTGCGGTGGCCCCGGTGCGGGCCGCAGTCGAGCTCGACCGTCAGGTCCCTGCGCCCGCTGATCGACAGGATCGTCCCGGTGATGCGGGTGGTGTCCGCCCAGATGCGCTCCACCACGCGTCCGTCACGCGTACGCATGACGACCATGGAACCCGCGGGGAGGTCGGCGGGCGCGGCGTCCTTCCCGTGCCAGGCGGTGGCCCAGGGGGCGATCACGAGCCGCTCCTCGGCGCCGTCGGGGGTCTCAATGATGATCAGATGCGGGCTGACGTCCTTGATCTCGCCGGCGACGGCGCGTAAAGGCTCCCCATTGTCCGGGTCAGGACCGGGAACGCCGGATTCGCGACCGAGCGCGGCCGCGGCGAGCACCCGACGGCGCTCAACGCTCGGATACCCCATCGGCCCCTCCCTCGTCGGTACTAGATTCACACGACTTGGGCGTAGCTCACACCGTAGCGGCGCAGACGGGATCAAAATACGCATCCCCCGGGAAGTGAGATGACACCCGGCGTCGAACAAACCGCCACCGACCTTGACCTACCTTTATCGTCGGCGGGCCGAAACCTGAATTCTGGTTCAAGCTCAATAGAGCATCAGGCTGCGATTCTGGCCACGATGCAGACCACCGGTTGGGAAGACGAGTTCCGCGAGTACGTGAGGGCGCGCGGTCCTGCGCTGCTGCGCGCGGCCCACCAGCTCACCGGACACCCGCTGGACGCGGAGGATCTGCTGCAGAACGCGCTGACCAAGACGTACCTGGCCTGGGACCGCATCGAGGACCGGGGGGCGCTCGACGGGTACGTGCGGCGGGCCATGGTGAACATCAACATCTCGCAGTGGCGGCGGCGCAGGCTGGAGGAGTACCCCTCGGACGATCTGCCCGAGGTGTGCTGCACCTCCGAGGAGCCGCACGGGGACGTGCACGAGCAGCTGGAACAGGCTCTGGAGGAGCTGCCGGAGCGGATGCGGGCAGCGATCGTGCTGCGTTATTACGAGGACATGACCGAGCCGGAGATCGCCAGGACGCTGGGGATCAGTGTGGGCACGGTAAAGAGCACGGTGTCGCGCGCGATGGCCAAGCTCAGGAACGCGCTGGGCCTTCCATCGCACGGGCACGGCTCATGACCTTCGATCTACTACCTCGGCCTCATGGGGCTTCGGCTCGCACGCCCATGGCGGCTTGCGCCAGGGCCGTGGCTTCTTCCGGCTGGTGTGCGGCCATCTCCGTGCATGCTGCCGTGGCCTGAGCCCCAGTCGCCCCACTTGCCCCTGCGGTGGCGCAGGGCCGTACCACGTCCCTGATCTTCCGCAGCGTGGCCAGGAACGCCTCCAGCTCCTCCGCGCCCAGCAGCCCGGTGAACCAGTCGTCGATGTCCTGCACGTGCTGCGGCAGGACGGACTCCAGCCGCGCCCGCCCGGTCTCGGTGAGTACGGCGTAGGAGGCCCTGCGGTCGCTGGGACACGCCTGCCGGGTCACCAGCCCTTCCCGCTCCAGCCGGTCGACGACCCTGGTCACCCCACTCGTCGACAGCTCGGTCTGCGCGGCCAGATCGCTCATCCGCAGCCGTTGTCCCGGGGAGCGGCCCAGCCGGAGGACGGTCTCGAAATCGATCTCCGACAACCCCGCGCCGCCGAGCACTGGCTGAAGTCTGGCCAGCAGCCCCCCATGCACCTCCGTCAGAAGCCCAACGGCCGTCAGCCGGTGGTCGTCAAAGTTCATCACCCTCATAGCGTAACCGACGATAGTTGACGCGCGGAATATTCCTCGTGTAGAAATTTGTTGCCGCAGACATCCGCACAGCAACGAACCCCAATCGAGGAGAACCCCGATGACCACCACCCGCACCTGGGAGTCCCTGACCATCCCCGCCGCCGGCACCTACAACTTGGACGTGGCTCACACCCGCATCGGTTTCGTGGTCAAGCACATGATGGTCAGCAAGGTCCGTGGCCACTTCGGCTCCTTCAGCGGCTCGGTCACGATCTCCGAGAACCCGCTCGAGTCGACCGCCGAGCTCACGATCCAGGCCGACAGCATCGACACCGGGGTCGCCGACCGCGACGGCCACCTGCGCAGCGACGACTTCCTGGCCACGGAGAAGTTCCCGGCGATCACCTTCAGGAGCACCCGCGTGGTCGGCCACTCGGGCGACGAGTTCACCGTCGCCGGCGACCTGACCGTCCGTGACGTCACCAAGGAGGTCGAGCTCACGGTCGAGTACGGCGGCGCCGGCACCAACCCGTGGGGCGCTCCGGTCTGGGGCTTCTCGATCACCACGGAGTTCGACCGCGAGGAGTTCGGCCTGACCTGGAACCAGGCCCTGGAGACCGGCGGCGTTCTGGTGGGCAAGAAGGTAAAGATTGAGATCGAGGGCGAAGCCAACCCGGCCGCGTAACCCGGTTATCCACAGCCCCGAAGCCCGTCCACGCTCTGGGCGGGCTTCATCCACAGGCAGTTACCCACAGGCTGTTGATAACTCTTGGCGAAGGACGGGGATCAATCACTTTGCCGCCTCGCCAGAAGGCCGGTACGCTGTCCTGAGCCGCGAAGGCTTCCAGGAGGATTCGCCTAGTCAGGTCTATGGCGCCGCACTGCTAATGCGGTTTGGGTTTACCGCCCATCCGGGGTTCAAATCCCCGATCCTCCGCAGGCGGAAGGCCCTCTCCCTTGAACGGGGAGAGGGCCTTTTTGATCTCTGTGGGCGTCAGGGTTGCGGTTTGGGTTGCAGTTGCCCGTCAGGGCGTGCCACAGAGGGCCTGGTCCATGCGGTTGCTGGCGTCCTTCATCTGGAGAGTCGCCACATGGGTGTAGCGCTCTGTGGTCGTCACCCGGGTGTGGCCGAGGATCTATGACCAGCGGAGTCCGAGAGCTTCGCCTTGCCGGACGCCGAGTGCCAGAGCGACGGACCAGCGAGCGCCGTTCCTCCTGGTCGTGGCGACGTCGAGGATGCGCCGCGCCTCTTCTCCTGTCAGGGTTCGATCTCCGTTGTGGCGGCGGAAGGCGCGTCCACCAACGTGGCTACGTTTCGTGCGAGGCGTCCCCGCCGTACTGCGATCGTGAGGGCACGAGACAGGATGCGGTGGACCCTGAGAACGCTGCTGGAGGAGAGGCTCTCTTCGAGCAGCGCGGTATAGGCGGTGACCAGGTGTTCAGAGGTGAGCCGATCGAGGCGATGCTTGCCGTGGAGCGGCACGATCCAATTCCTCGTCTTGGATCGGTAGTCCGTCAGCGCCATTTTCTCCGAGAGGACCAGGCGCTCGCAGATCACATCGAGGAACTCCGCCATCCATTCGGCGACGGTCGGAGCACGTCCCGCCTCGCTCACGCGCCCTGACTCTCGCTGGTTTTCCAGCTCGCGGACCTTGCGCGTCACCTCCGCCTCTGTCTTGCCCTTACGGTGGCGGCGATCAGGTGACCCGTCCGGCTTGATACCGACTCCCCGGCCCTCCGCCCGCCGTCCGGGCGTGCGGCCTGGGGGCCGGTCTCGGACGGCGCGGGACGCCGGGCCGGGCACCGCACGCCGCCCCCGCCGTACCGACCGAACGCACCGGCCGGGGTTGCCGCACCGCCGCACCCAAGCAGCCCCTACGATCGCCGCGGCATGGCTGGTCGTCGTACACGGTAGGGGGTGATCGACGATCCAGGGTTCGTTTCTCACCCTGGCTCACCGAGTAACGTGGCTGATCGCCGAGCTTGACCCCAGAACCGGCGGATTGCAGGGTGACGAGCTATGGGCAGGAGGCGCTACGTTGCCAGAGGCGTTCCCGGCGGCTACCGGATCTGGGACAACAAGGTGCGACGCTGGTGGGGCGACCTCTACGAGTCATGCCCCGACGATTTGCTCGACGAGTTGAACGGCGCGCGTGACTACGACAAGATCACGGCGCTCCTCAAACGTTATCGAGCTATGAAGCGGTAGGAGGTGCTCCTCCCCAGGCGAAGGTTTTGCCAGGTGGTGCCCGATATGCCATCCCATGGCTTCCAGCCGTGCCAAAGGACCAGTGGGGTGTCTGTAGCCGTCCGTGTGCCAGTCGGAACGGATCATTGGGTAACCGCCAGCGGCCAGTCGGTGGTACGGCTGACGTGCCGACATGGCATGTCGTCAGGGACCAAAGCTCCAGACGTTGCCAACGGGGCGCCCGCCGCGCCGCAGCAC
This sequence comes from Nonomuraea sp. NPDC003707, assembly GCF_053587055.1. Classification (NCBI taxonomy): domain Bacteria; kingdom Bacillati; phylum Actinomycetota; class Actinomycetes; order Streptosporangiales; family Streptosporangiaceae; genus Nonomuraea; species Nonomuraea sp. NPDC003707. The sequence continues at coordinate 8,960 of NZ_JBSFNK010000082.1, read as the reverse complement.
GGTGCCAAGAAGGCCAGTGAGGTCATCGTCTACGTGGGTGAGAAGTTCGTCACCGAAGACACATAAGGATGCTTCCCGCCAGTTGCCGAACGTGCCCATCCGGAGGTCCCCGGTGACTTGGATGACGTGTTCATCGATGAGGTAGGCGTAACTCGTCCACGGGGGCTGCCCTGGCCCGCCGACGCGGGTTGGGTCGAGGCGGGAGCCGCTGACGTACCACTTGAGGCGGTAGAGCCGAGCGCTGGCACGTAATCCGCGCGCGACGATCTCCTCTACCTCTGGCCTCTAGCGTGGTGTCGAGGCTAAGCACGGTTCGGGTGAAGGGCATCACTTCGACACCGAGTACCGACGCGCGGGGCGCGCTAGTCGTGCCCTTCAGATGCCGGCGGCGCCGTACTGCACCCCGAGGTTGGCACCCCGGCGTGTGCGTTGTGCCGTCGTGAGCTCGTGGCTCGAGGTGCACCATCAGCCGCGATCGAGATGGCTACCCGATATGTCCGCTGAGAAAGCGCACGTCAACCGGCACGCATGCATGCTCGCTCACGCTTCCATCACCCGAGAAGGAGAACCCATGCGTACCCTTACCGTCCTGCCTGGCGCCCTGATCGCCGGCCTGCTGCTGGCAGGCTGTGCCCCTACTGCCAAAGGACTGCTGTCCGCCCCCGCCTCCACGAGTGGCACACCCTCGGCAGCCGCGACCACCTCCGCCAGCCCGGCCTCGTTCACGCACACGCCTGACCCTGAGGAATTCAGCCTCCGCGTGAAGGTCCTAGAAAAGAAGTGCTACGGCAGCGCCGGCTGCAACGTCACCTACAGCATCCGCGTCAGCTACTCCGGACCGGCTCTGAACCCGGACCAGGAGTACCAGGTCACCTATGAGGTGACCGGCCTCGAGGACGGCCCGGCCGTCAACACGTTCACGATTCAGGGGGATGAGGTCAGCTACCAGGAGGAGGAGTTCGCCTCGACTCCGTCCTCGTCCAGGACGCTCAAAGCGAAGGCGACGGAGGTGGAACGCCTCGGCCTGTAGATGGCGCCATATGGCTGCCGCGCCCGCCTGGCGGTGGACCATGCCGGACCTTCGCCGGACCGTTAGGCCCGGCAATCATCGGTCTTGCCGGTCGTCATCAGTAGGGAGACGAGTGGGTTGACCGGGGGTTTCGGTACTCATCGATCACGACCGGCTCTAGGCGATCACAGCGGACAGGGGACTGCTAGTGCGGTTGGGTTTACCGCCCATCCGGGGTTCACATCCCCGATCCTCCGCAGGCGGAAGGCCCTCTCCCGTAGTTGGGAGAGGACCTTTTTTTGATCTTCTATGGGCAGCGGGTTGCAGACACTCGGCGAGATGTGGCGCAGCTTCGTCTCGCTGCTCTCCGGCTCGGGCACGCCTCATAGGTCATCTCGGTCTGGTCGGCCACAGCAACACCACCGTCACCGAGAGCTGCTCGCCCGTGTTCCTGGAAGGGCCCATGCATTGGATCTTTCCTGAGCGAAGATGCATGGACCATCATCTGTAGCCTCACCCAACCGAAGGATGGTCGTTGAAGCGCAGCAGCGGAACTCGCCGTAGTGGTGCTCGTAGTCTCGTCCTTCTCGGCTGGTTGTTCCTCGTTGTGGCCGGCTGGGTCGTTCTCACCGGAACAGGGGGCGATGCGACCACAATGGTGATCGCGCTGGTGGGCGTGGGGCTGGGGTTTCTCATCACAGCCGTCGTGCTGGCGATCGAGGACCTTAACCGGCACTGATCAGGGAGACCCCAGAGGGCGTCTTTCATCTGGAGGGTTGCTACGTGGGGGTAGCGCGCCCGGTGGTGGTCACACGGATGTGGCCGAGGTTTTCCTGAACGCCTTGCTCGATGAGGAGGGCATTGTTGGCTTGGGGTCCCGTACGTCGGCCTGCTTGAGGATGGACTTCCGCTGCTTCTAGTTCTCCGTGCGCTCGATCGGGTCGCCAAGCTTCGTGGTGAAGACCAGATCATGATCGGTCCACCTGTTTCCCGGCCTTAACCCCTTCCTCGGACTGCGCCCGTAGGAGGGCAGGAGCGCGACAGGCGGTGTCCCGGGGGGCGATCAGGTCGGATGCTGTGTCGCTGTCGGCGGCAGTGTCAGCACGCCAACGGCCCGATATCAGAGCGGTCGGCGACAGTGAATGCACGGAGCGCGAATCGGGCCACGCCCAGCTCGCCCTCACCCCCCGTGGAAGCCCGTTTCATAGCAGACCTGAAGGAGTACAGCACCATGTCCATCACCCTCACCGACCAGGACAAGCTCACCCTGCGGACCGCCGCGTGGGGCGCCGTCTCGCTGATGTCCGCCGCCGGTGCCGCCGGCTCGGCCCACAAGGTCGCCACCGAAGGCTCCATCGCCCTGACCTCCGCCACCGGCCCCGTCGGACACGTGCTCACCAAGGCGCCCAAGGGCGTCAAGTACGGCAAGTCCGTCGCCGACCTGGCCGACCTGGTGCTGCCGGCGCTGACCGCGTCCATGAACCTGCTCAAGCAGCAGGACCCGGCCGAGGCCGACAACTTCCGCAGCACCGTCAGCGTCGCTCTCGAAGCAGCCGCCCGCACTCACCAGGGTCGGCCCAGCCCTACCCTGGCCGAGATGACCCGCAAGATCACCGCAGCGCTCGACGCTGCTTGATGGGATGTCAACCTCGTGTCGCGGGGTCCACTCCGGACCCCGTGACAAGGCGGCGTGACGGGTCAGGCACGGGTCGAGTCCCGCCACCGGGCGGCCAAGCTGGTGGGCGCCGAACTTACCGACAGGCCGTGTTCAGACGCTCAGGGGCGCCTCACCGCACCCAGCCGAAGCTTCTCAGAGGGCCGGCGAACGGGAGCTCACGGCGGTGAGACGGGCTTGCAGTGCCGGTTTGACGGTAGGCCAGTCTTCGGCGACCACTGCGAACATGGCCGAGTCGCGGACCTTGCCCTCCTCGCCGTGCGCCCACGACATGGACCAGGCGCGCAGCACGCCCTCGAAGGGGATGCCGAGGCGTTCCAAGGCCTGGCGGCACCGGTGGTTGCGGGCGTCGGTCTTCAGGTCGACGCGGGCAACGCCGAGCGTGTCGAACGCATACGACAGCAGCAACAGCTTCGCCTCGGCATTGATCCCGGTGCCCTGCGCCGAGGCGGCCAGCCAGGTGAAGCCGATCTCGATCGCGCGCAGGTCCGGCCGGTCCGGCCACCTGCGGGGATCCCACAGGCCGGTGCAGCCCACCACCTTGCCGTCGGTGAGCCGAACCTGCGCGAATGGGGTCAGCCCGTCGCGGACGAGCTGGGCCGCCAGGTAGTCCGGTATCTCGCGAGCGCGAGGCACCAGCGTGAAGTCGTAGGACGACCGATCCTCCTCGGCCGCTTCCGCGAGATCCGGCGCATGTCGCATCGCCAGCGGCTCCAACCGCACCAGATCCCCGGAAAGGACAGGAACATCAAGCCGCACGCTCATCAGCTCTCCCTCATCGTTCCTGGCATTGGCACCTTTCCCGCGGATTCCCGCCGGGGAGGTTGCCGGACCGTCACAGGGCCAGGTCCCTCAGATCCTCTGGATGAACTACCGAGTCGAGATCATGCCCGCACAGGCGGACACCGTCAATTCGCAAGCGGGTCTGCCCAATCCATCCCTAGGCGTTGATCGACTTGCCGAGGGCGCTGCCCGCGAGCCAGTCGTCCCATGACTTCGCCCACGGCGTCGGCCCGTTGCCGAACTCGAGCTTCCGCGACGTCCCCGTGACCTCGATGATGTCTCCCCGCTGCGTGAAGTTGTAGAACCAGCGGGCGTTGGCCATGCTGGCGTTCACGCAGCCATGGCTGACGTTGCTGTTGCCCTGCGCGCCGGTCGACCAGGGCGCGGCATGGAAGAACATGCCGCTGTAGGTCATCCTGACATTCCACTTGGTATGGGCGTAGTACTCGCCGGGCCTGCCGATGGTGGCCGAGTCCATGAGGGTCGACGCGGCCTTCTCCTGGGCGATCATGACGCCGGACCAGCTTTCGTCGCCCTTCTTGCCCAGGCTGACCGGGATGGCCTTGACGACCTTGCCGTTCTCCCGCACGACCGCCCGGTGGGTGCCATTGCGGATCTTGGTGATGTGCTCGTCGCCGACGGTGAACGTCAAGCTGCGGTCCCTGGTGCCCCACAGGTCCCGGCCCGCCCGCAGCCCGGCCAGGTGCGCGACCACCGTGACCTGCTCGCCGACCGGCCAGTACTCGCGCGGCCTGAACTGGACCTCGCGGTCGCTCACCCAGCTCCACGCCCCCTCGACCGGCTTCGACATCCGCACCTCCAGCGACCTCTCGACCGCGGCCCGGTCGCTCCTGGCGGTCATGGGGCGCGACAGCAGGAGCTGGACGGGCATGCCGACGCCGACCTTCTCGCCGTCCAGCGGGGACATGCCGCTCTCCAGCACCCGCTTCGGCTTGAGCGTGGTGAACGTGGCCCGCGCGGTGACGGGTTTGCCGTCCCTGCCGGTCGCCTGCGCGCTCACCGTGTACGCGGTCGAGGGCCGCAACGGCCACGTGGGGTGCCACGTCCCGTCCGCGCCGAGGGTCCCGCGGACCTCATGCCCCTTGGCGTCGGCGACGGTCAGCTTGGTGACCTTGCCGTCGGTGGCCTTGACGCTGACCCCGGCATCCGGGGGCACCTTCTTCGTGCCGTTCGCCGGGGTGATCGACAGCTTGGCTGCGAGGGCCCGCTCCTGTGGGCCGGCGGGCGGTGGTGGGTTCGAGCCACCCGAGGTGCAGCCTGCGGTCAGCAGCAGCGTAGCCGTGAACGTGCTGACGAGTATGGTTCGGCCGTTCCGCATCGTCGATGCCTCCACTCCCCGACAAATAGGCATCTTTCGGACAAGACGGCCTATTAGCGATACGGAGAGCTATATGCCCATAACTGTAGGTAGCAATGCAAAAGTGCCTTGATCGATGCGGCAGGTTGCGAGGCAGGCGTATCCAGAGGGCATCTGCGAGATCGAGGAGTGGGACCGTGAGCGGCCCTGAGCGCGTCCGCCATGCCTCTGGGAGACTGGGTGCCTGTGACGCGCTCTGACCTGGCTCGCAGGATTCATGCCGCAGCCCACCTCACCGGCCACTTCGTGCTCCGCTCAGGACGTACCGCCACCGAGTACTTCGACAAGTACAAGTTCGAGGGTGATCCCGTTCTGCTGGATGACATCGCTCGGGCGATGGCGCCCGTGGTCCCGGGGGACATCGAGGTGTTGGCCGGGCTCGAGATGGGCGGGATTCCGGTGGTCACCGCGCTTGGCCGGCACACCGGTCTGCCGTGTGCGTTCGTCCGTAAGCAGGCCAAGGCGTACGGGACCTGTCGTCTGGCCGAGGGTGCGGATGTGGTGGGGCGGCGGGTTCTGGTGGTTGAGGATGTTGTCACCAGCGGTGGCCAGATCGTCCTGTCCACTGCTGAGCTGCGGAGCCTCGGGGCTCAGGTCAGTGAGGCATTGTGCGTCATCGACCGCGAGCAGGGAGGTGCGGCGGCGTTGGCCGCGGAAGGCATCAGGCTTTCGTCGTTGTTGACCGCGACCGATCTGCGCATGACGGACTGATCCGCCGGGCCCATCGACATGGGCTTCTCTCTACGATCGTCACCCGTCCGGGCAGGCAGAACAAGACTGTTTCTTTGGTCGGTGCCGTCGCCATGCTGGTAACCGTGAACGCCACAAACAGCGAGGTCTGGGATCCGTTCGGCACCTTGCACAACGCCCTGTGGATCGGAGGGGGACAATGGGCCGGCAAATCCACCGTCGCCAGGCTGCTGGCCACCCGGTACGGGCTGACCGCCTATCACTACGACTATCACGACGCACGTGCGCACAATGACCGTCGGATCGCCCGTCGCGTGCGGCTTGGCGAGCCCATCGCGGACCCTGAGCCGGACGCCGTCTGGGTGAACACCAGCCCGCAGAAAATGGCCGACGAGATCCTGGCCGGCTTTCCCGCGCGGTTCGAATGGGCTCTGGATGACCTGCGTGGCCTGGTTTCGGGGCGGCCGGTCGTCGCCGAAGGCTGGGGGCTGCGTCCCGAACTGGTCGCTCCCATCATCGACTCAACCTGGCGAATGATCGTCATGGTGCCGAGCGAAGAGTTCCGCCGGCGTCAGGTTCGCGAGCTGCCCCGGGCCGCCGCCGTCGATCACCAAGTCAGCGATCCTGATCGAGCACAGCGTAACCGACTCGCCCGAGACCGGCTCGTCGCCGACGAGGCCGTTCGTTCCGCTCGTCGTTTGGGCATCCGGGTTCTGGAAGTGGATGGGGTCGATGATGCGGAGGCTGTGGCGGATATTGTGGCCGACCACTTCAGTGCCTATCTGCCGCTTACGAACGTCTACGGGTCTTGATTACGCGGGCTCCGCGGAAGAGTTGTACGCATTCATGGAACCAATGGCGTGACCGTGCCCGTGGTGGTCTCGGTGATGCCGATGCCGGAGACCGTGGCGACCGTCGGCTCGTAGCCGTGTACGGCATTCATCGCCTTCGGCAACTCTGCGCGGTCCAGCCCGATGGCGAGGGTGCAGTGGGGTATCCATTTGCCGGGGAGATAGTACGGCCAGTGTTTGATCTGGGTGCTCGGAAGAGCGGCGTGGATCCTCTTGTGGAAGGTCAGCAGTTCGGTTGTCACGGTGACTCCGACGAAGAGCACACCTTCCGCACCGGGAAATGTCCCTAGGAAACCCAGGTTCAGGGATGGCGCCGGTAGGAGGAGAGCCGAGCGCAGCTCGTCCAGGTCCGCCTCGTCCAAGGTCTCCGCGACAGCGAGCGATACGTGCGGGCGGTGGCGGCGGTGCGTCAGCGTCGCCAGACTGGGCAGACCGTGGTCCGCGAGAGACTGCCACATCCGCCGAATCCGCTGGTCCGCCTGATCATCGAAGAACATCTCGACTGCTTGAGCCATGGTCGGACCCTGTCATGCTCGATCCCGCACCGGCCAGCCTCTTGTGGGAGGGTTGAAGATCGTGAGTGCCGTTGATCAGGGCCCCTGAGGAGACAGTGGCAGTGATCGTGCGCGAGATTCCCGAGATCAACGGCGGGCTGCGGTGCAGTCGCCCGCCTGCGGCGACTCTGCCGTTTAACCACACTCCGGAGGGGTGAACGGCTCCGCCTAAATTGAGTCGCGGTGGCGATGGCGCGGTTCTTATCGTGTCGGCATGCCTTTCTACGCTCACTCGCTGGCCTGGCTGCTGGGGCTGGAAGGAATCGCGCTGTTACGCGCGCAGGCGGGTGATCTGGGGGATGCGGCCTTTGTGGAGGAGCGGATCGCCGAGATCCGCAAGATGGTGACCGACCCGGATCCGGAGCTGAACGCGGGTGTAGTCGTCGGCCAGGCCTCCACCACGGAGGGGTACGCGCAGTGGGCTGAGCAATACGACGGCGAAGGGAACCCGCTGATCGCCGTGGAGGAGCCGCTGGTGCGGCGCATCCTGGAAACGTTGGCGGTGGGGCGGGCGCTGGACGCCGCGTGCGGCACCGGCCGGCATGCCGCGTTCCTGGCCGGGCTGAGGCATGAGGTCGTCGGCGTGGACTCCTCGGCGGAGATGCTTGCCAGAGCGGAGGCCAAGGTTCCGGACGGGGAGTTCCGTCAGGGGGACCTGTGTCGCATGCCGGTCCCGTCGGCGAGTTTCGATGCGGTGGTCTGCGCGCTGGCGTTGACCCATCTGCCGGCCCTGGGGCCGCCGCTGGCCGAACTGGCCCGTGTCGCCCGGCCCGGTGGGCACGTGGTGCTGTCGGACATCCATCCGCTGTCGCTGTATCTGGGAGGCGTGCCGAGGGTGGCGGGACCGGACGGGGGCGTACGGGCCATGCCGGCCAGCCGCTTCCTGGCCAGTGACTACATCAACGCCATCCACGAGGCAGGGCTGCGGATCGTGGCCTGCCACGAACCTCGGTGGGGCGAGTCGCCCGGCGGGCACGGTGGCGCTCTCGCTCAGCGGTGGTGTTCGGAAGCGGCGGCGGTGGCCTATCGGGACACTCCCGCCTTGATCGTCTGGCATCTCCGAAAGCCCTGACCCGCTCACCAACTCAGCGCCTTCGGCCGGCCGGTCGTGGTGGGCGGCCGGTCACGGAGCACCCGGGCGCCGAGCGGGACCAGGGCCACGCAGAGCAGGCCGGTGACCAGCACGTCGGGGATGGAGGCGCCCTTCAGCACGCCCATCCACGTACCTCCTGCCAGCAGCAACATCACGGCGCGGGCGGTGCCGAAGAGACCTGAGCGCCAGGCGGCGATGGCCAGTAGCAGCGAGCCCGCGTACTGGCCGACGGAGGCCCAGACCGGTACCCGCCAGGGTCCGTAGGAGATGTCCACATACTCCTTCATGATCGCGCTCGTCGCCTGGTCCAGGCCGATGACCTCGGTGAGCTGGAAGGCGGTCTGGTCGGCGCCGGCGAAGTACAGGCGGGCGAAGAGGCCGATGACCAGCAGCGTGGCGCCCCAGTGGGCGAGGTGGCCGCCCACCTGCTGGGCCAGGGCGACGAAGGCGGGGAAGAGCAGCAGCGCCCCCAGCGCGAACACCGCGTAGGAGAGGGTGAGCAGGGCGGGTGCCGACGTGTAGGCGAGGAGCTGGCCGTAGGCGGCGAAGGGCTGTGCCTCGGCCCAGGCCTGCTGCTGAGGGGTGAGGGCGGTGACCGTGCTCAGGTAACGCAGCAGGTATCCGGCGCACATGATCACCGGTCCCACGATGAGCGTCACGCCGCCGATCCATCGTCCGGGGAAGGGAGTGTCCATCGGGGCGCCGGTGAGAGAGGAGGGGGTGTTCATGGGAGCGAGCCTGGCGCCGCCGAGGTGGACGAGTCATCGGCCGATGGTCAACCGGCGCCCCTGTCGAAAGTCAGGGGCGCCGGACAGGCGACCGGAAACGAAGGGGATGCTCCTATGGATGTCAAGCGGCGTGTTCTTGATCGTTTGAGGTGATGATGCGGTAGAGCTCGCGAGCCACGTAGCGTTTGAGGCAGCGGAT
>NZ_JBSFNK010000081.1:0-24120 GCF_053587055.1 Nonomuraea sp. NPDC003707 | reverse complement strand
CGTCACACCGGCGTCACGCTGACACAGCACGGCGAGATAGCCATGTACCGACACGAGCTATCACGTTCCGTCACCACCGAAAGTGGGCCAGAGCCGTTGTTCTTACACTCCCAGCCGACCAGCCGAGGCCGACATCCGGCTGCTCCACCGGTACGGCTTCCCTACCGTGGCGAGCAGGGCCGTACGGACGCACTCGTCAGGAGGCGGCGGCCATCATGACAGTCTGGGCTGAAGGAGCTCCGGAACGTCGTCCTACGTCGTGGATAGCTGCTCAAGAAGCTTCGCGATGTCGTCCCATTTGGCCACGGCGTCATGCGCCGGGAAGAACGGGTAAGCCGGCGTCAGCTTCTTGGCCGTGAGCGTGCGCAGGGTGGCCAGACACGCCTCGGCGAGTTCCGCGCGTCCTCGGCTGCGGAGCGGGTCGAGGTTGAAGCAGAGCGCCCTGTCCTTCGGATACAACTGGGCGATGCGCAGATTGTTCTGGCCCGAGACGATGACGCCGCTGGTGGAGTTCGTCAGTTGCCGTCCCTCCTGCGCACCCCACAGTTCCAGGAGGGTCCACAGTTCACGGACGTCTTCGTCTACCTTCTCGCGAAGCTCGCTCGGGCGTGGCCGCTGCACAGAGGACTTGGCTGAGGCGGCTGCCGTGCGTCCGTACACGACCGGGGCAAGGGTCCGCCACCCGTGGTCCTCGGTGACATACTGTTTGACCTCAACTGCGAGGACCTCTGCGGGATTCATCTGCTCGTTGAGGAACTCCACGATGCGGCGGAGGTCATCGGGGACGGCGTCGGCGACGAACACCATCCGGATCTTGCCTGCTCGCAGGTTGTCGCCGACCTTGGCGAAGAAGGCCTCCACGGTGACTGTGTCGTCCCCGCAGAGCTGGACGACCATCTCGTGAGGATCGCGCCCCGAGTCGTGCTGGGTCTGCTCGAACAGCGCCTGCAGGTTGTGCACGGGCCAGTAAAGGACGCCGTTGGCGGCGTAGTCGAGCATCTGGCCGATGACCTCGCGGCGGATGCGGCTGTCGCTGGCGCGCTTGACCTCGACCAAGGTGGGGATGCCGTCCTGGTCGACGAAGAGGTGATCGAGGCTCCAGCGCCCGCCACCTCCGTCGCGGTCCGGGACGCCGGCTTCCCTCCGGATCAGCAGCCAGCGACGGGGATCGCCGGGTGTCATCTGCCCGCCCCCCAGGAGATCTGGGTGAGTAGCGAGTAATCCTTGGAGCACGTCCTCGGCTTCGTAGGGCGTTACATGCATCGCGAGAAGGCGGCCGGATTCGTCGATATGGAACATGCCGTCGCTGTTCATACACATCCTCCAGCCGATGGGTCCGTTAGGGCGCGATCGGAGCCTTGATGTCCAGGTACACATCAAGATGACATCCGACTGGCCGATGAGACTACGGTTCTGAGTAAATGGTCAGGAGGCCAGCGGCAAGCCTGGCAGAACGGCGTTTTGGGAAGTAATCACCTCGGCTCAGGGGTTGGGTAGGCGATCGGTGCTTGCCGAGGCTTCGGACCGCAAGAACAGTGGACCTCCGCGATCTGTGGTGAAGGCGATGCTCATCAGCGGCCTTACGGTTTCGAGGCGGTCAGCGTGGGTTATGCATCACGGCGCAATTCGAAGTCCGGTGCGTACAGGGCGGGGTCTAGAACCTCGCTGGCGGGGATTCCCGCCTTGTAAGCCTTGGCGAGGATCCGATCCATGCGTCCCCCCACGTACCCCATGTCCGGCTCAGGGTCGTCAATGAGGGTGAACCCCGCGGCCTGACGATCGTCGGTCCACACTTCTCCGAGCAGCCGTCCACGCCGGTCGTACACTGCGGCCTGCCGTACCGGGCCCGTGGCCTTGTAATCGTAGGAGTCGTTCTCCGAGGCGAACCGGGCGGTGGCATCGTGGAAACGGGGAAGGTTCGGGGTGTCAGTCATCGAAAGGTCCTTTCCACCCGAGATCGGCATCCATGGACGGTTGGGCGTCCCAGTCTGGTGGCTTGGTCCAGCCATCTGGTACGACGTCTGCTTCCATGTACCACTGGCCGTCCTTACGGTACACGCCGCGTACGATGTAGGACGTGCCGCGGCGCAGGAGGATCTCGCGTTCGGCGGACAGTCCGGTAATGGGGTACATGTTGAGCGCTTCGTGTCCCTTGGGGACTCGTAACATCACGCGGACGTCCCCCTCGAATCCGGCTCGCCGGCCCGCGCTGGTGCTCAGATATCCCGGTTCGCTGATGACGCGCCCTCGCAGTTGCTGCATTTCTCGGGCTGAGTTGATGTCGACCCCCAGCGACTCCAAGAGCTTGCTGCCCACTCCTCTGTGCAGGACCACGTCGGATGGCAGATGAGATTTGGCGATCGCCCGGTCCATGGCGGCGATGTCGTCGGCTATTTCGGGAGACCAGACCACGTTCGGGTCGGCGTCCTTTGCCCGCAGGGCGGGATTGATGTCCATATAGCCGGGGCCGCCGTAGAATCGCAATGCGCGCAGTTCCTCCTTGGTCAGGTCCGGGAGCGGCAGGTTGTCCCGCGCCCATGCGCGTCCATCGGCGTTGCTGGTGTGCCGTAGGGCGTCATCCAAAGGATCGGCAGCCGTCGGGTTCTTCGAAGTGGCGGTGGGGCCGTTCCCGCTGCTCGTGTCCGGGCGTGCGGCCGGGCCCGGCTCACCGAGGTTGCCGGCTGGTCGGCCACCGTCGTGGAGCGAGGGGTTGGCGTCGCTGAGTCTGCTGAGTGCGCGGGTGTCCGACGGTTCGGGGCGGATCACGCTCTTGGCGGCCCTGCCCAGTGCTCCAACGGCGCGGCTGGTGGCCGAGGCTCCGCTGCTGGTGCCAGCTGTGGTGACGGCCGCCACGATGTCCGGGATGAGGCGGCCGAACGCCCGATCAGGATTGGAGACCCAGGTGTCCCAGTCCAGCGCCGCCTTGGCGAACTCGCCGGGGTTTTGGATGGCGGCGGCGAGGGAGCGGCCCAGGTCGTTGAGGCTGCGTTGCCAGCCCATGAAGTCGATGACTGCCCGGGTGGGGGAGTAGTCGATGACCATCTTGCCGAGCCCGGTGACGCTTTCCACGGCGCCTTTGACGTTCTCCGTCAGCGGGTCGCCGGAGTTCAGGTTCGGGTCGAAGGTGGCTTGGAGGTGCTGGCCGACGCGGTCCCAGAAGCCGCCTGCCGTGGGCAGGACCGCTCCGGGGGCGAGCATGGAGTCGTCGACGGAGATTGGCGGCTTGCCCGCCCCGAAGAGTTCCGGCCGGGCCAGTTCCATGCGCTCCAGGAGGAGCAGCCGCTTATTGATCTCAGGGCCTTGGGTTCCGGCCCACGTCGCCGTCTGGCGGATCGTGTCGGCTGAGGCGGTCGACAGCCAGGCCCCGCGCAGGATGTTCCACAGTTCCTCGCCGATGGCGTCCAGCGAGACTTCGACCTGGCGCAGTGCGCCCTTGAGGCTGCGGACGCCGTCGGGGACCATGCCCTCCAGCTGGCCCATGGCTAGCCCGGGCTGTCCGCCGGTGTACGGGCTAACAGTGCCCGGAGTTCGTCCACCGCGGTGGCGCACGCCCTGTTGAGGGCTTGGCGCTGGCCGGTCATTTCATCGGCGAAGCGTTGTGCGGCCGGGCCGGTCCAGATGTTCTGGGCCATGAGTCCGGCCACGCGATCGAGGGCAGGTCTGGCTTGATCGGTGAGTTGCTCGACACGGCGTAAGGCCGCTTCTACTTGCTCCCGGGTCATGGGGACTCCTTCGGGCGCGTGGACCTAAGCTCGGGGTCCGAGATGTAGGCCATTGGACTGCGCGCGATTTGCCACAGCAACCGATTCGCCCGGATTGGTCTGAAGCGTCAGGTGGGACGACGCGAGCTATAGACAACGTCCCCAAGGGCGGGCCGGAAGGTATGGCAGCCACGGTGAGCTGGGGAAACGCCGTCAAGATCATCCCGTATATATCCCGTGATCAAGGACCTACGGCTGCATGCGGCTGCTTTCGGCGACCTAGCCAAGGTCTGGAAAGCAAAAGACCTGCGGCCAAGAAACCGCAGGTCAGAGGCTGAAATGCCTGATGGAGAAGTGTGCCCCCGGCAGGATTCGAACCTGCGGCACCCGCTTTAGGAGAGCGGGAGTCGTTTGGAGTCCAGTATGTCTAGTAATGCGGGCTCAATCGCTGGATGTGGACGGCCACGATCTTGTCGAGGCGGGCGGCCACCCCGGTCCAGGCAAGCGGCCATGAGATCTCCAGGTTGGCGGACATGGACGGTTCTGTCGGGTGGTCAGGTCAGGGGTATGACGCCATTGCCGGTGAGGGCTTCAGCCAGGTGGTGGGATTCACCGCTGGTCTTGACCATGTGTGCGTGGCGCATGAGGCGGTGGTTTTGGGGATGATCGTGTTGAACTCGGAGGGATGGATGTTGATGGTGATGGCGAGAGGTGGTGTTCGTAGGCGGCGTCGATCGGGTGGTAGAAGGCTTCGGTTGTCTTGTGGCTGAGTGGGAGCAGGCCGATGTTGTCGACCACGATGAGGTTGGATCGGTAGATCTTGGCGATGGTGCGGGTGGTGGGACTGTCGGTCTTGGCTCGGCTGATGGGGAGGGCCGCAACGACCTGGGACACGCTGGAGCACCTGTTATCGGGATTGGGCGATCCTCGTGCGCTCCCACGCTTGAAGCACCACGTTTCCAGCAGCCTTCGATGATCGTTTAATCTTTTGGGGTGGCGGACATATCTCAAGATCTCGTATTGCCCACTGCCCTGGCCGAGGTGGCTCAGGTTGGCTTCGAGTGGGAGTGGGATGAGGAGGCCGACGAGGCTCGCGGCTGTGACTTCGAGCTATACGATCAGTTCGAGGAGCCCGATCGGACGGCGTGGTGGTTCCGGCTGTGGACCGGCAACCAAGAGGTCGATGGTAGCGAGTTCCGCTTCTTTGGCGCGACCGGGACGGGTGACTACACCGGCTTCTGGCTGGTACGGCCTGATGTGGCGATCACCGACCAGCCCGTTGTCTACATCGGTTCCGAGGGTGAGCGCGGTGTGATTGCCCGGGATCTTGGTGATCTCCTCTGGCTGTTCGCTGCTGGTCTGGGCCCTGCGGAGGCATTCAGTGATCCCGACTTGCCTGCGGAGCCGAATGAGGCCTTCCATGCGATCGCTGAGCGACACGCACCTGGCCGCCGCCGTGCCCCCGCCCAGATCGTGGCTGCCGCACGAGCAGAGTTCCCGCATTTCTCGGAACTCGTCGATGCGATGTGCCGCTGAGTACGACTCGCTTGGCCTTGGTTCGGAGAAGGGATCAGGGCCGGTGGACACGCCGCTGCCCCGCCCGTCAGGACCCCTTGATTGCGGAGACGGCCTGCCCGGTCGTGCGCTCCGAGTTGCGAAAGCCCATCGCAACCAGGTCCCGCCTGTTCGCTTGCTCCCACGAAGGGATATCCTCCGGCGTCGAGGCAGGACTCTTTCTCCACAGGGCTGGATGAAGTGGCGGCCAGGGTGGTCACGGTCGATCCCTTTGCGTTGCCGGGATCCGAGAAGCTCGTGAGCGCCGCAGGAAATCGGAGCGAGCGACATCCTGGTCGACGGCGTGGGCGCGGCCCTTGAACGGTGGCCTGAGCGCCATCCTCGTACGGGTGCTGGCCAAGGGGTGACCAGCCTGCTCCGCCGGGCCTCTGTAGGCTTCCTTGCCCTGACCGAGGGTGTCCGGTTGTCGGCCCCTCTGAGGACGATGCCAGATTCGGTGCGGGCTCAAGCGTCCGCTGGTTTGGTCGTGAGCCGGTGGACGCCGAACAGGACGTAGCCCAGCACCACGAAGGCGGCCAGTGCGGCGGCTGCCAGCGACGCGACTGTCGGCCAGCCCAGTCGTTCAACGTTCAGGAACGGGTAGACGTAGCGGCGGGGCAGGTTGGGGGCGGTGAGCAGCACGAAGGCGCCGTACAGGAGCGGGTAGCCCAGCCAGGCGAACGGGGCGGCCCAGCGCACCCGGCGCGACCGGTCGAAGGCGGCCCAGTCGACCAGCGCCATGACGGGTGTCACGTAGTGCAGCAGGAAGTTGCCCAGCCCGCGCACGCTGCCGCCGTCGAGCAGCGCCAGTGGGTTCGCGAGGTCGCGTGAGATGTAGTTCACCAGGCATGTGACCAGCAGGTATAAGGTCACCGCGCCTTTGACGTCGGGGGAGGCCGACCGGCTGCGGTAGGTGGCCAGCCGCCAGCCGTAGTAGAGCGCGAGCATGACGTTGCTCTGCACTGTGAAGTACGCCCAGGGGCGGCCGATTGACGTCGCCAGGCATGCCAGGCCTGCCACGGTCGCCGTGACCATTAGGATCCGCCACGCTGTCATTCCGTCTTCGTCCTCCGTAGCCAGAGCGTGTGCGCGGTCCGGGTTGTTGCGGGGCCCACCGTGTAACAGGAGAGGTCGGGCGGGTTGAACGTGCTGCGCAGCAGCGGTCGCAGCGTGGCCGGGATATCGCCGAGCTGGGTGAACTCGATCATCCAGCCGGTGCCGGCCGTCACCCAGGGTTTCGCTTTGGGGAGGAGCGGCGGCGTCACCAGCGTGTAGATCAGCGCAGTGTAGGGGGTGTTGCCCGCGTACTTCGATGCGATGAGAGCGGGCAGGCGGGGCATCAGATCACGTTAGCGCTCAGAGCGATTGCGGGACACCTCCGCTCGCCTGCTCAGAAGGCTGTCGCTGTCGCTGTCGCTGTCGCTGGCGTGGGCGTGCTACGTGCAGTGCCGCCTGCGTTCTCTGCCCTCGCCTGTTTCTCGAGGTCGGCTGTCTGCTGGTCTGGCAGAAGCTGACGGCGTTGCTGACCGCCCTGCCCATCGTGACACCCATCACCAAAGCCCCGCGCGGCGCCGATGCGCCGGCTGTTTGAGATGCCGACATGGCGAACTGGACCGGCCGGCAGCCGTGTCGCTGCTGGCCGTGAACGGCAGGCCCGCCGCCGTGGTGCTGACCGGGCACCAAGACCTCGCCCCGTCGACTGGTTGGTACGGGCCTGGCCCGGTGGTGCGGCTGGTGGAACGGGGTGCGGGGATTGTGCCGTTGGGATGAGCGGTAGGCGGATGAGAGAGAGGCGGGACCGGGCGTCGGCTGTTCGTGGCGACGGTGCTGGCGGGCTAATCGGCTGAGGGGATGCGGGACATCATGCGTTCCATGCCGTTGACCCAGTTGTCGCGCAGGGCCTGTGCGGCCTTGGGGAGGTCTCCGGCGATGAGGAGCTCGGCCACCAGGCGGTGCTCGGTGGCTTCCCGTTCGAGCGGAGTGTCGTCGCCCGCCAGCAGGTGGGCGTAGCGGCGCATTCCCGCCTTGACGCTGGTGATGAGGTCGAGCAGGCGTTCGTTGCGGCAGCCGCTCAGCAGCAGGTCGTGCCACTCGTCGTCGTGACGCTCTATCTCCTGCTGCTCCGCGATCCGGTCGGGGAACTCCTGGGCCATCGTCAGTAGCTCGGGCGCGATGCGGCGCAGGTGGTCGGGGTCGGAGCAGTCGAGTGCGAGCGACTCCAGCGCCGCGACGATCTCGCACAGCTCCCGGAACTCCTTGCGGCTCACCGGCGCGAACCTGAAGCCGCGGCCCTGGTTGCTCTCCAGCACGCCCTCGCCCGCGAGGGTGATGAGGGCCTCGCGCAGGGGAGTGCGGCTGACGCCCAGCTCCGAGGCCAGCGCGGCCTCGTTGACGTCGGTGCCCGCGACGAAGTCGCCCCGGTCGAGCCTGGTCAGCAGCTCTTCCCTGATCTGCTCGCGAAGCGGTCGCCGCTCGATGGGCATGAGGCTCCTTCGGGTTTCGGCCGGGCCAAGCTTACCGCTTGACGCGATACAAAATACTGCACTATGAATTCTGAATACAAAATATCACGAGGAGGGAGCGGGAGTGAGCCTGACGCGCGTGCCGGGGCTGCTGTTCGGTGGCGACTACAACCCCGAGCAGTGGCCCGAGGAGGTCTGGGCCGAGGACATGCGGCTCATGGCCGAGGCCGGGGTGACCATGGTCACCGTCGCGGTCTTCTCATGGTCGCGGCTGGAGCCGCGGCCCGGCGCGTACGACTTCGGCTGGCTCGACCGCGTCCTGGACCTGCTGCACGAGCACGGCATCGCGGCCGACCTCGCCACCGCGACCGCGACCCCGCCGCCGTGGCTGGTCCGTGAGCACCCGGAGGTCATGCCGGTCGACGCGCAGGGGGTGCGGCTGGAGTTCGGCTCGCGCCAGGGTTACTGCCCCAGCTCGCCGGTCTTCCGCGAGCACGCCGTGCGGCTGGCCACCGCCATGGCCGAGCGGTACGGCGGCCACCCCGCCCTGGCCATGTGGCACGTCGGCAACGAGTACGCCGACCATACACTGGAGTGCTTCTGCCCGGAGTCGGCCCGGCACTTCCGCGCCTGGCTGGAGGCCCGCCACGGCACGATCGAGTCGCTGAACGCCGCCTGGGGCACGTCCTGCTGGGGCCAGCACTACACCGCGTTCGGCCAGGTCGAGCCGCCGCGCAAGGCGCCGGGGCCGATCAACCCGGCTCAGCTCCTCGACTGGCGCCGGTTCTGCAGCGACGCGCTCCTGGAGCTGTTCACGGCCGAGCGTGACGTGCTGCGCGTGGTGACCCCGGACGTTCCCGTCACCACGAACTTCATGAGCATCCTGCACGGCCTCGACTACTGGGCATGGGCCGAGGCCGAGGACCTGGTGAGCGACGACGCCTACCCCGACCCGGCCGACCCGGAGTCGCACGTGGCGGTCGCGCTCAGTTACGACCTGATGCGCTCGCTCAAACGGCGCCCCTGGCTGCTGCTGGAGTCGGCGCCGTCGGCGGTGTCGTGGCGCGAGGTGAACGTCCCCAAACCGCCCGGCATGATGCGGCTGCACAGCCTTCAGGCGCTGGCGCACGGCGCCGACGGCGTGATGTTCTTCCAGTGGCGTCAGGCCAGGTACGGCCCGGAGAAGTTCCACTCGGCCCTCCTCCCGCACGGCGGCACGCGCACGCGCGGCTGGCAGGACACCCTCCGCCTCGGCTCCGACCTGCGGCGACTCGCGGAGGTCGCGGGCACGGACACGCAGGCCGAGGTGGCACTCGTGCTCGGCTGGGACAGCTGGTGGGGCCTGGAGGCGCCGGAGTCGATGCCGTCCGACCGGCTCAAGCTCAAGGACCTGCTGCTCGCCTGGTACGCGCCGTTGCACGCCCGCGGCATCACGGTCGATCTCGCGCCGCCGGACCGCGACCTGTCCGGCTACCGCGTGGTGATCGTCCCGAACCTCTACCTGTGCACACCCGAGCAGGCCGGGAGGCTGGCGTCGGTCACCGGAGAGCTGGTGGTCGGCCCGTTCAGCGGCGTCGTGGACGCCGCCGACCGCGTCCACGACGGCGGCGCGCCCGGCCCGCTGCGCGACCTGCTCGGCGTCGCGATCGACGAGTTCTGGCCGCTCGCCGATGGCGCGACCCAGCGGGTCCGGTACGCGGGGGGCGCCGGCGGCGTGGCCAGGACCTGGACGGAATGGGTGCGCCTCGGCAGCGACGACCAACACGGCGACGACCCCGCGCCGGTGCTCGCCACAAACGAGGGTGACGACCCCGCGGCGGTGCTCGCCACGTACGAGGGCGGAGACCTCGACGGCCTGCCCGCGATCACCCGCAAGGGCAACGTCACCTACGTCAGCTGCCTGCTCGACGACGTAACCCCCGTGCTCGACCAGGTGCTCGGCGGCGTCGCGGCCGTCGAGGTGCCCGCGGGCGTGGAGGCGGTCCGCCGCGGGCGCCACCTCTTCCTGCTCAACCACACGACCACCCCGCAGCAGGTCACCCTGCCGTACCCCGGCACGGACCTGCTCACCCAGACCCGCCTGCGCGGCGACATCGAACTCGCCCCGCGCGACGCCGTAGTGCTCAGGATCGAAGGAGACACGTGACGCACCCGTACATCCCGAACGCCGAACCCGGCGTGCGGGCCGAGATGCTCGCCGCGATCGGCGCGTCGAGCGTCGAGGACTTCTACGCCGACATCCCCTCCGAGCTGCGCCTGGCCCGGCCGCTCGACCTGCCCGCGCCGTTCACGGCGGAGCGCGACCTGGTACGCCACATGAAGGGCCTGCTGGACCGCGTCACCGACACGGAGCAGGCGCTGAGCTTCCTCGGCCACGGCTGCTACCCGCACCACGTCCCGGCCGTGTGCGACGAGGTGAACGGGAGGAGCGAGTTCCTCACCGCGTACGCGGGGGAGCCGTACGAGGACCACGGCCGTTTCCAGGCCCTGTTCGAGTACGTCAGCATGATGGGCGAGCTGCTGGAGATGGACGTCGTCAACGTCCCGACCTACGACGGCTTCCAGGCCGCCGGCACCGCCCTGCGCATGGCGTGCCGCTACACCGGGCGCTCGAAGGTCTGCGTCAGCGCCGCCATCACCGCCGACAAACTGAGCAAGCTGCGCGACTTCCTCGCCCCAGACGTCGAGATCGTCCTGGCCGAGGTGGGGGAGGGCGGCGAGATCGCGGTCGAGGCGTTCGACGACTCCTACGCCGCGATCTACCTGGAGACCCCGAACGTCTACGGCGTCGTCGAGACCCGCGGCCGCGAGCTGGCCGACCTGGCCCACGCGCACGGCGCGCTGCTCGTGGTCGGCGCCGACCCGATCTCCCTCGGCGTGCTCGCCCCGCCCGCGTCCTACGGCGCGGACATCGTCTGCGGCGACATCCAGTCGCTCGGCATGCACCAGAGCTACGGCGGCGGCCACGCCGGCTACATCGCCACCCATGACCACGAGCCGCTGGTCGCGGAGTTCCCGTCCCGGCTGTTCGGCATCGCGCCGACGAAGGTGCCCGGCGAGTACGGCTTCGGCGACGTCTACTACGACCGCACCTCCTTCGCGCACCGCGAGGAGGGCAAGGAGTGGGTCGGCACCGCCGCCGCCCTCTGGGGCATCACGGCCGGGGTCTACCTGGCGCTCATGGGCCCCCAGGGCATGCGCGACCTGGGCGAGACGATCCTGGCCCGCACCCGCTACGCCATGGAGGCCCTGGCCGCGTCGGTCACGGTGCTGCACCGCGACGCGATCCACTTCCGCGAGTTCGCCATCGAGGTGCCGTCCAGCGCGGCCCTGCTCGACGGGCTGCGCGAGCGCGGCATCTACGGCGGTGTCCCGCTCGACGACCGCACGGTCCTGGTCTGTGTGACCGAACGCCACTCCATCGCCGACATCGACCGGCTCGCCGCAGCCGTACAGGAGACGCTGTGAACACCACGGAGTCCTTCGCCGAGCTCCCCGTCGCGCCGAAGCCGCCGCTGCGCCGCTTCCACCAGGCGCGCTGGGACGAGCCGATCATCTTCGAGCTGTCGGCGCCCGGCCGCCGCGGCCTCGCCGTGCCCGAGCCCGGCGCGCCCCGTGTCGAGCTGCCGGACTCCGTGAGCCGCGCGCAGCCGCCGAAGCTGCCCGAGATGTCCCAGCTGCACGTGCTGCGGCACTACCTGCGGTTGTCGCAGGAGAACCTGGGCGTCGACCTCAACATCGACGTCGGGCAGGGCACCTGCACGATGAAGTACAGCCCCAAGGTCAACGACAGGTTCGCCGCTGCCATCGCCGAGCTGCACCCGCTCCAGCACGAGGACACCGTGCAGGGCGTGCTGGAGATCTACTGGCGGCTCGAACGCATGCTGGCGGAGATCTCCGGCATGGCGCGGGTCTCGCTCCAGCCGGGCTCCGGATCGGCGGCCATCTACACCAACATCGCCATGATCCGCGCGTACCACGCGGCCCGCGGCGAGACGGGTCGCGACCAGGTGATCACCACGATGTTCTCCCACCCGTCGAACGCGGCCTGCGCCAAGACCGCGGGCTACGAGGTCATCACCCTGATGCCGGACGCCGACGGCCTGCCCGACATCGAGGCGCTGCGCGCAGCAGTCGGCCCGCGCACCGCCGCACTGATGATCACCAACCCGGAGGACACCGGCATCTTCAACCCCCGGATCAGGGAGTTCGTGGACCTGGTGCACGAGGCGGGCGGCCTGGCCTGCTACGACCAGGCCAACGCCAACGGCATCCTCGGCATCACCCGCGCCCGCGACGCCGGATTCGACCTGTGCCACTTCAACCTGCACAAGACGTTCTCCACGCCGCACGCCTGCGGCGGTCCCGCGGCGGGGGCGTGCGGCGTCTCCGAGGACCTGGCGCCGTTCCTGCCCGGCCCGGTCGTCGCCTTCGACGGCGAGTCCTACCGCCTGGAGACGCCGCCCGCCTCCATCGGCAAGGTGCGGCCGTTCCTCGGCGTCACCCCGAACATCGTGCGCGCCTACGCCTGGATCATGGCGCTCGGCGCCGAGGGCCTGCGGCAGGTCGCCGAGACGGCCGTGCTCAACAACAACTACCTGATGCACAAGATCCTGCAGATCCCGGGCGCGTCCGCGCCGTGGGACCGGCGCAGGGTCGAGCAGGTGCGCTACTCGTGGCAGGAGCTGTCGGAGCAGACCGGGGTGCACTCGGAGGAGATCGGCGTCAGAGCGGCCGACTTCGGGGTGCACTACTGGACCAGCCACCACCCGTACGTGGTGCCCGAGCCGTTCACGTTGGAGCCCACGGAGTCGTACTCGAAGGAGGACCTCGACGAGTACGCGCTCATCCTGGCGCATGTGGCCGAGGAGGCGCGGCGCGATCCCGAGTTCGTCAAGGGCGCGCCGTACAACCAGAGCGTCCACAAGATCGACGTGACGTCGCTCGACGACCCCAAGGAGTGGGCGCCCACCTGGCGCGCCTACGTCCGCAAGCATCTGTCATGACGGGCGCGGCGGTGGTCGGGCTGGTCGTCAACCCGGTCGCCGGGCTCGGCGGCGCGGCCGGGCTCAAAGGCAGCGACGGCGTGGCGGTGCAGCGCGCGGCCCTGGCCATGGGGGCGACGCCCCGGGCCGGCGAGCGGGCGGCGCGGGCCGTCCGCACGCTGGTGGCCCGCCGTCCCGGGACCCGCGTCCTCACCGTGCCGGGCCGGATGGGCGAGGACAGCGTGCGCGCCTCCGGGGCCCCGTACGACCTGGTCCGGCCGCCGTCCGGCGGGGTCGCCGGGACGAGCGCGGAGGACACGCGGCGGGCCGTGGCCGCCCTGGCGGGGGTGGACCTGCTGCTGTTCGCGGGTGGCGACGGGACGGCGCGCGACGTGCTCGACGCGGTCCGCGCGCTCGGCGACCAGGCGCCGCCCGTGCTGGGCGTCCCGGCCGGGGTGAAGGTGTACTCCGGCTGTTTCGCCGTCAGCCCGGCCGCCGCCGGATTCGTCGCGGCGGAGTTCGACCCGGCGCGTACGGCCGAGGCCGAGGTGGTGGATCTCGACGAGGACGCCTACCGCCGCGGCCTGGTCAGCCCCCGGCTGTACGGCAGCCTGCGCGTCCCCGCCGCCCGCGCCGCGCTGTCGGGGCGCAAGTCCGGATCGTCAGGCGTGGAGCCCGCCACCGCCGAGGGCGTCGCACGGGAGGTCGTGGCCAGAATGCGGCCTGGCGTCCGATACGTCCTCGGGCCTGGCGCCACCACGCGGGCCGTCGGCCGCGCGCTGGGCCTCGCCACCACGCTGCTCGGCGTGGACGTGGTCGAACGCCTCCACGAGGGCGGCCGCCTGGTGGCGGCGGACGTCGCCGAGGCCGAGCTGTTCGGCCTGGTCAGCGGCAGGGAGTCGGCGCTGGTTCTGTCGGTCATCGGCGGGCAGGGGTTCGTGCTGGGGCGGGGCAACCAGCAGGTGTCGCCCCGGGTGCTCGACGCGGTGCTCGATGGGGGCGACTCCGGACGGCTCCTCGTCCTGGCCACCCAGCAGAAGCTCGCGTCGCTGAAAGGACGGCCGCTGCTGGCCGACAGCGGCGACGAGGACCTCGACAAGAAGCTCGGCGGACACGTCCAGGTGATCACTGGATACCGCGAAAGCACGATTTATCGCATTTGTGCGGCAAGTGAGGAGTTCGACGGATGAAGACGCTCGACGGAAAGGTCGCGATCGTCACGGGCGGCGCCTCGGGCATCGGGCGGGCCACCGCCCTGCTCTTCGCCAGAGAGGGTGCCCGGGTGGTGGTCGCCGACATCGACGCGGCCGGCGCGGACGCCACCGTGGCGCGGATCGCCGAGGAGGCGGGACACGCGATCGCGGTGCAGGCCGACGTCTCCGACCCCGAGGACTGCCGGCGCGTCGTCGGCGCCGCCGTCGAGACCTTCGGCGGCCTGCACGTCCTGTTCAACAACGCGGGCATCATCCGCCGCACCACCGCGCTCGACCTCGACGTCGAGGAGTGGGACCGCGTCATGGCGGTCAACGTCCGCTCGGTCTTCCTCATGTGCAAGCACGCCATCCCGGCGATGACCGACGGCGGCTCGATCGTGAACACGGGCTCCGGATGGGGCCTCAAGGGCGGCGGCAACGCCATCTCGTACTGCGCCTCCAAGGCCGCCGTGGTGAACATGACCCGCGCGCTCGCCATCGACCACGCCAAGGCCGGCATCCGGGTCAACTCCGTCAACCCCGGCGACACCGACACGCCCATGCTGCGCGACGAGGCCCGCCAGCTCGGCGAGGACTGGGCCGCCTTCCGGTCCGACGCGGCGGACCGGCCGATGGGCCGCGCGGGCACCCCGGACGAGATCGCCCAGGCCGTGCTCTTCCTGGCCGGTGACGCGGCCAGCTACATCACCGGCTCCGCCCTCGTCGTCGACGGCGGCGGGCTCGCCTGACCCACACCCTCCACGCAAACCCCCGTAAGGAGCCGACCATGAACCGTGCCCTGGCAGTCCTGGGCATCCTCGCCGTCGCGACGACCGCGTGCAGCGGCAGCGGCGGCGGGAACGTCCCAGGCATGAGCAGCGGATCCGGCCCGGTCACCGTCCGCTGGTCCACCTGGGGATCGGCCGAGGACATCAAGCTCTACGAGAAGTTCACCGAGGACTTCGAGAAGCGCCACCCCGACATCAAGCTCAAGCTGGAGCCGGTCGCCAAGTACGAGGACTACCACCCCAAGCTGCTGGCCCAGCTCACCAGCAAGACCGCCCCCGACGTGTTCTTCGTGGGCGACGACAACATCGGCAAGTTCGTCTCCGCCGGGGTGCTGACCCCGCTCAACGACAAGCTGGCCGGCCCTTCCTCCAAGAGCAGGACCGAGGACTTCTTCGAGGGCATCTACGGCGGCGCCAGGAAGGACGGCCAGATCTACGGCGTCCCCAACGACACCAACCCCGAGGTGCTCTGGTTCGACAAGAAGGCGCTCAAGGACGCCGGGATCACCGAGGACCCCGCCGCGCTCAACGAGGCCGGGCGGTGGACCATGGCCACGTACCTCGACATGAACGCCAAGCTCAAGGCAGCGGGCAAGGCCGGGTCGATCTTCTGGAACTGGTACGGCTCCACGTACTCCATGATCAACGGCTTCGGCGGGAAGGTCTGGGACGGCGGGAAGTTCGTCGCCACCACCGACCCCAAGGCGCGCCAGGCCCTGCAGGCCCTGGCCAAGGGCTACCAGGACAAGACCTTCCTCAGCGCCGACCTGCTGCCCGACAGCAACGGCCCGAGCACGCAGTTCCTCAAGCACAAGGCCGGCTTCTACGCCGGAGGCCGGTGGATGATCGACTCCCTGAAGAAGGGCGGCGAGCTGGACGACTACGACATCGTGCCGTTCCCCTCGCAGACCGGCCGGCCGATGCCCGGCGCGGTGGCCGCCTCCTACCTGGCGCTCAACAAGGACACCAAGCTGCCCGAGCAGGCGTTCACCTTCCTCACCGAGTTCGTCGGCAAGGAGGGCCAGCTCATCAGGCTCAAGGGCGGCGGCGCCGTGCCGTCCGTGAAGGGCGCCGAGCAGATCGTCCTCGCCGACGGCTACCCCGCCCACGCCCAGACCTTCCTCGACGTGCGTGACACGGGCTTCGCGAACTACCCCGAGGAGGTCGCCGTGCCCGGCCTCACCGCCGACATCAACGAGCACCTGATGAAGGTGTGGACCGGCAAGGTCGGCTTCGACGAGGGCATGACCCAGCTCCAGAAGCTCGTCGACGGCAAGCTGGGCTAGCCGTGACCGTCCTCGCACGGGCCCGGCCCCGCACGCTCCACCGGGCGCGGCCCGTCCGCAACCGCGACGGCTGGTGGGCCGCGTTCTTCCTCGCGCCGCAGGTCGCCGCGCTGCTGGTGTTCCTCGTCTTCCCGCTCGGCTTCGCCGTCGTGCTGGCGTTCATGCGCTGGGACGGGCTCGGGCAGAAGGAATGGGTCGGCTTCGACAACTTCGCCGCCCAGCTCTCCGATCCCGAGTTCGGGCTGGCGGTGTGGAACACGGTCAAGCTGGCGCTGCTGACCGTGCCGTTCGGGCTCGTCTTCGCGCTGCTCATCGCGGTCGCGCTGAACAACGTCAAAGGCGGCGGCTTCTACCGGGTGCTGTACTTCCTCCCGGTGGTCACCAGCTCGGTGGCCGTCGCGCTGATGTGGCAGATCATCCTGGCCGGCAACGACTACGGCGTGCTGAACTCGTCGCTCGAGCGCTGGTTCGGCATCAGCGCCCCCGACTGGCTCGGCGACCCCGGCTGGGTGATCGTGGCCATCGCCGTCGTGACGATCTGGTCGTCGCTCGGCCTGAACGTGGTGATCTTCCTGGCCGGGCTCCAGACGATCCCGCCGCAGATCGTCGAGGCCGCCCGCATGGACGGCGCGGGCAGCCTGCGGATCTTCCGCTCGGTCACGCTGCCGCTGCTCTCGCCGACGATCTTCTTCTCCACCGTTGTCGCGGTGATCAGCTCGTTCCAGGCCTTCGACCAGATCTACGTGCTGGTGGACCCGGAGGACAACGAGGGCGCGAGAACGATCGTCTACCAGGTCTACGAGCTGGGCTTCAAGGACTTCCAGTTCGGCATGAGCAGCGCCGCCGCGCTGATCCTCCTGGTCCTGACGCTGCTCGTGACGCTCGTCCAGTTCGCGGCGCAGAAGCGCCTCGTCCACTACGACTCGTGAGGGGGCCGGGATGCGACCCAGGCAGGTAGCCCTGCACGCCGGGCTCACCCTCGGCGGGCTGGCGATGCTGTTCCCGTTCGTCTGGATGCTGCTGACGTCGTTCAAGGGCGTGCGCCAGATGCTGAACAACCCGCTCGACTGGCTGCCCGACCCGTGGCGCTGGGAGAACTACCCCGACGCGCTCGGCGCGGTGCCGTTCGGCACCGCGTACTGGAACAGCTTCTACATCGCCGCGCTGAACGTCACGCTCACGCTGCTGACCTCGGCCATGGCCGCCTACGCCTTCGCCCGGATCAGGTTCCGCGGCTCCGGCGTGCTGTTCGTGGTGTTCCTGGCCACCCAGATGGTGCCCGCGCAGGTGACGGTCGTGCCGCTCTACCTGATGCTGGCCAGGTTCGGCTGGATCGACTCGCATCTGTCGCTCATCGTGCCGAGCATCGCGAACCCGTTCGCGGTCTTCCTGCTGCGCCAGTTCATCAGGGCCGTGCCGGTGGAGCTGGAGGAGGCCGCCAGGATCGACGGGGCGGGCCGCTGGCGCTGCTTCTGGAACGTCGTGCTGCCGAACATCCGCCCCGGCCTCGGCGCGCTCGGCATCATCGCCTTCCTCGCGTCCTGGAACTCCTTCTTCTTCCCCCTGATCTTCCTGAACTCGCCCGAGCTGGCCACGGTGCCGCTGCTGCTCAGCCAGTTCTCCGGCCAGCGCACGGCCGTGGACTACGGGCTCATCCTGGCCGCCTCCGCGATCGCCGTCGTGCCGACGCTCATCGCGTTCCTCATCGGCCAGCGGAAGATCATCAACTCGATGGCCGCTTCCGGCCTGGGAGGTCGCTGATGCCGGACCTGCGCGAACGCCCGTTCACCGACCGCGGCTCGCGGCTGCTGGTGATGGCGGCGGACGACGGCTCGCTCTGGATCGCCAGAGCCCTGTACGAGACCAGGCTCGCCGACACGAAGGTGCGCACCGGCCTGCGGATCCTTTCGGGGAGCGGCGAACTGCCGGTGCTGCGGGTGCTGCCGGACCGCGTGGAGTTCGCGGGCGGCGTGGCCATGGCCTTCGCGGACCCGGACACCCTCGTCCTGACCGGTGCGGGCGCGCGGGCCGTGTGGGACGGCGGCGAGGCCGACATCGACGGCTGTGTCACCCTCGTCGGCCCGGATCGCGCGAGGCACGACGCGGCGGCGGTGCTCGACGCGGCCGCCGCACGGTGGCGCGACTGGTTCGCGCGCATGCCCGCCGTGCGTGCGGACCTGCGCGAACGAGCGGAGGACGCGTGGTGGACGCTGGCGGTGAACCTGGTACGGATCCAGGGCCGAGAGTCCCTCGTCCCCTCCAAGTACGGCTACGTCGGCCTGTGGAACTGGGACTCCTACTTCCACGCCATCGCGCTCAGGCACGCCGATCCCGCCCTGGCCAGGGAGCAGATCCGCATCCTGCTCGACCACCAGCGCCCCGACGGCCTGATCCCCGACGTCGTACACGACCGCGGCGCGCTGGCCGAGACCACGGACCTGCCCCGCTCCGATCTGGCCAGGCTGGCCGAGCACGTCGGGGGCGGGCCGATCGGGGACGCCGTCCCCGTCACCAAGCCGCCGCTCACCGCCTGGGCGGTGTGGAAGATCCACGAGGTGGACCCCGACCCCGCCTTCCTCGCCGAGGTGTACGAGCCGCTGGCTCGCTCCCAGGAGTGGTGGTTCACCCGCTCCGATCCCGACGGCGACGGGTTGGCCGAGTACCTGCACCCGTACTCGTCCGGCCTGGACGACAGCCCTATCTGGGACGGCGGCCCCCGCGCCGAGCCGCCCGACCTGAACGCCTACCTCGCCCTCCAGCACGACCGCCTGGGCGACATCGCACAGGCGCTCGGCAAGGACGCCGCGCCGTGGCGGGCCAGGGCGCAGGCCCTGGTGGACCGCATGATCGCGCGCCGGTGGAACGGCACGAGGTTCGCCACCCTGGTCGGCGGTCGCGAGGTGGACGTGCGCACCCCGCTGGAGCTGATGCCGCTCTTCACCGGGAGGCTCCCCGCGGGGATCGCGGACCGGCTCGTCGCCGGCCTGCGCTCGCCGAGCTTCTGGGCCGAACGCCCGGTGCCGACCGTCGCCTTCGACGACCCGAGATTCGACCCCGAGGCCATGTGGCGCGGACCGGTCTGGCTGAACGTCAACTATCTGCTCATCGACGGCCTGCGCCGCTCGGGGCATCAGGAGACGGCCGCCGAGCTGCGCGAGCGCACGCTGGCCATGGTCCGCGACGGTGGCGGCCTCCACGAGTACTGGAACCCGCTGACCGGTCGTCGCGCGGGCCGCGCGACGACCGCGTTCGGCTGGTCCGCCGCTCTCTTCCTGGACCTCGCCCAGGAGGGCTGATTTGATGGATCTTTGTTCACCAGGCCGACTCGGGAGGATCCGTGGTGAGCAAGAAGGAGCGAGACGACCCGGACGACTTCGGCGGGATCGGTTTCGGCCGCATGGCCTTCCTCCTGGCCGTCGTGGCCTTGGGACGCCCCTGGGAGACGCTCAAGGAACTCTTCAGGTTGATGCGTCGACTGGGGCGTCGGGTGCTCAGGCTCGTACTGGCGCCCTTCCGGCTGGTTGCCTTGATCGTGTGGTCGCGTACGGCAGATCGACGCTCCACCTTCGAGGATCACCTGCACGATGAGGACAGAGATCTCTCGTGACAGGCTGGGAATCAGCCGGCGGCGAAGTCCTGCGTCCAGTAGATCTGCCCCTGCGCGTCCTTGGCCGCGCCGACCCCGATGAGGGTGTACGAGCAGTTCATGATGTTCTTCCGGTGGCCGTCGCTGTTCATCCAGCCCTTGACCACCTCGGCCGCCGACCGCTGCCCCATGGCGATGTTCTCGGCCAGGGTCGAGCCGGTGAAGCCGGTCGCACGAATGCGGTCGACCATGTCGCGGCCGTCCTGGGAGTCGTGGTCGAAGTAGTCGTTCTTCGCCATGTCGGCCGAGTGCCCGAACGCCGCCCTGCGCAGCCGCGCGTCGTGCTTGAGCGGGTCGCAGCCGCCCTTGACCCGCTCGGCGTTGGTCAGCCGGACGACCTCCTTCTCCAGTGCCGTGCCGACGGAGGTGGCGGTCTTCTTCGTCTCGGAAACCGGCGGCGCCCCCGTATCCCGCGTCGTGGGGGTGGGAGTGGGAGTGGGAGTGGCGCAGGTCAGCTGTATGGCCTTGGACTTGGCGGTGCCGCCCCGGTAGTCGGTGGCGACCGCGTAGTACGTGCCCGGCTTGCAGGGCAGCTTCAGGGTGATGCGGTCCTTCTTGGTGGCGCCGCTCTTGACGACCGCATCGTCGCCGGGGACGGCGCGCATGACTCGGATGCGCAGCAGCGCCGGACGCACACAGCCGCGGCGGACGGCCGAGGTCTGGATCCTGAGCGCGGAGATGCCCGGCCTGGCCACGCTCACGCGGCACTTGTCCGATTCGGAGGTCGGCTCGGGAGTCGCCTCCTCGGTCTGCGTCGGAGGGGTGGTCGGCGCGGTCATCTCGGGCGCCGCTCCGGCCGCCCCGCCGGTGGACGGGGCGCAAGAGGCGAGGCCGGCGACGACGGCGAGTACCCCTAGGGGTCGACGCATGAGGATTTCCTCCGGTGGAGGGAGACGCTGGTGGTCCCGCATTCTGCCTGATCCATTACCGACTTGTCATGACAATTCGGACATTTCGCCCTGTGAGTAATCTCAACCACCGGCGCCGATCAGCGTGCCGGGCGGGCCGCCTCCATCGCCGCGGCCACGGACGCGGCCGCACGCCCGATGGCCTTCGTCCCGGGCCGCGGGCCGTTGTAGCTGAACGTGGCGGTGACGTTGGACATGCGGAACACCATGTTGGCCACGTACGTGCCGTTCGTCCGGTAGACGGACGCGAACGACTCCTCGCCGACCACCGGAGTCCGGGAGAACGCGATGTCCGGATGCTCGTCCCGCAGATCCTGAAAGGTCTGCTTGATGCCGACAAAGTTGGCCTTGGCGCCCTTGAGGGTGTCGACCCGGTAGAGGGAGACGGTCGCGTAGGAGCCGTTGGCGCCGAAGTACTGGCAGATCTTCCGGTCGAGATTGTCGCTCTGAAGCTTGCTGCCGAGCAGCGTGCGGACCTGCGCGGCGGTCAGCACCTTGCAGGAGTGCAGGCCGGTGCCGAAGAGCGGTTTCCCGGCCGGTGAGGACGACACGGGTTTGGACTGCGTTGTGGTGCCGCCGGCCGGCGTCGGCTCGGCGCCCGTACTCTCTTCGGGACGGGTCATCCCCCAGATCACCGCACCCGCCGTCAGGGAGAGCGCGAGAACCAGCGCGCCGCCCACGACGGCGAACCGGCGCCACGTGGGTGCGGGCCGCCGCCGGGACGTGGGGCGGGTGTCCGCGGGAACCTCGCCCTGGGCCACCGCCTGCAACCACGCCGCCGCCTGCGCGGGGCCGCAGCGTTGCCGGGGATCCTTCACCAGCAGCGCGGCGAGGACGGGCGTGAGCGAACCGGCCCGTTGCGGGGGAGCGGGCTCGTGCAGCAGCACGGCCGCCATCACGGCCGCCGCATTGGGGCCGGTGTAGGCGGTTCTG
This sequence comes from Nonomuraea sp. NPDC003707, assembly GCF_053587055.1. NCBI lineage: Bacteria > Bacillati > Actinomycetota > Actinomycetes > Streptosporangiales > Streptosporangiaceae > Nonomuraea > Nonomuraea sp. NPDC003707. The sequence continues at coordinate 2,664 of NZ_JBSFNK010000081.1, read as the reverse complement.
CCCTCCACCGCCGTGTACAGGGTGGCTCCCAGCGACCACAGGTCGGCCTCCGGGCCGTCGGCCTCGCCACGCAACCGCTCCGGCGCGATGTAGCCGGGCGAGCCGTTCAGCAGGCCGGTCTGGGTCAGCGCGGCGTCCCCCGCCACGGTGGCGATGCCGAAGTCGGTCAGCAGCACCCGCCCGTCCTGGGTGAGCAGAACATTGCCCGGCTTGACGTCGCGGTGCAGGACCCCCATCGCATGCGCGGCGGCCAGCGCGTCGAGCACGTGCCGCCCGACCCAGGCGGCCTGGGCGGGCGGCAGCGGCCCGTCCTCGCGTACGATCCGGTCGAGGGAACGGCCGTTGACCAGCTCCATCACGATCCACGGCCGGCCGCTGTCCATGACGACGTCGTGCACCGTGACGATCGACGGATGCGAACGCAGCCGCGCCGCGGCCCGCGCCTCACGCAGGGTCCGCTCGGTCAGCTCGGCCCGGGACGCCTCGTCCAGATCGGCGGGCAGTCGCACCTCCTTGACGGCGACCTGCTGCCGCAGCAGTTCGTCGACGGCCAGCCACACCGTGCCCATGCCGCCCTGGCCGAGCTGCGACATCAGCGAATAGCGGCCTGCCAGCATCATCGTCATGCCGTCGCCATGCGGCAGGACGCGTCATCGTCGCATAAGTGGGCCTTCCGCGGTCTGGACCCGGCGGGCGCGTGTTTCTCCACTGGCTGTTCCTCCAGAGATGACATGTCGCATGGGCCGGCCGTACGAGCCGACTGCTGTGTCCAGGAGCCGGGCCTGCGGCGAAGCCCGTGGTGGGAAGGGCACAACGTAGCATGCGCGACGCGGCTTCTCCTTCCGCATGCCTTCCGTCCTGGACATCCTCCCGTTTGACGAACCCCCCGTCCCGGATGTTCGTCAAACGGGAGGCTCATTCGCGTTCGGTCAGCTCATCGGACGGCGATTCCACTGGGCGGTCAGCTCGGTCAGGCTGCTACATCCCGTCTTCTCGAGGACGCGGGTGAGGTGTTTCTCGACCGCGCTCTCGCTGCCCGAGCACCACCAGTGAGGCCACGTCGCGCTCACCCGAGGTGAGGTTCCGCAGGGAGGCCGGTGCGAGGTTCGCGTCGAAGTACGGGATCAGCAACGGGCCCAGTGTGGCCGCCATCAGCAGGTCGCTCGGCTCGATAGCGCGTCGATCACCGTCGAACGGCACCCCCAGCGTGCTGACCGCGCCCGTGGCCGGAGACCTGACGACGATCTTCAGCATGTCGTCGATGCCGTTGCGGCGCAGGAAGGTGTCGGCGAAGTCCCGCTCCGGCTCGGTCGCCCGCAGGCGGAGCCGTCCGAGGGTCGCCACACCGTGGCGGCTCAGGCAGGCGATCCCGTCGCGCGAGGCGAACGGATTGTTCCAGCGCCAGCGCTCGACGTATTCCTCCACGAAGTCCGGCCGGAACATGGTGCGGTACTGCTCCTCGCCATCGCGTCCCAGCGCCAGGTACGCGGGGTTCTCGGCCACGAACGCGTCGATCCACCCGAGATGTACGGCCACAGCCTCGGCCAGCACCGGATAGAGCTCCCCCTCCCGAGCCCCGGCCACTTGCTCGAGCACCTTGATGAGCCTTCGGTATGCCTGCTGTTCCACGGATCCGCCATCGCACTCGTTGATCGCTTCAGGGGAGCAGCCGGTATGGCGGGCTGCGGCGTTCTCGCCTGCTCAAGGATTCCGTAACGGGCGGCCGCTCATCCATTACTTCGCCAAGGATTCCGCTTCAAAAGCCCATGTCCCACGGCACTTCCCGGTCGCGGATGATGGCGAATCTGGCAAATGCCTCAGTCGGCGGCCACCGCCCGCCGACCAGCCCGCCCGAGATGCACGCGCGCCGGGTCGTCAGAGGGACAGCAGGCCGTGGGAGAGCTGGTCGGCGGCCCAGTCCTCCCACTGCGCCGTGGTCCACCCGCATTCCCGCCTCATCACCAGGAACAGATCCGGCGACAGGATCCCGACGGTGACGTCGGTGGCTCGGTGCTCGGTCAGGTCGGGCCGCAGGGCCTGCAGGCGGCCCAGGATGGCGACGACCTGCCCGTGGGCGGTGTGCCGCTGCTCGCTGTTGGCAGCCCATTGGGCGGCCATGTCAGGGTCGCCGGCCGCCGCGTCGCGGACCACCGCCAGGACGGGGGCGACCCGGTCGAGGATGACCCCGCTCTGGTGCACCCATCCTCGTACGACCTTCGTCGGGTCCCGTGTCGCTTGCAAGGCGGCGAACCAGGGCCGTTGGAGGAGCGGAACGGGCTCGTCGTCCCCGGCGGAGGCGACGTCGACCACGTGCTTGAGCAGCTGGCTCTTGGTCCCGTAATGGAAGTACACCGTTTGCACCGACACCTCGGCCGCGTCGGCGACCAGTTGGAAGGTCGTTCCGGCGTAGCCCCGCACGACGAACAGCCCTTGGGCGGCGTTCACGATCCGGCTTCTGGTCTGTGCCGAGCGCCGCCTCGGGCTCTTGACGTCTTCCACCGATTTAGAGTACCACTTTAGAGTATGACCTTAGAGTAGCACTACAAAAGAGGTGAGGCATGGCGCTCTTAGAGGTCCTAACAAAATGATCTAGGAATAAAGGGTGATCACCTTCAGGTTGATCACCGCCGTGAGGAAGGGCGAGCAGCCACCGTGGATCGTGCC
>NZ_JBSFNK010000080.1:0-24810 GCF_053587055.1 Nonomuraea sp. NPDC003707 | reverse complement strand
CGCCGCGATCTGGCACAACCACGCAACCAACGCCCCGATCACCCGGTCACTGACCGCCTACGACCACTGACCGGAGATCGGACTTACTCGTCTAGCCCTTGCGCTTGACGTCGCGTTTGGGCATCTCGTCGCGCAGGGGCCGCCGGTCGGCGGCCTCCTGCTGCTCCTTCGACGGTTTCGACACGTCGCGGGCACGCATGGCGATGGTCGCGGTGATCTGCAGGCTCTGCAATGCCATGCCATCGACCTTACGCCAGGCTCATCAGAAGACGAGGCCGCACCACGGTTTCGGGCTCCACGACATCGCGGTGGCCAGCGCGCGTACCGAGCCGCTTGAGTGCTCGCGCAGCAGGCCCGCCTCCAGCGACTCCACGAGCAGGCCGTCGCCCATGTAGGCCGAGCCGAGCACGGCCACCGGCAGCGTCACGTCCGGCTCGTCCTCGACCGGCTTGCACTCGGCGCCGGTCGGGTCGGCGGTGAGCCGCCAGCGCCCGGCGTTCCACGGGCACACGTCGTCCTCGACCTCGATCACCACGTCCACCGGCGCCGAGTAGGCGCGCGAGATGAGCGCCTTGTCGACCTCGACCACGCGTACCCACAGCTCGTCCGCCCAGGTCGCGCGGAGCTGGCGCTGGTCGGCGATCAGCGCGATCAGCGGGTCGTCCACCGGCCTGCCGCCCGCCTCGATCTTGGAGACGAGGTCGCGGTCGAGGATGTTGCGCCAGAGCAGGGCGTAGGCCGCCGGGTCGGTCGCCTCCAGTTCCTGCAGCTTCAGCTCCCCGTCGGGGATGCCGTTGGCGTCCCAGGACCCCTTGATCCGGAACAGCGCATAGCCGCGCACGCCGTCGTCGTCCTCGGCGAGCACCGAGCGCAGCGGCCCGTTGCCGCGCTGGTCGAACTCCTCGTCGGCCAGCACCGCGTCCCAGTTGTGCGACTGGCGGTCATAGCGACCCGGGCGGCGGGTCGCGACGGAGGCGAACACCTGCTCCAGGTCGGCGCGGACGTCGGCGGGCGTGGCCACCCTGAGCCTGAGCGACGGGTCCACGGGGGCGTTCCCGACGAACGCGGAGCCGGCCTTGTTGATGCGGAACGACAGCTCGTGCGAGGCCCTGCCGTATCCGTACCGGCCGTAGATGGCCGCCTCGGAGGCGTAGAGCGCGGCGACACTCTCGCCGCGCTCGCGGATGTCGGCGAGTTGCCTGCGCATCAGCGCGGACAGGATGCCGCGGCGGCGGTGCGAGGGGAGCACGCTGACGCTCGTCACGCCCGCGACGGGGAGCCGGCCGCCGGGGACGGTCATGGTGAGGCTCAGGACGGCGGTGGTGCCCGCGATGACATCGCCGTCAAAGGCAGCCAGCGTGCGATCGAACTCGGTCTCCGCCTTGAACCGTTCCCGTTGCTGGGGGTGCGGAGTCCAGCCGAACGCTTCTTCGAGGACCGGGAAATAGACCGGCCACTCGGACTCGTCAATCGGACGGATGGGATACGTCATCTGTCCACGGTAGGAGCGGGCAAAGGGGGACGGCCACCCAATATACGTGCTTAATGATCAAGGCCTTGGTCAAGTGGGCTGCCCAAACACGGGTCAGACCGATACAGTCAGGCCCATCATGAGTACCCGTCCGGCGCCGCTGATCCCGCCACGGGTCCGCGCGGTCTTGGTGCGGGTGCCGTTTCTGGTGGCTGCCGTGCGGTTCGTCCGGCGTGGCCCGCTGGCCCGCGACCGCAACCTGCTCGTCGCGCTGACCACGCTCGCGCTCGTCATCGGGTTCCTGGCGGCGAAGGTTTCGACCGAATTCTTCTCGCCGTCGCTGCTCATCCTGGTCACCCTGATCGGCGGGCTCCAGCTGCGGCTGCGCAGCCTGGTCAAGCTGCTGGTGGGGGTCGGGGCCGCGCTCGGCTACATCGCGATCACGCTGGGTGTGGGCCACGTCGGGCTGGGGCTCATGGTGACGATCGGGTTCACCACTGTGCTGGCCGTGCTGATGGCGCGCACCAGGGGCAAGCTGGGCGTCCAGGGGTTGCGTGGCGACGCGATGCTGCTGGAGCTGCGCGACCGGCTCAGGAGTCAGGGCGAGCTGCCCGCGCTGCCGAAAGACTGGGGCGGCAAGGTCGTGCTCAAGCAGGCGGGCGGGTCCTCGTTCGGCGGTGACTTCCTGGTCTCCATGCGCGACGGAAACTCCGTGGAGATCGCGCTGGTCGACGTGTCGGGCAAGGGGGTCGACGCGGGCACCAGGGCGCTGCTGCTGTCGGGCACATTCGGCGGGCTGCTCGGCTCGGTCGAGGACTTCCTGCCCGCGTGCAACACCTACCTGCACCGGCAGCGGGGCGACGAGGGCTTCGTGACCGCGGTGCACGTACGCCTCGACCTCGACACCGGCGACTACACGATCACCTCGGCCGGTCATCCGCCGGTGGTGAAGTTCGACGCGGGCACCGGAAACTGGCAGGTGGCCACGGCCAAGGGCGTGGTGCTCGGCGTCGTCCCCGACCTGCACTGCGAGCCCGACAGCGGCACCCTGCGCAAGGGTGACGCGCTGCTGCTCTACACCGACGGGCTGATCGAGCAGCCGGGCCGCGACATCGACGCCGGGCTCGACCGGCTGCTCGGGGAGGCGGAACGGCTGCTGCCGTCCGGCTTCCGCGACGGCGCCAGGGCCCTGGTCAACGCCATGTCCTCGGGCCACAACGACGACTGCGCGCTGGTGCTGATCTGGCGGCCCTAGATCGGTGACGTTTCACACGGGGCGGTCGTGATCGTGCTCACTGGCGGCGTCCTCGCGCTGCTGAGATCCTCTAGGGGTTCGGGCCCGGGGGAGCGGCGCGGCTCCGCCGGACCCGTCTCAGATCCACCCGGAGTCGCTCGCGATGCGTACGGCGTCGAGACGGTTGCGGGCGCCCGTCTTGCACATGATCCGCGACAGATGGTTACGCACGGTGCCCACCGAAAGGAAGAGCTGGTCGGCGATCTCCGTGGAACGCGCGCCGCCCGCGGCGATCCGCAGCACGTCGAGCTCCCGCCGGGTCAGCGGGTTCGTCGCGCATTGGAGCGCGGCCACGGCCAGCTCCGCCTCGATGGCCCGGCCGCCCTCCGCGACCTGGCGCACTCCCTCGGCGAGGCGCTCCGGCCCCACGCACAGGCTCATGAACCCCAGCGCGGGCCCCGCCAGCGCCTTGCGCACCTGCCCGGGGTTGGGGCGGGCCGACAGCATCAGCACCCCGCAGCGCGGCGCCAGCTCGGCGAGCTGGACGGCCACCGGCAGCCCCGGCAGGTCGAGGTCGACGACCGCCACGTCGGGCCCGTACGCCAGCGCCGCCCGCACCGCCGCCTCGGGACAGCCGACCTCGGCGACGACGCGCAGATCAGGCTCGGCCTCCAGGGTGGCGAGCAGTCCGCGGCGGACCAAGGGCAGGTGCTCGGCGATCAGAATCTGAATCAAGTCGACCCCCTTCGTCGTCACCCAGAGTGATTGTTTGATAGCGGACTGTCAATCCTCTCTAAATGGCACGCAAGCCGTGGAGCGGGGGTTGTTCGACTACCCTGGGGCTGTCGGACGGTTCGTCCACCCCTGTCGTCGGCTACGGAGCGCGCATAGATGAACTGGCTCTACATCGTGGGGATCATCCTCTTTCTCCTCGGGCTGATGTTCTCCATCGCGTTGCACGAGATAGGACATCTCGTGCCGGCCAAGATCTTTGGCGTCAAGGTGACCCAGTACATGGTCGGCTTCGGCTCGACCGCCTGGTCACGGCGCAAGGGCGAGACCGAGTACGGCATCAAGTGGATCCCGTTCGGCGGCTACATTCGCATGATCGGCATGCTGCCGCCGCGCCCCGGTGACGACCCGACCAAGCTCAGGAGCGCCTCGACCGGGCCGTTCCAGGGCCTCATCGACTCCGCGCGCGAAGCGGCGCAGGAGGAGGTGCGCCCCGGCGACGAGGACCGGGTTTTCTACCGGAAGAAGTGGTGGCAGAAGGTCATCATCATGTCCGGCGGCCCGCTGATGAACTTCGTGCTCGCGTTCGTCTTCTTCAGCATCCTGCTGGTCGGCATCGGCCTGCCCACCTTGGCCCCGATCGTGTCGCCCGAGACCGACACATGCGTGATCCCGATCTCGGAGCACCGCAACACGTGCAAGCCCACCGACCAGTCCACCCCGGCCGCCCTGGCAGGCTTGAAGGGCGGCGACCGCATGGTCTCCTTCGACGGCCAGAAGATCGGCTCCTGGGACGACGCCACCCGCCTGATCCGCTCCCACGGCGCCGGCCCGGTCGCGCTCGGCATCGTCCGCGACGGCAAGCCCATGACCCTCAACGTCACGCTCATCGCCCAGGACCGGCCCAACCCGCAGGACCCGAAGAAGATCGACAAGAACGTCGGCTTCCTGGGTGTCCGGCCCACGGAGGTCATGCAGCAGCAGAGTATGGGCCAGGTGCCCGGCTACATGGGCGAGCTGATGGGCCGGGTGGCGGGCTCGATCGTCAACCTGCCGCAGAAGATGGTCGGCGTCTGGCAGGCGGCCTTCTCCGGCGAGGCGCGCGACCCCGAGGGCCCGGTGGGCGTGGTCGGCGCGGGCCGCTTGGGCGGCGAGATCCTCGCCTCCGACCTGTCCAACACGAACAAGATCGCCTTCTTCGTCAACCTGCTGGCCGGGTTCAACCTGGCGATCGGCATGTTCAACCTCATCCCGCTGCTGCCGCTCGACGGCGGCCACATCGCCGGCGGGCTGTGGGAGGGCATCAAGCGGGCCTACGCCAAGGTCATGCGCCGGCCGGAGCCGGCCTACGTGGACATCGCCAAGGTGCTGCCGCTGACGTACGTGATCGCGTTCGCCATGATGATCATGGCCGGCCTGCTGGTCTACGCCGACCTGGTCAACCCGCTCACGCTGACCGGCTGACGCCCCGGCCATGGACGCCCTGGAACGGCTGCGCGCCCTCTGCCTCGCGCTGCCGGAGGTCACCGAACGGCCCAGCCACGGGGAGCCGACCTGGTTCGTCCGTGGGAAGAAGACGTTCGTGATGTTCGCCGACCACCACCACGACGACCGGCTCGCCTTCTGGTGCGCCGCGCCTCCCGGGACGCAGGGGGAGCTGGTGGCCGAGGACCCGGACCGCTTCTTCCGCCCGCCGTACGTGGGGCACCGGGGGTGGCTGGGGGTCTACCTGGACGTGGAGGTGGACTGGACGGAGGTCGCGGAGATCGTCGCCGACGCCTACCGCCAGATCGCCCCGAAGTCGCTGATCGCCCGCATGCCCTGACCGGCGTGAAACGCCGAAGGCCACCTCCGTGGTGGAGGTGGCCCTTGGGTCACCGCTGGTCGTAGGGGTGGCGTACGAGGTGATCAGACAGGAGGGCTGGTGCCGATGTGCCGGAGCTCTCGTTCAGAATTCGAGCTCGCCGACGTCACGGGCAGCCTGGGCGAAGTGGCGGATGAGGTCGTTTTCTGCTGCGGTGCTCCAGATGAGTGCCCAGCGCAGCGGCAGCGCGTCCCGAATGGGCACGTGAACCATGTCCGGCCGTGCGTAGTAGCGGGCAGAGTGACCGAAAACGGGGGAGACGGCCTCTCCGGCGGCGAGGATGGGGAGCATTTCTTCACCGGTCGACACGATCGGCCCGATGCGGATGGGCCGGCCACTGGGGGTACGGGCGGGGACGATCGCCTCACGCCAGTAGCCGGGATGGGCGCCGCCCATGACGACCTCCTCGCCGAGGTCTTCGTGGCTCACCCACTTCCGCATGGCCAGCCGATGTGTGGCTGACACGGCCAGCACGGGATGTTCGGTGGAGATGATCGGACCCACGGTGAGGTCGCGCTCCTCGACTGGGAGCCAGGCCAGCAGCACGTCGACCTCCCTGGCACGCAGGGGTCCGAAGGGATCGCTGAAACTGATGTAGCGGAGCTGGATCTCGCAGCGGGGGCGGTGGGCCGCGAACGCGTCGAAGAGGGGACGGAGCTCGGCGGTGTTGGTGCTGAGCATGCCGAAGCGCAGCGTCTCGCTCTTGTTCCGCGCCTCACGTTTGGCCCGCTCCACGCTCTCGCCGAGTGCGTGGTAGATCGGCCGCAGGTCGTCACGCAGGCGCACTCCCGCGGGCGTCAGTAGGACACTGCGGTTGTTCCGGACGAACAGCTGGGCGCCGATCTGACGCTCCTGCTTCTTGATCACCTGGGTGATCCGGGTCGGGGAGACGTGCAGGCGCTCGGCGGTGCGCCCGAAGTGCAGCTCTTCGGCCAGCGTCAGGAAGATCTCGATGTCACGCAGTTCCACGCCTGACCTGCCATGATGAGCCCCGCTTTATGTGATCTTGCGTCGATTGTCGTTGTTCCGGTGATCCACCGTACTCGATCCTCGGATCCGGAACCCCGGGCGCCGACAAGACCGTATTCGACTGAATTTCGTAACCGATGCAAGGAGCACGCCACTATGTCCATCACCCTTACCGACCAGGACACGCTCACCCTGCGGACCGCCGCGTGGGGCGCCGTCTCATTGATGTCCGCCGCTGGTGCCGCCGGCTCTCCCCACAAGGTCGCCACCGAAGGCTCCATCGCTCTGACCTCCGCGACCGGCCTGGTCGGGCACGTGCTCGCCAAGGCGCCAAAGGATCTGAACAGCAAGTCCGTAGCCGGACTCGCTGACCAGGTGCTGCCGGCCCTGACGGCATCCATGAGCCTGCTCAACAAGCAGGCTCCGGCAGAGGCCGACAACTTCCGCCGCACCGTCATCGTCGCCATCGAAGCAGCCGCCCGGATCCAGAAGGGCGAGCCCAGCCCCACCATGGCCGAGATGGCCCGCAAGATCACCGAGGCCCTCGACGCCGCTTGATGGATGTCGCGGGCACGGGGGTCATGCCCGGCCGGCTACTTCCCGCCGCGTGTCAGCGGCGGTGTCAGGACGGCAACGGCCCGGTATCAGAGCGGTCGGCGATGGTGGACGCCATGAACGGTTCAGCGATTGCGGCCTCGGGGCTACGAACCTGGCCACGCCGAGCCCACCTCCGACCCTCGCGGGTCGCTCATGGAAGCCCATGAGCGACACGCTTGGACGGGTCTCACAAGATCGAACACTGCGCGCAAGGAGATTCATGATGGGACAGAGCAATGGCGGCTTCTCCGAGGCGGGGCTGCGCAGACTGCATGAGATGCTGGCACGGCGCGTTGAGTCGGGGAAGATTCCCGGGCTTGTCGCCTTGTTCAGCCGGGGTGGTGAGACGCACGTCGAAGCCCTCGGGACGATGCGCCATGACGGTGGCGCGCCGATGGGCCGGGACACGATCTTCCGGATGGCGTCGACGTCCAAGCCGCTCACGGTCGCACCGGTGATGGTCCTGCTGGATGAGTGCCGGCTGCGGCTGGACGACCCGGTGCAGGACTGGCTGCCCGAACTGGCCGACCGGCGGGTGCTGAAGCGGCCCGACAGCCCCCTGGACGACACCGTGCCGGCGCGGCGGCCGATCACCGTACGGGACCTGCTGACCTCCACGTTCGGGCTCGGCATGGATCTGACGGCGATGAGCTTTCCGATCATGGGCAAAGTCTTCGAGCTGGAGCTCACCGGCCATGGAGCACCGGTGCCCGGACCGGACGAGTGGATGCGCCGCCTCGGCACACTCCCGCTGATGCACCAGCCCGGAGAGCACTGGCAGTACCACATCAGCATCGATGTGCTGGGCGTGCTGGTGGCCAGGGTCACCGGCCAGCCGTTCGAGACGTTCCTGCGCGAACGCATCCTCGACCCGCTGGGCATGAAGGACACCGGCTTCCACGTGCCCGCCGACAAGATCGACCGGCTGCCGCCCGCCTACGTACCCGATCCGCAGACAGGAGAGTTCATCGTATGGGACGAGGCCAAGGGGGGACGCTACAGCCAACCTCGGGAGTTCCAGTCGGCCGCCAATGATGTGGCCTCCACCGTCGACGACTACCACGCCTACTTCCGGATGCTGCTCAATGGCGGGATGCACGGCAGCGAGCGGATCCTGTCCCGGCCCGCCGTCCAGCTGATGACCAGCAACTGCCTCACGCCCGCGCAGGAAGCCGCCCGAACCGCCCTGGCCGGCAACAACGTCCATGTGTCGTTCGGCCAAGGGCAGCAGGGCGGCTGGGGTTTCGGGATGGCGGTGCGCACCTACCGTGGCGACTACGCGCCCATCGGCCAGTTCGGCTGGGACGGCGGAACGGGCACCACCGTCTACGCCGACCCGGCCAACCAGCTCACCGGAGTCCTGCTCACCCAGGTCGGGCTGTCAGTCCCGGATCCGGCGCGGCTTATCCAGGACTTCTGGACCACGCTCTACCAGGCAATCGACGACTGACACCGAACCCGCGTCCCGGTACGCCCCCTGGCGGCTCCGACCCACCAGGGCGAATCCAGCCCCACCATGGCCGAGATGGCCCGCAAGATCACCGAAGCCCTCGACACCGCTTGATGCCGTTCTACGGCCAATTTGCATCACGTGCACCTGCCTGAAGCCCGCCTGCGGCTCTCGGCGGGAGTGTGTCCCGGGGCCGTGGAGCGGGTCTTCGGCACTGCGTGGGAGCGATAGTCAAGCAGAAGGCCCGCTCCACATCGGAGAGGGCCTTCTGAGCTGGTCGGGGCGACAGGATTTGAACCTGCGACTTCTTGCTCCCAAAGCAAGCGCGCTGCCAAGCTGCGCCACGCCCCGCTTAGCCGAGTGCGCATGCGCTCCGGGACTCCGGTACGCTTACGCCCTAACGACCGGATGAAGTCTAGACCAGAGTTCGACCGGTTCGCGCGGACGTAGCTCAATGGTAGAGCCCTAGTCTTCCAAACTAGCTACGCGGGTTCGATTCCCGTCGTCCGCTCCAAAGGCGAAAGGCCAGGTCAGCCTCATGAGGCGACCTGGCCTTCGTGATCTGGACTACTTCTTCTTGATCTTCCGTGCCCGTTGTCTTTTTCCCGTGCTCCTTCCGCGCCCCCTTCAGCGCCTTGCCGACCGCCTGCGCGATGGCCTCTGCGCGATGGCCTGGTCACGGTCCTGCGTCGCGTGCCGGTAGATCAGCGCCGCTCGCGTGGAGGAGTGCCCCATACGGGCCATCAGCTCGCGGAGGCTCGCGCCTGTGGACGTGGCGAGTCATCGATCAGCTTGCCGACCGTCGTCCCGCCTTTCGCGTCTGTGCCTATCCTTGGGGGATGGTGCCAGAAAGGATCTTCGGAGCTGCGACGCGGCACGACGGCGATCCTGATCGGGTGGCCGTGCTGCTTCCCGGAAGGGGCTACGTGCCAGCCCGTCCCCTCCTCCACTTCGCCGGCGCGGTCCTCAGGCGGCACGGCTGGTCCGTGCGGGAGGTCTGGTGGCAGTCGCCGGCCACCCAGGACGCGGGGGAGCTGGCCGGCTGGGTCATGGAGCAGGCTCGGCAGGCCCTCGACGGTGAGCGGGCCGAGCGCCTGCTCCTGGTCGGCAAGTCGCTCGGCACGTTCGCCGCGCCGCTGGCCGCCGAGCGGGGGCTGCCCGCGATCTGGCTCACCCCGCTGCTCAGGCATGAGGCCGTCGTCGAGGCGCTGCGCCGCACCGGGGCGCCCACGGTGCTGGTGGGCGGGAGCGCCGACAAGCTCTGGGACGGGGAGGCCGCGCGTGGGCTGGGCCACCCGTACCTGGAGGTCCCCGGCGCCGATCACGGCTTGGAAGCCTTCGAGGACCCCGTCCGATCGGTCGAGATCCTCAGGGACGTGACCGCGGAGATGGACCGGTTCGTGGCGGGCCTGCGATCGTAGGCATGCGCGCGCGAGCGATCTCCCGTGACGGCCTCGTCGAGGAGCTGGCCGAACGGGTCGCCGGACGGCCGGGGTGGGTGCGGATGGCCGTGGACGGGGCCGCGGCGGCGCGTCCCGGGACGCTGGCGGACGAGCTCGTCGCCCCGCTCCGGTTGCGCGGGCGGCCCGTGCTGCGCGTGTCGGCGGACGACTTCCTGCGGCCCGCGTCCCTGCGGCTGGAGCACGGCAGGACCGATCCGGACGCCTTCTACGAGGACTGGCTCGACGTCAAGGCGCTCCGGAGGGAAGTGCTGGAGCCCTTGGACGAGGGCGGCTCGGGGCGGGTGCTGCCGCGGCTCTGGGACAGCCGCGTCGACCGGGCGTACCGGGTGCCGTACGAGGAGCTGTCCCCGGGCGGCGTGCTGATCGTGGACGGGACGCTGCTGCTGGGACGGGGGCTGACGTTCGAGGTGAGCGTGCACGTGTGGCTGTCGGCGGGGGCGCTGGAGCGCGGGACCCCCGAGGACGAGCGGTGGCGGCTGCCCGCGTACGAGCGGTACGAGCGTGAGGCCCGCCCACAGCGGGCGGCCGACGTCGTGGTCAGGGCCGATCATCCCCGCAGACTCGCCGTCATGACCCGCGACGCGTGATGCTGGAACACGGAACGTGAGCGGCGCAGACTGGGGCGATGATCCCCAGTCACTGGTACAACATCGTTCCCGACCTGCCCGCCCCGCCTCCGCCGCCGCTGCACCCGGCGACGCGCGAGCCCGTGGGGCCCGACGACCTGGCGCCGCTCTTCCCGATGGAGCTGATCGGCCAGGAGGTGAGCGGTGAGCGGTTCGTCCCGATCCCGCAAGAGGTGCTCGACGTCTACCGGCTCTGGCGGCCGACGCCGCTGATCCGGGCGCGCCGGCTCGAGAAGGCCCTCGATACGCCGGCCAGGATCTACTACAAGTACGAGGGGGTCTCGCCCGCCGGGTCGCACAAGGCGAACACGGCCGTACCCCAGGCGTACTACAACGCCCGCGAAGGGGTGCGGCTGCTGACCACCGAGACGGGCGCCGGGCAGTGGGGGTCGGCCCTGGCGTTCGCCTGCTCCCAGTTCGACCTCGAATGCCAGATCTGGATGGTGCGCGCCTCGTACGACCAGAAGCCGTACCGCCGCTCTCTCATGCAGGTGTACGGCGCCACCGTCCACGCCAGCCCGTCACCCGTCACCGGCTCGGGCAGCAAGGTGCTGGCGGACGACCCGGACTCGCCCGGCAGCCTGGGCATCGCGATCAGCGAGGCCGTCGAGGTGGCCGCCGCCACGCCCGACGCCCGGTACGCGCTCGGCTCGGTACTCAACCACGTGCTCCTGCACCAGACCGTGATCGGCGAGGAGGCGCTGGAACAGCTGCCCGAGATGCCGGACCTGGTCATCGGCTGCACCGGCGGCGGCTCGAACTTCGCCGGCCTCACCTTCCCGTTCCTGCGCGAGAAGCTGGCCGGGCGGATACGGACCGTGTTCAGGGCGGTCGAGCCGGCCGCCTGCCCGTCGTTCACGCGCGGCGTGTACGCCTACGACTTCGGCGACACCGTGGGCCTCACGCCGCTGCTCAAGATGCACACGCTGGGGCACGCGTTCATCCCCGACCCGATCCACGCGGGCGGCCTGCGCTACCACGGCATGTCGCCGCTGCTGTCGCACATGTACGAGCTGGGCCTGTTCGAGGCGGTCACCCGCGCCCAGAGCGAGTGTTTCGAGGCCGGTGTCCGCTTCGCCAGGACCGAGGGCATCGTGCCCGCCCCGGAGCCCACGCACGCGCTCGCGGAGACGATCGCCGAGGCCCTGCGGTGCAAGGAGAGCGGCGAGGAGAAGGTGATCCTGACCGCGCTCTGCGGCCACGGCCACTTCGACCTGGGCGCGTACGACCGCTACCTGGCCGGGCACCTGGAGGACTACACGCTGCCGCAGGACCGCATCGAGCAGGCCCTGACCGAGCTGCCGGGCTGAAAGCGGGGTGGCCGCCGAAAGAGGCGGCCACCCGGTCAGCGCGCCGTGGGGCGCTTGCCGTGGTTCGCCTTCTTCTTCTTGCGTGCCTTGCCCTTGCGTGAGCGCCTGGCCATAAGCTCGCCTCCGGTGGTTGGGCCGATGATCGGCTACGCCACGAGCCTCCCCGCCCGTGCTGACCAGCGCAAGCGCAGCACGCGAACTAACATTCCCCAACAATTCCGTGTCATAATTTGGTGGAATCTGTTGGAAGGAGCGGGCGTGCTCGCACAGCAGCGTCAGCAGACGATCCTCGAACGCGTGCGCAGCAACGGCGGCGTCCGGGTCGCGGACCTGGTCCGCGAGCTGGGCGTATCCGACATGACCATCCGTCGGGACCTCGAGGTGCTGGCCGAGCGCGGGTTGCTGGAGAAGGTGCACGGCGGCGCCACCGCCCTCGGCCCCGGCTCCACCGAGGAGCCGGGCTTCACCGCCAAGTCGGCCCGCCAGCAGCAGGAGAAGGAGGCCATCGCGCGCCGCGCGGCCGGCCTCGTCCGGCCGGGCACGGCCGTGGCGCTCTCGGCGGGCACCACCACGTGGGCGCTGGCCCGCCACCTGATCGCCGTCCCCGAGCTGACAGTGATCACCAATTCGATCCCCGTCGCCGAGGTCTTCCACCGTAACCCGCGTTCCGACCGCACGGTCGTGCTGACCGGCGGCGTGCGCACGCCGTCCGACGCGCTGGTGGGCCCGGTGGCCGTGGCCGCGATCCGCCGCCTGCACGTGGACACGCTGTTCCTCGGCGTGCACGGGATGAGCGTGCGGGCCGGGTTCACCACCCCCAACCTGCTGGAATCGGAGACCGACAGGGAGCTGGTGACGGCCGCCAACCGGCTGGTCATCCCCGCCGACCACACGAAGTGGAACACGGTCGGCATCAGCACCATCGCCGAGCTGACCGAGGCCGACGTGGTCGTCAGCGACGCGGGGCTGCCTGAGGACGCACGCATGGAGCTGGCCGAACGGGCCGGAGAACTGATCATCGCGGAGGGCTCGTGAAGCGCACCATCACCCATCTGGCCGACGGCCGTGAGCTGATCTACTTCGATCAGCGGGACGACGCCGACCGGAGCGCGATCGACCGGCGGGTGCTCGACCCCCGGCCGGTGGCCTCCGAGCTGCGCTACGACCCGCTGACCGAGGAGTGGATCGCGATGGCGGGGCACCGGCAGACGCGCACGTTCCAGCCGACCGGCTCGGCGAGCGAGTGCCCGCTGTGCCCGTCGTCGGACACGCGCTCGTCGGAGATCCCGGCGTACGACTACGACGTGGTGGTGTTCGAGAACCGATTCCCCTCCTTCTCCACCAATTTCGGGACTTATACAGACGTGGGGGGCCTGAGTGAGGTCCGGCCGGGAGTGGGGCGGTGCGAGGTGGTCTGCTTCACCTCTGAGCATTCGTCGTCGTTCTCCCAGCTCTCCGACGGCCAGGTGGAGCTGGTCATGGAGGCGTGGGCCGACCGGACGGCCGAGCTGTCCGGGATCGAGGGCGTGGAGCAGGTGTTCTGCTTCGAGAACCGGGGCGAGGAGATCGGCATCACGCTGGCCCACCCG
This sequence comes from Nonomuraea sp. NPDC003707, assembly GCF_053587055.1. NCBI lineage: Bacteria > Bacillati > Actinomycetota > Actinomycetes > Streptosporangiales > Streptosporangiaceae > Nonomuraea > Nonomuraea sp. NPDC003707. The sequence goes on along the minus strand of NZ_JBSFNK010000080.1, from coordinate 11,505 downwards.
CACGGCCAGATCTACGCCTACCCGTACGTCACGCCCAGGACCAGGCTCCAGCTCGCCGCCGCCAGGCGCTACACGAAGGGAAACCTGTTCGCCGACGTGCTGGCCGCCGAGCGGGCCGCGGGGACGCGCGTGGTGGCCTCCAACGAGTTGTGGACGGCGTTCGTGCCGGCCGCCGCGCGGTGGCCGTACGAGGTGCACATCTACCCGCACCGGCAGGTGCCCGATCTGGCCGCGCTGACGGAGGAGGAGCGGTCGGCGTTCGCGCCCCTCTACACCTCGGTGCTGCGGGCCTTCGACGACCTGTTCGGCGTGGTGATGCCGTACATCTCGGCCTGGCACCAGGCGCCCGTGCGGCAGGACCGCGAGCTCGGCTACCTGCACCTGGAGCTGTTCAGCATCAGGCGGGCGCCGGGCAAGCTCAAGTACCTGGCCGGGTCGGAGTCCGCCATGGGGGCGTTCGTGAACGACGTGCTGCCGGAGGAGGCCGCCCGGATGCTTCGATCACAGGTAGATCACTATTAGATTTCTAATGGGGGTCGCGTTACTCGTGATCTACCACTAATATCCCTTTTGTGCCTGGCCGTAACAGCAGGCACACGCCTAATCCCGGGCGAGTCGCCCGGGAGCCGGGGACCCACCCGCACCTGGGGTGAATCCACTTCGGTGGTAGGGCACGCAGCTCCCAGCCCGAACCCGTCAGCTAACCCGGCCGGCAGAGGGAGAGGAACATCCACGTGGCGGCTCCGTCCCCCGCGACTCTTGCCATCGGCCTCGTCGCCGCCGCAGCCGTCGCCCTCCTGCCGGCGACCGCGGCCTCGGCTGCCCCCAAGCCGTCGGAGGCCGAGCTCCGCACCCAGCTCAAGCAGCTCAACAGCAAGATCGACAAGCTCATCGAGAAGTACAACCTCAAGCGTGTCGAGCTGGCCAAGGCGCAGGCGGCCGCCAAGGCGGCCAAGGAGCGGCTGGCGGCCGCGGAGAAGGCGCTGGCCGCCGCCGAGCAGCGGGTCGGCGACCTCGCCAGGATGCGCTACCAGAACCACGACCCGTCGCTGCCCTCCGTCCTGATGGTCCAGAACGGCGGCGGCGCCGCCCTGCTCGAACAGCTGACGGCCGAGCAGCAGGCCCTCGTCCAGGGGGTGGCCAAGGCCCGCGACGACAAGAAGAAGGCCTCCGACGAGGCCGCCGCGCTGGCCACCCAGATCGGCGTGGACGCCAAGGACGTGACCGAACAGCGCTCCGAGGCCGAGGACGTCATCGACGACATCAAGAAGAAGCTCCAGGACCTCGTGCCGCTCGGTCCCGGCCGAAAGTCCGACGGGAGCTGGGCACCGGAACTGCCCTCGGGCTCGGACAACATCACGGCCCGTACGCGGCTGATGAAGGCGGAGCTGGCCAAGAACTTCAAGCTGCCGTTCACGGTGGGCTGCTTCCGCTCGGGCTCCAGTGGCGAGCACCCGCTCGGGCGGGCCTGCGACTTCATGATGAGCACCGGCGGGACGATGCCCGCGGCCATCAACAACGCCCTGGGCGACCGGATCGCGGATTGGGCGCTCAAGAACAAGGGCAAGCTCGGCGTCAAGTACGTGATCTGGAAGCAGCGCATCAACATGGGCTCGGGCTGGCGGGCCATGTCGGACCGCGGCAGCGTCACCGAGAACCACTACGACCACGTCCACATCTCGATGTACTGAGCTGGATAAGGTCGGACATCATGACTGACACCCGAATCCCGCCCGCTCTCACCGGCGACGAGCGGACCACGCTGAACAACTGGCTCGAATGGCACCGCGGCACCCTCGCCGTCAAATGCGCGGGCCTGTCGGACGATCAGCTGCGCCTGCGCTCCGTCTCACCCTCGACCATGTCCCTGCTCGGCCTGGTCCGGCACATGGCGAACGTCGAACGCTCCTGGTTCCGCCGCGTGCTCAACGGCGAGGACCTCCCCAAGCTGTGGGACAAGGACCGCGACAACGACGCCGACTTCAAGGAAGTGGACGCCGCCTCGGTCAAGGACGCCATCGTCACGTGGGAAGAGGAGATCGAGCGCGCCCGCGCCATCTCGGACGCCAGGCCGCTGGACGCCGTCGGCGACCACAGAGGGCAGGAGTGCACCCATCGCTGGATCCTCATCCACATGATCGAGGAGTACGCGCGGCACAACGGTCACGCGGATCTGCTGCGCGAGCGCATCGACGGGGTGACCGGAGAGTAACGAGACCGATGATCAGGGCTCGGTGCGGAACAGCGCCCACACGGCCTTGCCGCCGCGGGCCAGCGGGTCCCAGCCCCAGCACTGACTGTAGGTCTCGACGATGTAGAGGCCGCGCCCGTTCTCCGAGATGAAGTCCGGCTCCTTGGGGCGCGGCACCTCGTCGCTGGGGTCGGCCACCGCCAGCAGCACGTGCGGCTGTACGCGCATCAGCAAGAGCTCGATCTCCCGCCGTCCCGCCGCGTACATCGCGTAGCGCACCGCGTTGGTCACGAGCTCCGACACCACCAGCGCGGCGTCGTCGCTGAGTTCGTGCAGGCCCCAGCCCTTCAGGGTCGAGCGGGTCACGTCCCTGGCCGTCTTCACGGAGTCGGCCTGAAAGGGCAACGGGCACGAGGTCGTGTACGGCTTGCCACCCATGAGCAGGTGGTCGAAGCCCACGTCACGGGTGATTTGCAAGGCATCGGCAGTGGCCAGAGGATCCTCCACCATGCTGCCGATACCTCCCCGTTCAGTCCGACTTAGTGCATGTTTGGCCCAATATGCACTAAGCCATCATGGGTCACGATCGCTGCACCTGCAAGACCCAAATGCACGTGCACTTGCATTGTGCAGTAGCAAGCGGCGTTTTGGGGCATAACTCTGCTAATCGGACACGGGGTTGAGACCTTGTCATACCCGGCAATGTGGTGTCACTGTGTGTGCGGACCTTGATAGGAGGCAAAGTGACGCAGAACCAGCCGGGTTCCGGACCGACGGCGCTGCGCATCCTCCTGGGCTCCCAGCTGCGCAAGCTCAGGGAAGCGAAGAACGTCACTCGTGAGGAGGCGGGCCACCTCATCCGTGGCTCCGAATCCAAGATCAGCCGCATGGAGCTGGGCCGAGTGGGGTTCAAAGAACGGGACGTGGCGGACCTGCTGACCCTCTACGGGGTCATCGACAAGCAGGCCCGCTCCGCCGTACTCGACCTGGTCGCCACCGCCAACGAGCCTGGTTGGTGGCACCGGTTCAACGATGTCCTGCCCACGTGGTTCCAGGCGTACGTCGGCCTTGAAGAGGCCGCCGCCAGGATCAGGACCTACGAAGTCCAGTTCGTGCCAGGACTGCTGCAGACCAAGGAGTACGCAAGGGCCGTCGTGACCGCCGGATCGGCGGGAATCGGGGCCGAGGAGATCTCCAGAAGAGTGGATCTCCGGCTGGAGCGCCAGCGGATGTTCGACAGGCCGGACGGGCCAGTGTTCTGGGCCGTGATCGACGAGGCCGCCCTACGACGCCCCATCGGCGGCGTCGAGGTGATGCGGGCCCAGATCGAGCACCTCATCGACCTGATGCGCCAGCCCAAAATCACTATTCAGATCATGCCGTTCAGCTTCGGCGGGCACAGCGCGGAAGGCGGGGCGTTCAGCGTCCTGCGCTTCCCCGACACCGATCTGCCCGACGTCGTGTACGTCGAGCAGCTGGCCAGCGCGCTCTACCTCGACAAGCGTGAAGACGTGGACCGATACACCGAGGTGATGGAGCGACTCTGCGCCGTGAGCACCACTCCGGACGAGACGGTCGAGCTGTTGCGGACGATCGCGGACGAGTTCTGACGGACGGTAACGGATGATCGCGGGCGACTTGTGACGGCGCGGACGTCGTTGTTGGGTACGCATCTGCCCTAGACTGGCCATCGGCGTTGGATCCCGCCGTGGCGGAGCATGCCCAACACCGCACATGTGGGCGCGGCGCGTGTGCCGTAACCGATGGACGCGCCCGCGATCACTCGTAGCTTGATCAAGGAGACCATTCCGTGAAGACCGCTGTCGAGGAGCTCAGCCCGACCCGGGTCAAGCTCACTGTCGAGGTGCCGTTCGACGAGCTGCGCCCGAGCATGGATGCGGCGTACAAGAAGGTCGCGCAGCAGGTGCGCGTCCCCGGGTTCCGGCCTGGCAAGGTTCCGGCCCGCATCATCGAGCAGCGCTTCGGCCGGGCGGTAGTGCTGGAGGAGACCCTCAACGACGCGGTGCCCAAGCTGTACGGCAAGGCCGTCGACGAGGTCGACGTGTTCCCGGTCGCGCAGCCCGACATCGAGGTCACGAAGATCGAGGACGGCGAGCAGATCGAGTTCACCGCCGAGGTCGACATCCGGCCCAACTTCGAGGTGCCCGACTACCAGGGCCTCGAGGTCACGGTCGACTCCGCCGAGGTCTCCGACGAGGACGTCGACGCCCAGCTCGACTCCCTGCGCCAGCGTTTCGCGACGCTGACCGGCGTCGAGCGCGCGGCCGCCAACGGCGACTTCGTCGTCATGGACCTGCGCGCCGAGATCGACGGTGACAACATCGAGGAGCAGCAGGCCAGCGAGGTCTCCTACGAGGTCGGCGCCGGCTCCGTGCTCCAGGGCCTCGACGCCGCGCTCGAGGGCATGTCCGCGGGCGAGGAGAAGAGCTTCAAGACCGAGCTCGTCGGCGGCGAGAACGCCGGCGACGAGGCCGACGTGATCATCAACGTCAAGTCGGTCAAGGAGAAGGTCCTGCCCGAGCTCGACGACGAGTTCGCCCAGCTCGCCAGCGAGTTCGACACGCTCGACGAGCTCAAGACCAGCATCCGCGAGCAGGCCCGCCGCAACAAGCTGATCGACCAGGTCGTGCAGTCCCGCGAGAAGGCCCTCGACACGCTGCTGGAGCAGATCGACATCCCGCTCCCGGACAGCGCCCTCAAGGCCGAGGTCGACGCCCGCAAGCACAACCTCGACCACCAGATCGCCGAGAGCGGCCTGAGCCGCGACGCCTTCTTCCGTCTCTACCAGACGACGGAGGAGGAGCGCTTCGCCGAGTTCGACACCAACTCCGCCCGCGCGATCAAGGTCGGCTTCGTGCTCGACAAGATCGTCAAGGCCGAGGAGCTGGGTGTCTCCGAGCAGGAGCTGACCAACTTCGTCGTCCGCCGCGCCATGGAGATGGGCGTGCAGCCCAACGAGCTGGCCAAGCACCTCGCCGACAACGACCAGCTCACGCTGGCCATGGTCGAGATCGTGCGCGACAAGGCCAAGTCGGTGCTCGGCGACGCCGCCAAGGTCGTCGACACCGACGGCAACGAGGTGGACCTCAAGGCGATCTACGCCGAGATCAACGGCCAGGAGGTCGTGGAGGAAGAGGCCGCCGCCGAGGACGAGCCCGCCGGGGAGAAGTCCGAGGCGTAACCGCCTTCCCGCTCTTTCCGAAGCCCACGAACCGTCCGGTTCGGGGGCTTCGGCCTTTCCGGGGGAGCTCCCGAAGAAGACGTGCAGGCCGTGTAAGGCCCTCAGAAGGCTCGTGGGCACCCGGAGGGCTTCGGCGGGCCTCCGGGTGCCGGACCCGCGGCCGGCAGGCCGTGCGTGGCGCTTCAGGGAGCCACGCCGCAGGAGGGCGTGCTGAACCTGCGCCGTCAGCGAACAGTACGGGGACCGGGCATGAGCTGTGCGCGGCGCGCGTTAAGGTCACAAGCAAAGCCAATCGATTACGACGCATCGGAAGGTGACGCTGTGACCAGCCCGCCGACCTTCTATCAGCCTGAGTCGCGAGGCCGTGAGAACGGCTCGTCCTTCCGGCTTGAGGACCAGCTTTACCAGCGCCTGCTGCGTGAGCGCATCATCGTGCTCGGGCAGGAGGTCAATGACGAGATCGCCAACCGCATCTGCGCCGAACTCCTGCTGCTCGCGGCCGACGACCCCGACCGTGACATCACGCTCTACATCAACTCGCCGGGTGGCTCGGTGAGCGCTGGCATGGCCATCTACGACATGATGGAATACGTACCGAACGACGTTTCCACGGTTGTGATGGGCATGGCCGCTTCGATGGGGCAGTTCTTGCTCACCGCGGGCACCAAGGGCAAGCGATATGGCCTGCCCCACGCCCGGGTCATGATGCACCAGCCGTCCGGAGGCATCGGCGGCACCGCGGCCGACATCGCCATCCAGGCCGAGCAGATGCTCTATGTGAAGAAGACACTGGCCGAGCGGATCGCCCACCACACGGGCCAGCCGCTGGAGCAGATCGAGGCCGATTCCGACCGCGACCGCTGGTTCACGGCCGAGGAAGCCAAGGATTACGGCTTCATCGACCACGTGGTCCGCAGTGCGCGGCAGGTGCCCTCACAGGGCCCGGTCTCCTAAGGGGGAGCAGAGAAGTGAACATCCAGAGCCGCTACGTTCTCCCCTCCTTCGTCGAGCGCACGTCATATGGCGTGAAGGAGATGAACCCGTACAACAAGCTCTTCGAGGACCGCATCATCTTCCTCGGAGTGCAGATCGACGACGCGTCGGCCAACGACGTGATGGCCCAGCTGCTGACGCTGGAATCGCTCGACCCCGACCGTGACATCAGCATCTACATCAACTCGCCGGGTGGCTCCTTCACCGCCATGACGGCGATCTACGACACGATGCAGTTCGTCCGGCCGGAGATCCAGACCGTCTGCCTGGGCCAGGCAGCGTCGGCCGCGGCCGTGCTGCTGGCCGGCGGCACCCCGGGCAAGCGATTCGCGCTGCCCAACGCCCGGGTGCTGATCCACCAGCCGTCCACCGAGGGTGGCGGCCAGGGCAGTGACATCGAGATCCAGGCCCGCGAGATCCTTCGCATGCGAAACCTCCTCGAGGACATCGTGGCGAGGCACTCCGGGAAGACCGCCGCCCAAGTCCGCAAGGACATCGAACGCGACAAAATTCTCAACGCGGACGAGGCAAAGGCGTATGGTCTGATCGATGACATCATCCCGTCCAGGAAGAAGCGCGCTCAGGCCGTGGCTTCCTAGACGGGACGTGACGCACCGGAGCGCTGCCCAATAGGGCACGTTCCGGTGCGACTCGCCGCTAGGGGGCTCACTGAGGGCCCAGAAGACGGTAACGTCGAAACCTGAGCGGTTCGGCCAAGTCCGGAGGATGTCCGGAGACACTGCTCTCGCAGGAGCAGGGCGGTCCCACGCAAAGGAGTATCTGGGGTGGCACGCATCGGCGACGGGGGAGACCTGCTGAAGTGCTCTTTCTGTGGAAAGAGTCAGAAGCAAGTCAAGAAGCTCATTGCCGGTCCAGGCGTCTACATCTGCGATGAGTGCATCGATCTCTGCAACGAGATCATCGAGGAGGAGCTCTCGGAGTCCTCCGAGCTCAAGTGGGACAACCTGCCCAAGCCGAGGGAGATCTACGAGTTCCTCGACGCCTACGTCATCGGTCAGGACAAGGCGAAGAAGGCCCTCTCGGTGGCGGTCTACAACCACTACAAGCGGGTGCAGTCGGGCGACCGGGGCAGAGACGACGGCCTCGAGCTGGCCAAGAGCAACATCCTGCTGCTCGGGCCGACCGGTTCGGGCAAGACGCTGCTGGCGCAGACCCTGGCGAAGATGCTCAACGTGCCGTTCGCCATCGCCGACGCCACCGCGCTGACCGAGGCGGGATACGTCGGCGAGGATGTGGAGAACATCCTCCTCAAGCTCATCCAGGCCGCCGACTACGACGTCAAGAAGGCCGAGACCGGCATCATCTACATCGACGAGGTCGACAAGATCGCTCGCAAGAGCGAAAACCCGTCGATCACGCGCGACGTCTCCGGTGAGGGCGTGCAGCAGGCGCTGCTGAAGATCCTGGAGGGCACCACGGCGAGCGTGCCCCCGCAGGGCGGCCGCAAGCACCCGCACCAGGAGTTCATCCAGATCGACACCACCAACGTGCTGTTCATCTGTGGCGGCGCGTTCGCCGGTCTGGAAAAGATCATCGAGTCGCGCATCGGCAAGAAGGGCATCGGCTTCAACGCCATCATCCGCTCGAAGGAAGAGGTCGACACGGCCGACATCTTCGGCGACGTGATGCCCGAGGACCTGCTGAAGTTCGGCATGATCCCCGAGTTCGTCGGGCGTCTGCCGGTCATCACCTCGGTGCACAACCTCGACCGCGAGGCGCTCATCCAGATCCTCACCGAGCCGCGCAACGCGCTGGTCAAGCAGTACCGCAAGCTGCTCGAGCTCGACGGGGTGGAGCTGGAGTTCACCGACGGCGCCCTCGAGGCCATCGCCGACCAGGCCATCCTGCGCGGCACCGGCGCCCGCGGGCTGCGCGCGATCCTGGAGGAAGTGCTCCAGTCGGTGATGTACGAAGTGCCGTCGCGCCAAGACGTGGCCCGCGTCGTCATCACCCGCGAGTCCGTCCTCGAACACGCCATCCCGACGCTCGTACCCCGCGACCAGCTTGCCGCCAAGCAGCAGCGCACGCCGCGGGAAAAGTCGGCCTGATCCCATAAACCACGGCAAGCGCCCCTGCGGAGTCGATCCCTGGGGCGTTTTGCTTTCCCACCTCCCTAGAATTGGTCACCGTGACAACGCCAGAGCTGCCCACCCAGTACACCCCGGCCGACGTCGAGACCCGGAGCTATGAGCGCTGGGTATCCCAGGGGTACTTCACCGCCGACCCGGGCAGCTCGCGCGTGCCGTACAGCATCGTCCTGCCCCCGCCCAACGTGACGGGCGTCCTGCACATCGGCCACGCGCTCGACCACTCCATCCAGGACGCGCTGACGAGGCGCGCCCGCATGCAGGGGCGCGAGACCCTCTGGCTGCCGGGCATGGACCACGCCGGCATCGCCACCCAGAACGTCGTCGAGCGCGAGCTGGCCAAGGAGGGCAAGTCGCGGCACGACCTCGGGCGCGAGGCGTTCGTCGAGCGGGTCTGGGAGTGGAAGGAGGAGTCCGGCGGCCGGATCCTCGGCCAGATGCGCAAGCTCGGCGACGGCGTCGACTGGTCGCGCGAGCGGTTCACGATGGACACCGGGCTCTCCCGGGCCGTGCAGACGATCTTCAAGAAGCTGTTCGACGACGGGCTGATCTACCGCGCCGAGCGGATCATCAACTGGTGCCCGCGCTGCCTGACCGCGCTCTCCGACATCGAGGTGGAGCACAGCGAGGACGAGGGCGAGCTGATCTCGATCCGCTACTCCGACGAGATCGTGGTGGCCACCACGCGCGCCGAGACGATGCTCGGCGACACGGCCGTGGCCGTCCACCCCTCTGACGAGCGGTACGCGCACCTGGTCGGCACGATGGTGGAGCTGCCGCTCACCGGGCGCATGATCCCCGTGGTCGCCGACGAGCACGTCGACCCTGCCTTCGGCACCGGCGCGGTCAAGGTGACCCCCGCCCACGACCCCAACGACTTCGAGATCGGACGGCGTCACTCCCTGCCGTCGATCACCGTCATGGACGAGCGCGGCGTCATCACCGCGCACGGGCCCTTCCTGGGGCTCGACCGCTTCGAGGCCAGGCCCGCCGTCGTCGCCGCGCTGCGCGCCGAGGGCCGCATCGTCGCCGAGAAGCGCCCCTACCTCCACTCGGTCGGCCACTGCTCGCGCTGCAAGACCGTGGTCGAGCCCAGGCTGTCGCTGCAGTGGTTCGTCAACGTCGGGCCGCTGGCCAAGGAGGCGGGCGACGCCGTCCGCGACGGCCGCACCCGCATCCACCCGCCGGAGCTGGCCAAGCGCTACTTCGACTGGGTCGACGACATGCACGACTGGTGCATCTCCCGGCAGCTCTGGTGGGGGCACCGCATTCCGGTCTGGTACGGGCCGGACGGCGAGGTCGTGTGCGTGGGCCCGGACGAGGAGCCGCCTGCCGGCTACACGCAGGACTCCGACGTCCTCGACACGTGGTTCTCCTCGGCGCTGTGGCCGTTCTCGACGCTCGGCTGGCCGGACACGACGCCCGAGCTGCAGCGCTTCTACCCGACCTCCGTGCTGGTCACCGGATACGACATCCTGTTCTTCTGGGTGGCCAGGATGATGATGTTCGGGCTCTACGCCATGGACGGCGAGCCGCCGTTCCGCGTGGTCGCGCTGCACGGCATGGTCCGCGACCAGTACGGCAAGAAGATGTCCAAGTCGTTCGGCAACGTGGTCGATCCGCTCGACTGGATCGAACGCTTCGGCGCCGACGCCACCCGCTTCACCCTGCTGCGCGGGGCCAACCCCGGCGCCGACGTCGCGGTGAGCGAGGAGTGGGCGGCCGGGTCCCGTAACTTCTGCAACAAGATCTGGAACGCCACCAGGTTCGCCCTGATGAACGGCGCGGCCGTCGGATCGCTGGAAGGGGCCGAGCTGACGGCGGCCGACCGGTGGATCCTGTCGCGCCTGCAGTCCGTGGTGGCGACCGCCGACGCGGCCTTCGAGGACTACGAGTTCGCCAAGGCGTCCGACCTGCTCTACCACTTCGCGTGGGACGAGGTCTGCGACTGGTACCTGGAGCTGGCCAAGATCCAGCTCGGCGAAGGGCTCGAACACACTCGGCTGGTGCTCGGCCACGTGCTCGACGCGTTGCTGCGGCTGATGCATCCGCTCGTGCCGTTCGTGACCGAGGAGCTCTGGCGGGCCGTGACGGGCGGCGAGTCGATCGTGGCGGCGCCGTGGCCGGAGGTCGACACCCGCTTCACCGACGCTTCGGCAGAGGCGGAGATCGGGGCGTTGCAGGAGCTGGTGACGGAGGTCCGCAGGTTCCGCTCGGATCAAGGGCTCAAGCCGGGCCAGAAGGTCGCCGCCCGGCTCGGGCTGGCGGCCACTGCGCTCGTCGGCCAGGAGAGCGCGATCCGGTCGCTGCTGCGCCTCACGGAGCCGGCGGAGTCGTTCGGCGCCACGGCGAGCTTCACGGTGGGCGGGGTGACCGTGGACATCGACACCGCGGGCGCCATCGACGTCGTGGCCGAGCGCAAGCGCCTGGAGAAGGACCTGGCGGTCGCCCGCAAGGAGGCCGCGCAGGTGGCCGCCAAGCTGGGCAACGCGCAGTTCATGGCCAAGGCGCCGGAAGACGTGGTCACCAAGGTCAGGAGCCGTGCCGAGCAGGCCGCCGCGGACATCGCGCGCCTCGAGGCACAGCTCGCCGGGCTCGGGGTTTGAACCATACGAACGCGGGGAAGGTCCATTCGTTACCTAAGATGGACCTTCGACGCCGTCGGGGCTGCTACAGTTTTCAACGTAGGGCGGTTGCCCTGACACCCCTTCTGATCTACCCCCGGTTTTCGGGCGGGTCCAGCCGCACGGTTGGACAAGCGCCGAAAGTTGGAGTAAGTTAGCAGGGTTGCCTCGAAGAGAGGCAAGTCCGGAAGCTACCGGATCGGGCGGTTTGACAAGGATCGTCCGGATCTGCTAGACTGAAGGAAATGAAATGTGCGCCTCCGCACTAGGGTCTAACCAAGATCTTGGTGGGGATGTACGCGTCCGTTTCTTGAGAACTCAACAGTGTGTTAAAAGCCAGTGCATGAGATACACATGCATATCCCCGTCATTTATGACGGAAATTGC
>NZ_JBSFNK010000079.1:0-25039 GCF_053587055.1 Nonomuraea sp. NPDC003707 | reverse complement strand
ACGCCCAGGCCAAACCCTGGGTCTGGGGACGCCCACCACCGCCACCACGGCAGCTACGCCGAAGGTTCACCTACACCCTTTGAGGAACGCAGCACAAGTATGGCAGCCGCACTTTGAGATCTGATCTTGAATGTCGCCGGCCACGGCGGGCACCACCTGGTGAGCGGCACCTTGCGTGGGCGGCTGCGAAGAGCCATGGTTGCCGTTGGTCACCCTTGTTGGATTGCTGTAGCGGACGGCCGTCATGGTGGTAGGAAGACCGCGGCCGCCTCGTCGGCGAGTACGGTGGAGTGCGCGGCATTCGGGTCGGTTTGTGCCAGGTGCAACAGGCCGAGGATGGCCGCGTAGGCAACCCGCGCCCGAGACGCCGCCCGGTCCGGCGGCAGGCCGAGCTCGCGATAGGTGCGAGCCAGCAGTTCCAGCCGGGCCCGGTTCACCCGGCCAACCGCGTCCCTGACCCGGGGGTCGTTGCGGTCGCCCAGCAGGCTCAGGTGCACCGAGGGCGCCAGCGGCTGGACGGCCTGCACGACAGTGGTGAGCAGCTCGCGCATCCGCCGCGCCGGATCGGCGATCGCGGCGAATTCGCCGAGCCCCTCCTCGCCGTGGCTTCGCGCCCACTCCGCGAGCGCCGCAGTGATCAGCTCGTCCCGGTTACGGTAGTGCGCATAGAAGCTGCCTTTGGTCACGCCGAGCGTGCGCGCCAGTGGTTCGACCGCGACCGCGGCCAGCCCGCCGTCCGCCATCGCCTTCAGTGCGGCCCGGGCCCAGTCCTGGGCGGACAGCCGGGTCGACTCGCTCACCACGGACAGCAGGATACGCCATCGTATTGACGGGTTCCTCGACCGCAGGATACGGTAGCGTATCAATACGCTACCGTATTAAGGAGTGATCGGGTGGAGCACGTGACGATTCGCCGGGTGGTCACTGGACACGACTCGGAGGGCAAGAGTCGCGTGGTCGATGACCGGAGGGTCGAGCCCATCACGTCCGAGCTGATGCCCGGCTGTGCGGCCTACCGGCTGTGGGGCCGCGACGAGCGACCCACGCTCCCCGACGACGGCTCTCCGCGCCCCGCCACGGCGTGGTACCCGCCTCCAGAGGGATCGCGCTTCATGATTAACACGATCCCGCCGGGCGAATTAGTCCCACCTGCAGATCTCGACACGGCGGCGGCCATGGCCGAGCTGGAGCGGCAGATGCCGGGCGCGATCGCCGCCATGGAGCCCGACGTCCCCGGGATGCACACCACCAGCAGCATCGACTACGTCATGGTCGTCTCCGGCGAGATCACGCTGGTGCTCGACGACGGCGAGCAGACGGTGTTGCGTGCAGGCGACGTGGTCATCCAGAACGGCACCCGACACGCCTGGCGCAACCAGGGCACCGAACCTTGCACGATCGTCGGCGTCGCCATCGGCGCGGACCGCGCCCGGCCCGCATAGTCCAGACGGCACGGTCCACCGAGTAGATCGACTGGCCCTTCACGCTGTACCTGTTGAACGCACCAACCGGGTGCGCCCGAGATCGAACTGTCTATGAATCAAACTGAATACGAGACGGCCGCCGGGTGCATGGTTGCGGCCGGCGAGTTGGCCCGGGAGTACCGGGATGAGCTGATGGGGCGTGTCGATGCGGTGTTCGCCCGGCGGGAGCCGTGGCTGCAGGCGGGCAAGTACGTGCGGGCGTTGACCGCCGAGGTGCCGCGCAAGAACGGCTGGCAGATCGCGGAGTGGGCCAGTGATGCCAGCCCGGACAAGACACAGCGGCTGCTCAACCACGCGGTGCGGGACGAGCACGCCGCGATGGAGATGGTGGCCGCGTTCGTCGGCGAACACCTGCGCATCGTTGACGATCCTTTCGCCGTCGTGGTGCTGGACGAGTCCGGGCAGGAGAAGAAGGGCGCGTCCACCGCAGGGGTCAAGCGCCAGTATGTCGGCTGCGCGGGTCGGGTCTCCAAGGCGGTCAACATCGTGTACGCCACCCTCGCGAGTGGCCGCGGGCACGCCCTGGCCGGGGCCCGACCGTATCTGCCCCAGGAATGGGCTGAAGACCTGGGCCGGAGAGCGAAGGCCGCGGTACCCAAGCACGTGGTGTTCAAGACGAAACCTGCCCTCGCCGTGGACATCCTGACCGACCTGCAGACCGCTGGGCTGTGCCGCCGTGGGCCACCGGCGACGAGGTCTACGGACGGGACAGGACCCTGCGCGAGTTCTGTGAACAGCACTGAAGCTGTGAGGAAATAAGGCATTGCTTTCTGATCTTGAGGTCGTTGAGGTGGTATGGCGATCTCCACCGAGGTCCGCGAGCAGCTCGCGCGGAAATTTCAAGCCCTGCTCCCGCGTCTGAACGGAAGGCAGCAGCGCCTGGTGCTCGCGACCGAGGCCCGGCTTCCGGGACACGGCCGAGTACGAGCTGTCGCTCGGGCGGCCGGAGTCAGCGAAACCACCGTGCGCAAGGGCTTCTTCGAGCTCGAACGGGGCCAGAGTCCCTTGCCGGAGGACCGCGTTCGACGATCTGGGGATGGGCGCAAGTGCGTGACCCGCACGATCCGGAGCCGATGCCTGCGCCGTTAGCCCTGGCAGAGCCGGATGAGCGGGGTGATCCAGAGTCGCAGCTAAGGTGGACGACCAAGTCGCTGCGGCACCTGGCCGACGAACTCACCTGGCAGGGCCACACGATCTCGGCACCAACGGTCCGCGCGTTGCTACGCCGCAACGGCTTCAGCCTGCAAGGCACGCGTAAGACCTTGGAAGGCACACAGCATCCGGATCGAGACGCCCAGTTCCGCTACATCAATGAGCAGGTCAAACAACACCAGACGGCTGCAGAGCGGATCATCAGCGTCGACACCAAGAACAGCTCGCCCTGCTGCCCAACCTGGCCGTGAGTGGCGGCCCGAAGGGCGACCCCATCCAGGTCGTCGATCACAGCTTCTTCACCAGGCCACAGGTTGAGCAGGCCATCCGTACCGGATCTACGACATCACCCACAACACCGGCTGGGTGAACGTCGGCGTCGACCACGACACCTCCTTTTCGCCGTGGAGTCCATCCGCCGCTGGTGGAAAGCACGCGGCAGCCGAGACTCCCGCACGCCGGCCGCCTGCTGATCACCGCGGACGCGGGCGGCCCAAACAGCTACCGCTACCGCGTCTGGAAGAGCGAACTGGCCGCACTGGCCGCCGAGACCGGGCTGACCATCACGGCCTGCCACCCTGCCGCTGGAGCGGCACGCCACCCACGACAGCTGGAACTACACGCTGTACCCCGCACCCACCGACGCATCCCGCCCCGCCCCGCCCGTCGGTGAGGCCGACGGGCCCGCACAACGGCGTCAGACCATGCTGGCCCGGCTGGCCGATCCGCAACTGACCGGCATGAGCCTGACTCAGCTGGAGCAGCTGACCACAGCACTCGCTCCGGCCCAAGCCGCCCGCACCCAGGAACGACACAGCCAGCAACGCGGCGGCCGGGCTCGGCGAGCCACCGGCAACCTTCGCGCCAAGCCGCTGTTTGACGACTCGGCCCACCTCCTGCTCACCCTGCTCTACCAGCGGTAGGTCTGCTCCATGAAAGTCCTGACCGACCTGCTGGAGGTCACCGACGTCTGTATCGCCGATCTGGTCAAGGAGACCCGCAGAGTGTTGGAAGACCACGGCCACCACGCCGGAGCCGCCCAGGTCCGCTTCGCCAAACCCGCCGCTCTCCTCGACTTCTTGACGCCCCGCACGAGCTTCGATCATCGACCGGCTGTCCCGCCCGGCTCCGACCGGGATCACCCGCGACGAACTCCACTCGCTCACCCAACGCCTCGCCGCATCGCAGGCCGCACAGGCCGAGCGCCTCGACACCAGTGGAAACTCTGCGCCACGGAGGTCCTGACCGATGCTCTGGGCGATGTCTGCAGATCATCCATCGGCAACGTCATCCGCGAAACCCGGCCCCTGCTCCAGCAGACAGGCCACATTCCCACCACCACGCACATCCGATACCGCACTGCGGCAGATCTGCTTGCCGCAGTGCCAGATGACCGCGACACGCCGACAAGTTGATCTTTTACGGCTTCACTTCCTGCGCAACGTCCTGGCCTGCGTCCCGAAGGGGTCGGCCGAGATGGTCGCCGCCGCGATCCGCACCATCTTCGCCCAGCCCACCCCGGATATGGTCCGCGACCAGCTGACGGTGATCGCCGGCATGCTCGGCCGCCAGTTCCCCAAGATCGAGGCCATGCTGCACGAAGCCGCCGACATCCTGGCCGGCGCCGTCCTGGTCGAAGCCCACGACGAATGGCAGGTCGCCGACCGCCGCTACCTGTCCGAAAGCTCCATGGCCCTGCTCACCCCACCCGACACCGATCAGCAGGAGGTGGCGCACACCGAACTGATGACGGCATAGTCAACTCAGCAGAGCTTCACGCGAGAACCGGACTACACCACTCCGCGGGACATAACCACTCCCCTTCCAGGCCTTCGGAGGGTTGAAGGCTTCGGCTCCGCACGGCGATTCCACGGAGATGAAGGCCGAACCAGGTAGCTCTGGGGTGTGTCGGACAAGAAACGGCCGGAACCCATGGCATTGAGAAGGACACGAGCTCAGGGCGCGAAATAGGGCAGCACCTCGGGATTGACCATGGCGTCAGGGTTGGCGGCCCTCGCCACCGGCGTGCCGAGCAGAATCTTGCGTACTGGCACTTCGAGTTTCTTGCCGGACAAAGTGCGAGGAATGCCGGGGACTGTCTTGATGTCGTCTGGCAGGTGCCGTGGTGACAGCGTCAGTCGCAGCGCTTCCCGCAGCCTCCCGATCAGGTCGTCACTGAGCTCGAAGCCGTCAGCAAGCTGGACGAACAGCAGCAGCCGCCCCTCGGCGCCCAGGTGCCCCGTATCCACAACCAGCGAGTCGGCGATTTCGTCGAAGGTCTCGATCACGCGGTAGAAGTCCGCAGTGCCCATCCGCACGCCGCCCCGGTTGAGTGTTGCGTCCGACCTGCCGTAGATGACGCATCCACCGTCCGGGAGAATCTTTATCCAGTCGCCGTGCCGCCAGACGCCCGGATAGGTGCCGAAGTAGGAGTCGCGGTAACGGTGTCCGCCCGGATCGTTCCAGAAGGCGACCGGCATGGATGGCATCGGCGAGGTGAGGACCAGTTCTCCGACCTGATCGGTCAGCGGCCGACCTCCGTCGTCATACGCCTCGACCTTCGCGCCGAGACTGCGGCATTGAATGACACCGGCCCGTAGCGGCAGGACAGGACAAGGCCCGGCGAAACCCGTGGCCACGTCGGTGCCGCCCGCGAACGAGCCGACCAGCACGTCGCGTCCCACGCTTTCATAAACCCAGCCGAATCCCTCTGGTGACAGCGGGGAGCCGGTCGATCCGACGCCCTTGAGCTGGGACAGGTCGTAACGGGTGCCGGGTCTCAGGTCCGCCTTCATCGACGCCTGGATGTAGGAGGCGCCCACACCGAAATAGGTGGTTTTGGTCTCGGCAGCCAGCCGCCACAGGGCTTCGCCAGCGGGCGAGCCGTCGTACATCACTACCGTCGCGCCCACCAAGAGAGCTCCGATGAGGTAGTTCCACATCATCCAACCGGTGGTGGTGAACCAGAAGAACACGTCCCCGGGGCCAAGGTCGTGGTGGAACGTGAGCGCCTTCAGATGCTCGAGGACGATGCCACCGTGACCGTGCACGATCGGCTTGGGAAGGCCGGTGGTTCCGGAGGTGTACAGGATCCACAGAGGATGATCGAAAGGAACCTCTTCGAAGGCTGGGCTCGCTCCCGGCTTCAGCAGGTCAGCGTAGGAAACAACACCGTCGGCAGGCCGGCCCTTAAAATTGAGGTACGGGATCAGCACTGTCTGCTGCAGCGTCGGCAACAAGTCTTGAATCGTCCGAACGACGTCATGGCGATCGTAGGCCTTGCCGTTGTAGGTGTAGCCATCGACGGCGAAGAGGACCTTGGGCTCAATCTGGGCGAACCGATCGATGACACTTGGCGCGCCGAGATCGGGCGAGCACGAGGACCAGATAGCGCCGAGTGACACGACCGCCAGAAAGGCGACCAGCGCCTCAGGGATGTTCGGAACGTAGGCGACGACGCGATCGCCCTTTGTCACACCCAGTTCGACGAGCCCGGCGCGCACGTGGGCCACCTGGCGATCCAACTCTCCGTACGTCATCGTTCGCTCGCAGCGGCCACCCTCGGTACGGAAAATTACCGCGGTGGAGCCAGGATGGCGATCATGCCTGAGCACGTTCGAGGCGTAGTTCAGTCTCGCGCCAGGAAACCAGCGAACTCCCGTCACCGCTGAGGCGTCCGTCACCCGCACCGGTCCGTTGCCGCGCTCGCCCACCACGCGGAAGTGACTCCAGACGGCGTCCCAGAAGGCCGGCGTGTCGGTGACGGACCACTGCCACATCTCGTCATAAGACCCGAAGCCGTGCTCGGTCATGAACTGCGCCACGCGCGCCTTGCGCACGATGTCCATCGAGGGTTCCCACAACAGGTCGCCTTCGAGAACAGACATGTCTCAACCTCCTCGCTCAGCGGAGAGCCCGTTCCTCAAAGGCCCTCGACGATGGACAGCCTCCGGCGCAGCCCGCCTTTGGCGGCTTCAATCGCTTTGGTGTAGGACTCTGAGGAGTACCACCGCCGCGCGTCGTCCACCGTGGCGAAACGAATGATCACCAGTCGCTCGTCAGCTTCGAAGACGCCTTCGAGTGCCTGCGGGACGGCGTCTCGCGCCAGGTAGGTGCCGCCGAACTCCAGGACGGCCGCCTTCGCCAGCGGTTTGTAATTCGCGACGGCGGCCTCGTCGACGATGGTGACCTCCGAGATCACATATGCGGTCATTGGCTCTTCCTTTCTTGTGGTGTTGCATTCACTGGATGTCGGGGATGGGCGAGATCGGGCCCGGGATGGTCGGTCCGGGAACGCGGCCGACGAGCGCCGCGTTCTGCAGGACGCCCGGGGTGTCGTGGGCGGGCAGAATGTAGCGGTAGCGAGCGATCCGTTTGATCGCGCCGATCTCCTGGAGCGCTGAGGTGGTGAAGTTGTTGGTGAGGGCCGGCTCGTCGGCTGCGAAGGCGTAGGACTGCATCCACGCTGCCGCCGTCTCGTCAGGATGGCGCAGCAGGCTGGCCTCGATGTCGTAGATGAGGTCGCCGCACAGGCATGCCTTGCCGTCTGCCGTCTCCACCACGACGCTCAGCGAACCTGCAGTGTGACCCCCCGTGGAGTGGCAGCTGATGCCGGGAAACAGGTCGATCGGCCCAGAGTGATCAAGGTCTAGGTATCGCAGAGCTCCCGGCGTGTACATCCGTTCTAGGACATGTGCCAAGTCTTGCTGAGCGTAGGCGAGTCCCTGCAGCCCGCTGAAGGCGCTCGACATCTCGCTGCGATTGACCACCACCGGCACTGACATCGGCACCTTGTCCAGATGGCCAGCGTGGTCTCGGTGCAAGTGCGTGACAATCACGCAAGCGAGGTCGCCCGCCTCGACCCCGTAGAGAGCCAATTGCTCATGAAAGCCCTGCCCGTCGGCGATCTCACCGCCGTACCCGAGGACCGAGGGATCGCGGTAGCCGGCGTCTACGAGGATCGGCGCCGGGCCGCCCATGATGAGGTATCCCTGAGCCGGCACCGCGACGCGGGTGCCGGGTGTACGCCCGCGGACCTGCATGGAGGCGTCGATGATGACCGAACCGAAGTTCAATCGGTGAATGTGATAGGCCATTGGAAAAGGGTCCTGTTCGGTCGGGCGGATTCTTAGTGATCAGAAATAGGTAGCACTGAGCCTCTCTCCTCCGAGAGCGTCGGGCAGCGGCTCGGTCATGCCGTCATGCATCAGAAAGAGCCGGTCACATCGGGCGTCGAGAAGCGTGAGATTCTGATCCACAAGCAGGATGGACAGGCCCTCTCTGCGGGCGACCTGGGTAAGCGCAGCTGAGATCTCCAGGCCGGCCTTGGGCGACAGCCCCAGGCTCAGCTCGTCGACCATCAACATCACAGGATCGGCCATGAGCCCGCGCGCGACGGCCAGCATCTGCTGTTCGCCGCCGCTGAGCAGCGCTGCCGGCCGTTCGGCCAGTTCGGCCATGCGCGGGAACGCCTCCATGACCAAGGCCAACTGCCGTCCGGCGCTCGCTGATTTCCCTACCGCGACGGCACCGTAGTGCAGGTTTTCTCTGACGGTCAGGTTCGCGAAGACGCGGCGGCCCTCGGGGACGTGCACCAAGCCACGCCGCGCGACGGTGTCTGGACGAGCCGGCAGTTGCTCACCGCAGTACGTCAGGTGCTCTCCTGCGCGAGGGATTACCCCGGACAGCGCTCGCAGCAGGGTGGTCTTGCCGCTCCCGTTCAGCCCGGCCAGGCCGACCGTCTCGCCTTGCCGAACGTCGATGTCGCATCCATGCAGGACGGGAATCCCCTGGTAGCCCGCCCGCAGGCCGCGAGCCTGCAGCACAATCTCTGACGCGCTCATGATGCCGTCCCCGACAGTCCGACCTCGGAGGAAGAGGATCCATCACCGACGAACACTTCACGGACGATCGGGCGGCCGAACACTTCTTCGGGGCTGCCGGAGGCGATGACTTTGCCCGCGGCCAGAACTGTCACTTCTTGAGCCACTTCTTTGACCCATCCGACATGGTGCGACACGACCAGCACAGTGAGTCGTGCACGTAGTTTGCCGATCAGGGCCGAGACGGTCGCCATTTCGGCGCTGCTCAGCCCTGCCGTGGGCTCGTCCATCACCAGCACAGCACCGCTAAACGCCACCGCTCGCGCGATGTCGACGAGTTTCGCCTCGGCCAGGCTCAGCTCACTCGCCGGTACGTCGTGCCGATGCGACGGTATGCCGACGAAGCCCAGTACCGCTGACGCTTTGCGGCGTGTCTCGCGTTCGGCGCGGTGATGAAGGCCGGTCAGGTCTCCGAACAGTCTGGTGCCGTGGTCGCGGCGCAGGCCGAGCATCACGTTCTCCAGGCACGACAGGTCGGGGACTAGCGACGGGTTCTGGAAGGTGCGGCTCACCCGCGGCCGCCGGGCCCCCGCCGAAGTCGTGACTCGTTCACCCTGGATAGTGACGCTGCCTGTGGAGGCGGGTTCCAGCCCGCTGACGCAATTGAGCAGGGTGGTCTTGCCCGCACCGTTGGGGCCTACCAAGGCATGGACGTGCCCTGGGCTGATCGTGAAGCTCACGCCGTCGAGCGCGCGAACTCCTCCGTAGTCGACCACAAGGTCCTTGACCTGCACGGCCTCGCCGGGAACGCCGGTCTCGACCACCGACTCCAGGTCAGCGGGCATCTCGCGGGGTTCGGAATCGGCCTGGCCGGAGCCACGAAAGCCTAGCTGCTGCCCGATCGCGCGCACCGGAGCCTCGAGGACCCCGAACAAGCCGTTTCTGAAGAAGACCAGCGCCGCGAGCAGGAGCGCTGCGAACAAAACCTCTTGGTAGGTCTTGGCGAGCTGAAGGTAGTTGGGGGTCAGGGTGAAGGCGACAGCGCCGAGGATCGGTCCGGCGATGCTACCGAGCCCGCCCACGGCAGCCATGCCGAACAGGATGATGGACTGCTGGCTGCCGAAGTTCTCTGGCGCGATGTACCCGGCTCCCAATGCGAGGAGTACGCCTGAGGCTCCGGCCAGCGCCGCCGAGTACGCGAAGGCCGTCAGTCTCGTGCGCCCGGGTGACACGCCGACGGTCACCGACACGACCTCGCTCCGCTTGACCAGCCGTAGTGCCCGCCCGGCGTGCGAGTCGCTGTAGTTGGAGCTGAGCATTACGGCGGCGAAGAGCACGATCGTGCACAGGTAGTAATAGCCTCGCCCTTGGCTGAGATTGGCCGAGGCCAGTGACAGCTCCGGCACCTGAAGGCCTGAGCTGGCTTGGGTGATCGAGGCGAAGGTCGTCCCGGACAGGGCCGAGGTGACGGCGTAGGACAGAAAGAACGTGCCGAGGACGAGACCGAAGGTGCGCAGCCGAATCAGCGCCAGGCCGATCACCGCACTGATCACGGTCACGAGCGCTACCGCGCAGAGCGCCGCCACCATAGGTGTCACCTCTGCGGCGCCGGCCAGGATGGCATAGGCGTAAGCTCCGAGGCCGACGAATGCGCAGTGCCCGAAGGACGGTTGTCCCAGATAGCCGCTGAACATGTCAAGGCCGATCGCCGCCACGGCCCACGCCATCGCGGTGGCCAAGAGGAATTCGAGCGGCTGGTCGATCGGAAGCGCTCCGGTGACCGCGAGCACTCCGACCAATGCCAAGGTGACAGGTCGCGTGCGGCCACGAGCGAGGGGGGTCAACATGGATGGCCTCCTGTGGAGGGCGTCACAGACGCTCGAGCGCGGGTTCGCCGAACAGACCGTGCGGGCGAACCAGGAGGGTAAGAAGGAAGAGCCCGAAGACAGCGAGCAGGGAGAGGTCGGCGTTGCCGTAGTAGTGGACGAAGCCTTGGACCAATCCGACGGTGATCCCGCCGACGAATGCCCCGCCGAGGCTCGTCAGCCCGCCGATCACGACGGCAGCGAAGACGTAGAGCAGGGACTCGTCCATCATGGTGGATGAGATCAGGGTGGTTGGCGCGGCGAGGATTCCGACGATGGCGGCAAGGGCGGTGGTAAGCGCCCACGATGCCGCTTCGAGGCGGCGTACGTTGGCGCCGAGCAGCCGTGCTGTCTCACGGTCAGCGGCGACGCCGCGCAACAGCAGGCCCACCTTGGAGAACTTGAACAGGCAGCCGAAGCCTGCGATCAGCACCGCGGCGATCGCGAGGGCGCCGAGACCTGACAGCGGAATGTGCAGGGCACCGAGCGACACGGCTCGGACTGGAAAGAGTTGGGGGAAGCTGAAAGGCTGGCCCTCCCCCAGTGCCTTGTCCGTGAGCGCGAACAGCAGGAGGTATAGGCCGAGGGTGCGCACCGTCAGGTTCGGTACTCCCGCATCGTCGCGGTGGCGCATGACGAGCGCGTACACCACTGCTCCGACGACGACTAGCAGGCCCACCCCGGCGACGATCGCGAATGCGAGATTCAGGTGGTGCCTGATCGTGAGTTCGTAGACGGCGACCGCGCCTAGCGTGGCAAGGCTGCCCGCTGCGAAGTTCGGGACCCCGGTCATCTTGAACAGGACGACGATGGCGAATCCGAGCATCCCGTACAAGAGGCCAGTGATGATTGCTGTCGTCAGGACATCGAGCATGTCTCACCCTCCGTGCGTTCTATCGCCCGGTCGAACGGATCGGCAGGGTGCCCACAGCCTTGTACTGGCCGCTGGACAGACTGAGCAGGAACATGCTGTGCAGTCCCATGTGATCGCTCTGCGAGAAGCCGACGGACGGCAGCAGCGGAGACAGATCAGCCTCGTGCAGGGAGTTCAGCGTCTGGATCAGTTTGGCCCTGGTAGGTTGTGGGCCGACACGCTTCATAGCCTCCACGAACACCTGAGCCGCGGCACAGCCGTACAAAGCGAACGCGTCAGGAGCGATCTTCGGCTGGTATTTCTTCAGTGCCTGCAGGCATTGCGCGGCGCGGGGGTCGCTGGCGGGCACTGTTGGCGAGGCAGTGAGCAGCAGCGCCGCAGCTTCGGGGGTAAGGGCGGCGGCGAAGCTCTGGGAGGCCAACGCGGAGACGCCCAGGATGCCCTTGGCGGGCAGGCCGCTCTGCGACGCCATGGCATTGAGCATCCGAGCCGCATCAGGGGCCAGGACGGTCAGCATGAGGTAGTCGGGTTTGGCGGCCGCTGCTTTGAGCGCGGCCTGCTGGAACGGCGCGTTGGTGGTGGGAAGCAGCGCCGAGTCTAGGAAGGTGGCTCCCGCGGCGGCGGCCCCTGCCTTCGCGCCAGCCACGTCATCCTGGTAGCCTGGGATCTGCGAAGTCACTGCATAGATTGATCCGGTGCCATTCCGTTGCAGGGCGTAGGGAATGAGCGAACGAGCCTGATCATTGTAGAGCGGCAAGAGCGAGTAGATGTTCGGCTGGGTGGGCTGTACGAGGGCAGGCAAGGCCGCGTAGGGGAACAGATAGGGCAGATCGGTTCCCTTGACAGTGGTGGCGATAGTTGCTGCTGTCACCGTGCCGCAGCCTCCGAACAAAGCGAACATGTTGTCCGCTTTGAGGGTGCGCACGTTTGCGGCGGCCCGCGGTGCCTGGTAGCCGTCATCGAGGACGGTGTTTTCGATTTTCCTGCCGTGGACGCCACCCGCAGTGTTGACATGATCGAACCATGCGGTGGCGCCGGCCGAGGTCGGCAGGCAGACGGACGAGACTGGTCCGGTCAGCGCGTTGGAGGTGCCGATCCGGATGCTCGTCTGGGTGATCCCTGGCGCGTCTGCTCCGGCGTCGCCGGTGGACGTCGCGCCGCAGCCAGCGAGCGCCAGCGCAGCACAGAGCGTAACTGCGACCGTTCGTCCCTGTGGCCGCGAGAGGAGCGGCAAGAGCCGACCGCGTTTCATCGGGTCACTCCGTGCGCTGCCAGGGCCTTGACCTCGTTGTCCCAGTAGCTCTTGTCATACCAGCGGCTGGGGACTGTGTCGCTGTAAGTCTCGCCCTGCGCCAGGAGTCGTGGCGCGTCGATGCCGTCGAGTGCCAGGCCCGGCGTGTGCATCTCGATGAGTTCGCAGCTGAGATCCGAGCGGTTCCAAGCCCAGTGCACCGCACTCGGCGGGATACGCAAGAAGTCACCCGCGCGCAGATGGTAGGCAGTGTCCTCGACGAACACCCAGATCTCTCCGCTCTGCACGTAGTTGAGCTGCTCACAGTCGTGTGAGTGCGGCTCGGAGTGGTATCCGGCCGAGCGGGTGGCGATCGTCAGGCTGGAGTTTTGGCCGAGGACCTGCTTGGTGCGCAGTTCGCCTCCTGCCACCTTCATTTCGACGACCTCTTCCTTGACTTCCTTTGCTGCCGCAAAGAGCATTGCGACTCCTTTCGAGGAGACGTAGGGGATGAAATGGGATAAATCGATCACATGCGGCAAGTGGGCAGAGACAGACATGATCAGGTGAAACAGGCATGTCCGTAGCGAAACTACGGTGAACACGCCACACCAGTGGACGGACAAGACAGATCCGTCCAGATAGCTGATCAGAGTAGTCGCAAGATCGCGACCGGATGGTTTCTCAGAGCGAGTCCTGTCGCCTGAGAACCTCGTTGCCGCTGTGAACGAAGCGGTCGATGTGGCGGAGCATGGCATTCTCGGCCGCCTGAGCATCTCCCCTTTCGACGGCGCCGAGGATTTCTTCGTGCTCGCCGTGACTGGCACTGATCACTTTTTGTTCCGACGACAGCCGCTGCCGTACGTCATGGAGCAGCTGTAACGTTGGGGCGATCAGCAGCGAAAACACCGGATTCTGCGACGCCGCGGCCAAGATCGCGTGAAAGTCAGAATCGGCCTGCAGGTAGGACTCGCTGTCGGAGGTCGATCGCATCGCACTGATGCAGGTCCGCATCGCCTCGATTTGCTCGGCCGTGCGGTGCTGCGCTGCGCTGGCCGCGATCTGCGGCTCAATGGCGCGGCGCGCGGCGAACAACTGCTCGAAAGAGACGTCCTCCAGGCTGAGGTAGACGGCGAGGTTCGCGGCGACGATCTCGCCCCGAGGCTTGACGACCCATCCGGCTCCCTGACGGGCGACCAGCACGCCCTGCTCGGTCAGTGACTGCAGCGCACTGCGTAGCGTCGAGCGGTTCACGCCAAGACGCTCGGCGAGTTGCCGTTCGGGCGGGAGCCGGTCTCCAGCAACCAGTCGGCGCGCGTGAATCAGCTCTTTAAGGTGCTGTTCGACGCTGGCCGCAGCGGTCCGCGGCCGCTCCACCGAACTGAAGATCTCTGACACGACTCCTCCGATTGGCCTATTGGTTCAACCAAAAAACCACGTGCGTGGGTGAGTGTCAATACTTCACACTCACGACATTGAACAGAAACACCGAGGTAAAGCCCCTGAAGATCAGGGAAGGAGCAGCACCTTGCCGATGGAACCACCGCTCTCCACCACCTCGTGCGCCGCCACACAGTCATCGAGGTGGTAGCGAGCGGCGATCGGATGCGTGAGGACACCAGCGGCGAGAAGAGAGGTCACGCCCTCGATCGCCGCGGCCATGGCCGGTGCCGGCATGGCAAAAACCAACACGGTCCGCACGGTGATCCCGCGGCGCATCAGACTGTAGAACGGGAACTCTGGATTCGGCACGGCGTCCGAGCCATAGGCGCTGATCGTCCCGTTCGCTGCGACGACAGCCGAGGTCAGCGGCAGATTGGCACCGAACGCCACGTCCACGACGCGGTCCACTCCATGCCCTCCGGTGGCCGCCATAACCGCCTCCACTGCGTCAGACGCGCGATAGTCGACCACGTGGTCGGCACCCGCCGCGCGGGCGGCCTCTTGTTTCGCGGCGGTGCTTGCGGTGGCGACGACGGTGGCCCCCGCGTGCTTGGCGAGTTCTATAGCATAGTGCGCGACCATACCCGCGCCACCTGTCACCAACACGATCTGCCCGGCGACCGGCCCGTCGGCGAGCAGAGCCCGGTGGGCGGTCAGCGCAGGTACTCCGAGGCAGGCACCCTGCTCGAAGGTCACTCCATCCGGCAGGCGAATCGCATGCTCGGCCGGAACGATCACGTAGTCGGCCGAGGTGCCGAAAGACCGGCCGTACGTGGCCGAATGCACCCAAACCAGCTGGCCCATCCGCTTCGTCGGCACTCCGGCCCCGACGAGGTCGATAATGCCGGCTCCGTCGTCGCCCGGTATGACGCGGGCATCGGTCATGACGCGGTCTCCGGCGCCGGCACGCCTCTTGACATCACGTGGATTCAGCCCGGCCGCCACGACACGTACCCTGACCTCTCCGTCGCCGGGCTCAGGATCAGGCAACTCGCCGTGCATCAGCACGTGTTTGGCAGGTCCTGCGCGGTCGTACCATACGCCGCGCATCAGGCGGCCACCGCGGCAACGCCATCAACCACGATTGTCCCGATGATCGTCACCTGCCACGACATGATCAACGCTCGCATCGGAAGCCTCCTAGAGAGATGCGGGGATGAAATGCCAGGATAGTAACGATGTACGAAGGTCATCGAAAGACCGATCCGACCGCTAGCCAGCTTGAACCACCGCCCGCCGCTCCAGTGGCGAGCGCGTGGGGCCGAGGTCTCACGACCCGCCAAGAACCGGCGGCCCACTACGACAAGTGGCGCTGGGGACCCGTCAATTTGGGTTGCTGATCCACTTGACGATCTGCGTGCGAGAGTTGAAACCGAGCTTCACCAGGATGTGCTCGATATGTCCCTCGGCTGTCCGCTGAGATATCACCAGAGTACTGGCGATCTCTTTGTTGGTCATCCCTCGGGCCACGAGCCGGGCGACCTCCATCTCCCTGCGGGTCAGAGGCGATTTGTTACCGGCGTCCTCAGCAGGTTTGACGTTACGCCCCAGCTCCTCCAGGGCGTAGCTGATGGCCTCTTCATAGGAGAGCGCCGCCCCCCTGTCGACCGCCGCGCGAAACGAGTGCTCACCGAGGGCCTGCCGGGTGCGATCCTCGTACATCTCGTGGAACTTGTACAGATGGCCGAAGATTGGCAGGATCGCGTGTCCACCGATCGCCCGCCAGATGCTGTGCAAGGCACCGAGCAGTGTCGCAGCTCGCTCGAAGCGACGATCGGCCGCAGCGACCCACGAAAGCAACTCCATGTCGAGGCCGGTCAGCACGGCCCGGTTGAGGGACCGGTTGAAGAGCAGGCTCTCTTGCGCCAGGACCCTTGCCCGGTCGACGTCGTCCCGGCGGCAGAGCGCAATACCCAGCGCCGCTTTCGCGAATGCCCCCACCCAGCCTTCCCCGTGAGCCTGGCATACGGTCACGCATTCTTCGCCAACTGACGTGGCGCGACTCAGATCATCCGCCGAGGAGAGTGCTATCGAGAGCCTGGTCAGCGCCATCGCGTAGCCATAGTCGTCGCCCAGGAGATGTTGGGCCTCGGCCGAGCGCTCAAAGAGCGAGATCGCAGATTCGACCTCGCCTTTGTCATAGGCGATGATGCCCGACACGTACGTGGCATAGGCCAGGACAGCATCAAGGCCTAGAGACTCCCCTATGGCGCAGCTCTCAGCCAGCATGCTTTCACCTGCGGCGATGTCACCTTGGACGACCGCCAGCAGGCTGGCGCTCCACAGAGCCCGAGCACGGACTTCGCTCTCTTCGCAAACCGCGTCGAGTCCTTGCCGCAGCCACCAGCGTCCTTCGTGGAAGTGATAATTGGTGATCCAGTGCCAGAGTAGATCACTGGCCATGCTCAAGCCGAGCTCAGCGTGACCTTTCTCGTTGAAACAGTATTCCAGTGCGCTGCGTACGTTGGAGTGTTCATCCTCGAGCCGGCCATAACACTCCACTTCTCCTGGCGTCAACAACTTTGAGCGGGCCTCGGCCGCAAGCGCACAGTAATAATCACGATGACGGCGCCGCAAATCTGCCTCTTCGCCGGACTCGCGCAAACGCTCGTACCCGTACTGACGGATCGTCTCCGGCAGCCGATAACGCACGCGAGATGAACGCTCCTCACGTAGAATGATGGACTTGTCCACCAGTCCGATCACCTGCTTGACCATGTCAGCTCTGGGAAGTCCGCAGTCGGAACAGACGGCTTCGGCTGCATCCAGATCCAACCCTCCGGTGAAGACGGACATACGCGCCCACAACAAGCGCTCTTGATCTGTGCACAGGCCATAGCTCCAGTCGAACAACGCTTTCAGCGTCTGATGCCGAGGCAAGAGCTCCGACCCCGCCGTCAACAGTTGGAAACGATCATCCAAGCGGTCGTGCAGTTGCTCGACAGAGAGTGCGCGCAGCCGCACGGCCGCGAGCTCGATCGCAAGCGGAAGACCGTCCAACCGCCGACAAATGCGTTCCACGACATCGCGGTTAGATGCGGTCAGTGCGAAAGCCGGGACCACCGCCCGCGCCCGTTCGGCGAACAGTTGCACGGCATCGCATTTTGCGGCTCCGTCCTTGGACAGTGCACTACCGCTCTCGCTTGACTGAGAAAGTGGCGGTAGACTGAACGTATACTCCCCTGCCGTCCCGAGCCGCTCCCGGCTGGTGGCGAGGATGTGCACTTCCGGCGCGAAACGGAGAATTCGCTCTGTAAGCATGGCGCATTCGGCGCGCAAATGTTCGCAGTTGTCGAGAACAAGCAGGAGATGCTTGTCGCGAAGGTGTCCTTCGAGCACCTCGACGGTCGGCCGCGCTGATTGATCACGGATCTCCAGCGACTCGATCAGCGACTGCGTCACCGACACGCTGCTCCGCAGACCGGCGAGCTCGACGAGCCATACACCATCCGGCAGCCCGCGATGCACCTCCAGTGCGACGCGGCAGGCGAGCCGGGTTTTGCCCACCCCGCCGACTCCCGTCAAGGTCACCATCCTGGAGTCGGCCAGCAATCGTTTGACCTCGGCGATCTCACGCCGACGTCCTACGAAACTCGTCGTCTCGTACGGCAGCCCATGCACGTGCCGCTTCATCACCGTCCCCCGTCACGCTCATCATCTCGGTTGCACTGAAGCCCTCATCGAGCCCACCTCAGCAGCGACCCCCTTAATCAGAATATCCTGGTCAGGGCCACTGCCCCGAGATTGTCACCACACCATCGGCCCTTCGCCTTCGAGGACTCTCGCCAGCTCAAACGCCGCAGGGTCCGCATGCCGGGCTGGCGCCCAGACCTGCCGCCGCTACCCCAGCCCGTCAGCTCCTGGCTGACGCGGTTCTCGTCATCGCCGCCGTTCTCGCCCAAGGCCCAGCACCTTAAATCAACGGCATGATCCAGGTGGCGATCTTCAGGCGTGCCTCGGCCCGGGTGTGGAACCGGTGGCGGTGAACGTACTCGACCTTGAGGACTCTGTTGGCCGATTCAGGTTGATGATCCCCGGTTCCCGGAGGAAGCTGGAAATTGGGGCCGCGGAGAATGATGGAGAAGATCTGCCATGTCTCTGCGCCCTCAGCCCGCGCGTCAAGTTCCTGAGCAGACTGCCCGGATCGCGCGGGCGGCGTTCCCCAAGGGCTGCCTGGCCATGCGGGTCCGCGATGAGCTGGGTCCGTTGTTTCGTGATGAGCAGTTCGCCGCCGCGTTCCCGCGCCGTGGTGGGCCGGCGCTGTCGCCGGGGCAACTGGCGATGGTCTCGGTGCTGCAGTTCGCCGAAGGGCTGACCGATCGGCAGGCGGCCGATGCCGTCCGGGGGCGGATCGATTTCAAGTACTGCCTGGGTCTGGAGCTGGACGATCCGGGGTTCGACTTCTCGGTGCTCAGCGAGTTCCGGGACCGGCTGATCACTCATGGCCTGGAGGAACATATCCTGGACACGCTGTTGGAGCATCTGTCCAGGCTGGGCCTGCTGCGGGCTGGCGGGCGGCAGCGCACCGATTCAACCCATGTGATGGCGTCCGTGCGCAGATTGAACCGGATGGAGTTCGTCGGAGAAACCATGCGAGCGGCGCTGGAGGCCCTGGCCGTGGCGGCCCCGGGATGGCTGGCCTGCATCATGGAGCCGGACTGGGCTGAGCGTTACCAGGCTCGCTGTGACGGCTACCGGTTACCCAAGAGCGATGATGCCCGCACCGCGTGGGCCCAGCAGGTTGGCGTGGACGGCTTCACGCTGTTGGAAGCCATTCATGCACCCTCCACCCCGAACTGGCTGCGAGAGGTGCCCGCCGTGGAGGTCTTGCGCAGGGTGTGGATCCAGCAGTACCACCGCGATGACAAGGGGGTGCGCTGGCGGGAGGGCAAGGACCTTCCGCCGGGCGCTAATCGCCTGGTGACGCCGTATGATGTGCAGGCCCGCTACAGCATCAAACGCCGTATGACGTGCAGGCCCGCTACAGCATCAAACGCGGTATGGGCTGGACCGGCTACAAGGTCCATTTCTCCGAAACGTGCGAGCCCGACGCACCGCACATGATCACGAATGTCGCCACCACCGCGGCGACCGTGACCGACACCGAGATGACGGCGCCCATTCACCAGGCTCTGCAACAGCGCCGCCTGCTGCCCGACGAGCACCTGGTGGACTACGGCTACACCTCGGCGACCCTGCTGGTTCAGGCTCGGACCGAGTACGGGTTAGACCTGGTGGGGCCGGTCCGCATTGACGTCTCCCGGCAGCGTCGGCAGACGCCCGAACTCGCGCAGGATGCCTTCACCATCGACTGGGACGCCCGCCGCATCACCTGCCCGCAAGGCCACACCAGCGCCGTGTGGTCCGCTCAGCGGCACAGCAGCCGGGGCGTGCCCATCGTCCAGGTCTTCTTCCGTCGCACCGACTGTGACCCGTGTCCCCTGCGCGAGGCATGCACCCGCACCACCAGTCCCCGCTGGGGTCGTGGTCTCCAACTCCTGGCCCGGCCCCTCCAGGAAGCGCAGGATGCACGGCGACGAGAACAAGATACTGAGGAGTTCAAGGTCCGCTACGGGGTCCGGGCGGGCGTGGAAGGAACCATCTCCCAGGCGGTACACAGATCCGGAATCCGCGTCAGCCGCTACATCGGCCTGCCCAAGACCCATCTCGGGCACCTGTTCACCGCCACCGCCCTCAACCTCGTCCGTCTCGATGCCTGGTGGGCCGGTAACCCCCTTGGCGCCACCCGCACCAGCCACTTCGCCAGGCTCATCCTTGCGCTGGCCGCTTGACCACCGAATCGGCCAACAGAGTCCTTGAGGGTGGTGTTGAACGCCTCGGCGGCTGCGTTGTCGAGCGCGCACCCGACCCGGCCCATCGACTGCACCACGCCCAGGCACCGGCATAGCTCCTGGTA
This sequence comes from Nonomuraea sp. NPDC003707, assembly GCF_053587055.1. Classification (NCBI taxonomy): domain Bacteria; kingdom Bacillati; phylum Actinomycetota; class Actinomycetes; order Streptosporangiales; family Streptosporangiaceae; genus Nonomuraea; species Nonomuraea sp. NPDC003707. The sequence goes on along the minus strand of NZ_JBSFNK010000079.1, from coordinate 5,251 downwards.
GCGGGCGGCGGTGTATTCCTTGGGTTCAAGGGGTCGTCGCAACACTGCTGTTCAGGAGCGAGTTTAGATGTTGGCTGAAGGGCCTCCGCCGGCGTCTTCCACCCGAGGGTCTTTCGGGGCCTGGTGTTGAGAAGGTGTCTTTGAACCACGACCGTGGTTTTTATCGATCTTGCGCGTAGGGGCGGGCTTCCAGCAGCATGCTCATATTTGGCTGCGGGGAGGGGCAGTGGGCTGCTCGTAGACATGCCGAGGCTCTTCCCGGCCTGAGACAGGGGAACCGCTGATTTCCACGGGCCGTTGTACCAGCATGGGAAGGGTCGATGATTTCTTATGGATTTCCTAGATCGGCATTTCTGGGTTGCGTTTCCGGCGTGCAACCTAATGCTGGGAGCGGTCCCCCTGATCCTGCTGGAGCAGGCCCTGGACCAGCCACAGTTTTGGCCGCGCATCATGGCGGGTGCTGCTTATTGGGACGAGCGTCATGGCCGTTCCCGCTGCCTTGCTCTTGGCGCCGAGATTACGCCGGGCGGCTCAAGGCGCGCTGGCTCTGATCGTCTCAGCAGCGATTCTAGTCGCGTTCGGGATAGCGGCACCCCACAGGAGGGAGCCGGTTCTGGTCCCCCTGGAAGATCCCGGCCAGGCCGAATGGGCGGGTGCTGCGGCGATGATCGTCACTGGGGGCGCGGTGGCGGTGCTGGTGATGGGCTTGTACGGCATGACCAGGCAGGCATGCGGTCGCAGACATCATGCACGAATGGAGGAATTCGGCCACGGCGGAGGGTACGCGGCGGCGTGCGATTGTGGTTGGCGCGGAGAAGTTGTCCAGGACAGCTCTGCAGCTTTCGCTGATGCGGGCGGCCACGCGAACAAGGTGGACATCACGATACGGAAGGTCTCGAATCTCCCATCAAAAAGCCCGTGGTTCACACTCAAGGTAGGTCACGAATCCTCCCCAATTACCCGTCATGTGGCTCGTGGCGACACCTTGCGCGCACCACCCCACGACTGCGCGTTCTTCCTGGTCAAACGCCTTGTCATCAGCGTGATCGCGGCAACGGTCAGGTGGGCCTCGCTGTGCGAGGGTTTGCGTTCGAAGTCGATCACGTTGCGGCGGGCGTTCATCAGCCAGGACAGGGACCTCTCGACGATCCATCTTCTCGCGAGCACTTGGAACCCGGTCTGACCAGGCCATTTAGTCACGATCTTCAGGGTGAGGCGCAGGAAGCGGCGGGCCCACTCGACCAGCGTCCCGGCGTAGGCGCTGTCGCCCCAGATGAGGGTGAGCTGCGGGTGCAGCATCCGCAGCCGGGCCAGCAGTTCCCGGGCGGCGTCACGGTCGGGCTGCCCTGCCGGCGTGACCATCACCGCCATGAGCAGGCCGAACGTGTCCACGACCAGGTGACGTTTCCTGCCTCCCACCTTTTCCCGGCATCATAGGAGCGCGAACGCCCGGTGACAGTGGCCGCGGCGCGCACCGACTGGGAGTCGATGACGCCGGCGACCGGGTTGAGGCAGCGCCCCGCACGCAGCCGGATGGCGCGGCGGAGCTCATCACGGATCCGGTTGAAGACCCCGGCCCTGGCCCAGCGGCTGAAGAAGCCGAAAACGGTCTTGAAAAGGCGGAAAATCCGCAGGTAACGCCCTCCACTTCGCCGCATTGTCAGTGATGTATCTGATCGCATCGAACACGTCGCGGCGGTGATGCTTCTCCGGCTGGCCGCCCTTGGGGGTCTGACAGGCGGGCACCGGCAACAACGGTTCAATGAGCGCCCATTCTTCGGTGGTGTCGGAGGGGTAGCGGCGGGGACGCACGAGTCACACCCCCCTTGTTGACCAGGTTCAGCGCCGTCTGGACCACGTTGAGCTGGCCCAGCACCAACTTGATCCACTCTCCCTCCGGTGTGAGCGCCGCACGAGGTGCAACCGTCGCCGACAGGAACCGGCTGATCCGGGTCAGCTCGATGCGCAGTCGCGAGCGCTCGTAGGCGATCCAGTCGTCCGGCGCGGACGCAAAGGCATATCCACCGGCGTAGGTCCAGATCAGCGGGGTCAGGCGGGCCATCGCCGAAACCTCGCGGACGTAGAGGATGCCCTTGCGTACCTGGTGGAGGCTCAGTCCGGTGGCGGCCACGAGTTGCCGGGCGGTCCTCCCGGCCGGGCGGGCCTCCAGCAGCGCCAGGCGCACCTGCTCGCCGCAGACGTTGGCCGCCAAGCCCCTGGAGGGCACGGTGTTACTCGCCGCGCAGCAGCCGGGCCAGACTCTCGTCCAGGCTGACGTCCCCCGACTCGATGGCCGCCTCCAGCCAGTCGGCGGTCGCCCAGACGCGTGCCACGTTACGCGCCACCGCGGCGCGCTCATCGGCGGTGAAGCGATGGTCGCGAAGGCCAGGCAGGATCCGGCCGATCGAGGCCACGAACAGGGAGCACGCGCCGATCAGGTCGAGGAAGTCCCGGCTTCGCTCGATGCGGGGCAGGGCGGGCGTGCGCTGCCGTACCACCTGGCCGGCCTGCTGGGCGTGCTCGACCTACGCCCGGTTGACCATGTGCTTGGCCAGATCGTCGCGCATGGACCGCTCAGCCACCTGCGGCCGGCGCAGCAGATCGGTGGCCACCCGGGCGGCGACCTCCTCATCGCGGGCCAGATCGTGGATACGTTCAACCTTCTCCTGCACGCTGACCGGGCGCTCGACCTGGTGGCCGACCAGCCGCTTGGCGGCGTCCAGCGTCCAGCGGCGGGTGCCACTGCGTTCGTGTAGCGGCGGTTCGGCGAGCCGGGCGTACCGTTCTTGCTCATCGGTGATAGAGGCCAGGATCCGGTAGATGCTGAAGGAGACCCCCGGGCGACGGTGCCGGGACGGCCAGCGGGAGGCGATCCATCGATAGTCCTTGATCGTGTTGTACGGGATCAAAAATCGTCCGCGAGCATCTGCAGGGACCGGCTGACCTGGAACTCTTCCTGCTCGGGTGCAGCCTGGGCGCCGCCGTGAGAGCGCAGAGGCTCGACTTCCACGGCGATATCTCCCAGCGCAAATTGCGCCTGGGTCTGCTGTTCGACGAGGCGTCGGCCTTCGACAACGAGTTGATCGTAACGTTCCTGAGTGACGTGCCCGATCATGGCTGGCATGGTCCGCTCTCCCTCGCGCGATGTGCGGGACAATGGCGGGATTCGGACCACCAACTCCAAGCATGCTCCTGATCACAGGATGTGACAATCCCTGACAAGCAAGGTCTTTAGCCCCTCTAAAGAGGTCAAGGAAGATCACTTGCGGGGGTTGAGACGGAATGCCTGTAAACCGAATGCGCTGTCCGACCAGTAACCATCACCGGAAACGAGACGGAGATGATGGATGGACGACGGATTCGCAGACTACGTGGCACACCGGCATCTACGGCTGTGCCGGATGGCGTATCTCCTCGCCCACGACTGGGGCACGGCAGAGGATTTGGTGCAAACCGCGCTGGCGAAAGCATGGCTTGCCTGGCGGCGGATCGAGGGTAACCCTGACCCATACGTCTACCGGATCATCGTGAACACCCACACGTCCTGGTGGCACAGGCGTTGGCGCGCAGAGGTCCCGACCAAGACGTTTCCCGAGGCTGGCGATCCGCGCGACGCGGCCGCCGTGGTGGACGATCAAGCCGCGCTGTGGAGCGCGATCAGTGCGCTTTCCCCGCGCCAGCGCGCGGTGATCGTCCTGCACTACTTCGAGGGACGGCCGCTCACCCAGGTCGCCGACATCATCGGCTGCTCTCTGGGAGCGGTGAAGAGCCAGCTCAACCGAGCGCTCACCCGTCTGCGCGTCGATCCGGACATTCAGACCATGACCCTGGGGAGGATCCATCGATGAGGCATACCGAGGGCGAGTTGCGAAGGCTTTTGACCAAGCATGCTCAAGAACAGACTGGCGGCGAACCACCTGCTCATCTCGACGCGATCGTACGGCGAGCTCGCCACATGCGCCGTACTCGACGGGCACTGATGGGCGTGACTGCGGTGGCCTTTGTCGTCGTCGTAGCGGAACTGAACGGCCTACTGGCCGGTCCACCCTGGGCGGGCAACGCAATGATCGCCCAGCATCCTGCGGACTCGGCCCACGTCGAGCGCGGCCCGAAATTGCCCGAGAAGCTTTCTGCGCAAGGGGGCGAGAGATTTGATCTCGCCCTCATCCACTCTCGCCATTTCCAGACGACGGGCGTCGTCCGAACGATGACCTTCAGCCCGACCACTCTCACAACCAGCTACACCGTGGTCTGTGATGACCCTAAGGCTTGGTTCGTCACGGCGCCATTGCCCGAGAGCGGCAAACTGGGGGGAACGGCCGGACCGTGCAAGCCTTCAGTGCGCGTGACTTACGACCGGCTTTCGGTGCCCTCCGACTGGCTGAAGCGTCCGCAGTCTCTGCAGGTCTGGGTCTTCCCTTCGAACGCCCCCATCCGGGAGGTGGCAAAGACCGTTATGGGGTGCTCACCGCCCTCACAGGCAAAGAGATGCGACAAGACATCCGAGTCTCAGGCGCTGATGCGCCCCGAAGTGCGCGAACGGCTCCTGGCCGAGGTGGGTGAACAGCCAGGCAGGTGGGCCGTGGGGGTTTACGATCGACTCCAGTGACACAGGTAGTCCAGGCGTGGCCTGCGCAGGAGGTCATCGGGCCTCAGTCACCAGCCGCAGGCCGAGCGCGATCAGCACGACGCCGGAGATCCGCTCCAGCCGCCGCCGGTCCGTGGGCGGCTCAGCCACGTCTCCTGGCCTTGTCGATCGCCCAGATGGGCCGAGGAGGGGGCACGGACCGCTGCCAGCCGACGACCTGTGCAGCATAGGTCTCTTTGATGGCGTTTTAGGATCCCTAGCGGGAGATTAAAGACACCTTCTGAGCGCGAATGCTACGGCCGCCAACTCCTCGGCATCCCAGCGTGACAGGTCGGTGCCCTTGGGAAAGTACTGGCGCAGGAGCCGATTGATGCTTCTATGTCAAGCCGCAGGCTGAGGCCTTGGGGGAAGGCCCGTGGGGCTGACGCGCCACAGCCCGCGCGGCGTGGCCGCCGCAGAATGATGCGCCGCCGTACTGCGACGCGCATGCCTATCGGCCAGGCGCCACTTCCGGAGAGCATCCCGCCGCGCAGAGGCGGGGCACGGCTGCGCCAGACTGCCACGTCCAGGATGCTCCTATGGATGTCAAGCGGCGTGTTCTTGATCGTTTGAGGTGATGATGCGGTAGAGCTCGCGAGCCACGTAGCGTTTGAGGCAGCGGAT
>NZ_JBSFNK010000078.1:0-25336 GCF_053587055.1 Nonomuraea sp. NPDC003707 | reverse complement strand
ATCACCCACCTCCACCACACCGGCGTCACCACCTACCTCGAAATCGGACCCGACACCACCCTCACCGCCATCGCCCCCCACAACCTCCCCACCACACACACCACCACCAACAGCAGCAGCAGCCACTTCACCCCCACCCTCCGCAAAAACCACCCCGAAACCCACACCCTCCTGTCCGCCATCGCCACCACCCACACCCACAACACCAACACCACCCCCACCTGGACCACCCTCATCCCCCACGCCACCACCACCGACCTGCCCACCTACCCCTTCCAACACCACCACTACTGGCTGGAGCCGTCGTCCCACGGGCACGGGTCGGACGCCCCCCGGGACGACGGTTTCTGGAAGGCGCTGGAGTCGGAGGAGACGGAGGCGCTGGCCACCCGGTTGAAGGTGGACGCGGACGCGCTGCGGACCGTGCTTCCCGCCCTGTCGTCCCTGCGGGACGCGGAGCGCAAGCGGTCCGTGCTCGACGACTGGCGTTACAAGCTGGTGTGGCGCGGGGTGAGCGCGCCGAGCGCGGCGGGGATCACCGGTACGGCGTGGCTGGTGGCCGTGCCCGCTGCGGGCGGCGATCCGCGGATCGTCCGGGACGTCCTGGACGGTCTGTCCGCGCGGGCCGCCCGGGTGTATCCGCTGGTGGTCGGTGGTGAGGATCGCGCCGCGCTCGCTGAAGTCATACGTGCGCAGGCCCGGCCCGGGCTGACCGGTGTGCTCTGTCTCCTGCCGCTCGACGACGAGCCGCACGAGGAGCACCCGACGTTGTCGCGGGGCGCCGCGGCGACCGTCACGTTGGTGCAGGCGCTGGCCGATGCGGAGGTGAGCGCGCCCCTGTGGCTGACCACGTCCGGCGCGGTCGCTCTGGACGAGGCCACCGGAGACGGAGCGGCCGGAGACGGCGCAACCGAAGAGGGAACCGGCGGAGACAGGGCTGTGGAGAGGGTCAGTCCGTTCCAGACTGCGCTCTGGGGGCTCGGCGCGGTTCTCGCGGTGGACCACCCGGACACCTGGGGCGGCATCGTCGACCTTCCCCCCGCCCCCGGGGCCGACGACATCGCGCTGCTCCAGGGGGTGCTCGCGGGCGCGAGCGGCGAGGACCAGGTGGCGATCCGCTCAGGCGTCGTACGGGCGCGCCGCATGGTGCGCTCGCCGAACGGCGGCGCGGACCGGGCGCGGAGCTGGAAGCCGAACGGAACGGTGCTGGTCACCGGCGGCACCAGCGGGGTCGGAGCGAACGTGGCACGGTGGCTCGCCCGGGAGGGCGCCGACCGCCTGGTGCTGGTCAGCCGACGCGGCCGCGGCGCCGAGGGCGTCGCGGAGCTCGAGGCGGAGCTGACCGAGCTGGGCGCCGCGGTCACGGTGGCCACCTGCGACGTCGCCGACCGGGCGGCGGTACGGGACCTGCTGGAGTCGATCCCCGACCTGATGGCGGTGATGCACGCGGCCGGTGTCGGGCACGACGACGTGCTCGTGGCCGACACCACGCTGGAGGACTTCGCCGGCTACGCCCGGTCCAAGGTCATCGGGGCGATCAACCTGGACGAGGTCCTGGGTGACCGCCCGCTGGAGGCGTTCGTGATGTTCTCCTCCGGCGCGGCCGTGTGGGGGTCGAGCGGGCAGGCCTCCTACGCCGCCGCCAACGCGTTCCTCGACGGGCTGGCGCAGCGCCGGCGGATCCGCGGGCTCGCGGGCTCCTCGATCGCCTGGGGCGGTTGGGGCGGCGGCGGGATGATGGAGGACGCCGGAGAGCAGCTGGGCAGAAGCGGTCTGCGGCCGATGGCGCCCGACGCCGCGGCGATGGCCATCGGCCAGCTGGTCGGCAGCGGCGGGGGCCACCTGGTGGTGACCGACATCGACTGGGAGCGCTTCGCGCCCGCCTTCGCGCTGGCGCGGCCGCGTCCCCTGGTGAGTGCCGTTCCCGAGTTCACGCGGGCGCTCGAAGCGCCGGCGGCCTCCGGGGGCGACGACGACGGTACGGCGTTCGCGGCGCGGCTCGCGGAGCTGCCGCCGGCCAAGCGGGAGCGCCTGGTGGTCTCCCTGGTACGCAGTGAGGCCGCGGCGGTGCTGGGACACACCTCGGACGACCCGGTACAACCGGACCGGGCGTTCAACGAGCTCGGGTTCGACTCGCTGACCGCGGTGGAGCTGCGCAACCGGCTGGGCCGGGCCACCGGCCTGAAGCTCCCGGCCACCCTGGTCTTCGACTATCCCACCCCGATCGCCCTCGCCCGGTTCGTCCAGGACAGGCTCGCACCGGAGACGCCGTCTGGCTCGATCTTCGCCCAGCTCGACGAGATGGAGCGGCTGCTACGGGAGCAGGCCCTGTCCGCCGGGGACCGGGCGCAGATCAGCGACCGCTTCCGGGCCATCCTCCACGCGGCCGAAGGGGTGAACGGCGCGGCGGAGGAGGCCGACCGGGACCTCGACGACCTTTCCGACGAGGAGCTCTTCGCCGCGCTGGACGACCAGCTCGGCGCGTCCTGACCCGGCGGGCCGCGCGTCCTGTCGCCGGCCCCTGACCCCAACCCGCTCGAACTCCCGCCAAGGAGAATCGATGAAGGAAATCAGAGACATCCTCCTGTCCGAGCAGTACGACGCCGAGCAGCTCAGGAACCTCCCGATCCCGGAGAGCTACCGGGCGGCGGTCGTGCTCCACGACGACGTGGACATGTTCGGCGGCATCCCGGCCGAGAACCGCGATCCCGCGAAGTCGCTGACCCTGTCCGACGTCCCCACACCGGAGCCCGGCCCGGGCGAGGTGCTCGTCGCGGTGATGGCGAGCAGCATCAACTACAACACGGTGTGGAGCGCCATCTTCGAGCCGATGCACACGTTCGGCTTCCTGAAGCGCTACGCGAAGGCGGTCCCGTCGGCCGGGATCCACGACCAGCCCTTCCACGTGCTCGGTTCGGACATGTCCGGCGTCGTGCTGAGGACCGGCCCCGGCGTCCACCGGTGGCAGGCCGGCGACAAGGTCGTGGCGCACTGCCTGTCGGTCGAGCTCTCCTCGGCCGACGGCCACGACGACAGCATGCTCGACCCCGACCAGCGCATCTGGGGGTACGAGACCAACTACGGCGGGCTCGCGCAGCTCAGCCTGGTCAAGGCGAACCAGCTCATGCCCAAGCCCGCCCACCTGACCTGGGAGGAGTCGGCGTCCTCCGGCCTGGTGCACTCCACGGCCTACCGCCAGCTCATCTCGCGCAACGGCGCCCAGATCAAGGTCGGCGACGTGGTGCTGATCTGGGGGGCCGCGGGCGGGCTCGGCTCGTACGCCACCCAGCTCGTCCTGCGCGCCGGGGGGATCCCGGTCTGCGTGGTCTCCAGCGACCACAAGGCCGAGCTGGTCCGGGCCCAGGGCGCGGAGCTGGTGATCAACCGGGCCGACGAGGGCTTCCGGTTCTGGAAGGACCCGGAGACCCCCGACCCCAAGGAGTGGAAGCGGTTCGGGGCGCGGATCCGGGAGCTGACCGGCGGCGACGACCCCGACGTGGTCTTCGAGCACCCGGGCCGGGAGACCATGGGCGCGAGCGTGTACGTGGCCCGCCGCGGCGGCACGATCGTCACCTGCGCCTCCACCTCCGGCTACCAGCACCAATACGACAATCGCTACCTGTGGATGGCGCTGAAGCGGATCGTCGGCACCCACTTCGCGAACTACCGGGAGGCCTGGGAGGCCAACCGCCTCATCGCCAAGGGGGCGGTCCACCCCACCCTGTCCGCCGTCTACGACCTCGACGAGGTCGGGGTGGCGACCCGCCGCGTCCACGCGAACGCCCACAGCGGCAAGGTCGGAGTCCTGTGCCTGGCGCCGCGGCCCGGCCTCGGCGTCGACGACCCCGAGTTCCGCGCCCGCCACATCGACCAGATCAACCGGTTCCGCGAACCGTCGGACAACTAGCTTGCGGAGGATGAGACGTGGCTGCTGACCTGGCTTCCAAGGTCGTCGTGATCACAGGAGGGACTTCCGGCATCGGGAAGGCCGTCGCGGAGCGGGTCGCCGCCGACGGCGGCGCCGTGGTGATCGCGGCCCGGCGCGAGGACGTCGGCGCGCAGGTGGCGGCCGACATCCAGGCGAAGGGCGGCCGGGCGCTGTTCGTCCCGGCCGACGTCACGGTGGAGGCCGACGCCGAACGGCTGGTGCGCTCGGCGGTGACGGAGTTCGGCCGGCTGGACGGGGCGTTCAACAACGTGGGCGGCGTGAACGGGACCGGGCTGGTGTCCGACGTGGACGAGGCCCACTGGCGGGCCGACCTGGAGCAGAACCTCACCAGCGTCTTCTACGGCCTCAAGCACCAGGTCCCGGCGATCCTGGCCGCCGGCGGGGGCTCGATCGTGACCAACGCCTCCACCTACGGCTGCGCCGGGATCCCGGGCGCGGCGCCGTACGTGGCCGCCAAGCACGGTGTGGTCGGGCTGACCAGGGCCGTCGCCCTGGAGAACGCCGAGCGGGGCGTACGGGTGAACGCGCTGGTCACCGGCAACGTCGACACCCCGCTGCTCCGCAACCTGCTGGGAGCGCCGCTGGACGGGCCGCTGGAGACCCGGGTGCCCAACCCCTCGGGACGGGCGGCGCATCCCGAGGAGATCGCCGCGCTCGTCGCGTTCCTCCTCAGCGACGACGCGGCCTTCATCACCGGCGCGGCACTGGCCATCGACGGCGGCGCCACCGCCCAATGAGCACCCCCCAGTGAACACCGCCGTTCGGCCGGGCGGACCCGCCCGGCGGCGGCCATTCGGCGGATGACCCGGCGCCGCCCCGGCGCGGAGGATGATCTCATGCGCTACAACCTCGACTCAGAGCTCGCGCCATGGGCGTCGATGATCCCCGACGTCGAACTCTCCCAGGTCGTCAACCGGGAGATCACCCTCACCCCAGAGGAAGAGCAGAAGTTCCACGAGAAGCTCCCGCACTACACGCCCGAGCAGGCCGTGGACATCAGCGATCGCGAGATCCCCGGCCCCGGGGGCGCGCCCCCGGTCAAGGTACGCCTCTACCGGCCGCCCGCCGCGGACCGGCCCCGGCCGGCGCTCCTCTACCTGCACGGAGGCGGATTCGTCGCCTCGGACTTAGTGGTGTTCGACGCCCGGTGCACGGAGATCGCCGACCGGGTCGGCGCCGTCGTGGTGTCGGTCGACTACCGGCTCTCCCCCGACACCCCGTTCCCCGGGGCGCTGGAGGACACGTACGCGTCGCTGACGTGGTTGCACTCCGCGGCCGGGGAGCTCGGCGTGGACCCCGAGCGGATCGCGGTCGGCGGTGACAGCGCCGGCGGGAACCTCTCCGCGGCGGTCTCCCTCCTGGCCCGCGACCGCGGCGGCCCGGAGATCTGCTTCCAGTTCCTGGACGTGCCGGTGCTGGACGACCGGATGACGACGCGGTCCATGCGGGACTTCGTCGACACCCCCAGCTGGAACAGCCGCAACAACGAGGCCATGTGGCGGTACTACCTCAAGGACGGCCCGGCTCCGGGCGGACCGGACGTGTCCCCCTACGCCGCGCCCATGCGGGCCGGCGACCTCACCGGCCTGCCTCCGGCGCTGGTGGTGGTGTGCGAGTTCGACCCGCTGCGCGACGAGGGCATCGAGTACGCCCAGCGGCTCGTCCAGGCGGGGGTCGCGACGGAGCTCGTGCTGTATCCGGGGACCTTCCACGGCGCGTCCGTGATCGCGCACGCCGAGATCACGAAGAAGATGCGCGAGGACATGATCTTCTCACTGCGCCGCGGGATGCGGAGCCGCTGAGCCCCGCCCCGCTCACCCGCCGCTGGGCCCGCCCGGCCGGCGCCCCGCGCTCAGCCGACCAGCTCCGTGGCCCGGGCCCGCAGGCCGGCCCGGTCGACCTTGCGGTTGGGGTTCAGGGGCAGCTCGTCCAGGTGGTGGTAGTGCCGGGGAATGAGGCCCGCCGGCAGCGTCCTGCGGAGCTGGGCGGCGAAGCGGGCCGGCGGCGCGGGGGCTCCGGTGTAGAAGACGACGAGCGCGGTGGCGTCATCGGCCGTGGTGCTCACCGTCACCGCGTCCTCGACGCCGTCGCAGCCGCGTACCGCGTGGTCGATCTCGGCCAGCTCGACGCGCCAGCCCTGCACCTGGACCTGGGCGTCGCCCCGGCCGAGATAGACGAGCTCGCCGTTGGCCGCGCGCCGGACCCGGTCACCGGTGTTGTACCAGACGCGGCCCTCGCGCTCGACGAACCGGCCGTGGTCGTGCTCGGGGTCGAGGTATCCGGGGGTGGTCTGCGGGCCGGTGATCCACAGCTCGCCCTCGGTGCCGGTCGGCCGTCCCTCGTCGTCGAGCAGCAGGTGGTCGTGGCCGTCGTTCACGAACCCGATCGGCGACAGGCCGTTGACGCCCAGCCCGGGCGAGCTCTCCTGGGACCAGCGGTGACCGACGATGGTGATGGTCAGCTCGGTCGGGCCGTACAGGTTCTCCAGGACGGAGGCGGGGGCGGCCCGCTGCCAGTCGGTGGCGTCCGCGACCTTCAGCGCCTCTCCGGCGAAGAAGCTCCAGCGCAGGAACGGCATGGCGGCGCCGCCGAGACCACCGGTCCTGCGCACCATCGAGATCGCGCTGGGGGTGGAGAACCACACCGTGATCCCCTGCTCGGCGAGGAAGCGCGGCAGGTTCCGGTACGCGTGCGGCGGCACCGCCACGGACGTCGCCCCGGCGCCCCAGGCGCAGAACAGGTCGAACATGGCGCAGTCGAAGGTCAGGTCGAACGTCTGGGAGAAGACGTCGTCACTGGTGAAGTCGTACCGTCCGGCCAGGAACCGGAAATAGTGGGCGGTGTTGCCGTGGGTGATCGGCACACCCTTGGGCGTCCCGGTGGAACCCGAGGTGAACAGCACGTACGCGATGTCGCCGGCCTCGACCGGCCGGGGCCGCGGGAGGGCGAGCCCGGGGTCGATCGGGTCGGTGTCGGGTGCGAGGACGGCGACATCCACCCCCTCGCCCAGCAACTCCTCGGCGATCTTCCGCCCGCGTTCGTCGACGATGAGCGCCGACACCCCGGCCGCCTCGATCATCTGCCTGGTGCGCGCGGCCGGGAAGTCCGGCTGCAGCGGCACGACGGTCACCCCGGCGAAGAGGCCGGCGAGGATCCCGACGTAGGAGACGGTCCCCTTGGCGGCGAGCACCCCGACGGCGGCGGGTGACGTACGCGGCAGCGCGCCGCCCCACAGCAGGGCCAGCCGGTAGACCTGGTCGTAGGTCAAGGTGTCCGCGCCGGCCCGGAACGCCGCCCGGCCGGGCGACTTCGCCAGACCGCGCAGAAAGAATTCATAGAGTGCGGGGCTGCATTCTCCGGTCATTGTTTCCTCCGGCCACAATTATTCCGGGCACCAGGTCCGAATATGTTTGTCAAATTCTTTTGTCGAATCCGTGGACATCGGAGTTTCCGGGCTATAACGTCAAGTCCAGATAATTCGATTGAGAAAGGAATCCGCGCGCCATGTGGGACAATCGTTTCGAGGAGATCCTGCGCCAGCACCTGCCTTTTCTCCCGGCCGACGAGAAACTCCGGGAGGACGTCGCGCTGCTGGACTTCGGCCTCGACTCGCTCGGCATCGTGCAATTGCTGGGCGCTCTGGAGGACACGTACGGGGTGCGATTCCGGGACGACGCGCTGACCCCGGAGACCTTCCAGACCCCCGCCGTGTTGTGGAACACCTTGACCGGGATTTCCGAGACCGCCGGCTGACGCCCGCGACGAGGCCACGCGCTCATCACCCGGTGAGCCGTGGCCTCGTCGCATGCCGGGCTAGGCCACCGGGGCCGGGCGGGGCATCATCGCCAGTCTCGGGTTCACCGGTGTCACCGCGAAGTTCTCCCTGGTGACCGCCACCCGGCCGAACAGGCTGTCCGGACCGGAGACGCACACCCTGGCGACCTCCAGCCGCCGCAGCGCCGCCACCACCTCCGGCCAGCGCAGGGGCCGTACGAAGCCGTCGAGCAGCATCGTCCGCACGCCGTCCCCGGTCGTCAGCAGGGCGCCGTCGTGGTCGTCCACCACCGGCAGCCTCGGGTCGGCGAACCGGAGGCCGTCGAGGACCTCCTCCTCGGCCCGCCGCCGCAGCGGCTGGAACGCGGCCGAGTGCATCGGGGGGCGCATCGTGTACAGCGGGAGCCCGCCGAGGGCGCGTACCCGCCGCTGCAGCCACTCCACCTGCCGCTCCGCCAGGGAGAGCATGTAGAAGTCGTGGTCGATGTAGCAGGAGAGGTCGTACCACTCGCCGCGCTCGTCCAGCTCGGCCAGCACCTCCCGCAGCCCGGGCTCCGGGGTGCGCACGAAGGAGTGGGTGACGATGTCCCGGTGCTCGTGGGCGAAGTAGTCGTCGGTGCAGCGGGCCAGCCCGGCCGTCATCCGCACGGCGTCCTCGAAGGACAGGGCGCCCGAGTACGCCGCGGCCGCCTTGCCGCCGAAGCTCGGGCCGACGCACACGACCGGCTCCACGCCCAGGGTCCGCTCGGCCCAGTCCGCGAGGGCCACGCAGTTCACCATGAACGCCACCTGGGCGGCCTCGCTGTAGTCGTTCCGGGACTCCTGGAAACGGTCCACCAGCGAGTAGCCGAGGACGTCGTCGGCGGCGGCGATCAGCCGCCGCGCCGCGGGATCGCCCCGCATGAACTCGGCGACGTCGGCGAACTGGACGGGGCCCATCCCGGGGAAGACCATCGCGGTCCGCGGTGAGGTGGCGGAGGTCACCAGCCCTCCTTGATGGTGTCCACGATGTGGCGGCGCTGCTCGTCGGTCACCCACCAGCCCACCGGTACGCACACCACGCGCTTGGCGACCCGCTCCAGACCGGGGAGCAGGGCGGCGTACTCGCGCACGCAGGTGTGCAGGTCGTTGCGCTCGTGCACGTTGCTGGCCATGATCCCGGCCGCGTCCATGCGCTTGAGGAACCCGTCCCGGTCGTCCACCTTCATCGGGTAGATCCAGAAGGAGGACTGGCGGTCGCCGGAGCGTTCGGTCAGCTCCAGCCCCGGGACGCCGGCCAGCTCCCGGTCGTAGAAGGCGGCGTTGTCGCGGTGCCTGGCCACCACCTCGTCCGCCTTGGCCAGGTTGGCCAGCCCGATCGAGGCGTTGATGTCGGTCATGTGGAACTTGTAGCCCCACTCGGGCACGTCGGGCGGGTTGCGCAGCCGGTCGGCGCTGCGGTCGATGCCGAACCAGCGCAGCAGCCTGGCCCGCTCGTGCAGCTCGTCGGTGGGCAGCGCGAGCGCGCCGCCGTCGCCGGTGGTGAGGTGCTTGATGGCCTGGAAGCTGAAGACGGAGATGTTGCCGTGGGTGCCGATCGGCGCGCCGCGGTAGGTGGCGCCCCAGGCGTGCGCGCAGTCCTCGATCACGGTGATCCGGGAGCCGAACGCGGCCTCGGCGTCGTCGAGGATCTCGGCCAGCCGGTCGAGGTCCACCGGGTATCCGGCGAAGTGCACGACCATGATGGCGCGGGTCCTGGGTGTGATCTTCCTGGCCAGGTCGTCGAGGTCGACGTTGAGGGTGGCCGGGTCGACGTCCACCCACTTGATCCGCAGCCGGTTGGCCAGGATCGCCCAGTTGGTGGCCTCCATGGTCAGCGGCGTGGACAGCACCTCGCCCTGGCCGTCGTCGTCGCCGGCGACCAGGCGCAGCGCGAGCTGGAGCCCGGCGGTGGCGCTGTTGACGGTGGCCACCCTGGGGTTGCCGACCCTGGCGGCGAGCGCCGCCTCGAACTCGACGACCTTGGCTCCCTGGCCGATCTGGCCGCTGCCGACCACCTCGGCGACGGCGGCCGGCGCCTCGTCGGACATCGGCACCTTGAACAACGGGATCATTGGCTGTGCTCCTTGCCTGTCTCGCCCGTCGTCAGCCGACGAGGGCGGGGTCCTCGAGTTCGGCGTAGCGGGCGCGGCAGGCGGAGTAGTCCGGCAGCAGCCCGAGCTTCTCGGCCTCGCGCAGGGACGGGGCGGCGAGGTCCTTCTCCGACAGCAGGTCGCGCTTGGCCGGCCAGGGCAGGGCCAGCTCCGGGTCCAGGGGGTCGATCTGGATTGACGTGCCGGGGGACCACGTGCTGGAGCACAGGTACACGACCGTGGCCTGGTCCGTCAGCGGCGCGAACCCGTGGGCGAGCCCTTCGGCCAGGTAGAGGGCGTTGCGGTTCTCCGCGCTCAGCTCGACCGCGACGTGCTCGCCGTAGGTGGGCGAGCCGACCCTGATGTCGACCAGGATGTCGATGATGGCGCCTTGCGGGCAGGTCATGTAGCGGGCCTGGCCCGGCAGCGCGGTGGCGTGCAGGCCGCGGATGGTCCCGCGCCGCGACACCGAGCAGTTGACCTGGGCGACCGAGAGCTCGTGGCCGACCGCCTTCCGGAACTCCGGCTGGCTGAAGGCCTCGAGGAACAGGCCCCTGTCGTCGTGGAAGACCTTGGGCTGGATCAAGAACGCGCCGTCCACCCTGAGCTGGCGGATCTGCATGTCCGAAAACCTTTCTGTGGTGTCCGCCGGCCGCTACGCGTATTCGTAGAATCCGCGGCCGGTCTTCTTTCCCAGGAGGCCGCCCTCGACCATGCGCAGCAGGAGCGGCGGGGGCGTGTAGAGCGGCTCCTTGAACTCCTCGTAGAGGGCCTCCGCGATCGAGGCCACCGTGTCCAGGCCGATCAGGTCGGCCAGCTTCAGCGGGCCCATCGGGTGGGAGCAGCCCAGCACCATGCCCTGGTCGACGACGTCGGCGCGGGCGAACCCGCTCTCCACCATCCGCACGGCCGACAGCAGGAACGGGATGAGCAGCGCGTTGACCACGAAACCGGCGCGGTCCTGCGACCTGATCACCTGCTTGCCGAGCGTCCCGGCGACGAACGACTCCGCCCGCGCGTACGTCTCGTCCGCCGTCAGCAGCGACCCGATGAGCTCCACCAGCGGGAGCGCGGGCATCGGGTTGAAGAAGTGCACCCCGATCACCTGGGCGGGCCGGCTGGTGGCCCGCGCCAGCCGGATGATCGGGATGGAGGAGGTGTTCGACGCGAGGATCGCGTCCGGGTCGTCCAGGATCTTGTCCAGCGCCCCCAGCACGTCGAGCTTGATCGACTCGCTCTCAGGGACGGCCTCGAAGACGATCTGCCGGTCGCCGAGCTCGGCGAGGTCCGTGACGAAGGAGACGCGGGCCAGCGCCGTGTCCCGCTCGGCCTCGGTGATCGTGGCCCTGCGCAGGCCCCGGTCGAGCCACGCGGTCACGCGCCGCCGCGCGGGCGCGAGGGACGCCTCCGTGGACACGGCGACGATCACGTCGAGCCCGGCGCGGGCGCACGCCTCCGCGATGCCCGAGCCCATGACGCCGCACCCGACGATGCCGACCTTGCGCATCTCGCTCATCACGCCTCCTGTGACACCGGCACCGTCGGCGCCGACCAGTGAAGAAGGCACGCCCCGATGGACATGCCGCCGCCGAACCCGGCGAGCAGGACGAGATCGCCGTCCTTGATGAGGCCCGACCGGTTCGCCTCGTCGAGCGCCACGGGGACCGAGGCGCTGCCCACGTTTCCGTACCGCTCCAGCGTCCGGGCGGTGCGCGCGCCGGTGAGGCCGACGCGTTCGACCAGTTCGGTGACCATGACCCCGTTCGCCTGGTGCGGCACGAAGACGTCGACCTCCTGCGGCCGGAACCCGGCGCGGCTCACCAGGCCCTCCAGGATGGGCGGCACGTGCTCCATCACGTAGTTCCTGACCCCGCGGCCGTCCATGCGGAAGTAGTGGTCGCCGGCCTCGACCGTCTCGTGGGAGGCGGGAAGCCTGCTGCCTCCGGCGTCGACCCTGATGAGCTGGCTGGCCCCGCCGTCGCTGGTCAGGTCGAAGCCGATGATCCCGGAGCGTTCCGGCACCGGGCCGACGACGGCCGCGCCGGCGCCGTCCCCGAAGAGCACGGCCGTGCGGCGGTCGGTGGCGTCGAGGATGCGCGAGTACACGTCCGCGGCCACCACCAGCGCGTAGGTGTCGGGGCGGAGCGCGACGAGGCTGTCGGCCAGGGCCAGCGCGTACACGAAACCGCTGCAGACGACGTTGATGTCGAAGCAGGCGGCGCCGCGCCCGCCGAGCGCGTCCTGGACCAGGTACGAGGTCGGCGGCTGGGGCGAGTCGCCGGTCGAGGTGGACACGATGATGTAGCCGATCCGGCCGATGTCGACGCCGGCCTGGCTCAGCGCGTTCCTGGCGGCCCGCACGGCGAGGTCGGAGGTGGCCTCGTCGGGAGCGGCATGGCGGCGGGCGGAGATCTGGGTCTTGCGCTGGATCCATTCCGCGGTCACGCCGGCCTTGGCCGCCACCTCCTCGTTGGCGACCTCTTCCTTGGGCAGGTAGGAACCGGTTCCCAGGATTCCCGTGAATTGCTTGGCCACTGCCAGTACGCCTTTCCCATCAGTACCACCGGGCGCGGTCAGAGGGGGATGTTGCCGTGGTCGCCGCGCCGCGCCGGCGTCGCGGCCAGGGCCTCGGCGATCCTCCGCCGGGTGTGCTCGGGCTCGACCACCTCGTCCACGACGCCCAGCGCGAGGGCCCGTCCCACGCCGCCGGCCGTACGGATCTGCTCCTCGACGAGGCTCAGCCGCAGCGCCTCGCGGTCCTCGTCGGGGGCGGCGGCCAGCCGCTTGCGGTGCAGGACGCCCACGGCGGCCTCCGCGCTCATCACCGCGACCTCGGCCTGGGGCCAGGCGAAGACCGCCGTCGCCCCGAGGCAGCGGGAGTTCATCGCGATGTACGCGCCGCCGTACGACTTGCGCGTGACGAGGGTGACCCTGGGCACGACGGCCTCGGCGAACGCGTGCAGGAGCTTGGCCCCGCGCCGGATCACGCCGTCCCACTCCTGGCCGACGCCGGGCAGGTAGCCGGGCACGTCCACGAGCACGACCAGCGGGATGCCGAACGCGTCGCACATGCGGACGAACCGCGAGGCCTTCTCGGCGCTGAGCGAGTCCAGGCAGCCGCCCTTGCGCAGGGGGTTGTTGGCGATGACGCCGACAGTCCCGCCGGCGAGCCGGCCGAGCCCGATGACGACGTTGGCCGCCCAGCGCGGCTGCAGTTCCTCGAACGCGCCGTCGTCGAGGAGCTCACGGACCAGGGGGCGCACGTCGTAGGCGCGGCGCGGGTTCTCCGGCAGCAGCGCCCCGAGGTCGTCGCCGTCCTTCACCAGGTCCGGGTCGAAGGAGCGCGGGCCGTTGAAGAGCTCGGTGAAGCGCCGTGCCGTCAGGTACGCCTCCGCCTCGTTCTCGACGACCACGTGCGCCACGCCCGACTTGCGGCCGTGGGCGCCGGGGCCGCCGAGCGACTCCATGTCGACCTGCTCGCCCGTGACGGTGCGTACGACGTCGGGGCCGGTCACGAACATGCGGGCGGCGGACGACATGATCACGACGTCCGTCAGCGCGGGCCCGTAGGCGGCGGCTCCGGCGGCCGGTCCGAGGACGACCGAGATCTGGGGCACCCGGCCGGAGGCCCGCGTCATCGCGCGGAACACCTTTCCGACGCCGTCCATCGACTCGACGCCGTCGGCCAGCCTGGCCCCGCCGGAGTGCCACAGGCCGATCACGGGAACGCCTTCGAGCACGGCCGCGTCGATGGCCTCCACGACCCAGCGGCAGCCCTCCGCGCCCATCGCGCCGCCCATGTTGAGGGCGTCGGTGCAGTAGGCGATCACGTCCCTTCCCGCGACACGCCCTCGCACGGCGGTCACGCCGCTGGCGTCCTTGTCGTGCAGCGGGACGACGGAGCCGGCGTCCAGCAGCCGGGCCAGGCGGACGGCAGGTTCACGAAAATCGCGCTCGCGCTCCTCCTGAACGACAGGGGAGCCGGTGGGGCTGATAGTCAGCAACGTCGTCCGCCCTCAAAAAGATTTGATTCCGAAAAGGAGGTCTTTTCTCGCACGTTCGCCACCTCTCACAAGCCGTGGGCACGGGTGCGACCGAGTCTTCCGGGAATTTCCGAGACGGCGCTGAATTCGGCCGGTCTCATCAGCAAGAACGCTACATGGGCACCCCTCCCACACCAACCCTTACCCCCACCCCTACCGGGTTTCGGCAGGCACGGCCGGGTGCCGTCCCGTCAGCCCCTAAACAGCCCCTAAATGTACGGCGGGACGGGAGCGAAGAGCTTTTTCCGGTGCCGGTCCCCCCTAAATATCCGGAATTCACTGGCCGATGCCGCCGCGCGCGTCCTGTCATGGAAGTCGCCGCCGGGCGGACCGGACAGGGCCTACGAAGAGGACTGAGGATGCGCATTCTTGTGACGGGTGGCGCCGGTTTCATCGGGTCGAACTTCGTCAACAGGGTGTTCCAGGGGCACTATCCGGCGCTGGCCGAGGCCGAGGTCGTGGTGCTCGACAAGCTGACGTACGCGGGGAACCTGGAGAATCTGGCGGAGGTGGTCGGCGACCCCCGGCTCCGGTTCGTCCACGGGGACATCGCCGGCGTGGCACTCGTGCGGGACGCGATGGAGAAGGTGGACCTGGTCGTCCATTTCGCCGCCGAGTCGCATGTCGACCGCTCCATCGAGGGGTCGGCGGAGTTCGTCCGGACCAACGTGCTCGGCACCCACGCGCTGCTGCAGTGCGCGCTGGAGGCCGGGGTCGGCAGGTTCGTGCACGTCTCCACGGACGAGGTCTACGGCTCCACCACGGAGGGCTCGTTCTCGGAGGACGACCCCCTCTGCCCGAACTCCCCGTACTCGGCGTCCAAGGCGTCCTCCGACCTGCTCGCCCTGGCCTACCACCGGACGCACGGGCTGGACGTGTGCGTGACCCGCTGCTCCAACAACTACGGCCCCTACCAGTTCCCGGAGAAGGTCATCCCGCTGTTCGTCACCAACCTGGCGGACGGGCTGCCGGTGCCCCTCTACGGCGACGGCGCGAACGTGCGGGACTGGCTGCACGTGGACGACCACTGCGACGGCATCGCGCTGGTCGCGGAGTCGGGACGCGCCGGGGAGATCTACAACATCGGCGGCGGTACCGAGCTGAGCAACCTGACGCTGACCAGGCGCGTGCTGGACATCATGGGCATGGACTGGTCGATGGTCCGGCCGGTGGCGGACCGCAAGGGCCACGACTTCCGCTACTCCGTGGACATCAGCAAGATCCAGAAGGAGCTGGGCTACGCGCCGCGCGTCCCGTTCACCGAGGGACTGGCGGAGACGGTGCGCTGGTATCTGAAGCACCGCGACTGGTGGAAGCCCCTCAAAGCATATGAGCCGCGTTGAACGAGAGGTGCTGTGCCATGCGGAGACGCCTGCGCGCCGGAACGGCGCTGACCGCCGGGCTCGTCCTGGCACTGACGACGCTGCCCGCCGCCGCCCGCCCGCAGGACGCGGAGACCCTGCGGGTCCCCGGCCTCAAGCAGCCGGTCGAGCTGATCGTGGACCGGTGGGGCGTGCCGCACATCTACGCCCGGAACACCGACGACCTCTTCCTCGCGCAGGGCTTCAACGCCGCCAGGGACCGGCTGTTCCAGATCGACCTCTGGCGGCGGCGCGGCCTGGGAGAGCTCTCCTCGGTCCTCGGCCCCGCCTACGTGGAGCAGGACAAGGCCGCGCGGATGTTCCTCTACCGCGGTGACATGGACCGGGAGTGGGCGAGCTACGGCCCCGGGGCGCAACGGGCCGCGACCCGCTTCACCGAGGGCATCAACGCCTACGTGCGCCGGCTCGGGCAGAACCCGGAGCAGCTGCCGCCCGAGTTCCGGCAGCTCGGGTACGCGCCCGCGTTGTGGAAGCCGGAGGACGTGGTGCGGATCAGGAGCCACGGCATCGCCAAGAACGTCTACAGCGAGGTGCTGCGCTCGCTCGTCGTCTGCGCGGGCGGGACCAAGGCCTCGGCGGCGCTGTGGCGGCTGGAGCCCGAGCGCGCCGCCGCCGTGCCCAAGGGACTCGACCCCTGCTCCGTGCCCATGGACGTGCTGCGGACGTACGAGCTGGCCACGCGGGGCGTGGTCTTCGAGAACGGCGCGTTACGCCAGGCCCCCGCCTCCCCCGCGGACCCCGGTGGCAGCAACAGCTGGGCGATCTCGCCGGGCCGCACCGCCACGGGCCGGCCCATCCTGGCCGGCGACCCGCACCGGTCGCTGACCGCGCCTTCGCTGCGCTACATGGCCCATCTGTCGGCCCCCGGGCTCGACGTCATCGGGGCCGGTGAGCCCGCGCTCCCCGGGATCTCGATGGGGCACAACGGCACCGTCGCGTTCGGCCTGACCATCTTCGGTGCCGACCAGGAGGACCTCTACGTCTACGAGCTCGACCCCGCCGACCCGGGCAGGTACCGGTACGGCGGCGGCTGGGAGCGCTTCAGGACGACGGCCGAGCGGGTGCCGGTCGCGGGCGCGGCACCGGTGGACGTGGAGCTCCCCTTCACCCGGCACGGCCCGGTGATCAAGATCGACCGGCAGCGCAACCTCGCGTACGCCGTGCGCACCACCTGGCTGGAGCCCGGCACGTCCCCCTACTTCGGCAGCATGACGTACATGGGGGCCCGCGACTTCACGGAGTTCTCGGCGGCCATGCGCACCTGGGGCGGCCCTCCCGAGAACCAGGTGTACGCCGACGTCTCGGGCAACATCGGCTGGGTGCCCGGCGCCCTCACCCCCAAGCGCGACGGCTACGACGGCCTGCTGCCCGTCCCGGGCGACGGCCGCTACGAGTGGGACGGCTTCCTCGACGGCGCCCGCCTGCCGCGCTCCTACAATCCGCGGCAGGGGTTCGTCGCCTCGGCGAACGAGTTCAACCTCCCCGCGGACCACCCCGACGAGATCGGGTTCGAGTGGGACCCGCCCTACCGCAGGCAGCGGATCGACGAGGTGCTCGCGGCGAGCCCGCGCGGCACGGTCGAGGACTCCATCCGCCTGCAGGCCGACAAGGTGTCCACGCCCGCGCGGCGGATCGTGCGCCTGCTCGACGGCCTGACGAGCGCGGACCCGGACACCACCCAGGCGCTTCGGCTGCTCCGCTCCTACGACGGCGTCGCGGACGCGGACTCGCCGGAGGCGGCGCTGTTCGAGCCGTGGTTCTCGCGCCATCTCGGGCCGGCCTTCCGCCGCGCCGTGCTGCCGCCGGAGGTGGCGGACTCCATCCCCTTCGTCGACGCCCGCCTGCTGGTCGACGCGCTGGAGAACCCGGACCGCTGGTTCGGCTCCGGCGGGAAGGCCGCGCGGGACAAGCTGCTGGACACGTCGCTGGCCGCCGCCTACCACGAGGTCGCCGGGCGGCTCGGCGCCGACCCGCGCACGTGGAGGTGGGGGGCGCTGCAGTACACCGCGTTCACGAGCCCCGTCGGCGCGGACGTGGGTCCCTTCCCCCGGGGCGGGTCGGCGTACACGGTGGACGCGTCCTCCTACAGCCCGGCCACCTTCCAGCAGTCGTCGGGGGCCTCGTTCAAGATGGTGCTGGACGTCGGCCGATGGGACAACTCCCGCGCCGTGAACGCGCCCGGCCAGTCCGGCGACCCGCGCAGCCCGCACTACCGGGATCTCGCGGAGCGCTGGAGGTCGGGCGAGTACTTCCCGCTTCTCTACAGCCGCGCGCAGGTGGAACGGCACGCCGCGAGCAGGATCACACTCACCCCCCACTGATTGATTTCCGTTTACGAGTTTTCATCGAAGGAATCAGACATGAAGGGCATCATTCTGGCGGGCGGTCACGGAACCCGGCTCTACCCGCTCACCTTGGCCGTCTCGAAGCAGCTTCTCCCGGTGAACGACAAGCCGATGATCTATTACCCGCTGTCGGCGCTCATGCTGGCGAACATCACCGACATCCTGATCATCTCGACCCCCACGGACCTGCCCCAGCTGACCCGCCTGCTGCGCGACGGGTCGCATCTGGGGCTCGACATCACTTACGCGGAGCAGTCCCAGCCGGTCGGCCTGGCGGACGCCTTCATCATCGGGGCCGACCACATCGGCGACGACTCGGTGGCCCTCGTGCTCGGTGACAACATCTTCCACGGCCACTCGTTCTTCGACATCCTCCAGCAGAGCACGTCCGACGTGGACGGCTGCGTGCTGTTCGGCTATCCGGTGAGCGATCCCGAACGCTACGGGATCGGCGAGACCGACGCCGACGGCCGGCTCATCTCCATCGAGGAGAAACCCATCAATCCCCGGTCCAACCGGGCGATCGTCGGCCTGTACCTCTATGACAACGACGTGGTGGACATCGCCAAGAACCTGCAGCCGTCCGCCCGGGGCGAGCTGGAGATCACCGACGTGAACCGTACCTATCTGGCGCGCGGCAAGGCCCGGCTCGTCGACCTCGGGCGCGGGTTCGCCTGGCTGGACGCCGGGACCCCGGAGTCCATCCTCCAGGCCAGCCAGTACGTCCAGGTGCTGGAGCAGCGGCAGGGGGTGCGCATCGCCTGCGTGGAGGAGATCGCGCTCCGGATGGGCTTCATCGACGCCGAGGCCTGCGACCGGCTGGGCAGCGAGCTCTCCGCGTCCAGCTATGGTCGCTACGTCCGTTCCGTCGCCGCCGAGTTCCGCGACTCCCCGTCCCCTAACTGAGTCCCCGATCTGAGTCCCCGATCGTAAGGAGAGACGCCGTGACGAGGACCAATCCCTGGCTGCACCGCTCCCATCCGTCGCCGCACAGCGACGCGCAGGTGATCTGCTTCCCGCACGCCGGAGGCTCGGCCGGCTTCTACCACCCCCTGGCGGCGGCGCTGGCGCCCGCCGCCGAGCTGGTCGCCGTCCAGTACCCCGGCAGGCAGGAGCGCCGCCACGAGCCGCCCGTCAACGACCTGCGGCTGCTGGCCGGCCGCATCGCCGACGTCCTGGGCCCCGGGGACGGCCGGCCGCGGGCGTTCTTCGGGCACAGCATGGGGGCGCTCGTCGCGTTCGAGACCGCCCTGGCCCTCGGCGACCACGGGCCCACGGCGTTGTTCGTGTCGGGGCGGCGCGCGCCCAGCCGGGTCCGCCACGACATGCTGCACCTGCTCGACGACCACGAGCTGGTGGCGCACCTGAAGGCGCTGAACGGCAGCGAGGCGGCGGTGCTGGACGACGCCGAGCTGCGGGCGATGGTGCTGGCCACGATCCGCGCCGACTACCGGGCGATCGAGACCTACCGGTTCGCGGGAGGGGCGCCGGTGGGCTGCCCGATCGTCGCGCTGACCGGCGACGCCGATCCCCTGACGAGCCTGGCCGAGGCGCAGGCGTGGGAGGCGCACACCAGCGGCGGCTTCGAGCTGCACGTCCTGTCCGGCGGGCACTTCTTCGTCCGAGACCACAACGCCGCCGTGGCCGAGACGATCCTCAAGTCCCTGGAGACGATCCGCGCATGACCGCGCTGCTGGCCATCAGCGATCTGCACATCGGATACGCGGAGAACAGGCGCATCCTCGAAGGACTCCACCCCGGCGACCCCTCGGACTGGCTGCTGGTCGCCGGGGACGTGTCGGAGGAGGTCGCCGGCCTCGAATGGGCCCTGACCCTGCTCAGCCGCCGCTTCGCGAAGGTGGTGTGGGTGCCGGGCAACCACGAGATGTGGACGCATCCCTCCGACCCGGTCCAGCTGCGCGGGGAGGAGCGCTACCAGCACCTGGTGAAGGTCTGCCGCAGCCTGGGCGTGGTCACGCCGGAGGACCCGTATCCCACCTGGACGGGCCCCGGCGGCCCCGCCGTGATCGTCCCGCTGTTCCTCCTGTACGACTACACCTTCCGCACCCCCGACGCCGAGACGAAGGAAGAAGCCCTCGCCCTCGCGTACGCCAAGGACGTGGTCTGCACCGACGAGTTCCTCCTCCACCCGGACCCCCACGCCTCCCGGGACGCCTGGTGCGCCGCCAGGGTCGCCGAGACCGAACGCCGCCTGGCCGAGCTCCCGCCGGGCGTCCCGACGGTGCTGGTCAACCACTATCCGCTGGTCAGGGAGCCGACTCTGGTCCTGCGGCATCCGGAGTTCGCGATCTGGTGCGGCACCGAGCGCACCGCCGACTGGCACCTGCGCTTCAACGCCTGCGCGGCCGTCTACGGCCATCTCCACATCCCCCGCACCACCTGGCACGACGGCGTCCGCTTCGAGGAGGTCTCCCTGGGCTACCCGCGTGAGTGGCGGCCCCGCCCCACCCCGCCCGGCCGGCTCCGCCAGATCCTGCCCGTGCCATGATCGAGAAGATCCTGCCGCCGTGGGTGGCCGCCGAGGAGGCGTTCGGGGACCCGCCGGACGCGACCCTCTTCCCCGAGGAGGAGGCCGTCATCGCGCGCGCGGTGGACAAGCGGCGCCGCGAGTTCACCACGGCCCGCCACTGCGCCCGCCGCGCCCTGGACCGGCTCGGGCTGCCCGCGTCGCCGATCCTGCCCGGCGAGCGCGGCGCTCCCGGCTGGCCGCCGGGGGTGGCCGGGGCGATCACGCACTGCGCCGGATACCGGGCGGCCGCGGTCTCCCTGGACGCGCTGACCGTCGGCATCGACGCCGAGCCCCACGAGCCGCTCCCCGACGGCGTCCTGCCGGCCATCGCCCTCGACCGGGAGCTCGCCGCCCTGGCCCGGCTCGGTCCCGGCGTCCACTGGGACCGGCTGCTGTTCTGCGCCAAGGAGGCGGTCTACAAGGCGTGGTTCCCGCTGACGCGGCGCTGGCTGGGCTTCGACCAGGCCCACATCACCCTCACCCGTACGGGGACCTTCACGGCCCGCTTCCTCGTCCCCGGCCCCCGGGTGCTGGGGCGGGAGCTGACCGGCTTCGTCGGCCGCTGGCTCGCCACCGACGGCCTGCTCGTGACGGCCATCACCGTACGCCCGGCGGAGCTGTACGGCCGGGTTTGAGGCCCCGGGTTCACCCCCGGGCGGCCTCCGCCTCCGGGGCGTCATGGTGCCGGCGGGCGGCCACGATGTCGTCGCGGTGCTCGCGGGCCCAGGCGTCGAGCGCGGTCAGCGGGTCGAGCAGGGTACGGCCGAGCTCGGTCAGCTCGTACTCGACGCGCGGCGGGACCGTCGCGTAGGCGGTCCGGGCCACGAGGCCGTCGCGTACGAGGGTGCGCAGGGTGAGGGTGAGCATGCGCTGGCTGATGCCCTCGATCGAGCGGTGCAGCTCGCTGAAGCGGTGGATCCGCTGCCCGAGCAGCACGACGATCAGCACGCTCCACTTGTCGGCCACGATGTCCAGGACCTCGCGGATGGGGCAGTCGCCGTCGGCGGGGACGGGCACGGGAACGTTCAGGTACGGACCTGACACCGGAGCGCCTCCTTCCCAGGCACACGCGTGTGCGTAACTGACATGAATGTACCTTCTTCCCGGTTACCTCTAGGGTTACCTATCCTTAGGTTGCATACAAGAAGTAACTATTAGGAAGTGACCATGTCTGTCTCCCCCTTCGAGACGCCGGCGCCGGTCGACGGCACCGACCAGTCCGACCCTCAGCCGGCCGGGCTCCCGACGCTGATCCCCGTCGGCACGGATGCCGCGCCGGTGTGCACGGACGGGGTGTGCTACCTGTGAGCGCGCAGGTACGGATCGACGTGTGGTCCGACGTCGTCTGCCCGTGGTGCTACATCGGCAAGCGGCGCCTGGAGACGGCCATCGGCCGGTTCGAGCACGCCGACCAGGTCCAGGTGCGCTGGCACAGCTTCCAGCTCGATCCGTCGCACCCCAAGGGCGTCCGCGAGCCGGTGTACGACATGCTGGCCAAGAAGATCGGCGGGTCGGCGGCCCAGGTACGGCAGATGACCGGCCAGGTCGCCGAGCTGGCCGCCGCCGAGGGCCTGACCTATGACTTCGACCGGGCGGTCTCGGTGAACACCCTGGACGCGCACCGGCTCGGCCAGCTCGCCGCCGAGCACGGCCTGGACGGCCAGATGCACGAGCGGCTGCTGCGCGCGCACCTGATCGAGGGCGAGACGGTCGACGACCCCGACACCCTGGTACGCCTGGGCACCGAGGTCGGGCTCCCCGACGAGGAGGTGCGGCGGGTCGTCGGCGGCGACGCGTACGCCGGCGAGGTGGCCGCGGACGTCCGCGAGGCGCGCCGGCTCGGCGCCGGCGGCGTGCCGTTCTTCGTGCTCAACGACACCTGGGGCGTGTCGGGCGCCCAGCCGGCCGACCTGTTCCTGTCCGCCCTCCAGCAGGCGTACACTGCCGCCGGCGCGGCGGCCCGCTGACCGCTTTGCCCGCCCTTGGCGGCCGTTTCGTTACCCTGTGGAAGAAGCGTCCGGCATCGGGCTGGTGGCCTACTTCTCTCGTGACTGCTGGGGGGCGAGAGGATGGCGGTGAACAGGTCCCCCGCCGCTGTTTCGGGGGACGAACGCCTTCGCGTGCTCACCTCGGTGTGCGCCGGTCTGAGCGACATCGAGGTGCTGGAGTACGCCCTTGATCAGGCGGTCGCCGACCTGCACGCGCTCGGCGGCATGATCCACTGGGCCGGGCCCGTCGGCAGCCGGGAGCCGCGGCTGGTGTCCGCGTCCGGGCTGCCTCCGGCGGTCCAGGAGGCGTGGGGCGGGACCCGGGACGTGATCGTGCGGGTCCTGCGTGACGGGACGCCCGTCTGCCGCCCCGTCTCGCGTTCCGACCTGGACGGGGCCAGGCCCGTGACGGTGGCGGCCGTCCCGCTGCGCGGCCCGGGCCCGCCGTTCGGCGTGCTGTCCGTGCTCTGCGACGGAGCCGCCGAGCCGACCGGCGACCAGCGGGAGTTCCTCGGGTCGCTGGCCGGTTGGCTGGGCAGGCGGCTGGCCAGGACCGGCGCCGACTCGGGTGCGAAAGGCTCGTGGTGGCCGGAGCGCTCGGCCGACTCCGGCCTGCGCAAGGCGCTGAAGGCCGTCAAGATCGGGTCCTGGGACTGGAACATCCGCACCGGAGAGCTCTACTGGGACGAGCCGGCGCTGATCATGCTGGGCATCGACCCCGCGACCGGGCCGCACCACATCGACACCTGGTCGAACATCGTCCACCCGAAGGACCTGCCCAGGGTGATGGCCGCGACCGAGGAGGCCATCCGCACCCGGGCCATCTACGAGGTCGAGTACCGCGCCTGCCGCCCGGACGGGACCACGGGCTGGATGCACGCCCGGGGCCGCCTGGTACTGGACGAGCGGGGCGAGCCGGTCCGCATGGTCGGGACGGTCTGGGACACCACCGAGAGCCGCGTGGCCCGCGAGTCGGCCGGCCGCGCGCTGCGCGACATGAGCGACGCCTTCCTCGCCGTGGACCGCGACGGGCGGATCATGTTCGTCAACCTCGTCGCCGAGCGGCTCCTCGGGTCCGGCGACCTGAACGGCCGGGTGCTGTGGGAGCTGACCTCGGCCCACACGCCGGAGCTGCAGGCGATGTGCCGCCAGGCCGCCGCCGAACGCGTGCCCGCCAGCTTCGACATGCGCTGGCCGACCGACGACCGGTGGTACCACGTACGCCTGGTGCCGGTGCCGGACGGGCTGACGCTCTACCTCGCCGACGTCACCGACAAGCGGATCCAGGACGAGCAGCGCGAGGCCGCCGAACAGGCCGCCGCCGAGCGGGCCGCGCAGATCCAGGAGCTGACCCGCACCCTCGGCGACGCGGTGACGCTCCGCGACGTCATGCAGGTCATCGCCGAGCAGGTGCTGCCGCCGTTCGGGGCCGCGGGGCTGGCGGTCCTGACCCGGGAGGGCGATCACCTCCATCTGGTCGAGTCCATCGGCGCCCCCACCGACCTCCTCGGCGAGTTCCAGAACCGGGCGGCCCTCGTCCCCTCCGCCTACGCGGACGTGCTCCGGTCCCATGTGCCGATCTTCATCACGTCGACGGCCGAGCGTCGGCCGCCGGGTGCCGGCGGCGGCGACCGTACGGCCGGTTCGCGCATGGACAGCTGGGCCATCCTCCCGCTGCGCGTGCCCGACCAGCCGATGGGCTACTGCGTGATCTCCTTCGACCGGCCCCACCAGTTCACCAGCGAGGAGCGCACCCTGCTCACCGCGCTCAGCGGGCTGATCGCCCAGGCCCTGGCCCGGGCCCGCATGTACGACCTGGAGCACACCCGCGCCCAGGAACTGCAGCGCCACCTGCTCCCCCGCGCCCTGCCGTCCCTGCCCGGCCTCACCGCCGCTGCCCGCTATCTGCCCGGCGGCACCGTGGCGGTCGGCGGCGACTGGTACGACATCATCCCGCTGTCCGCGGACCGGGTCGCCCTCGTCATCGGCGACGTCATGGGCCACGGCCTGACCGAGGCCGTCACCATGGGGCGCCTGCGCACCGCCGTACGCACTCTCGCGGACCTCGAACTGCCGCCGGGAGAGCTCCTCGCCCACCTCAACGACCTCGTCAGCGACCTCGGCGACGACTTCTACGTCACCTGCCTGTACGCGGTGTACGACCCGACGAGCGGCGAATGCTCCCTGGTCAGCGCCGGTCATCCGCCGCCCGCCCTGGTCCACCCCGACGGCACGGTCCGCGTCCTCGACGTGACGCCCGATCCGCCCCTCGGCGCCGCCGCGCCGCCCCTCAGCACGCACGAGCTGCGCGTGCCGGAGGACAGCCTGCTCGTGTTCTACACCGACGGGCTGATCGAGTCCTCCACCCGCGACATCGAGAGCGGCCTGGCCGAGCTCACCCGGCTCCTGACCGGCCTGCGCGGCGGCCTCTCGGACAGCGACCTCGACCGGCTCTGCGAGTCCGTCATCGAGGCCATGCTGCCGACCCGCAAGCAGATCCCCGACGACGCCGCCCTGCTCATCGCCCGCACCCACCGGCTCCCGGCCGAGGACGTCGCCTCATGGGCCCTTCCCGACAACCCGATCGCGGCCGGCGAGGCCCGCGAGCACGTACGCGACCAGCTCGCCCGCTGGCATCTGGACGACCTCGTCATGACCACCGAACTCGTGGCCAGCGAGCTGGTCGGCAACGTCATCCGGCACGCCAGGGGCCCGATCCGGCTGCGGTTGCTGCGCAGCCGTACGCTCATGTGCGAGGTCGCCGACGGCAGCCAGACCACCCCGAGGATCCGCCGCGCCAGCGAGACCGACGAGGGCGGGCGCGGCCTCCAGCTCGTCGCGGCCCTCTCGCAACGCTGGGGAACCCGCTTCACCGCCGACGGCAAGTGCATCTGGGCCGAGCAGGCGCTCCCAGCGCCGGACGCGACCTGAGCCGTCCGGCGCCTCCCTCCGGAGGCGCCGGATCTCTCCGGAGGCGGGCTCAGATCTCCTCGACGCTGCTCGGCTCACGCCGGGACAGGTCGATGCCGAGCTCTTCCGCCGCGCGGAAGACGTCCTCGTCGGTGTCGCGCATCTCGATGGACGTGCCGTCGCTGGAGAGCACCTCGACGTTGAGGCAGAGCGACTGCATTTCCTTGATGAGGACCTTGAAGGACTCCGGAATGCCCGGCTCGGGAATGTTCTCGCCCTTGACGATGGCCTCGTAGACCTTCAC
>NZ_JBSFNK010000077.1:0-26809 GCF_053587055.1 Nonomuraea sp. NPDC003707 | reverse complement strand
AATGCACAGCCCCGTCACGTTCGAGGGCCTCTACAGGCCGTCAGGCACCGCTGAGTGACCTCACCTCAGGTGTCCGTGCTGCGGGGGGAAGCTCATTCTTGCCGAGCCCGAGTGGGCGGCTCTACTCACTCCGGTTGACCGGCGCGGCCTGACCCCGCTGTTCTGACTGCACGTCCGCCCCTACGGCGAGGTACGCCTCGATCCGAGCGCCCGGCTGAGCATCGGCACTCTCGGTGGTGCATGAGGGGGCGGAAACCGGCGGCCTCACGTGATTCACCGTCGTGTCTTCCCGGGGCGTGGGTCTTGAGAGGGTGTCTCGATTCCTCGGAAACGATCCAAAGATTCCGCTCCATGGCGTCCTGACCGCTTGCCGCGGTGAGCGGTCAGGACGGCTCTAGCGCATCTCAGGCGTGGTGGCAGCGGTCGTGGTGGTCATCGGGTAACGGCCCTCAGGTTCACCACGGTGTACTCCCTACCGCCACCACGCGTCTTGACGGCGCAGCCGGTGGTGTGGCCGCACTCTTCGTAAGACTTCTGGTCGGCGTCCCAGTAGACGGTGGTGGACGGCGAGGAGGAAGACGCGCCCACCGCCATGTTGCCGGACAGCGCGCCGACCGACTGTCTGCCGATTCCGGCAAACACGCCGGTCGCCAGGTCGTACACCACGGCGATCGGAACACGCGATGCTCTCCGGGCCGTAGATCGCCAAGGCGCAGGCCCAGCACCTCGCAGCGGCGCAGCCCGCCCAGCAGCATGGCCTCGGCCATCGCTCGGTCGCGACGAGTACGCAGCGCGGCCAGGAAAGCCGACACCTCGCCGGGCTCGAGTACCCGGGGAAGTGTGCGGGGCGTCCGAATCAGTGGGACCTGCCGGATCGCGCGTTGGCCCGGGCGGCGGGCGGCCAGTCCCTGAGGAACCGGGTTTGCCCGCACGTCGCCGCGCACCACCAGGAAGTTGAACAGCCCGCAGATGCTGGCCAGCCGACGTTTGATCGTCCGGGCCGACAGCCCGGCCTCCCCGTCCTCCAGGCGGACCACCTTGGCATCGATGCGCGGGGAACGCTGCATCTTGATGAAGGCCAGCACG
Organism: Nonomuraea sp. NPDC003707; assembly: GCF_053587055.1. Lineage (NCBI taxonomy): Bacteria > Bacillati > Actinomycetota > Actinomycetes > Streptosporangiales > Streptosporangiaceae > Nonomuraea > Nonomuraea sp. NPDC003707. Next base: position 25,723 of record NZ_JBSFNK010000077.1, on the reverse strand, counting down.
TCCACGGTGGTGACCTCGGCCGGGTCCTTGCGGATCTGGCTGAAGAACACCTTCAGGTCATAGGCGGTCGCGATCAACGTGTTGGGCCGGGCTCGGGCTGCCACCAACTCCAGATAGTCATCCAGCGCCGGATGCCCCAGGCGCACCACGCCGGGATCGGCAGGGTCGGGACGGCCGTTGAGCAGACAGGGATCGAACGACATCGGAGGAGACTCCCGTCACTGGGGTAACTCCAGCATCAATCACTGTCACCCAGCGCCAGCCGTCAACGGCCACTCATCTCTGACCTGCAGGCCAGCACAGGATCACCTGCATATCGTGACCAGGTGTAAAACGCCTGGCAGAAGGCGCGGGCGTCTTCGATCGAGCCGAACCGGCCGGGGAAGTCGGGGCAGTACTTCAGCGTCTTGAAGCTGGCCTCGACGTGCGGATTGTCGTTGGAGGTCTTGGGCCGGGAGTGGGACTTGGCCACGCCCAGATCGATGAGCAATTCGGCGACAGACTTGGACTTCATCGAGCTGCCGCGATCGGCGTGCAAGGTGAGGGTCCCGTCGTCGATGTGGTGCTTGCGCGCGGTTCGCTGGATGAGGTGTTTGGCCAGGTCGGCGGACTCTCGGGAAGCGACCATCCAGCCGACGACGTAGCGGCTGAACAGGTCGATGATCGTGTAGAGGGAGTACCAGACGCCCTTGTCCGGGCCGCGCAGCTTGGTGATGTCCCATGCCCACACGCGGTTGGGGGCGTCGGCGAAGAGTTCGGGGATGGTCTTGGGCGGATGGGCGGCCTGACGGCGGCGGTCGCGGCCGACCTCGCCGTGCTCGCGCAAGATCCGGTACATCGTCGATTCGGATGCCAGGTAGATGCCCTCATCCAGCAGCGAGAAGTACGCCGTGGCCGGGGAGGCATCGGCGAAGCGCTCGTTCAGCACCGTGCGGACACGGTCGCGCTCGGCCTGCGACAGTGCGGCCGGGTGCGGCTTGCGGGGCGTGACCGGGCGGGTGGGCGCCGGGCTCTGGCGGTTCTTGCGATACCAGGTCGCCTGCGCCACCCCGGCCGCCGCGCATGCCTTGCGGCGTCCGAGCAGCGGGGCCAGTTCCTCGATCGCCTCGGCCTGGGCGAGCTGAAGAATCTCGGTCACTGCCCGCCCCGGTCCGGCGGCGTCTCGCTGCTGGTGGCGAGCTGATCCAGCAGCGCGAAGAGCTTTCCCTGCACCTCGATCACCTGGCGGGTCTTGCCGAGCTCGGCGCGCAGCCGCTCGACCTCCGCCTGCAGCGCGTCGATCCGCTTGTCCCGCGGATCGGCCTTCGGCCGGCCGACCGGCCGGGCCAGCGCCTGCTCCACTCCGTGGTCCCGCGCTGTGCGCCAGCTGGAGATCAGCGACGAGTACAGGCCCTCCCGGCGCAGCAGCGCGCCCTTGCCGGCCTTGTCGAGTTGGTCGTACTCCTCCAGAATCCGGGCCTTGTAGAAACGCGCGATGTTGTGTTGAATGCAACATTCGCCTCAACTTGATATTGGCGTATTCGCAGGTAGAAGTGCCCGTGTCGGCCGACCCTGACGCGTGGTCCACAGATTCACCTGGACCTCTTGCGCCCCGACGGTCCTATCCCAACAATGTTGCATCTGATGTAACGGAGGTGGGTGTGAGCCGAGCGGTCGATCTGCCGGGTGCGGCGCACCTGGTGCTGGCCGACAACATCGTGCTTATGGACCCGGCGCCGATGGTGTTCGACGCAATGCTGGAGGGGTGGGCCCGGCAGCAGCGGACCCGGTTCCTGAAATGGGACTCGACGATTAAGCCGCTATTGTCGCTGGTGCGCCGGTTCGCGACGTTCACCAACCAGTACCCGTGGGAATGGGAACCCTCCGAGGGCGAAGCGTTCTTCGACCACATCCGTGCGAACAACCCGCGCTTCACGGTGTCGACGGGGCGGCAGTACCAGAACGGGCTGCGGATGTTCATGAACTTCATCTGCGACGCGCGCTACGGCTGGTTGTCGATCTGCGTGGAGCGGTTCGGGCGGGCGCCGGCGCAAATCCTCCACGAGTGGAACTCGATCACGCACGTGACCGAGTTCGAGGGCCAGCCGGGACGGCGCCCGCTCACCTACGAGGAGGTCCAGGCCCTGTTCGATGCCGCCGACCGCAGAGTGGAGGACAAGCAGGCTCGCGGCCGCAAGGGCGTGTTGACGGCGATGCGAGACTCAGCGCTGCTGAAGGCGTTCTACGCTTACGGCGTCCGCCGTCAGGAGATGGTCGGTCTCGATGTCACCGACCTGCGCCGCAACCCCAAGATGCCGCAGTACGGGCGGTTAGGCGCGCTGTTCGTCCGCCACGGCAAGTCCTCCAACGGCAGCCCGCCCAAACGGCGGACAGTGTTCACAGTCCCGGAGATGGACTGGGTCGTCGACGTGCTCGAGCACTATCTCACCGAGGTCAGACCGCGATTCGAGGTCGGCAACCATCCGGCGTTGTGGGTGAGCGAGCGATGCGGCCGGCTGTCCAAGCGCTCCGCCAACGAAGCCTTCGAGAACGCCCGGGAAGCCGCCGGACTCCCACCCGAGCTCGACCTGCACAGCCTCCGGCACTCGATGATCACGCATCTGGTGGAGTTCGACTACCCGGAGCGGTTCGTTCAAGATCAAGCAGGTCACGCCGTCGCGGCCACCACCGGGATTTACACGTCCGTTTCGGACGAGTACCGCAACCGGCTGATCAGAAGAACGCTGACCGAGCGGCATGCCGGGCTTTGGGAGGATGACCAGTCGTGATCAAGAAGATGGGCATTCGATGGAACCTGCGCAATCTGATGGCCGCCAAGGACATGTTCCAGACCACTGACCTGGTTCCGCTGCTGGCCGAGCGCGGTATCCAGCTCTCGCGGGAGCAGGTGTTCCGTCTGGTCACCCAGGCGCCGCAACGGTTGTCGATGGACACTCTCGCCGCGCTCTGCGACATTCTGGGCTGCACACCCAACGACTTGATCGAGGTCGAGCTCGTCAATGCCGGGGTCCGCAAGACCGCCGGTGAGACCGGCGGCCCGGCCCCGGCAGTGCGCCGCACCTCGATACGCCGGCCCGAGGGACTGTGACGGCGCCGTCGGCGGCCGCCCGGCTCGCCCGCCAGGCCGCGCGGCTGGAAGCCGCGATGAACGCCGCCGTCAGCCGGCTGACGGCCGCGCTTCCGATGCTCGGCGCCGAGGAGGCCACGGCCGTGCTGGAAGCCGCAGTGCCGATCACGGTGAAGGGCCCGGCCCGGTTCCTGGAAGAGCTGGCGGCGCACATCGCCGCGCATCCCGACGCGCTCACCTCAGGTGATTCACGATGCCCGCCGGTGCTGCTGAGGTTGACCCACCTGCTGCACGAGGCCGGGCACCCGGTCGTCCGTCCCGGATGCGCCCGCTGCGGGACGATCCGCGCCGACCTGCGGCAACTGCGCGAAGAAGGGCGAATCTGCGGCACCTGCGACGCCCGTTCGCGCAGGAACGGAACGTGCGGACGCTGCGGCGCCACCGAGGTGCAGATCGTCGCGAAGCGGCCCGAGGGCGGGATCTGCCATCGCTGCTATCGCCGACATCCCCAGGTCGTCGAGGAGTGCCGGGAGTGCGGCCGCGTCCGCAACCCGGCCGTGCGCCTGCCCGACGGCGGCGCTCTTTGCATCGGCTGCTGGAAACAGCCCCAGCACCCCTGCGTGTCCTGCGGCAAAACCGCGGCCGCTGCCTTGCTCGCCGAGGAGGGGGCGTACTGCCATTCGTGCTACGACCAGCATCGACGGCCCCTTCGCCGATGCGGAAAATGCGGCACGATGGGGAAGATCCACCGCAACGCCCGCGATGACCAGCCTGACCTCTGCGAAAAGTGCTATCAAGCGCCGGAGCGAACCTGCTCACGCTGCGGACGGGTACGACCTTGCCAACGAACCAGGTCAGACGAACCAATCTGTCACACCTGCTACGCCCGCGACGAACGACCACGGACGACGTGCGCTCGCTGTCAGAGGGAGATGCCGGTCCAGGTCTACTGGCCGATCGGCCCAGTCTGTCAGGGCTGCTACACCGTCATTGTCCGATCGCCGGCAGAATGCGGACACTGCCACCAGTCTCACCCACTGATCGGCCGCGACGAGAACGGTGCCGGGCTTTGCGGGCCGTGCGCCGGACGCGACATCGACTTCATCTGTCGTCAGTGCGGGCGGTCCGGATACCCCTACGGGCATGGCCGCTGCGCCTACTGCGTCCTCGCCGACAAGGTCACCGAGCTGCTCACCGGCCCTGACGGCACCGTGGCACCCGAGCTGCAGCCCTTCGCCGAGGCTTTCGCCCGAGTCCACGAGCCGTTCAAGGCCATCCACTGGATCCGGCAAAGCCCCAGCGCCAAGCTTCTCACTCACCTGGTCGCCGAGAACCGACCGATCACTCACAACCTCTTGGACGAGCTATCACCCACCCGCAACCTTCACTACATCCGGCAAGCCCTGGTACAGACCGGCGTCCTGCCCCAACGGAACGAGGACGTCGAACGCGTCCCTGCCTGGCTTGAGCATCAGCTGGCCGACAAGCCGATCCAGCATGCCAACCTCGTCCGCCCGTTCCTGCATTGGTCGCTACTTCGACGAGCCCGCAGCCGCGCCAAAAAGCGCCAGTTCCCCGCCTCGATCGGCCGCGAGTTGCGCCGCCGGGTTCTGATCGCTCTCGACCTCCTGGCCTGGCTCGATCGGCAGGGCACGATGTTGGCCGAGATCCGCCAAGACGACCTCGACCGCTGGCTCGACGAGGAACAAACCCAGCGCCGCAACCGCGTCAGCTACTTCCTCAGCTGGACCGCCGATCGCGGCCTCAGCCGCCGCCTCACTGTCCCGGTCATTCCACGCCAGGAACCCGCCGAGTTCCTCGACGACGACCAGCGGTGGCAGCTCCTCCAACGCTGCCTCACCGACGACGGCCTGCCTATCGGCGTCCGCACCGCCGGGGCTCTTGTCCTGCTGTTCGGGTTCCAAGTCCAACGGATCCGCCATCTCACCGCAGACCAGATCATCGACAAGGACGGCCACACCTACGTGACCGCCGGCCGTCACCCCGTGCTTCTGCCGCCGCGGCTCGGCGCCCTCCTCCCTCCTCCGCGAACTGGCCGCTCAGCCACCACCCCGACTCATGATCTCCCACGGGCCTGCCGCGCCTCGCTGGCTGTTCCCCGGCCGGGTTCCCGGCCAGCCTCTCGACCTGCGCAGCCTCATCAACCAGCTCAACCGCCACGGCATCAGCGCTCGACCTGCCCGCAACGGAGCGCTCGCGGCCCTCGCCTCCGACCTTCCTGCCGCGATCCTCGCTGATCTCCTTGGCCTCCACGTCAACACCGCCGTCCGCTGGGTCACCTACGCCCGCAGTGACTGGACCGACTACCTTGCCGACCGCGCCGCAGAACAAAAGGCAAGCCATACCAGTGATGCAACAACAAGTGAGAGGGAATAGTGCCATGGAACTGGGTTACGTCCTTGCCGGCTATCGGGTCGCTACACGCACTGATCGGCAAGATTGGCAGGAGGCCGGCCTGCCTGGCCCTAGTCTGCTGTCGCTGAGCGACTGCGTGGTGGACTTGGTGCCAGTGGATTCCAGTGGTTGGGATCACTGGTTCGCCAGTCCTCAGGAGGCTGAGATCGCCCGAAATCAGGCCGGAAACTCGGGGTTGCACGTGCTCGGGGTCGGATTCGCTGCCGCTGATGTCCCGGGGCTGCAGGCCGATATGGCCGACGGCGGCTGGGACGGCAGCCTCCCGGAGCGGCTGATCCGGCAAGAGCGGTTCCCCGGCTCCGGTGAACGGCAGTTGGGTTTCGAACTGGTCGGCTTCGACACCGGAAGCTGGCACACCTGGACCTGCATCGGGGACCTCGTTACCGACGTTCACCAAGCCACCGGCATCCAGCCGGGCCCCAATGGGCTGATCCAGGACGAGCAAGACGCGCGCCGGGCCGCTCAATGGCTCACCGACTCAGGCCTCGGGGATCCCAAGGTATTCCTCTGGGCGGCCGCACTGCTCACGGAGCCACCGCGAGCGACCCTCTAACCCGAGGAATAGCGCACGGTCGGAATAACACCCCTCCACCAGTGGCGGCGGAGTAACGGCGGGCACTGGCCCGTTCGCGTACCTGTGGATCAGGGATCTCCGGATCCGGCTTTCTTGCTCCCACGAAGGGATGTCTCCTTCCCCACCCTCAGCACAGAGTTTCATCCCTGTTTGTTACCTATATCCATTTTGGCAGGGAGGAGCCTCCGGATCCACGTCCGCAATCGTTATCTTGGGTCTTTGGCCTCTTCTCCCAGGTCAGAGCGTTATGATCTTGTCAGGCACGTAAGCTTGTTCTTTATCGTCCGGATCGTTGTGCTGGGCGGAGGTTTGATCGTTTCGCGGACAGCAAGACGGCCTTGAAGTGATCATGTGCGGTGTCGAGTCGCAGCTGATCACTCCAAGGCCGTGAGGGTGAGTCTGCTGAACGATGCCCCCTGTGTCGAGTCCACGATGGCGCTGTCCCGGTTCCGGAACGACGTCTACGCCTGCCTCAAGGCGCGGGCCGATGCGTTGTTCGAGCTGACCGACGCGCTGTTGTGTGAGCCAGGGCCGGTGCACTCGCCGGTGGGTCTGTCCTTGTCGCCGGAGTATCGGCGTGGACACGGCGCCTTGTACGGCGGGCTCAACCACGGCCGGATCGACGTGGAACAGCTGCGGCAGATGCTGGCCGGGCTGCCGTTGCCGCGCTGGCCGGACGGGCGGATCGTGCTGGCGGTGGATGTGTCGCCGTGGCTGCGTTCGGACGCCGCCTGCTCGGCCGAGCGGTTGTTCTGTCATGTCTATGGCCGGGCCAAGAGCGCCTCGCAGTTCATCCCGGGCTGGCCCTATTCGTTCGTGGCGGCATTGGAGCTGGGCCGCAGTTCGTGGACGGCTCCGCTGGATGTGGTGCGGCTGGGACCGGCCGACGACGCCACCGCCGTCACCGCCGCGCAACTACGAGGGGTGGTCGAACGCCTGATCGCCGCAGGGCAATGGAGCAATGGCGACCCGGACATGCTGATCGTGGCCGATGCCGGCTACGACATCACCCGCCTGGCCTACGTCTTGCGCGACCTGCCCGTCGAACTGCTCGGGCGCATCCGCTCGGACCGGGTGCTGCGCCTGCCCGCCCCACCACGACTGCCGGGAACCAACGGACGACCGCCCAAACACGGCGGCGAGTTCGCCCTGGCCGACCCAGCCACCTGGCCCGAGGCCGCGGTGACCACGGTCACCGACACCACCCACTACGGCAAGGCCGAGACCAGCTCCTGGGACCGGCTCCACCCCCGGCTCACCCACCGCGCCGCCTGGCTCGACCACGAAGGCGAGCTGCCCATCATCGAGGGCACTTTGATCCGGCTGACGGTCGAGTACCTGCCCGGCGGGCGTGACGCCCCGCCGGTCTGGCTGTGGTCCTCCAGGACCGGCGCCACCGGCGCGGACGTGGACCGGTGCTGGCAGGCATTCCTGCGTAGGTTCGATCTGGAGCACACCTACCGCTTCTGGAAGCAGACTCTCGGCTGGACCCGGCCCAAGCTGCGCGCCGCCCAGGCCGCCGACCGCTGGACCTGGCTGCTGCTCATCGCTCACACCCAGCTGCGCCTGGGGCGCCGCCTGACCGAGGACCTGCGTCATCCCTGGGAGAAAGCCGTCCCGTCCGGTCAGCTCACGCCCGCCCAAGTCCGGCGCGGGTTTCGGAACCTGCGTCCCGCACTCGCCCAGCCGGCCGGTGCACCCAAACCCACCAGGCCCGGCCCCGGACGCCCGCCCGGCATCCCCAACCGTCGGCCCACACCCCGCTACGACGTGGGCAAGACCGTCAAACGCGGACGCACCCTCACAGCACTACAACAATCCGGACGATACAGAACAAGCTAAGGACGTACGCGAGGAGTTCGGGGAGGTGCGCGGCGAGCTGTCGGCAGTCCAGCAGGAAGCCGGCGACGCCGCGGTCGCCCTGGCCGTGGCCAAGACCGACCTCGAGGCGGCCGAGCGTGAGGGAACAGGACCTTCAGCAGCGCCCTCCAGCGCAGAGCAGCAAGCACAGCGTTCACATCCCGACGACGCTGATCAGCGTCGACCAGCTCGGGGTTGGGAGGGCCGGCGAGAGTGTGGAGACCAGTGTGGCGCCGTCCTTCTGCTTGCCCACCTCGCCCAGTGACGGGTCTTTTCAGGAGAGGGCCGCGGCGGCCTGGACCTCGACTGCGGCGCCGTAGTGGAGCTGGCTGGCGCCGGCGACGGCGCGGGCGGGGCGGTGCTGACCGATCCAGTCGGCGTAGATGGCGTCGAACGCTGGCCATTGACTGATGTCGATGATGTGGACGGTGACCGAGACGAGGCGGGACCGGTCGGTGCCTGCAGCGATCAGGCACCGGTCGAGGTTGTGGAGGACTTGGCGCGCCTGAACGTCGAACGCCTGGTCGCTCAGGACAGTGCCGTGCTGGTCCACCGGCAGCTGGCCGGACACGTAGGCGAGGCCTCCGTGGATGGCGACATGGGAGTAGTGGCCCAGCGGCTGGATCAGTTCTGGGCTGTTGCGCAGGTGTATGGTGTCGCAGCGCTCGGTGGTGTCCGTGGTTGCGAGGTTGGGCATCGTGCTCCTTTGTCGTGATGGCTGGCGCCAGGGGCCGGTGGTCAGGACTGCTTGGCGTAGTTGTAGACGGTGCTCCGGGAGACCCCGAGCAGGTCTGCGATGGTTTCGGTGGAGCTCCTGGAGTCGAAGTAGCCGTCACGGTGCAGCTGCCTGACAAGGTCTTTCTTGGCGGCACGGCTGAGTGCTCGTGGGGTGGCGGCTCGTTCGGCGGCGAACGTCTCGATGACGTCACGCAACTCCCGCGCTGTGCGGTCTCGCAGGGTCTCCAATGCCTCGCCTCGGTGCTCGATCTCGGTCGCCACCAGGTTGGCCAGGGTGAGCGTGAGGGGGGAGAGGTTCGACACGTCGAGGTTCAGGCAGAGTGCCGCGACATAGCGGCCCTTAGCGTTCTTGATCCCGATCGAGGTGCTCTTAACCGGACGGCCGTCCGGGAACTGGTTGGGGTAGTTTTGGATCACGCTGGGGTAGTTCGGATCCGCGACCCGGCGGAGCCCCAGCTCTGTGGCGGAGTCGCCCACCTTGCGTCCGGACAGGTTGTTCTCGATCACGCGGATCGCGTGCTCTGGCTTGCGCAGATCGTGGAGGACTACCTCACAGAGGCCGGGGAACATGCGTCCGATCGCGACCGCGATCTTCTCGGCTTCGAGCAGAAGGTGCTCGTCGGGGTCATTAGGGTTCACGCGCGGCTCTCCTCGTCTGGATTGCTGTCTGTGTCGAAGACACTGGCCATCTTGTCTGCGGACTTGAGTCCGGCACCGGTGAGGATGACAACGGTGGTCTCGTCAGGGCCGACGGTGCCGTCAGCCAGGAAGTGGTCGAGGGCCGCCGCAGCGACGCTGCTGGTCGGCTCGGCGTACAGACCACGCGAGGCGAGCTTGCGCACGGCTGTACGGATCTGGTCCTCGGTGACTGCCACTGCCGCACCACCTGAGCGACGGATCGCCTCGACGGTCTCCGGGAGCCGGACCGGGTTGGCGATGGAGGCTCCTTCCGCGATCGTCGGCACACGCGGTCCTCGGCTCTGCGGATCGATCCTGTTCACCACGTCCGCGATGGTGGCCCAGTGCTCTGGTTGGCCGACCAGAAGCTTGGGCCGTCGGTCAATCTGACCCGCTTCGAGCAACTCGCTGAACGCGATGTCACAGCCGAGGATGTTGCTGCCCGCGCCTGCTACGAGCACGACGTTGTCAGGCGCCCTGAACCCGAGCGACTCCCACATCTCGTAGGCGATCGTCTTGGTGCCCTGCAGAAAGAACGGGTTCCAGTTGTGGCTGGCATAGGGGATTTGCTCGGACTGACGGATCGCCTCCTCCGACACCTGGTCCCGAGTACCTCCGACGAGTTCGATCTGGGCGCCATACGCGCGTGCCTGGAGGATCTTGGCGGCCGACGTCGCTGCGGGGACGATGATCTTGGCGTGAATCCCGGCGGCAGCTGCGTAGGCCGCGACTGAGGAGCCGCCGTTGCCGGAGCTGTCCTCGAGGACATGCGTCACTCCCTGCCCGCGCAGGTGGGAGATCATTACTGTGACGCCGCGGTCTTTGAAGCTGGAGGTGGGGTTGAACCACTCGAGCTTGAAGTGAACACGCACTCCGTTCCAGTCCAGCGGCAGCATGGGGGTGAAGCCCTCTCCGAGACTCACCCGGTGTCGAGGGGAGACTGGGATCGCAGCCTGGTAGCGCCAAAGGGTGCGTTCGCTCGTGTCGATCTGGCCGGGTGTGAGCCCAGGCACCGCGCTGAGCGTGAGAGGCGTCCCGTCCTCACCGTGCCAGCGTCGGTCAGTGACCGGGTAAGGCTGGAAGGACCTGTCGTAGAGGACCGGGGTGTTGATCAGGGTGCTGGTGGTGTCGTTCATGAAGCTGTTGAAACCCTTCGGCGGGTGGTTCCCCCGGCGGGGAACCGCCAGATGAGTGGTTGAGGCACGTGGCCTGGGCAGCTGGGTCAGCGCACCAGGTCGGTGGCTGTCGTGGGAGCGCCGTCGGCTCGTGGTGTTTTGTGGGTCGCGGTATCGCCAGCGTTGCGGCCGAGGACGGCGACGGCCACGGCGTTGCCGAGGATGTTCGTCGCGGTCCGGCCCATGTCGAGCAGTTGGTCGATCACCAGCAGCAGCGCGACGCCGGTTGCAGGGACGCCGAAGCCGGGAACGACCGCGGCGATGATCACGAGTGCGCCGCGCGGCACGCCAGCCATGCCCTTGCTGCTCACCAGCAGGATGAGGCACATCAGGATCTGCTGGGCGATGGGCATATCGATGTCGTAGGCGTTGACCAGGAACACCGATGAGAACGTCATGTACATCATCGAACCGTCGATGTTGAACGCGTAGCCCAGAGGGAGGATCAGGCCGGTTGTCCGCCGATCGACGCCGTAGGAAGTCAGCGAGCTGATCATCTTAGGGAACGCGGCCTCCGTGCTCGCCGTAGAGAACGCGATGAACATGGGCTCGCGCACCACGTTGATCAGCCGGAGGATTCCGCGGCCGAGGAACAGGGCTCCCACGGCGATCAGGGCGGCCCACAGGCCTGCCAGTGCGGTGTAGAAACTGACGATCAGCGATCCGTACGTGGCGAAGGCGCCGACACCCTCCGCGGTGATTGCTGCGGCAACGGCGGTGAAGACGCCGATCGGTGCGAGCGTCATCACGTACCTGGTGACCTTGAGCATTACGTTGGTGAGTTCGTCGATCGCGTCCGCCAGGCGGGAGTCGCCGTTGGCGGACTTGATGGCTAGCAAGGCAAGCCCGAAGAACATCGAGAACACAAGGATCTGGATCGGCTTGTTGGAGGCCAACGCCTCGATGAAGCTCTGTGGGACGAGTCCCTCGACAAACGTGGCCGGCGTGACCGGCTCGGTCTCGATCCCGGGCCCCCCTGCTGTCGGGGCCAGGTCCAGCCCGTTCCCCACGCCCATCGCATGCGCTGCGAGAAATCCGTAGGCGCCGATGAGGAGGGACGCAGAGACGAACCACACCATCGAGCGGGCGAACAGGGACCCGAGGCCCTTGGCCTTTGCCATGCCGGCGATGCCACTGACGATCGTCGCGAAGATAAGCGGGGCGATCACCATCTTGATCAGATTGAGGAAGAGGTGCGTCAGGGTCTCCAAGACCACCACGATCTCCTCGCGGTTTGAGGCGAACTGGTAGTGCAAGACCAGTCCTGCTCCGACCCCCAGGACAAGGGCGCCAACGATGAGTCGGCTCATCAGATTCTTCATGCAGCAGCTCCAGACGGGCGGTGTGACGCACCAGCCGGTGCGAGTGGTGGGGGCTCGAACGACCGTCACGGAGCAGGCTGCAGGCTGCGGCCCTGCAGGGGAACGCTCGGTGTGGCTGGCACGTGTGTGGCCCTGGCCACCCAGTGTTAGATAAATATTGCAAAAATGCAATGGAATTCCAAGTTGATGTCCGTTTGCGCACCACAGGACAAACAGGTTTCCGACGTCCGTCCTCCGCGTTGACCACGACCAGGACCGGATTGAAAGTAGGGTCTGCGTGGCCCACCCCAGGGTGGTCTTGAGCAGCCGGAAGGTGTGCTCCAGGTCGAACCGGCGCAGGAAGGTTTGCCAGAGCCGATCGACATCGTGCCCGGTGGCGCCGACGCCCGACCACCACAGCGGCTTAGGATCACTGCCCGAGGGAAGGTGGGGCGACCTGCAGTCGGAGAACGGTGCCCGCGATGAGGGGCAGGTCGCCCGGGGAGTCCTGCCAGGTGGCCCGGTGGGTCCACATCGGGTGCAGCCGGTCCCACGCCATGGCGGTCGCGGTGCCGTACCGGGTGGTCACGGTGACGGTTTTTGGTCGGGATCGCCCCAGGTCTCGGGTCGGCCGAAGTCGAACTCGGCGCCGCGCTTGGGGTAACGACCGCCGCAGGGGTGGGCCCGGTCGAACTCCTCGCGAGAGGGGGCCGGGCGGCGCAGCACCCGATCCGAGCGCATCCGGCCCAGGAGCTCCACCGGCAGGTCGGCCAGCAGGAACGCCAGGCGAGGAACGTCGTAGCCGGCGTCCACTACGATGAGAATGGAGGGGTCGTCGGCGGTGTGCTGGCCCACCTCGATCAGGCGCTCGACAACCTGGCGCAGTTTGACTGGTGCCAGGTCGGCGCCTGGCTCCAGCCGAATCGCGTCCAGCAGCGCGGTCCAGGAGGTGCGGCCGGTCTCCAAGGCGGCGACGATGGAGCAGGGCCAGCCGGGGATCATCTGATGCTCGGTCTTCTCGCTGCGGCCGTAGGTGTGGCAGAAGCAGCGGCCCGGGCTGGTGACTGCATCAGGCCGCAACCATGGTGACACGTCGGCTGCGAGTACGATCCGGCCGTCGGCCGCCCGCGGGAGCGGTAACCTCGCCAGCGCCAGGCGCAGCCGGGCGATCTCGATCTGGCCGGTTCAGCCCGTCGTAGAGGGCGCCGTGCCAGCGCCGATGCTCGGGCGCCAACGCCAGATCCACCAGCGTCTTGACCGGTCCCCCGGTGCACAACACCGCCTCGGTCAGCTCGTCCGCACACGCGGTCAGGCAGCCGTAGAGCTCGTGCCGGAACGCCGCGAGTACCGCCACGGCGCCCTGGCCCAGACCGGGAGCGTTCGTTTCCGTTCGCGTAGCCGTCACACGTGCCAAGGTGGACATCGTGGCCACCGCCTCCTTCCTCGGTCCTTCGACAGTCCGAAGATGAGACGATGGCCGCCCTTTGCCGTGCAGACACATCGTGACGAATAAGCCACAATCTGCTTACACGGCCATGTGCTGGATACTTCTGAGCATGATGGTCGAGACGCGCAAGATCCTGGAGATCAAGCCAGGGGAGACTTGGCTGGTCATCTCCGATGGGCAGTGGCCTACGACGCGCCGCCCAACCACTTTGCGGTGCCGCTCGACAAAGCCTCCATCTGGCTGCTTCCCCTGGTCGAACGCCCACGCCACGAGGTCGAATCCGAGGCCTCGCAGGACTCGGCCCCAACGCCCCGGACCTGGCCGACCCCGTGCAGTTCGTCATCAACACCGGGTTGAGCGCATGGTCCGACCAGTGGATCTCACACACGCTCCACTGGGTGACGGCCGACGAGGCCGAGCTGTTCTCCGACCAACTTCACAAGATCGCCACAGCTCAGACCGCCGCCGCCCAACAAACCCAGCACGCAGCGAAGAAACTCCTGAAACAGCAGGAACTCTGGAGATCACTGCCACACGAGTCGAGCTAAGCCTGCTCCGCCCGGAAGCGCACCCACCGAGCGAAGAACAGAGCTCAAACGAACAAGCTAAATCATCAGCTCCTACGTCCGCCTGCCCGACTGGCTGAGCCCTCATCCCGGCGTCGAGGTGATCTGCCAAGATCGCTTCGACGCCGTTAGAGGCGCCCGCACAGCACCATGTGCCTCCAAGCGGCCGACCGGATTCCAGTGCGCCATGAGGCGCCCGGCCCATGGGGAGTTGGTGGCCACCGGTATCTTCCGCCTTGTCGGGCCGGGCTATCGATATTCGAACTCAGGCGTCCACCAGGACCTTCGAATGGTCGGTGGCCATGTGGATTGCGAAGCCGCCGAGCGCCACGCCCATGGCGTACCGCTGAATGCGTACCCACAGGGGGTGGGCGGCTAGGAACGCCGCCAGGGCTCCGGCCGAGACTGCGATCAGCGCGTTAACCGTCGTGGCGACGACGATCTGAGTCGAGCCGAGCGCCAGGCTCTGCAGCAGCAAGTTGCCCATGGAGGGGTCGATGAACTGTGGGAGCAGCGACAGGTACAGGATGGCGACCTTAGGGTTGAGCAGGCAGGTCAGCAGGCCCATCGCGAACAGTCTGCGCCCTCGTTCCACCGGGATGCGGCGTGGCTGGAAAGCCGAGGTGCCGCCGGGCTTGACGGTGTTCCAGGCCAGCCAGAACAGGTAGGCGGCGCCGGCCAACTTGAGCGCCGTGTACGCGGTCGGCACGTACGCGAAGACAGCCGTCAGCCCGAGACAGGTCGCCGTCAGATAGACGATCAGGCCGAAGATGACACCAGTGAGGGAGATGAGGCCGGCGCGACGGCCCTGGGTGATCGAGCGTGAGACCAGGTAGATCATGTTCGGGCCCGGAGTGAGGGCTATTCCCAGCGAAACCAGGGTGATTCCTATCAAGGAGTTCATCATGTCAGCGGTGTCCTCCGGGTTACCCGGTCGGTGGACCGACTGCGGCCAGCCCGAGCCGTACGAGGGTGGTGCATAGAGTGCGGACGGTTTGTGGGCTGAGCTTGTTGCCCGGCAGGACCGTGAGCTCGCTCAGCGAATGGGTTGTCCCGTCGATCAACCGACGCAGGATCGGTCGCGCCGGGCCGGCGAAGGTGTGAATCTGTCCGTCCGCGATGAGGCGGACGGTGTCTCCGTGGCCGTCCAGGCGGGCGCGGGGGGTCAGCAGTCGCAGCCGGAAATCGACATCGTCCGGTAGCTCGGCGTCCATGGCTGCCCAGGGAAGGGAGGGATGGCTGCGCGCGGGTGCTTGCGTGTCCCGGCTCGTACGGAACGCTTCCAGCGCCAATGGGCTTAGATCTGAGACGAGCAGGTCGAGCAGCGCCTTGACGTGCTGGTGCTGGGCGTCGATGTCGTCGTGTGCCGGCAGGTTCTGGCGGACGAGGACATGTCGGCGCAGCCGGTCGATGGCCCACGCCAGCAGGTCTGCTCCAGTGGCCGGGGAGACGCCGAACGTCAAGTGCAGACTCGGCCCGTCGATGGCGGTGGCATCGTGCCACCAACCGCGCGGGACATGGAGCACGTCCCCATCGTTGAGGATGAGGTCCGCGTGGGGCGCGCCTTCCGGTTCCGGCGGGCGTTCCTCGTCGCGGCGTGTGGGGTGCGGGCGGGTGGGGCCGAAGATTCGCCAACGTTTGCGCCCATGGACTTGGAGGACCAGGACTTCGTGATCGTCCCAATGGGTGTGGAACCCAGGCTGCGGGCCGAAGCTGGCATAACAGTTGACTTGCACCCGCTCGTGGAGAGTTCGTTCGAGATCGGCGGCCATCTGCTGGATCGGAGCGTGCAGTTCGTCGATCGCGTCCATCACCAGCGTGGCACCGCCTCTGAGCAGCTTTGCCAGATGCTGGTGCCGGATCCGGAACTGCGGCCGCCCCGCGTCGGGAGGTAGCCCGTATTCCTCCTCGGGGATCAGCTGTCCCGCGCGTGCCAGCCTGAGCCGGGGTGGAGCAAGGCAGTGATGCGCCAGGATCTCATTCAGGTGATCCCAGTGCAGCAGCTGCCCGAACCGACCCGGCTCCCCAGGGAAGTGTGCCATTGTGCGCCCCCACACGACGCCGAGGAACTCCTCGGCGTCGTGTGGGGCGACCAGATCAGCGAGAACGTTCATGGTCGCGGGATGAGATCGTCAGATGATCGGCCAGTCAAAGGACCAGTCGCGCGTTTCGATTTCGCCGCGTTCCTGCGGGGCGTTGACCGACTCGGTCGAGAGCAGCAGATCCTCTGCTGCCAGAATGATGTCAAGCATGGGCATGTTTCTTCCTTTCCTGGGTGGAGGGTGGTGTCTCCGTGCCGGCAGGGGGCCGGCCGAAGCCTCTGCCCGCCTTCGCCGGGTGGCGAGCGAACGAGGTCAATTGCGCGGCACGTCGTATCGGTTAGGTGTTGTCGTTCTCGGCGGGGAAGCCTCGGATCGTGTTCAGGTCGGCGTAGACGGTGGCACGGGACACGCCGAGGTGCTGTCCAACGACGTTCACCGCGCGGGGAACGTGAAAGATCCCGCGCACGTCCAGAGCTTTCATGACCTCCAGCCGCCCCTGACGCGTGTCATAGGACAGCCGCTTGCCGAGACGTTGTTCTTCCTGCGTGATCACCGCAGTGATCACGTCGCGGATATCATCGGAGAACAACGTGGTCGTTGGTGCTGGATTGGCGGTGTCGCCAATGATTGCGGTCAGCGAGGTGACGGCAAGTCGCAGCTCGGTGATGTCGAGGTTCACGCAAAATGCGCCGAACACGTGCCCGGCTGCGTCGCGCAGCAGCATCGTCGAGGACTTGATGGTGCGCCCATCGGCGGTGCGCGTGATGTAGTTCACCTTGTCCTGGGCGGCGTCGCCCTGAGAGAGCAGTTCCAGGCCGATCTCGCTCATTGCCCCGCCGACCTTGCGAGAGGTCACGGAACCGGCGATCGCCACGACGCTGGTCTCCAGTTTCCGGTAATCGTGCAGGACGATCTCGCAGTGAGGGCCGAACGTGGCGACCAGCCCGTCAATGACTTGCCGCAACGCGCCGAGCAACAGGTCGGCGCCACTGTCATTTTGCTCCTGATCCGCCACGCGCGTTCTCCCATCGCTGGCCTTCACACGCCATTGGCCCCGTTCATGACTCAGACTAGAAGTCCAATGAGATAGAATTCAAGTCTTGACACATTTTACGAATCTCTGGACACTGCGTCCAAGCCCCTTGGCTCTTCCCTGCGGGAGTCAAGACAGCTGGTAGAGGAGACGCGTACCGGCTCACTCATACAGTGATGAGATCATCAACAGATGGCACGGATCCTGACCGGCCTCCCCGGAGGCCGAAGGCATTCGGCCAACGGGCACGGGCGCTCCCCATCGACCGCTGCGCCGAGCAGATCATCAGCCGCAGCTGGCCTGTCCACCCTCGCCGACAGCGGCTACGACGGCGCCGGGATCGTGCCCGGACAGCGGGAGTGAACGCGGGAATCTCGTTGCTCTTGGCCTCGACCTACCGCTGGGCCATGACGGTCTGGGTGTCATGGCGAGTGACTGCCAGCAGGTGGACCGTGGTGTCGGCGGGGCGCCTGCCGCGCAGGGTCTTGCCGTCCACGGCCAGGCCGGTGAGCTCGGTCCGGTCCATGGGTGGACTGCTCGTGGTGGCGGGCGGGGTGCAGGCAGTGAGTGCGGCCAGATAGCCGCCGGTCGCGGCGTCGAAGGTGTCGCCGTCCAGGCGGGTGGGCAGCCGTCCCAAGGTGTTGGCGGCCAGCCGTACCGTGCCGGGCCCAGCCAGCTCGGGCGCGCAGCTCTGGGTCATATCCGGCGATGAACCGGGCGATCTTCGCCAGGGAGGTTGCTCCGCCGAGCACGGCGAGCAGGGATAACGCCAGCAGCGGGCCGAGCCGGTAGCGGCGTCCCCGGCGGCTGCGCGGGTCGGGCACCGCACCCAAAACCTCGGCCAGGGTGGGCAGATCGAGCAGGTCGGTCGGCGGGTTGGCGACGGGCTCAAGCGCGCCCGAAATGGCAATTTTTAACGTATCTACAGCAAAATATGTTACATTGTTACGTATGGTTATGCTGCGGAATCCGGTAACGGTGCTCGGGATCGACGTCGGTGGCAGTTCCAGCCGCTGCGTCATGATGGACACCGCGGGCAAGGTCGCCGGGCGCGGCAATGGCGATGGCGCCAGCGTGCTGTCCTCGGCCGACCCCCGCGGCGCGATTCTCACCGCGGTGCGCGGGGCGCTGGGCGATTTTGACCCGGCACTCGTCGGGGCGGTGACGGTGGGTGCCGCGGCAGCCGGGCCAGGGCTGCGCAACCGGGTGCTGACGATGCTTCAAAGCGCACTGTCGGCGGCGCGGGTGAGTGTCAAGCCGGTGCTGGTCACCGACATCGAGTCGGCATACGCGTCGGCTGCACCGGCTCCGGAGGGCGTCATTCTGCTCGCGGGTACCGGAGCTGTGGGCGCGCTGTTCTCCGCTGGGCGCATGGTGCGCCGGTCCGACGGGCTGGGGTGGTTGGTTGGTGATGCCGGCTCGGCAGTGTGGCAGGGACGGCGTGCGGTCAAGGCGGTGCTGGAAGCGCTCGACGAGCGCAGGCCCCCGACTGCGCTCACCGAGGCGATCAGTCGCGAACTAGGGTTTGACAGCGGCGGGGATGTGCGCCAGGAACTGGTCGCCTGGGCGCACGAGGGCGCTCCGGCACGGTTGGGCAGGTTGGCGCCGATCGTCGCCCGGCTCGCGAGCTGGGACGACGCGGCTGCGTCCATTGTGGACGATGCGGTGCGCGAGCTGCTGGACACGGTGGCGCCGTTGTTGCGAGTGGCACCTGCCGGGTGTGCGCACCTTGTCGGAGGTTCGGTGCTGCTTGCCGACAACCCTACCGGGCGGCGGGTTCGGGCCGAACTGGCCAGGATCGGCGGAGCCGAGCCGATCCTGGCAAAGGATCCGGCCGTCGGAGCCGCCATACTGGCGTTGCGTCACCTTGGCCAGCTCGACCCTGCCGTGCATGCCAACCTGGTTCGGTCGGCGGGGAGTGGCGAGGGCTGAGCCCGGTTACTTCCCCATGCCGGCAGTGAGGCCGGCGACGATCTGCTTGGTGGCGATGAGGAAGAGAATGATCAACGGCAGGGTGGTGATGACCAGTCCGGCGAACAGTGACGACCAGTCCGTGGCGTGCTCGCCAAAGAAGGCGGTGAGCCCGACCGGCACCGTGTACCTTTCCCGAGTTCGGAGGATTACCAGCGGGAACAGGAAATCATTCCAAATCGGCACGAAGCGGAAGATCACCACAGTGGCCAGCGCTGGCCGGACCAGCGGCAGCATGATCCTCGTGAACATTTGCCAGCTGTTCGTCCCGTCAATTCGGCCGGCCTCTTCCAGTTCGGGTGGAAGTTGCCGGAAGAACACGGTTAGCACGAAGATCGAGAACGGCACCCCGGCGGCGGCATACACCAGGGTCAGTCCTAGCCGTGTGTCCACCAGCCCGATGCCGTCCAGCAGATAGAAGATCGGTAGGACGGCAAGGTGGATAGGGAGCATGATGCCGCTGACGAACACCGCCTCCAGGGTAGTGAACAGACGCGAACGGGCGCGTGCCAAGGCGTACGCCGCCATCGTCGCCACGGCGGTGGACAGCGCCACTGCGCCGGCGGTGACCAGTAAGGAGTTCACGAAGTAGTCGCCGAAGTGGCCGGCGGTCCAGGCGCGATGATAGCTGTCCACCTGGAGTGGCCACGGCACTCTGAGGGGTTCGGTGTAGAGGCTGGCGGTGCTGCGCAGTGAGTTCGCGACCATGAGCAGCAACGGGACCAGCGACGCGAGGGCGTAGCCCCACAAGGCGGCCGAGCCCAGGGCACCGCCGACCGGGCGTGGGGCGCGTGGACGGGCGTGCGTGAGAACGTGAGCGGTGACGCGTGCTGTGCTGGGGGCGTTGCGGACGGTCATCCGAGCACCCTGTCGGCTCGGCGTAGTACGCGAGTGGCCAGAATTGCTCCCCCGAACACCATCGCGAACAGCACCGCCGCGATCGCGGACGAGGTCCCGATGGCGTTGGTCGAGCCACTTTCGAACGCGGTGCGGTAGAACAACAGCGACACGAAGTCGGTCGCGCCCGCCGGGTTCCCGGTCGAGCCGCCGAGCGCGTACGGCAACGCGAAGGCTTCCATCGCGAAGATAAACGTCAGCACGCTCACCGTGCCGATGGCCGGCACCAGCAGCGGCAGTGTGATGCGCCGGAAGATCTGCCAGTGGTCGGCGCCGTCCATGCGTGCCGCCTCCGACAGTTCGTGGGGCAGGCCCCCGAGTGCCGCGCCGTAGAGCAGAACCGGGAACCCCACCCACTGCCAGGCGCTCACCACCACGACCACCCACAGCGCCGTGCGCGGATCACCCAGCCAGGGCACGTCCAGGAAATTCAGGCCGATCCGGCGCAGCAGGGCGTTGACCGGGCCGAAGGTCGGTGAGAGCAGCAGCGTCCACAGGTACCCGATGACGATCGGACTGACCAGGTAGGGCATTGCGTAGAGCGTCTGCAACAGCTGTCGTGTCCGCGCGCGGTGATGCAGCAGCACCGCGATTCCCAGCCCAAGCATGTTCTGGATGATCATGGTACCCAGGAAGAAGGCGAGGTTGTGCCCGAACGCTCTGGGGAGCTGGGTGGCAAATGGTTCCTCGGTGAACAGGGCAACGAAGTTGTCCAGCCCTACGAACGCCTCGCGCCTGGTCCCCTGCCAACTGAACAGGGAATAGCTGAGCGCGGAAACCATCGGATAGAGCACGAACACGCCGAAGAGCACTAGCGCGGGAATCACGAAGAAGAGTGCGGTCCGCCGTGACATGTTCACCGTCCTGTGGGGGTGAACCACTGGGCGACACCGGTCTGCAGCGCGGCGCCGACCTCGGAGGCGTTCTTCTTGCCGAGCAGTATCTCCTGGATGCCCGTGCCAAGCAGGTCCGTGCCGGACGGTGTGCCGTAGCGGAAGTCGACCAGCAGTAGGTACGGGCTGGGGTTGCGGGCATAGTTGTCGGCCATCTGCCGCAGCAGCGGGTCGGAGTAGACCACTCCCGGCACGGCCGAGAGCTGCTTGACCCGGTCGGCGACAAGCTGCCCGAACGCCTTGCTGGACATCCACCGCACTAGATCCTTGGCGGCCTCTGGAGCGTCGCTGCGCGCCGACACACCGAAAGCACCATCGGCATACCCGCTGGTTGTCGGCGTGGCCAGCGGCGAGCCGGGCGGTGCGGGCACTTCGAAGACTCCGAGCTTCAGCGCGGGGTTCTGCTTCTGGAAGAAGCCCAGTTCGAAGGAGCCACCGGGGAACATGGCGGCTTTGCCCGAGGTGAAGAGCACCTGGGCGTCGGTGTACGCCACGCCGATCGCGTCCGCCGGCAGGCAATCCTTGAGCTCGCTCAGGAGGTCCACCGAAGCCACCCAGTCCGGATCGTTGAAGTTCTTCTTCCCCGCCAGGACTGCCTTCTCAAAAGACGCGCCGCCGAACCGGGGGGCGGCAAGCACCTGATGCACGATTGGGAGGACGAACGCGTCCTTTGCCCCCACGGCCATGGGGATCACGCCCTGCTTCTTGAGCCGGGCGTTGACGGCGAGGAACTCGGCCCATGTGGTCGGTGGGGTCAGCCCTTTGGCCGCGAAGATTTCGGTGTTGTAGTACATCTGGAGGGTTTGCCGGGCCAGCGGGACGCCGTAGAGCTTGCCGTCCTGCTTGCCCTTGGCGCTGTCGACCACGCTGGCGTCCCAGCCGCCAAGGTCCACCACACCGTCCAGCGGGATCAGACTGCCCGCCGCGACGGTCGGCTGGAGCTGCCCGTAGGAGCGGACCTGCGCCACGTCGGGGCCGCTCGATCCGGCCAGCCCGGTGGTAAGCACCTGGTTGTACTCGGTGTTCTTGAAGGCTTTGAAGTCGATGGTGACGCCGGGGTGCTCCTTTTCGTAGACATCGAAGATCGCGTTGTAGGCCGCGATGTCCTCTGTGCGCCATGACCACACGGACAGGGTGAGCCTGTTCCCACCTTCGCTGGAGTCGCCGGACACGCCGGACGGCGCGCAGCCGGACAGGGGCACCGCGGTCGAGACCACGACGAGGGCGGCGGCAAGGCGCTGCCATGCAGTTGTGCTCGCGCTGATCTGGCGCACACGTTTGGTTACCATGCCGGGCGATGTTAACTAGTCACGGTAAGCGCGTCAACGGCGTTAATTTTCTACTTGATGTGTGGCCAGCGCCTCCCGGGTGGATCTGACCGCCTTGCGTGCCTTGCTCGGACTCTGTTGGGCGACGACCACATAGAGGCAGTCGACGACCGTGAGGGCGGCGATCCGGCTGGCCTTGGCGCCCGAGCGCATGACGGTCTCACGGGCGGCCGTGGTGAGTACCACATCGGCGATCTGAGCCAGCGGCGACATGGAGAAGTTCGTGATAGCGATGGTGTGCGCGCCGTTGGTCTTGGCCCGGGTGATCGACTCGATCGTCTCCCGAGTCTTGCCGCTGTGCGAGACGGCGATCGCGACGTCCCGAGGGCCGAGCAACGCCGCGCTGGACAGGGCCGCATGCGCGTCGCTCCACAAGAACGCGAGGCAGCCGATGCGGTGCAGCTTTTGATGCAGATCGGTGGCGACCACGGCGCTGGCTCCGGCACCGTAGATGTCGATCCGTACCGAACGCGCAATGATCTTTGCCGCCTCGGCCAGGGCCTTCCGGTCAAGCTGCTGCGCGGTCTCCTCCACCGCGCTCGCATCGGCCAGGGCGATCTTGCGCACCACGTCGTCCACGGTGTCCGTGGGGTCGATGTCGGTCTGCGTGGCCCGCATAGTGCGCGGTTGCGCAGCCTCCTCGGCCAGCGCGAGCCGAAGCTGGGGGTATCCGGACAGGCCAACGCGCTTGGTCAAACGTAGCACGGTGGTCACCGAGGTCGACGCCGCAGCGGCCAGCTCCGAGATCGTCATTGCTGAGACGCCGCGCGGATCGGTGACGATCTGCTGGGCAACACGATCCTCCGAGGGGGACAGCGATGGTCGCAGGCCACGAAGGCGGACCAACATTGGGGCGGAGTTTGCGCCCGGGTCGGGCTCGGCCAGTTGGCGGGATGTCATGCCATAACGCTACGAGACGACGCACCGGGCAGGATACGGTCCGCACCTCGCGAGCCGGTTTCGACAAATTGTAACGCATTTATCGAATCTCGCGTGAAATATTGACATTGATGGGAGTCCTCCTGCATGGTCGGTGCCATGCAGACCAAACCGCCTTCACCGCAAGATTTCTCCCGCTTCACCGCGCCCAGCGAGGAGCGTAACCCCCGTACCGTCGCGATCGATCAGGTCAGCACGATCGAGGTCCTCCAGATGATCAACCACGAGGACTATGAGGTGCCTCGCGCCGTCGCCGCCGTCCTGCCAGAGTTGGCGCGAGCCGTCGACATGGGACTCACCGCGCTGCGAGCGGGCGGGCGCATCCACTACGCCGGCGCGGGTGCGTCAGGACGGATCGGCTTCGTCGACCGCGCCGAACTTGTGCCGACCTATGCCATCGAGCCGGACCAGATAGTCGCCCACCTCGCCGGTGGGCTCTCGGCCATGGGCGCGGCGCTGGAGGACGTCGAGGACGATCACGAAGCTGGCTCACGGGCGATCACCGAAATCGTACAGAGCCGGGATCTCGTGGTCGGGCTGGCCGCCTCCGGACATACCCCCTACGTCGAGGGAGCGTTGCGGTCCGCCCGAGAGGCCGGCGCGGCCACCGTGCTGATCAGCGCTAATCCGGCCGCTCCTTTGGCGCCGCTGGCCGACGTGCACGCCGGCATTGACACCGGCCCGGAAGCCATCGCCGGTTCGACCCGCATGAAAGCCGCCACCGCGCAGAAGATGGCTCTCAACGCATTCTCCACCGCCATCATGGTCGGCCTGGGCCGCACCTACTCGAACTTCATGGTCGACATGCTGCCCCTCAACGGCAAACTGCGCGGCCGGCTCATCTCCATCCTTGTACAGGCCACCGACTTGCCCGAGGCGGACTGCCGCACCGCCCTGGCCGAGGCGGGGGGCGAGGTGAAGGTGGCTCTGGTAGCACTGCTCGGCACGACCGACCCGGCGACCGCGCGGGCCGCGCTCGGCCACGTCGGCGGCAACGTCCGCGCCGCACTCGCCCACCTGGACGGCCCCGCCGCGGCCGGCGTCGGGCAGAGCAGCCCCTACGCGTGATCCTCGACGCCCGCACCGTTGCCGTGCTCGACAACAGCAGATCCCCCTTCTCGAACCGCCGCATCCCCGGCAACCCCGACGCCAACACGTTCATCACTGTGGGGTTCATCAACCCCCTCCACGCGGACGCCGTGTCCTGTGCTGGAGTCGGGTCGGCGAAGGCACGGCCGTGCTAGTCCTGGCGAACGCACGGGTCGTCACTCCACGCGCGGTCCTCGACGCGGGCTGGGTAGCGATCGACGGCGCCATGATCGCCGGCGTGGGGCGAGGCGACCCGCCCTCCGCGCTGGACGGCCCTGTGCACGACCTCGGCGCCCGGTTCGTTTTGCCGGGGTTCATCGACCTGCACATGCACGGCGGGGGCGGCGCGCAGATCACCACTGACGACTCCGAGGAGATCCTCACCGCGGTGGCCTTCCACCGCCGTCACGGCACCACGACCACCCTGGCCAGCCTGGTGACCGATCAGATCGACCGGATGGCGGCCTCCGTGGCCGCGATCGCGGGCATCATCCGGTCAGGCGACACCGCCCGTGGGCGGATCGTGGGCGTGCACCTGGAAGGACCGTTCCTCAACCCGGCCAAGAAGGGAGCGCACCACAGCGAATATCTCCTCGCCCCCGACCGTGCGGCACTGCGGCACCTGCTGGCGGCCGGGGACGGCACGGTGCGCGTCGTCACCCTCGCTCCCGAACTGCCGGGCGGCATGGATCTGCTGCGGGAGATCACCTCGGCCGGGGTGATCGCGGCGGTCGGACACACTGAGGCGGACTTCCGGCAGGCCCGCGAGGCGTTCGCGAGCGGAGCGCGGCTTGCCACCCACCTGTTCAACGCGATGCGGACGTTTCACCACCGTGACCCCGGTCCCGCGGGCGCGGCGCTCGCCGACGAGAGCGTCACCTGCGAGCTGATCAATGACGGGGTGCACGTCCACGACGAGGCGATCAGGGGGGCCATTGCGGCGGCGGGCGCCGACCGTGTCGCGTTCGTCACCGACGCCACGCCAGCGGCCGGGATGACCAGCGGTACCTATCATCTCGGCCCCGTGCCGGTGTTCGCGGAGGAGGGCACGGTGAAGCTGGCCGACGGCACGCTGGCCGGTTCCACACTGACCATGGACGCGACCGTGCGGCATGCCGTACGTCAGGTCGGGATCCCGATCGTCGACGTCGCGACCGCAGCCTCGACCACACCCGCCCGTCTGCTCGGCATCGCCGACCGGACCGGCGCGATCCATCCGGGCAAGGACGCTGACCTGGTGATCCTCGACGAGACCTTGCACGTCACGACCGTGATCGCCGGTGGCGAGCCGGTGCACGGCACGTTCTGAGAACCGGGTCGGGCTGGACAACGCTCTCGCCGCCGTCACCTCCGCTGCGGTGGCCGTCAGCGGGGTCCCAGAAGTACTGGCGCAGGCAAGGTCGCCGCGGCGGGTCTCGAATTTAGGGCCTGCTGATGAAGGCTTAAGACGACGTCTCATTTGGTGAGTGGGCGGTAGCAAATGAGGGCTGCGGCGATGGCGACGAAGGACGCGAAGTGGTCGGCCTGGCGTTCGTAGCGCCGATGTAGGCGACGGCAGCCGGCCAGCCAGGAGACCGTGTTGGGTCGAGTCCGGGCGCCTGGACCGGCTTGTCGGCGATGAACGTGTAGACGTGCCACTTGTTCGTTCCTCGCTTGCGGCGCCAGATGATGTGGAACCCGAGGAAGTCG
>NZ_JBSFNK010000076.1:0-26940 GCF_053587055.1 Nonomuraea sp. NPDC003707 | reverse complement strand
CCAGATACCGGCGATCGGCATCCGCGCTGACCCCGTGCCCATGACCGTGCCCATGCCCGTGGCCGTGGTCGTGTGGCTGGTCGTGCTCGTGATGTTCAGACATCTGCGGAGCTCCTCGGGGGATGGGTGACGTGGGCGATGGCCAGTTGCAGGAGGTTGCGTACATGGGCGTCGGTCAGCCGGTAGTAAGCCAGCCGTCCGGCGCGGCGTGCCCGTACGATCCGATGGCCGCGCAACATCCGCAGCGCATGTGAGACCGCCGAGGTGTTGCGCCCGACGACGGCGGCCAGGTCTCGCACGCACAGCTCACCGGCTGCGGTGAGCGCCGCCGGCAACCGGATCCGGCCGGGATCGGCCAGTAGTGCCAGCAGGTGCCCCGCATCCTGCGCGATCGTCGATGAGGGCAGGACACAGCGGATCGCCTCGAGACGTTCGGCATCAACACCTGATGGGATGTTCATATATACAGATGCTCCCTGTCGTGGCGCGCCGGGTCAAGGCCCGCGGGGAGATCGCGCCGACAGGATTTCTACTCATGAATATCTGATCAGATGTTTAAACACACTGTAATGAGTCAACTACATTGCGTAGAAGTTGCAGGCTGGACGGTCAGGGTCCGGCCTGTGCTGTACCAGGTTCCCGCAACCCCGTACAGCCACGCGCACAGGAAGGGCTCACACAATGAGAAGTGTCCACACCGCCACCGCCACCGCGATGATGGCCGTAACCGCTGGATGCCTGGCGCTGACTGGGCTGCCGGCCCAGGCCGCCTCCCCCCGTCTCACCCCGCCGGTCACGGCCGGATCGTGCCGCTACGAGCTCAACCATCTGGCGCCCGGCGAATCGATCACCGTCCGCTCCGCACCCCGGCGGAACGCGCGCGTCCTCGGGCAGCTCCGCTCCGGTGATCGTGCCATCGCCGGATCCTGCGCCGGTAAGGGCGGCTGGCTGCACGTCACGACCCCGGCCGGGATCCGAGGCTGGGCATCAGGGCACCACCTGCGCAAACTGCCCACGGGCACCGGCGGCGCAGCCAGGCTGGGCACCCCCGCAGGAGCCTGCCGCTACAGCGTGACCGGGGTGCGCCGCATCAGCCACCTCAACGTCCGCTCCGGCGCCGGGCTCCGCTATCGCCCGATCGCCGCGCTGAAGGCCGGCGACCCCGCCATCGCCGGGACATGCGCCGGCAAGCGCGGCTGGCTGCGAGTCACCACCCCCGCCGGGGTGCGCGGCTGGGCCTGGAACGGCTATCTGCGCAAGAGCACCACCGTCAGCCGGCGCTCCACCAAGTAGCACTTCAACCACCTCTTCCTCCGGCTCACCTGCCCCCAAAGCGCCCTGAAGGCGTCTGTCGCGAGAGGAACGACGATGACCGAACCACACGTCCACCCGCACCACCACCATGACGACGCCGCCTGCACCGAGGACGCCACGCACGGCGCCGACGACTGTGCCGCCGAGTGCGCCGACGTCGATGTCCACGCGGCTGAGCAGGGCCAAGGCCTGGACTGCGGCCCGGGGCACTGCCACGACGAGCACGACGCCGCCTCGCACTAGCCGGTGATGCCGGCCTGCCGCCTGGCGGTCACACCGTTACCGCGCTCCCGCGGCTGATCCGTGGTCCTGGCGACAGGCGTCCTTGGGCGGCGTTGCCAGGACCACTCCCGCCGCCCTGTCGAGTCATGGCTACGAGCCGACGGCGAAAGGTTTCACAGTCACCATGCATGCCGAGCACGACGAACACGACCACGGTCCTCACCTTCCGCACAGCCACGCAGACCTCGACGGCGCCACCTCACCATCGCTTCAGGCGGTCATGTCCAGCCAGTTCGCCGTGCTGACCGCCGCCGCGGTGCACCACCAGGTCTTCACCGTGGTGCGGTTGCGCGGCGGCTACGACCTGGCCGAAGTGGATGCCTTCCTGTCCCGTGTGGAGACCACCCTCAGTCTGCTCTGGGGAGACAACGCCCAGCTGCGCGAGCGCCTGGCCGCCAACGCCGTCGCCCCGCCGGATGCGTCCGCTGGGGCGGAGGTGCTGGCCGCGGCGCACCGAAGTGCCGAGAAAACCATCACGGCCGCCCAGCACGAAGCCCGCCAGATCATCGCCGCCGCCCACGCCGAAGCCGAGCAGAGGCAGCGCGAGGCCGCGGCGGCCGCCGACACGCTGACCCAGGCCGCCCGCCAGGCCATCGACGAACAGATCGACCGGCTCACGCTCGCCGTCACCGACCAGAGCAGGCACCTGGAGCACACCCTGCAGGGCCGGCTCGACCAGCTGCGTACCGTACTGGAAGATCTCACCACGCCCAGCCACGGCGTGCACGAAGCCTCACCCGCGCGGGCGGCCATGGCACCGCCCAGCACCGCCGACAGCCTCCTCGGCCCCTGACAGACGTTCTGGGCGGAGGCCGTCCCACTCGATCTTGATGTACCGGTGCCGGCGCCCACCGCCGCCGCGGCACCGTGCGATCGCCGCAATGCCCGTACTTCGCAGGAAAGGCCGTGCCATGTTCGTGCCGCCCGGGGGACCGGCGCCCCTGCACACCCTGGCCCTGTACGACCTGGGCCCGAAAGACCCCCTGGACGCCGCCCTGCCGGCCTGGACCACGTGGGTCGCCGTCGTCCTGGTCGCGCTGTCCACGCTGGCCGGCGCCCACCTGGCCCGCCGCAACAGCGCGAAGATCAGCATCTGGCTGGCCATCGCCTCGGCTCTGATGCTCATCACCGCCCTGGTCGACCTGCTGCCCGACGCCTGGCAGGAAGCCGACGCCACCGGCGTGCCGATCTGGGTGGTGGGCCTGGCCGGGCTGTTCGGGTTCGCCGTCATCACCTTCTTCACCCGCAAAGGCTGCGGCCACAGCCACGACGCCGGCGCCGCTGCCGGCGGACGTCACGCGCCGGGCGTGCACCGCCGGGTCAAGGAAGCGGTCAGCGCCGCGGTCTACGGCGGGGTCGGCACCGCCGCCGCGCTGTCCCTGCACCGCATGATCGAGGGCGCCACCCTGGCGCTGGTCTCCTCCGCCGTCGTGGTGACCGCCCTGGTGATCCACTCGGCCAGCGAAGGGCTGGCCCTGACCGCCCTGCTCGACCTCGCCCGCAAACCGGCGGTCCCCTGGCTGGCCCTGTCCTGCCTGGCCCCGGCCGCCGGTGTCGTCCTGGCCACCGTGGCGCCCCTGCCCGCCCAGAGCGTGCCGATCCTGCTCGGCATGGTCACCGGCGTGCTGCTGCGCACCGCGGTCATCGGGCTCACCATCGCCCGCGACAGCCGACGCCTGTCCCGGCGCCACCTCGTCATCGCCGCCACCGTCGTGGCGGGCGTCGGCGGCCTGCTGATCACCACACAAACCGTGCTCGCCGGCGGGTTGCCCCAGCCGATGGTCGCCGCCCCCGTCGTCCCTCACTCCCGTGCACCCAGCCCGCCCACCGCACCCATCCGGCAGATGACGACGACCCAGCTACGCGCCGCCATCTCCGGCGGGCAACTCAGCCTCGAACAACTGCTCGCCCGCCGCGACCCGGCCACCATCAGCGCCGATGCCGCCACCCTGCTGCGCGCCCTGCCCGAGCACAGCCCCGAGCAGATCACCCAGACACTGCGCCAGGCCAAGATCGGCACCGGGACCGCGATCGGCGACCTCACCCTGCGCCAGCGCCATCTCCTGCTCAGCGCGCTGAGCGACGAGCCGGAGTCGCAGCACCGGTGAGGTGGGCAGCGCGGCAGCCCGGCCTTACGGCCAGCGCCCGTCCACTTCAGCTCACACACCACGATGCGGCAGGAGAGTGATGATGCAACTCGGCACTCTGGAGCGATCGATCATGCAAGCCCTGTGGGAGCATCCCGAGGGCGTCTTCGCCAACCACCTGGCGGCCATCCTGCCCTCCCAACCGGCCACCACGACCGTGCTGACCGTCCTGGTACGCCTGTCACACAAAGGCATGGTCGCCCGCGAGCTCATCGGCCGCGCCCACCTCTACAAGGCCACCGCCACCAAGGACGCCTTCGTCGCCGAGGCCATGCATGCCGCCCTCAACGAGGCCGGCGACCTGGAGGCGGCCGTGCAACGCTTCGTCGGCACCGTCACCCCGCAGGTGGTGGCAGTCTTGCTCGAAGCTCTCGGTGAACGCGACGGGTCCACGCCATGATCGCCTGGCTGGTTCCCCCTGGGATCGCGCTTCTTCCGGTGGCGCTGGGCGACCGGGCCGCCCGCGCGCTGGCCGGTGCGCCCTGGACACATCGCTGTCCCCGCGCCGCACTCGTGCTCTGGCAGGCGGCCGGACTGGCGGCCGGACTGGGTGCGATCGGCCTCGGGCTGGTGGCCGCGGTCGCCCCTCTGGCCGCCGTCTTCCCCCACGGCGTGCACACCCTGGCCCGCCACCTCGTCACCGGCCACGGCCTCGACGGCCTCGGCCCACCGCAACTGCTCGCCCTGCTGCTGTCGACGGCCCTGCTGACCTGGCTGCTGGCGCACACCATCCACGCCACCACCCGCACCGCGCACGAGCGGCGCCGTCAACGGCTGCTGATCGACATCGTCGCCGACCATCACCCCGACCATGACGTCTACGTCCTGCCCAGCAGCAAGAAGGTCGCCTACTGCGTGCCAGGCAGACACCGTCGCATCGTCGTGAGCCAGGGCACCCTGGACCTGCTCACCACCAGCGAGCTGCAGGCCGTGCTGCACCATGAGCGCGCCCACGCCCGTGGCCACCACGACCTGGCACTGCTGCCCTTCCTCGCCCTCACCCACGCCTTCCCCCGTCTGTCCGCCGCGCACACCGCCTGCCGCGCGGTGGCCGTACTCCTGGAGATGATCGCCGACGACCACGCCCGCCAAGCCCACGGCGAGCTGCCGCTGGCCCGTGCCCTTGTCCGGATGGCCAGCCACGACGACGGCCCACAACCCGCCACCTTCGCCCTGACCGACCTGGGCACCACCGAACGCCTCCAGCGCCTGCTGACGCAGCGCGAGCACACCCCATGGGTGCCCGCCACCGCCTACGCCACGGCCATGCTGCTGCTCAGCGGTCCGCTCGCGGTGCTACTCGCCCCGCTCATCTTCATCACCACCTGACAGGCCCGCACGTCACCGTGAACACAGGCTCATACCGGCCGCTCAGCCCTTCGACCGGTGCTGGTGGCGGCGCGCCGGGTGGTGGCCGCCGCGCGGGTGTCGGATCCGGGCGGGCCGACGCCGTCGCCGGCGTCTTCCCCCCGAGGCCAGAAATGGGGCGATGCCCTGCGGCGGTAAGGTGGGGCCGTGTCTGTCCGGTGGGATGAGTCATGAGCGGGAGAAACGCGTTCGCCGCGGTGCTGCCGAAACTTGTGCTCGTGGCCGCCGTGCTGCTGGGCGTCGGGCTCAGTTACGCCACCGGGCACTTCTGCGCGGCCTCCCATACCGCGGCCGGCGCCTGCGCCGCCGCGTCGGGTGACGATCATCCTGGCATGAGCGCAGGCCACGCGTCGTCCGTCGGCGCCGATCACGGTCCTGTCGTGTTGTGCCTGGTTGCGCTGGCCGCGGTGGTCGTCGTGTTCGTGCTGGCCCTGTTCGGCCTCGGCCGGCCGAATGCCATCGGCGGCTGGGGCACGCATCGCCCGAGGGAACTGCCCGCGGTGCGCGGGTCGCCGCTGCCGTACGCGCTCTCCCTCCGACGCGTAGCGGTTCTGCGGACATAGGAGTCCTCTGGGCCGGGCTGAGCCCGGCGTCAAGGATTCCCGTCCGTTTCGAACCGTGAGCGATTCATGACATCCATCGATCGACGGTTCTTCCTGCGTGCCGGCATGGCCGCCGTGGGAGGAGCCGTGTTGTCGGCGTGCTCGTCGAGCGAGAGCACCGCTTTTGTCCCACCTGGTGGGGCGCAGGTGCGGGCCGCCGAAGCCGCCCGGCGCCCTGGCTCCGTACGGGAGTTCCGGCTCCTCGCCCATGAGGGGCGAGCCGACCTCGGCGGGCCGACCGTGCGGACCTGGCTGTACGGCGATCGCCTGCCCGGCCAGGCGATCCGCGTCGCCAAGGGGGAGGTGGTCCGGGCCAGGCTCGTCAACCGGCTGCCGAAGGAGACGACCGTGCACTGGCACGGCCTGGCGTTGCGCAACGACGCCGACGGCGTGCCGGGCGTGACCCAACAGCCCGTTCCGTCCGGCGGCGAGCACCTCTACGAGTTCACCGCCGCCCATCCGGGGACCTACTGGTTCCATCCGCACCATGGCACGCAGCTCGACCGCGGCCTTTACGCGCCGCTGATCGTCGAGGACCCGGCCGAGCCGCTCGGCTACGACGAGGAATGGGTCGTCGTCCTGGATGACTGGATGGACGGCGTGACCGGCACCCCTGACGACGTGCTGGCGGAGCTGACCGCGATGGCGGGCATGACGACCGGCGGCGGCGGACACGACGGCCACGGCGGCATGGCCATGCCCACGCCCCCGCCCACGCCGACCGCGTCGGCGAAGTGGCCGCACATGATGATGAACGCCGAGAGCGACCTGCTCGGCGGAGACGCCGGCGACGTCTACTACCCGCATTTCCTGATCAACGGGCGGGTGGCCGCTGCTCCGGAGACGTTCACCGCCAAGCCGGGTGCCCGGGTGCGCATCAGGTTGATCAACGCGGGTGGCGACACCGCGTTCCGGGTGGCGCTGGGCGGTCACCGGCTGACCGTCACCCACGCCGACGGCTTCCCGGTGGAGCCGGTGGACGCCGACGCGCTGCTGCTCGGCATGGGCGAACGCTACGACGTGCTGGTCACCCTCAAGGACGGCGCCTTTCCCCTGGTCGCGCTGGCGGAAGGCAAGCGGGGCCTGGCCCGTGCCCTGGTTCGCACCGCGAAGAGCGCCAGAACCCCGCAGGCCGATGCCCGCCCTGACGAGCCGAACAGCCGCATCGTCGGCTATGGCCAGCTGAAACCCGCGCAGGACGTACGGCTGCGGCAGCGGGCCGCAGACCGGACGATCACCCTGAACCTCACCGGAAGCATGGCCAAGTACGACTGGGCCATCAACGGCAGGAAATACGACCCGAAGGTCATCGAGCCGATCAGGTCCGGGGAGCGGGTCAGGCTGTCGTTCGTCAACCAGAGTCTGATGTGGCACCCCATGCACCTGCACGGCCACACCTTCGCCCTGGCGCGGACCGGCCTCAGGAAGGACACCGCGATCGTGCTCCCGGGCGCGACCCTCGACGTCGACTTCGACGCCGACAACCCCGGCCTGTGGATGATCCACTGCCACAACGTCTACCACGCCGAGGCCGGGATGATGAGCCTGCTCGGCTACCAGGCCTGAAAGGACACGCGCGATGATCAAGAAACTGGGACTGGCGCTTGCCCTGGCCATCGGTCTGACGGCGTGCGGTGCCGGCGAACCGGCCGTCACCCCTTCCGCCCAGCCCTCCGACGTGGGGGTCGGGCACGTTCACGGCCTGGGGGTGGACCCCGCGACCGGCAAGACCTACGTCGCGGGCCACTTCGGCCTGTTCACCCTGGAGAACGGGAAGCTGGTCAGGGTGGGGGACCGGGACGCCGACCACATGGGGTTCACGGTCGCCGGCCCGAAGACCTTCTACGCCAGCGGGCACCCCGCCGCGGATGACGTCACCGCCGGCGAGCCGCCGCACCTCGGGCTGATCCGCTCCACCGACTCCGGTCTCACCTGGGAGCAGGTGGCGCTGGCGGGCAAGGCCGACTTCCACGCCCTGCAGGTCGCGGGGAAGACGGCCTACGGGTACGACAGCCAGACCGGCCAGATCTGGCGCGGGCAGGGGGCCGACCTCAAGCCGGCCGCCCGGCTTGACCTGCTCGACCTCGCCGCCGGAGCCGACGCGCCCGATCGCCTCTACGCCACGACGCCCGAAGGCGTGCAGGTCAGCGGCGACTCCGGCAGGTCCTTCGAAGCGCTGAAGGGAGCCCCGCTGCTGTCGTTCCTGGACGTGGTCGGCAAGGATCGGCTGGTCGGCATTGACCCGAGCGGCCAGGTGCAGGTCAGCGCCGACCGAGGAGCGACCTGGCAGCCGGCTGGGCGCCTGCCCATGCAGGCCGTCGCCTTCACCGCCGTATCCGCCGAGCGTCTCCTGGCCGCCGCCATGGACGGCACGGTCTACGAGTCAATGAACGGAGGCAAGGACTTCACGACCGTTCACCAGCCCTGACGAGGGGCGACGCTGCCCCGGATGCGATGTCAGCGGGCCGGCCGGGTCCTGTGGCGGGGAGATCGGCTGAGCGACCCCGCCGCAGGCCTGGCCGACGCCGCTCAGTCGCCTCGGCGGTCGTCTCCTCATCTCGCCACAGCGCGGGGTGTGGCGGGTGAGGGCGCCGGGGGTTCCGGCAGTTGGTCATGGTCCACCAGGCCGGTGGATTCCAGGTAGGTCATGTGGCGCATGACGAAGTTCATGCCTTCTCCGGCGAACTTCCTGATCTCGGAGTTACGGGTGCCCGCCCGCACCGCGGCCAAGGTGCTGAAGACCTTGCCGTGGGCGGCGCGCAGCAGGTTCGCGTAGTCCCGGTCGAAGGCGGGGCCGCTCTCCGCCGCCAGTTGGGCCATCCAGCTCTGCTGGTCGGCATTGGGTTCATTGGGCAGCGCGACGCCCAGCTTCTTCGCGGTCTGTCGGGTCATCAGGTCCAGCTTCGCGTGTTCGTTCATGATCTGCCTGCCGACCTCCTTGACGCGCTGGGACTTGGCGCGGGTTGCGGCGTACTCGCCTACGGGCATCTCCCACAAGCCCGCCTGCCGAACCTTGACGAGTAGATCACGGTCGGCTGCTGTGAGGGGGCCTGATGACGTCTGCGTGGCCGCGGTGGCGGCGGGATCGATCGAGGGCGGCATGACCAGCACGATCGTCGCCGCGGCCGCCACGACGAAGCCGGCGAGCATGAACAGCTCACCGCGGAGCAGCCTCTTCATGGTCCGAGGCATGCCGGTTTCTCGGGCCATGTTCAGGCTCCCGGCTGTCCGGAGGCCGTTGTCACCGATCTGCTCGCCGCCCGGTGCCCACGTGAGCGGCGGCTGTGCTCACCCCCTTGGCTTGGCGGAAACACGAGGATGGTGATGTTCGTCATCGTCGGCGTACCTCCACTTGACGCTTGTGGTTCCTTCGGAGGTACGCGAGCCTTAACCAACAAGTTCGACATCATGTAGAAGTTGTTATGGATTGCGTTGGCGCGCGAGGGAGGCTACGGCTCTCCCTCGTACAGCGGCAGGACGGCTACGAACCGGGCGCCGGGCCAGTGGTCGGCGACGGCCAGGGTGCCACGGTGAGCTACGGCGATCTCGCGGGACAGGGACAGGCCGAGGCCGCTGCCCTCCTTGTCCTTGGCCCGTGCGTCGTCCAGGCGGGTGAAGCGTTCGAAGATCCGCTCTCTGTCCTGCGGTGGGATGCCGTCGCCGTCGTCCGCCACGGTGACGATCACCTTGCGGTCCGCCACCTCGACCGAGAGGTCGATCCTGGTGGCGGCGTGGCGGGTGGCGTTGTCCAGGAGGTTCGTCAGCATGCGGTCGAGCTGGATCGGCGAGCCGTACACCGGGGCAGGCCTGCATGGGTTGAAGACGATGGGGGCTCTGGAGCCTTCTCGGCGACGCACCTGCTCTTGGGCCACCCGGCACATGTCCACCACGCGGCGCTGCACGACCGCGTGGGCGTCCAGCCGGGCCAGCATCATGAGCTCGTCGATGATGCCGGTGAGGCGGTCGGCGGCGGCCAGGGCCTGCGTGCCCGTGGCCCGCCAGTCTGTTTCGTCCGGGTAGGCGCTGGCGACCTCCAGTTGGGTGTGCAGGGATGAGAGGGGGCTGCGCAGCTCGTGAGAGGCGTCGGCCACGAAGCGGTGCTGGGACTCGGCGGAGCGTTCGAGGCGGTCGAGCGTATGGTTCGTGGCGGCAGCCAGGTCGGCGATCTCGTCGCTGGTGTCGGGTACGGGTACGCGCCTGCTGAGGTCCTGGCCGGTGATCTCGGTCAGCTCCGCGCGGATGCGCTCGACCGGGCGCAGGGCGAGCCCGACCACCGCCCGCGTCGTCGCGCCGACGATCACCAGCGCCAGCGGCGTGCCCATGAACACCAGCGCGTGAAGCCACGCCAGTGCCCGGTTGACCTCGGCGAGCGAGGCCGCACCGTACACCGTGGCACGACCCTGCGGCATGTGCACAGGCCTGGCTATCACGAGGTACTCACCTCCGTCCTCTCCCTGGACGGGCGGCAGCCGACGCTCGGCGACGTGGATCCTCTCGCGCTTGTCCGCCTGGACGGTCATCACGGGCGAGGCCGCGTGCGGATCGGGGGAGGCGGCAAGCACCTTGCCGTCCTCGGAGACCACTTGCAGGAGATGCACGTGCGACGGCGTTTCCAGCTTCGCCGGAAGGCGGCTGGCTCGGGTTTGGTCGGCGACCTTGTGTACGGCCAGTTCCACCCTGGTATGCACGAGTTCGCGCAGGTAGGGCGGCACGGTGGCGAGGGTGATGGTGGACGTGACGGTGCAGACCAGCGCTGCTATCAAGATCGCGAGCGTGGTCACGCGCGCTCGGATCGAGCGCGGAAACAGTCGTGCCGCCATCCGATCCCCCGTGTCACTATCTGTGACACGTACCCGGAGAGGGGATTCGCAACAATAATGACCATTAATCTTTACATATGCCGAATGACCGTTTGGTGGGGAATGCTCCGGGAAAAGGGCGCTTCGTGCATTTGGTCGTCCCGGGATCGAGATTGTGCTGACGCTCCAAAGGAGCTTCTATGTTGTGTAGATAATCCTTGCTCCTGACTGAACTGCGGGCATGGTGCCGGGCGTACCTCTCATCGATCGCTTGTGGGAGGGTTCGCCATGTCAGGTCCGTCGCGAGGTGTCATCGGCGCTCTGGCCGCGCTCGTTCTGGTCGCCGGGTGTGGTTCGGAGGCCCGGCCCGAGGCTGCGGCGAGCCCGACGCCCGGCCTCTATCAGGAGGCCGCCCTGAGCGCCGAGGAACTCGCCGCGAAGGTCGGGTGCGAGCCCGCCATGCGGACCAAGGCGGCCGAGTTGCGCGAGGGCGTGTGCAGGACGGCTGACGGCAACTACGTGGTCACCAGCTTCACCACGGAGCAGGGTAGGCGGGACTGGCTGGACTACGCGCAGATGTACGGCGGCTCCCACCTCGTCGGACGCCGTTGGGTCGTCTCGGCCGCCCCGGCCGTTCTGGAGACGTTGCGCAAGACCTTGGGCGGCGAACTGCAGACAGGCCGCAGCGCCACTCCGTCCGGTGCCTGAGACCGGCCGCGCTCACTTCGGCGGGCGCCGGTACAGCCAGGTCAGGCGCGGTTCGAGGAGCCACTTGAAGACGGTACGGGTCTGCGGCAGGCACAGCACGATGCTCAGGGTGAAGCAGCTCGCCAGGATCGCCAGCGCGCAGATCAGCAGCGCGGCGCGCAACCCCAGGCCCAGGTACCAGGGCAGGTCCAGGGATCGGTAACTGGCCTTGAAGTAGAACGGGTTCAGCTTGGCGCGGGGCGCGACGAGGATCGCCACGGCCGCGGCGCAGGCCAGCGCGGCGACGGAGGCGGCCCTGACCCAGGGGCGATCCGACGGCCACGGGAACGCGCGCCTGCCGGACACGGTCTCGTTCGAGGTCATGAAGCCGGACGTGCCGTTCCCTCGTCCTCGTCCTTTCCGGCCTCGACGGGAGGCGCGTCCCGGCGGCCTTCGGCGGCCCTGGCGCGGCTTTCGGAGCGCACCAGGGAGACGACGCCGGCGATGAATGCCCCGCCGACCACGAGGGGAGGCGTGAGGGCGGACACGATCTCGAACAAGGGATTTCTCACTTTCAGGCACTCGGATGCGGCGGCGGGAGCCCGCGACGCCATGTTGACGCCGACCAGGTTGAACAGCAGGGCGATTTCCGGTTGCGGCTCAGCCGAACATCGCGATCACGGCTGCCACCATGATCACGATCAGGGTCACGACGGCGCCGATGGCGAGGGCGATCTTCACGTTGGTCGTCATCTTCGGCTCACCGTTCCTGGGAACGCCTGTTCAGCCCGGCCAGGTAGTCGTTGTAGGCGGCCAGCTCGGCCTCGCCGCGGCGGTCGGCATGGCGGTCCAGCCGTCTGGATCGGCGATGGTCGCTGAGCGCCCATTGGGCGGCGATGGTGATGACCACGATCATGGTGGGGATCTCGCCGAACGCCCATGCCATGCCCCCGGCGACGCTCTGGTCCTGGAGCACGCTCGCTCCCCAGGGGCGGGTCAGCTGGTCGTACCAGGACGAGGCGATCGACTTGCCCATCATCATCATCGAGATGCCGAAGAACGCGTGGAAGGGCATGGTCATCATGAGCGTGCCGAGCTTGGCGATGTACGGCAGGCGGCGCGGCGCCGGGTCCACTCCGATGACCACCCAGAAGAACAGCGTGCCGGACAGCAGGAAGTGCGTGTTCATGAGGATGTGGCCGACCGGCTGGCGCATGGCGGTCTCGAACAGCGAGGTGTAGTACAGCGCGTACGAGCCGCTGACGAAGACGACCAACGCGAATGCCGGGTGCGAGACGATCTCGGCGACACGGCTGTGCAGCGCCGAGACGATCCACTCGCGTGGACCGCGGTCGCCGCGCCGGGCGGCAGGTCTCAGCGCTCTGAGGGCCAGCGTCACCGGGGCGCCCAGGACCAGGAAGATCGGCGCCAGCATGGCCAGGCCCATGTGCTGGATCATGTGCATGCTGAAGAGCACGGGCGCGTACGTGGCGATCCCGCTCTGCGTGAGAACGACGATGAGAACGAGCCCGACCGCCCAGGCGATCGAGCGTCCCAGAGGCCATGAGTCGCCTCGGCGGCGCAGCCGGACGACCCCCGCTGCGTATCCGGCGGCGCCGGCGAGGGCCAGCAGGGCGAAGAAGAGGTCCAGGCGCCACAGCGAGGCCAGGCGGGCCGTGGTGAGCTCGGGCGGCATCGCGTATCCCAGCAGGTCACGAACCAGGTCGACGGGCAGCACGATGGGCGGCGGCGGGGTCCGCGACAGGGCCACCGCCAGCCCGATGGCGGCGGCCATGATCACGACCTCGCCGGCCGCGAGCCGGATGAAGGCCCGTGGCCGGCCGGCGCTCAGGGCTGCCAGTGTGTGGCGGCGGTGCAGCCATCCGACTCCTCCGAGGATGGCCAGGGTGGCCGCCTTGGCCAGGATGAGCAGCCCGTACGAAGAGGAGAACAGCTGCCCGATCTCGGTGAGGCGGGCCGCTGCGCCGGCCACGCCGCTGACCGTCACCCCTGCCAGGCACCACAGCGCCAGGCGGGAGAACCGTCCCGTGGCGAGCGCCAGATCGGCCCCGCCGCGCAGGGCGTGCACGGTGACCGCGGCCAGGCCGCCGACCCACAACGCCAGAGCCACCAGGTGCAGCCCCAGCCCGGTGATCGCCATCGAGTGGTTGGGGGAGCTGGCCGAGTGGCCGGTCAGTACGGGCGGAAGCAGCGTCAGCAGCGCGACGGCGAGCAGTCCGGCGGCGCCATGCGCGCTCACCACCCCTCTGGCATATCCCGCGACGCAGCCCGACAGGATCAGCACCAGCAGCAGCATGGTGCCCTGCGGGATGGTGGTGACGAAGCTGACGATCACTGTGCCACTCAGCCCCGTGGCGGGCACCGCCAGGAGATCCGACAGCGTGAACAGCATGCTCAGCGCGGTCATCCCGGCCCAGGAAAGGGCGGCCCACGACGCCATGCGCGCGTATCCCCGCGCCTCGGGGGACAGCAGTCCCTTGGTGGAGGGGAGCAGGACGGTCGCCATGAGGAGCAGGCCCACCGTCGTCACGGCGGACAGGTCGGCGCCGAGCCTGGCGACCGGCAGTCCCCAGCGCGTGACGGTTCCGGCGTCGGGGAGTCCGGCGATCTCGACAGTGGTGGCGG
The DNA here is from genome assembly GCF_053587055.1 of Nonomuraea sp. NPDC003707. Taxonomy (NCBI): domain Bacteria; kingdom Bacillati; phylum Actinomycetota; class Actinomycetes; order Streptosporangiales; family Streptosporangiaceae; genus Nonomuraea; species Nonomuraea sp. NPDC003707. Next base: position 13,095 of record NZ_JBSFNK010000076.1, on the reverse strand, counting down.
CGCCGCCCACCACCAGGCCGGCGGCCAAGGCGGCCCCGGCGATGGCCGTCGCGGCGAGGAGCAGCCGGGATGTGCGCGCGGTCAAACGAGTACTCCTTGAGGCAGGGATGTTCCGCCGGAGGCCGAGGGCGCGACTCCGCGCCGCACCTGCAAACTTCTACGTCAAGTAGAACTTCTATCGCATGTCGAATACAGAGGCTGTAAGAGTTCGCTACCGCATCGAGATGTGCACGTGGTCCTGGTGGTTGGCGGTGATGCCGCCGCGGTCGGACATGCTTCTCCAGCTGGAGCCCTGCCAGATGCGCTGCTTGTAGATCACGTACTTGATGCCCAGGCGGGAGGCGTTCTTGATCGCCCATGCCGCCAGGGCGTCGCCCTGAGCCGACTGGGCGGGGGAGGGCCACGCGCCGCCTCGCGTGATCATGAAGTCGCAGGCGCGTCCCTGCGGATGCTCGCCACCGTCCTGAAGCGAGCGGAAACACCCGATGCTGGGCAGCGTGAACCGGCGTTTCACCTGATCTCGCACCATCCGGGTGCGAGGGGTGATGTTGTCGGCCCCCGACGGCAGCTCCGGCACCCAGCTGCCGTCGGACCTGCGCACTCCCGGCGCGACCATGAGGCGGTCGATCCGGTCGGTGATCTGGGCGATGAGCTTGTCGGCCTTCTGTCGTTCCGCGCGCAGCCGGGTTCCTCGATCGCGCAGCTCACGCGTTCTCGCGGTGGCGGCCTCCTCGGCGCGTCGGCGAGCGTCGCGGGCGGTGGCGTACCGGCTGATGATCGCCTGCTGGTTCTGCACCTGCACCTGCAGGACCGCGGCCGCATGCAGGGCGGCGTGCGGTTCCTGGGCGCCCATCGGGACGCTCTGGCTCACCTGCGGACTCTGGTAGGCGAGCGCCACCAGTTCGGCGAGCTGCTCGCGGGTGGCGTCATAGTCGCTTTGTGCGGTCTTCAGCCGGGTCGCGGCCTCCTTCTCCGCGCGCCGGGCGGTGGCCAGGGCAGCCAGGTTGGCGTTGTAGTCGGCGGCGGCGCGATCGAAGTCCTTCTGGAGCCGGCTCAGCTGCTTGCGCAGTTGCTCGGCGGTGGGCTTGGGCTCCGCGTGCGCCGGGAGCATGACGAGTGTGGCGACAGTGAGGAACGAGGCAGCCGTGCTATATGCGACCCTCAGCCATCCAGCCGTCACGCCCGCTCCCTCACCAGCTTCTTCTATGCTCTGTAGAAGTATGGGGGAGTCTATGGGGCGAACCGGTGCTCAGGGGACGATTCCTTCGTACTTGAACCACCGGCGGCGAAGACGCGTAGCTCTTGATGATCGGAGAACCGCAGGGGGGACCAGGCCTGATGGGGCAGCTCGCTCAAGTCACATCCTCCACCGGCCCACGGGGCGGTGCCGGGCGGTCGAGGAGGGCCTCCGGCCACCCGGAGGGCAGGCGCTCGACACGCCTGATCGTTCTGGTGTGCGGGGTGGCGGTCCTTCTGGCGATCGTCGCGGGGATCACGCTCTACCTGCTGCCCGGAAAGGACCCTTTGACGGTCACCGGGGCTTTCGGCGAGCAGCCGCAGGTGACCTTCGCCGAGGGAGGGCAGCCGGGCGAGGACCTCAAGGCCGAGACCGTGATCGCGGGCAAGGGCGTGGCCGTGGCCCAGGGAGACCTGGCCGTCGTCCAGTTCGCCAGTTACGCCTGGACCGGTACCTCTCACCGGGAGCTCGACAACAGCCATGACCGCGGCAGACCGGCGGTGATGCGGATCGGAGAGCTCATCCCCGGCCTGGACAAGAGCCTTCTCGGCAGGACGGTCGGCAGCCGCGTGGTGATGTCGATTCCCCCCAAGGACGGCTACGGCGCCGGCGGCAACGCGGAGACCGGGGTGACCGGCGCGGACACGCTCGTCTACGTTGTCGACCTGCTCGCCACGTATCCGAAGACCGCCTCCGCGCGTGGCCGCGCGCGCCCGGCCGACCCGGCTCTTCCTCAGGTGACGGCAGGGCCGGCGGGTGGGGCTCCGGCGGTGGCGATCCCGGCGACGGATCCGCCTGCCGGACTGCGGGCGGAGACCTTGATCGAGGGAGACGGCCCGGCCATCCGCGCCGATCAGATGCTGGTCACCCACTATCAGGGGCAGATCTGGCGCGACGGCAAGGTCTTCGACTCCTCCTGGAACAGAGGAGAGGTGGCGCCGCTGTCATCGCTGACCGGCACGATTCCCGGCATCCTCGAAGGGCTGACCGGCAAGAAGGTCGGCAGCCGGGTGCTGCTGGTCATCCCACCCAAGGACGGGTACGGCAAGAAGGGCCCGGAGGCGGCGGGGATCAGGGACGACGACACTCTGGTCTTCGTCATCGACATCCTGGGCGCGTACTGACACCCCTCGGCAGGCACCCTGCAGCGCTGCCAAGCCGAACTGGACTCGGCCGATGTCCGGCCAGTAGGTCCAAGGAGGTCACTGACGTTCGGCGTGATGTTCGCAAGTCGTGATCGAAATGTACCGGTTGGGGGATCATGTCCGCCCGTACGCTTCGACGGACGGGGAACAACGGGGAGGCATGCATGTCGTTCATGACGCGGATGGCGGCGGCGTTCAAGGGGGAGGTCCGGGCTGACGAGCTCGAGGCCTATCGCCGGGCGGGCGGGCTCGTCTACACCGAACTCGAGCGGGCGGAGGCGTTGCGCGCCCGGTTGGCCGTCGAAGGAGTGAACCTGTGGCACGGCCCGCAGGCCGCCGCCGGGCAACTGCTGTGCACCTGGAACGCGTTCGTCCTGCAGGCCATCGGGGAGCACCTGCTCGACGCGGACTACGCCGCCGACCCGAGCACCGTCGGCTACGTGCCGCAGGTCACCGCTCTGCAGGTCGACGCCTGCTTCGCTCAGGTGGAGGGCTGGGTGTCACGGGCGCGCCAGGCCGCGGGCAACTCCCGCTACCTCGTGGAGAAAGAGGTGCTGCTCCCCGCCGACCTGCCCGAATGGGCCGAGGCCAGCCCGTGCCCGCTGCCGCACCTGAACGGCATGCTCGCCGCCTCGCGCGCCATCCGCCGCCACGCCGAGGTCGCGCTCGGCGTCTTCGAGCAGACCGTCGCCGACGCCGACAACCACCGCTACGCGCTGGAACGGCTGCGCCAGCTTGCCGCCGAGGCGGCGACGGCCGCCGACTACGCCGAGGGGCTGCTGGACACCAACCCGGTGCCGCGCATGCACGAGGCCATCGAGCAGCGCCTGCAGCGCGCTCTGGAGATCTACTACCACCTCGGCCAGCTCATCGCGATGCCCGGACTGATCGGCGGCTACAGGGGCCCCGGCGTACGGCAGGCCGTCCCGCCCGCCAACCTGAAAGTCGCCGACGTCCGCGACTTCGATCCCTGGTGCCTGACCGACCCGCAGAAGCGGAGCTTCTGGCAGGCCGATCCGCGGGCACGCCAGGCGATCAAGGAGATGTGGGAGTACGACCCAGCCCCCGCCCTCACCCTGCGCATCCAGGCCGAGATCGACGCCGCCCGGCAGAGCGGCGCAATCACGTTCGCCATCGACGCCCAGGGGAAACCGTTCGGCAGCTACTACTGCTGCCCTTGGTCCGCGATCTATCTGGTGCGCCGTCCGGTCGTCGTCGGCGGCCGCGCACTGCGTGCGATGCAGCAGTTCACGCTGGAGGTGTCGGCCGAGGACGTGCCGAAGGGTGGCCCGTTCAAGCGCGAGATCATCGTCTCCTCCTTCAGGCCGACCAACCAGATCGACTACTGCGACCCGGACGGCCTGCACGGCGACTGAACCACCGAAGAGTCCGCCCCGACCGGATCAGGCTCATGCGCGCGAGTTGGGGCGCCCTACACGGTGATGCACACCACGGGAGCGATCAGCACGGCCACCGGCCCGCTGAGCAGCAGACCGGCTGCCGAGTAAGCCGCCGCAGGCACCCAATGAGACTGACGGCGCTCGCTGAGCAGCCGCTGCAGCCGTTCGACGACACCCGCGTCCGCCAGGCCGAACGAGGCCAGGCCAGGGCCGGGCCCGCAGGTCGCCATGCGGACGAGCGCGCGGGCCAGCGGCAGCTCGCCGTGCGCCCGGCTGGCGTGATCGTCGGCGATCATCTCCAGCAGTACGGCCACCGTCCGCCGTGCGGTCCGGGCGCAGGCCAGCCACGGGAACGCGTGCTCCAGCGCGACAAAGGGGAGCAGGGCCAGGTCGTGGTGGCCTCGGGCATGTGCGCGCTCGTGCTCGAGAACCGTCTGGAGCTCCTGGCCGGTCAGCGAGTCCAGGGTGCCCTGGCTGAGCACGATGCGCCGATGCCTGCCGGGCACGCAGTAGGCGACGTGTTCGGCCACCGGCAGCACGTAGACGTCATGGGCCGGGGAATGGTCGGCGACCACGTCGACCAGCAGGCGCTGGCGGCGTCGTTCCCGGATCGTCTTGGTGGTGGTGCGTACGGTGTGGATGAGCAGCCAGCTCATCAGGCCCGCCGACCACGTCAGGGCCAGCAGTTGCACCGGTCCGAGCCCGTCGAGGCCGTGGCCGCTGACGATCTGGCGCGCCAGCGTGTGCGCCCCGTGCGGGAAGACCGCGGCCAGCGGCGCGACCGCGGCCACCAGCCCAAGACCGACCGCGCCCAGACCGGCGGCGACTCCGATCGCCTGCCACAGCGCCAGCGCCGCGCGGGGGCAGCGGTGCGTCCAGGCCGCCCCGGCCAGCCTGCGCGCGGCCTGGTCGCCCAGCGCCAGCGGCAGCAGGGCGATTCCGGCCGCGATCAGCCAGGCGATCACGGCGCGGATCCGTCCCGCTCGCCCAGCGCCTCGCGCAAGGCGCTGGCCACCTCCGGCGTCACCGTGCCGACGAAGCGCTGCACGGCCGCCGCGACGTCACCGGCCTCGTCCAGGGCGGCGCGCATGGCCTCGGCGACGAAGGCGTCCTTGTCCGCGGTGGCCTTGTAGAGGTGCGCTCGCCCGATGCGTTCGCGGGAGACCATGCCCTTGTTCGAGAGCCGCATCAGGACGGTCAGCACCGTCGTGGTGGCGGGCTGGGACGGAAGGTCGGCTGCGAGGACGTGGGCGAACATGCCGTCCGGATGCTCCCACAGAGCTTCCATGACCGATCGCTCCAGGTTGCCGAGCTGCACCGTGGCCCTCCTGCCGTGTTCTACTCCAGGTAGAAGGCTACCGTTCTCATGCCGTCCGTCGACAGGCAATCAGAACAAGTACCGCGTCACGATCGTGACGATCTCCCGCTCGAGATCCGCCGCGTCGAAGTCCGGCGCTCGCCCCACGAACCGGTGGATGAGCGACTCGATCGTGGCCACGACGAAACGAGCCTGACACCCGGGATCTGTCGGCGTCAGATCGGGATCGGCGCGCAGCAGCCTCTCGACTGAGGCCACCGCCTCGTCCTCGGCCTGGCGAAACCGGGCCAGCAGCTCTGGCGGCCTCGGCGCCTGCTCGAACAGCACCTGGTGCAGGCGCGGGTCGGCGGCATGAATACGCACCAGCGCCCGGGTCAGCTCAGGAAGCCACTCTGCCAGAGGGCGCTGCTCGGTCAGCACATCGCGCACCGTTTCGATCATTTGCTCCAGATGCGCCTGTGCAAGCACTACCAAGATCGCATCCTTGTTCGGGAAGTACTGGTACAGCGATCCGACGGAGAGTCCGGCCTCTTCCGCGATCCGGTCGGTCGTCCCGGAGGCGTAACCATGGCGGGCGAAAACGCGAGCCGCTGCCTCCTCGATGCGTTGACGAGTCTGCCAGGCGCGCTGCTGCCGGGGCGTTTTCCTGGGGCGATACGGCGAGCGGGCAGGGGGCATCGAGCCGCCTCCAGATGCGAGTACAAAAGCCGAGGAATTCCTCGTATTCTAGCCGCCGCTCGTCCAAGAAACCCCCTGGAGGTATTTCCATGACCTTGTCCGACGTCACCGAGAGGGACCGGCCTCAGCCGGTAGCTGGTGTGCTGCCCTTCCTCATGCCGTTCGGCGTCTACGTTCTGCACACCGTGGAAGAGCTCCCTGGCTTCGCCGCCTGGGCCACGCGCCACTTCGGCCCGGAAACCACGAGTATGTTCGCCGCCTACCACATCCCTCTCATGCTGCTGGTGCTGGTGTGTTCCTGGCTTGCCATGCGTCAGGGTCGCCACGGCGGTTGGGTTGTGCTGGCCACCGCCTTCCAGTGGCAGTTCGCCGTCAACGCGCTCTTCCACATGAGCACCTGGGCCGTCCTGGGTGAGTATTCGCCCGGCGCGGTCACCGCCGCCGTGGTCTCCGTCCCGGCGACCGTCTGTTACCTGGCGTGGATCAGACGCGAGAAGCGGGCGAGTTCCCGGGAGATCGCTATGGCGCTGGTACTGGGAACTGTCATCGCGGCTGCGGCGATCGGCTTCCTGTTCTTGTGAATCCCGGGCCGTTGCCTGCCGCGTCGCGGTGTGAAGGGCGAAATATCGTTAAATGGGACCATCGCTGGGTGGCCGGCTCGATTCCTTCGACAAATGCTGTCCAGTCCTCGCGACCGTGCGGTCCACGCCGTGTCAGGGGGCGCACCTTCCTGCCGGTCGGCACGCCCGCGCTCGCCGTCGCGGTGGTGGCGACCTGGACGGGTGCCTACGCGCTGGGCGGTCGCCGGCGTGGTTGGCCTGTGCTTCTGGTCCTGTGCGGCGTCTCGCAGTACGGAATGCACCAGCTGTTCGCCGCCGATGAATCAGCCGTGCCGGCTCCCCTCATGGGAGCGTCGGGCGGTCACGAGCACGGCAGCGCACCGGGCATGTTGCTGATCCATGTCGCGGTGGCGCTGGGCTCCAGTTGGTGGCTGGCGCGCGGCGAGATGGCGCTGGCGGCGATCCTGGGGCTGGGCGCCGTGCGGATGAGCGGCTTGTGGCGCCTGCTGGTGGCCGCGCTGGCCGTGCCGGCGCGCGTACCGGTCATGGCGAATCCCGGCATCGCACCGATCTGGCCCGAGGCGGCGCGGCGCGTCCCCGCCTTGCTGACCAGGGCGCTGTCACGCCGCGGCCCGCCTGAGCCGCGGCCCTGCGCCTGAACGCGCGGGCCCGACCCCGAAATTCTCTCCCGGCACCCGTTCACGGTTTCCGCACGTGAACGTGCTCATCGCCATGTCGACGTGCGGGCGGGTGCCGCTCCTCTCCCTTTCCCACCTCCTCCGAGACGCCACAGTCGGCGGCCTCGCAACCCCCTTCTTCGGCCGCTGCGGCGCCCGTCGCGGCTGAAGAAGAGACCGGTGTGCCCGGTTGGATGTGGGTCGCCGTCGGTGCGCTCATCCTCGCGGGTGCGGCGATCTTCCTCGGTGGCCGGCGCAAGAAGGGCGACGCATAGTCCAGCCCACTCTGGTGCGGCCGGTGCCGACCGCACCAGAGAGGGCTTGTCCGGGACGAGCCTGCCCGCGGTGAGCAGGCTGTATGTGGCAACCAGCAAGACCACCTGTCCCCGAGCGCGGCTGATGCGCCGGCTCCTGCCGCCGTAGCACGAGCATCGGCCTGGGTCTGATCTGAAGGTTCAGCTCGCATACCCGGAAATTCGGTGATGTTACTGCCAAGAAGCCTCTTGACGGGTACAGCTGTCCCGATGCAATCTCTTGGCAACAGCTAGTCATATGAACATATGTGACTGCGTAGGTCATGAGGTGCCCTTTCCGGGCATCGGGGACTCAGGGCCGACCGGCAAGCCGCGCGTCATGCGCGAGAAGGAGGCACCGGCGGTGTCCGACTTTCATTCGATCCTGCGGCTGGCAATGATCGCCGCAACGACGACCTGCCTGACCGCCTGCGGCGGACAGGCCAAGAGCAGCGATCTCCTGGAGAGAGTCAAGGCTGCAGGTGTCATCCGGGTGGCGCAGACCCAGGCCAACCCGCCGTGGAACTTCCTGGAGAACGGCAAGCCCGTCGGCTATGACGTTGATGTGGCCAACGAGCTGGCCAAGCGGCTCGGGATCGCCAAGGTGGAGTTCGTCGCGTCGAACTTCCAGAGTTTCATCGCCGGGGTTCAGGCCGGCAGGTTCGACGCGGTGATCGCCGGCCAGACCATCACCGACGAGCGCAAGAAGCAGGTCGACTTCTCCCGCCCCTATCAGGTGAATGGGATCTCGATCTTCGTGGCCGGCGCCGATACGTCCATCAACGGCGTGGCTGACCTCAAGGGCAAGAAGCTCGCGGTGACGGCGGGTACGACCCAGGCCGCGTTCGCCAAGAAGTCGATCCCGGGCGCTGACATCAAGACCTACGACAACGCGACGCTGGGCCTGACCGAGGTCGGCAGGGGCCGCGCCGACGCGGTGCTGGTCTCCCGTTTCCAGGGCGCGTTCCTGGCGCAGAAGAACGGCCTGGCGGTCAAGCCGGCGGGCCCGTTGCTGGAGTCGGAGGTCAACGGCATCTCCTTCGCCAAGGGGGCGACGGCTTTCAAGCAGGCCGTGGACCAGGCCCTGGGCGACATGATCTCTGATGGGACGCTGAGCGGGATCTCGAAGAAGTGGCTCGGTGGCCTCGACATGGCCGAGCAGCTCAAGGGGGTCTGATGGATCTCCTGATCGACTTCCTGCCCGATCTGCTGACCGGGCTCGGTGTCACGATCGTGCTGGGTGTGATCTCGTTCGTCCTCGGCAGCGTGCTGGGGGCCTTGGTGACGCTGGCGCGCATCTCCTCCAGTCGCGTGCTGCGGGCGCTGGCCGCCGCCTATGTGTCGGTGTTCCGTGGGACGCCGCTGCTCATCCAGATCATGATCGTCTATTTTGGGCTGCCGCAGCTCGGGCTGGAGATCCCGCCCATCCCGTCCGCGATCATCGCCTTCACGCTGTTCAGCGCCGCCTACCTGAGCGAGAACTTCCGCGCCGGGATCCTGGGCGTGGACAAGGGGCAGTGGGAGGCGGCGGCTTCGATGGCCATGCCGTACTGGAGGACCCTGCGCAGGATCATCTTCCCGCAGGCGATCAGGATCGCGACCCCGGCTGTGGGGAGCAGGTTCGTGGCGTTGATGAAGGATACCTCGCTCGCCTCGGCGGTGACCGTGGTCGAGCTGACTCGGGTGGCCGAGGGCATCGGTACCTCGACCTTCCGCTACATGGAGGCGCTGCTGCTGGTGGGCCTCCTGTACTGGATGGTCAACACTCTGCTCCAGGTTGGCCAGCAGGCGCTGGAGAGGCGGATGGGGAGGGCCTACGCGTGATCACTGTTCGTGGGCTTCACAAACGATTCGGTGACCTGGAAGTGCTCAAAGGTGTTGATCTGGACGTCCAGCATGGTGAAGTGGTGGTGGTCATGGGGCCGTCGGGCTCGGGCAAGACCACGCTGATCCGCTGCCTGAACCTGCTGGAGGAGCCGGAGCGGGGCACGATCGGCGTGTGCGGCGCCGAAGTGACCTGCGGCACGCGTCTGCCGGCCAGAAAGGTGCGCGAACTGCGCCGCCGTACGGCCATGGTCTTCCAGCAGTTCAATCTGTTCCCGCACCTGACTGCCCTGCAGAACGTCATGGAGGGCCCGGTCTCCGTGCGGCGGGTTCCCCGCGCCCAGGCGGCGGCCCGTGGGCGGGAGCTGCTGGCGCGGGTGGGGCTGGAGGACAAGTGCGACTGCTATCCGGCGAAGCTGTCGGGCGGGCAGAAGCAGCGGGTGGCGATCGCCCGGGCGCTGGCCATGGATCCCGAGGTGATCCTGTTCGACGAGCCGACCTCGGCGCTCGACCCCGAGTTGCACGCGGAGGTGCTGCAGGTGATGCGTGAGCTCGCGCGGGAGGGGATGACGATGGTGGTGGTGACGCATGAGACCGCGTTCGCGCGGGAGGTGGCCGACCGGGTCGTCTTCATGGACGGTGGCACGGTGATCGAGCAGGGGCCGCCGTCGAGCTTCTTCACCGCACCGGATCATCCCCGGGTGCGGGCGTTTCTGCGGCTGGTGGCCTCGTGATCGACGTCGCGCGCGCTCGCGCCCAGACCCCTGGAGTCGTTCATGTCGCTCACTTCAACAACGCGGGCTCCGCGCTCCCGTCCACCGGGGTGCTCGACACCGTCGTCGGACATCTGCGGCTGGAAGCGGAAATGGGCGGCTATGAGGCGGCGGCGCGGGCGGCGGACCGGCTCGCCGCCGTTCACACCTCTGCGGCCCGGCTGCTGAACTGCGCGGCGGATGAGATCGCGCTGGTCGACAGTGCGACCCGTGGGTGGGACCTGGCCTTCTACGCGGTGCCGTGGCAGGCGGGCGACCGTGTTCTGACCAGCAAGGCGGAGTACGCCAGCAACTTCATCGCCTATCTGCAGGTCGCCGAGCGTTTCGGGGTGCAGGTGGACGTGGTGCCCAACGACGGGCTCGGCCAGATCTCCGTCGACGCGCTGCGCCGGATGGCTGATGAGCGGGTCCGGCTCATCTCGCTCACACACGTGCCGACCAATGGTGGCCTGGTCAATCCGGCGGCCGAGGTGGGCAAGGTGGCGGCGGAGGTCGGTGCGCTGTTCCTGCTGGACGCCTGCCAGTCGGTCGGCCAGTTGCCGATCGACGTCGAGGTGATCGGCTGCGACCTGCTGTCCACGACCGGCCGCAAGTATCTGCGTGCTCCGCGCGGTACGGGGCTGCTCTATGTGCGGCGTTCCGCGCTCGACCGGCTCGACCCGCCCTTCCTCGACCTGCATGGCGCCCGCTGGGTGTCGGCGTCGCGCTATGAGGTGCAGCCGGGCGCGCGCCGTTTCGAGAACTGGGAGTATGGCGTGGCCGCTCGGCTCGGGCTGGGCGCGGCCCTCGACGAGGCGCTCGCCTGGGGGCCCGAGAACATCCGGGACCGGGTCTACGCTCTGGCGGATCACCTGCGGGGGCGGCTGGCGGAGCTGCCCGGCTGCCGGGTTCGCGATCAAGGGGCCGAACGGTGCGGCATCGTCACTTTCACCCTGGACGGCGAACCCGCTGAGGAGATCAAGAAACGGCTGGCCGGCCGATCGATCAATGTCAGCGTCTCACGGGCTCCGTCGACGCTCCTGGACATGACCGATCGGGGCCTGTCGTCGGTGGTGCGGGCCTCCGTTCACTACTACAACACCGAGGAGGAGATGGATCGACTGATCGAGGAGCTGGCGAGTTGACAAGCGCAGCTGCTCCGGTCAGTGCCTCGGGCTTGATGGTGTGTCGCTCAGCGCGGTGACCAGGAGATGGCGTTGGCACAGGGTGAGGTCGGCGAGGCTGGTACCGGCTTCGATCTTGGCCTGGCGAAGCGTCTGGGTGATCTGCTCGAGGCTGAGCTGTCCGGTCGTGACGGCGGCGCGTGGTTGCGCCGCCGTCCGCTGCTGGGGGCAGTTGGGTGGCGGGCACCGGTGTGACGCTGCGGGTGGCGGCGACGGGCAACGACCGCTGAGGCGGGCCGCCGGCGAGTACCGCCTGAACAGCTGGAGCAGGCTGAGCGTGGCGTCCACGCGGTCAGGAAGGCATCCACTTCGGCCAGGTCGTAGCCGGTGAGTGCCACCAAACCTTTCACCGTCGACGCTCGGAGGCGAACTGCGGCAGCCGGGCGGCGAACGGGATCGGTGGCGCACGCTTCTTCGTCCTCGTGATGCTGTGCGGTCATCGATGACTCCTCTCTCGGCGTATCAGCGGCTGCACAGGGTGACCGCCCAGCTCGAATAGCTGAGACTGCGGTCGGTGATGATGCGGTCGACGCCATAGCCGGCCAGGCGTCGCCACGCGGTGGGGGTGTTGGGAGTCCAGGCGTAAACGTGCACCCCGGCGGCGTGGTAGCTGTCCACCCACGAGCGAGACAGCTGGTCGTATCGGACGGAGACGAAGTCGTAGTGCTCGGCCTGGGCAGGGGGCGGCGTCGTGCTGGCCAGCAGCCCCTGGGCGACTGGCAGGAAGGAGACGCGGCTCAGCGCGGTGGGCAGGAACGAGGTCAGCGCGGTCCAGTCGTAGGCGCGATAGCGGTGATAGACGGCGGTGAGAGCGCGAGCGTCGGCGTCGTCCGGGACGCTCTTCAGCTCGATCAGCACCAGGTCGACGCGGCCGCGCAGCGCGTCCAGCACTTGCGCCAAGGCAGGTGGCGCGAGGCCGTCGCCACCACGCAGCGTGCGCAGCCGCGCCATGGACGAGGTGGCCACCAGACCGCTGCCGTTCGTGGTGCGATCCAGCGTGGCGTCGTGCATGAGGACGGGTTGGTGATCCCTGGTGAAGCGTATGTCTATCTCCACCTGACGGGCATGGGCCGACAGCGCCTGCCGTAGCGACGTGAGGGTGTTCTCCGACCCGGAGGGGGGATAGCCGCGGTGGGCGATCACGCCGGGTGCACGGCACTGCCCCGCCGCCCGGGCGGCGTCAGCCGGGACCGCCGTAGTGACGATCTGGATGACCGCGGTGAGCGCGGCCACGAGGGCACGGCACCGCCCGTGTGCCAGGGGCGGGTGCCGTGGAAGCGGTGCCTCGAGGGTGCCGTCCCCGGTCGGCGGACGCCGCCGGGGGCGGGGTGAGATGCTCATCCGGCGTTGTCACCTGGTCGTGGTCGCGCCAGTGGCGGCGCTCCGGCGCGGGTAACCGTTCCAGGCCCAGCCGTACGCTCCGGAGGTCGTGGTGAGGTGCACCCGGCCGCCGACGATCGCGCGATCACCGGCGCCGTTCCGGAGGCTGCAGACCACGGGCTTTGTGAGCGAGGCTGGAGGGTGGGTACGGGGTGGCGTCGGCCGGCAGGCTCGAAAGTGCCGGCCATCCGGTCGTCGCGGCCATCACTAGTGCGGAGTTGTGGACGGTTCTCATGCGCTGCCTTTCCCGTGCACTTCTACGGACAGTAGTTGACTCATTACGTTGAGTTTAAACATCTGACTGAATGTTCATATGTAGAAGGAAAGGCGTGCGGGAACTGTTGACGCGGAGCGCCTCGGCCGAAATCATGTTTATACATGAACATTTGAGCAGATGTCGTAGGTGGTGGAGGTCTTCCTCGTCGGCAACTGCGCAGGATGCCTGCCCTGCATCCGCAGAGCCGGTCTATCGGCTGCTCGACCCGCATGACCTGGCCATCACACGTCATTCACTGTCGTCCAAGGAGCTCAGCGCATGTCTGATCAACACAGGCACCAGGACCGAGGGGCCGGACGGAACCACGGCCACGAGCATGGGCACGGCCACGGACATGCTGTCGATGCGCAGGCCGACCGGCGCTATCTGA
>NZ_JBSFNK010000075.1:0-29356 GCF_053587055.1 Nonomuraea sp. NPDC003707 | reverse complement strand
GTACTGCACTCGGGAGGGTGTGGGAGAGTAGGTCGCCGCCGGACAATCTTTGAGGGGGTTCGACGCCTTGGGCGTCGGACCCCCTTTTTTTTGTGTTCAATGGGTGCCGAGCGTGACGGCCGCGACCACCAGGAGCATCGTGCCGGAGACGGCCGAGATCCGGCGGGCGGCCTTCGGGGTCCGGGTCAGGGCGTGGCTGGCACGTGCCGTAGCCAGGGCGAGCAGGCCGTACAGGACGGCGCAGTTCGCGACATGGAGCAGGCCGAGTACGGCGAGTTGAAAGCCCAGAGGGACGCCTGTCTCCGTGGAGATGAACTGGGGCATCAGCGACAGGTAGAGCAGCACTCCCTTCGGGTTGAGCAGGGCCGTGAGCATGCTCTGTCGCAACACCCTGCCCGTGGGCTGCGGGGTCGCGCCCGGGACCGGGGTGGCGGGGTTCCTGAGCGACGCCAGGGTCTTGATCGCCAGGAAGATCAGATACGCGGCGCCGGCGTACCGCATCGCGGGCAATGCGGCGGGGACCGCGCGAAGTGCGGCGGCGAGGCCGGCGGCGGCCAGGACCGTGTGCACGGTGTAGCCCGAGCAGATCCCCGCCACCGCCGTGAGGCCGGTGCGGCGGCCCTGGCCGAGCGAGCGGGCCATGACGTAGAGCATGTCGGGGCCCGGCGTGCAGATCAGCAGCAGGTCCATGCCGAGGAAGAGCACCAGCAGCCGGGTTTCCATGAGAACCACCTCCTTGTGGGACGGTAGTCAAGGAGGGCTGGCACGCGATGGTCTGTTCGTGCTGCTTCGGGCGGCGGAGTGGCAGAATATTGCGCTGTGGACAGGATTGACCGCAGGATCCTCCAGGAGCTGCAGCGGGACGGGCGGCTGAGCAACACCGAGCTGGCCGACCGGGTCGGGCTCACACCGTCGCCGTGCCTGCGCCGGGTGCGGCAGTTGGAGGAGTCCGGCGTCATCCGCGGCTACCGGGCGCTGGTCGAAGGGGACGCGGTGGGCCGGGGGTTCCAGGCGTTCGTCACCGTGGTGATGAGGTATGAGGATCACGACACGGTGGCGGAGTTCGAGCGGCTGGTGGCGGGGATGCCGGAGGTGGTGGAGGCGCACCGGCTGTTCGGCGATCCGGACTTCCTGCTGCGAGTTGCGGTAGCGGATCTGGCGGCGTACGAGCGCTTCTACTCCGAGACCCTCTCCGGGCTGCCGGGGGTGGCGCAGGTGACGTCGCACCTTGCAATGAAGGCCGTGAAACCGGACACGGGTCTGCCGGTGGACGCTTAAGATCCGACGCCCGCACGTCACGCGTCCACGTGCGCACGACGGATGTTGGCGTCTGCGCGGCGGATGTCAGCGCCCGCACTCGCGCGTCCATGCCCGCACGGCGAATGTCGACGCTTGCACAGCGCACGTCGATGCTCGCATAGCGCGCGTCGATGCCGCGCATGGCGTCATGGCCGTTGCGCGGCTGGTGTACCTCTCAAGCGATGGCCATGGTGTCGCGTCCAACTCCATGTAGGGCGTCAGAGCACGGCGGCGTTGTGTCTGATTCCGCTGCTCAAGGCGTCAGGGCGCGTCGGTGTAGGCCTTGGCGAGGCGTTCCATGACGCTTGGGCCGTTCCGTTCCGGCGGCGGGGCGCCGAGGTGGATGGTCCGGAGCTCGGCCATGAACTCGTTCCACAGCTCCGGTCCGCCGGCCGCGAGCAGTTCCGCTCGCACCCTCAGCCACTTCGTGGTCGGGCGGTGGCGCAGCCCCCACTCGCCGAGCTGCGCGAAGATCGGGACCAGCTGGATGGATGCCTCGGTCAGGCTGTAGGCTGCCCGCCGTCCGGGGCCCGCGTCCTCGCGGGTCAGCAGGCCCGCGTTCACCAGGCGCTTCAGCCGGTCGGCCAGGATGTTGGAGGCGATCCCCTCCTCGGAGCCGGCGAGCAGCTCCCTGAAGTAGCGCCGGCTCCCGAACATCACGTCCCGCAGCACGAGCAGGCTCCAGCTGTCACCGAACGCCTCGACCGCGGCATTGATCGGACAACCAGAACGCGCCGACTCCGCCAACTCGCACCTCACCTCCGAACTGGTTGCAATCTACCACCGGGTGGCCTAGCGTGAGATTACCGGTTGCAAATCGCAAGCAGATGCAGGAGGCAACGAATGAGCGACACCGAGCCGCAGACCGCGGGCGGAAAGGTGCTCTGGCACTTCACGATGTCGCTGGACGGGTTCGTGGCGGGGCCGAACCATGAGATGGACTGGATGGCCGGGAGCTCGTTCCGGCCGGACCTGGTCGATGAGTACGTCGAGACCACGGGCGCCGTGCTGGGCGGTCGAGACGGCTGGGACCATTACCCGGATCCCAGCGGCATCTACGGTGGCGCCTGGAAGGGGCCGCTCTTCGTCCTCACCCACCACCCCGAGGACGCGACGCCCACCGACGGAGTCGCGTTCCTGAGCTGCGAACCGGCTGAGGCGGTGCGGATCGGTCTGGAGGCGGCCGGGGGTAAGAACCTCGAGGTGTTCTCGCCGACCATCGGCCGTCAGCTGCTCGAACTGGGGCTGATCGACGAGATCGACCTGCACATCGCGCCGGTCCTGCTGGGTGAGGGCATCCGGCTGTACGACAACCCCGGTGCCGAGCCGATCCGCCTCCACCGGCTCGGCGAAGCCGACCCCGCGTCGGTCGTGAACGTGCGCTACCGGCCCGCCGCATCGGCGAAGACGAGCTCGCCTCGGTCGTGAAGGTGCGCTGCCGGCCAGCCGCAACGGCGAAGGCCCTCGAGCAGGTGGGCGCGGTCGTGCCTCATCGGTGGAGGTGATCTCGCGTCGGGTCGTGAAGGTCTGTTTCCGGCCCGCTGCAGCGGCGAAGGTGCCCGTGTGGGCGGGCGCGGCCGTGCCTCGTCGGTGGAGGTGACGTCGCGTCGGGTCGTGAACGTGCGTTATCGACCCGCCGCAGTGGCGAAGGTGCCCGGGTAGGTGGGGTGCAGCCGTGCACCAGGGGCTGGTGGCACGGCTGCGGTTCGTTCGGGCCTGGTGTGTTACTTGGGCAGGACCAGGAGGGCGTCGCCGACGCCGCGCTCCACGCCGTCCGAGGGCCGGTTGATCAGCTTGTTGCCGACCACCATGGCCGTCGAGCCGCCCCCGTCCAGGTTGATGGCCTGCGTGGCACCCAGCCACCGCATGAACTGGGCGGCCTCGAGGAAGTTCGCCCCCACGGTCACGCCCGGGTTGCGGCCGTCGATGGTGGCGATGATGAGGCTGCCGTTCCTCGTGGTGCCGAGGAGGGTGCGCGGGTGGCGGCGCAGGATCATGTTGACGGAGTCGTGGCCGTCCTGCTTGGCGGTGATCTTCACCTTGCCGTTCCGCACGAGGCCGACGCTGCCCGCGATCACGTTGAGGTCCGGGGTCAGCGCGAGCGCCTTGTCGGTACGCAGGTCCACGACCTTGGTGTCGACCTTGACCGTCCAGTCCTGGAAGGCGTGCTCGTTGAGCCAGTCGGCGGCCAGGCCGTTGCCGTGCAGCACCCGCGTCCCGGCGGCCACCGCGGCGCCCGACTCGCGCAGGCCGACGACCTTGCCGTTGGCGTCGAGGACGGCGTCGGTCCCGCCGGTGGGCGTCTTGGCGCCCCACTCCTCGGTGTACAGCACCAGCTCGTCCGTCGTGACGGCCCGGTTGACGCCGTTGACCTCGGTCTTCTGGCCGTCCTGGGAGGTGGCGGTGACAGTGGTCTTCAGCTCGGTGATCTTGGCCGTACGACCCTTGAGCACGACGGCCGAGCGGCCGGGGACGGCCTCGCTGAGCAGCTTGCCCTTGACCACGGACGCGCCGACGGGCTCGCCGCGCAGGGCCTTGTCGGTGTGGATGTTGAAGAAGCCGCCGTTGACGCCGACCAGCGCGTTCTGGGCCTTGGCCATCGATGAGACGGTCTCCCGCTTGGCCACGCTGGTGCCGAGCGAGGCCGCGAACGAGCCGCCGAACGCCCCGGCGTCGATCATCACGACCTTGACGTCCCAGGGACCGGTGGTCTTGAGCCCGTCGTCGCCGAGGTAGTCGACCTTGACCTTCAGCCCCGCTTCCTTGAGCTTCTTGGCGGTCTCCTCGGCCTTCTTCTTGTCGTCGAGGGACCAGAGGCCGACCCGGACCATGTACACGGTCTGGGAGGCGGCGTCGGCGACGCTCGGCCGTACCACCTTCTGCACGCTGGGGGTCTCGCCGGCGGCCTCCACCTCGGCGGCCTTGGACTCGGCGGTCGTCTGCATTCCGTAGTCGCGGCCGCTCGGCATCAACACGGTCACCGTGTAGCCGTCGGTCGCCGAGCCGGCCTTCACGTCGTACATGTCGATGCCCTGCGCGACGGCGGTCATCGTCTTGGTCGGCACGGGCCTGCTGCCCAGCGGGAACTTGGCCGACGGGAACCGCACCGACGCCTGCTCCGCCGCGGCGGGCAGGGTGGTGAGGGAGAGCGCGGCGGCTATGGCCAGGCCACCGGCGAGGGTGCGTCGAGACATGAATTCTCCAGAGGGCGGAAAAGGGACCGCACCATACTGGCGAGATCATGGTCGCCGGGGCAGGCGAACACGCGAAACGGTAAAAGAGGTTACGAGATTGACACCGCAAACGGATACACTTCGCGTATGACACGCATCAGCATGTGGTGGCGGCCGACAGACGGCCGCTGATTTCCTCATGCACGGGCCGTCTTCGAGACGGCCCTCCAAGCGTGCGGTCCTCTCCGAGACGGCGTGACCTGAAAGAGAGAGACCGAAATGAACGACGTCGTACTCACCGGTGACCGTCCGACCGGATCGCTGCACCTGGGCCATTACTTCGGTTCGCTGGCCAACCGCGTCACGTTGCAGGACAAGTTCCCGATGTACGTGCTGATCGCCGACTATCAGGTGATCACCGATCGCGATCTACCCGGGGCGATCCAACGCAACATCACCGAGCTGCTGCTCGACTATCTGGCGGTGGGCATCGACCCGGCCAAGGTGACGATCTTCCAGCACAGCGCCGTCCCCGAGCTGAACCAGCTGCTGCTGCCCTTCCTGAGCCTGGTGTCGGTCTCCGAGTTGCACCGCAACCCCACGGTCAAGGACGAGATCGCGCACAGCTCGCAGCGGGCGGTCAGCGGCCTGATGTTCACCTATCCGGTGCACCAGGCGGCCGACATCCTGTTCTGCAAGGGCACGCTGGTGCCCGTGGGCAAGGACCAGCTCCCGCACGTGGAGGTGACGCGGCTGGTGGCGCGCCGCTTCAACGAGCGCTACGGCGAGGTGTTCCCGGAGCCCGAGGCCATGATGGGAGAACGGCCGCTGCTGCAGGGGCTCGACGGCGGCAAGATGAGCAAGAGCCGCGGCAACGCCATCGCCCTGTCGGCCACCGAGGACGAGACGGCCGCCCTCATCCGCAAGGCCCGTACCGACTCCGAGCGGCTGATCACCTTCGACGAGACGCACCGGCCCGAGGTGGCGAACCTTCTCACCCTGGCCGGCCTCTGCCTCGGCCGCTCGCCGCAGGACATCGCGGAGGAGATCGGGGACGGGGGCGCGTCCGCGCTCAAGAGGCTGGCCACCGAGGCGGTCAACGAGTTCCTGCGGCCGATCAGGAAGCGCCGCGCCGAGCACACCGAGGAGGAGGTGCGGCAGATCCTGACCACGGGGAACGCGGCGGCGAGAGAGCGGGCGATCATGACACTGGACGAGGTACGGGCGGCGATGGGCTTCTAGCGGGGTTCGCGGCGGCGGGCGGTAGCGGGTGCTCAGCGCGGCCGGTGGGCGGGGAGTGAGGCCAGGGCCAGTTCGGTGGGGACGGAGCGGAGGGGGCGGCGGTGCCGGGGCGGGCGGAAGCCCGCCGCCCGCAGCAGCTCCGACACCTCCCGGAAGCCGCGCACCCTGCCGCCGGCCGTGACCAGGTAGTTCAGGTCCAGCAGGTGCAGCAGGGCGCGGCTGGCCCGGCCGGGCATGACGCTGTCCCCGAACTGGTCGCCCACCACGACCGTCCCGCCCGGGTTGAGGGCCGCGGCCACTCGCTCCAGGAGAGTGGCGGCCTGCGCGTCGTCCAGCCCGTGCACGACGTTGAACAGCAGCGCGATGTCGTACCCGTCACCCAGGTCGCCGTCCAGGAACGACCCGGCACGCACGCTCAGCCGGGGATGGGCGGCGGTGGCCTGGAGCGCCTGCGGCAGGTCCAGCACAGTGGCGTGGAGCCGGGGGTGCCGCCGCAGCAGCTCCAGGCTGAACCGGCCGTGGCCGCCGCCCACGTCCAGCACCCGCCGGGCTCCCCGCCGCACCGGGACGGCCCTGGCCATCGCCGGAGCCTGCCGCCCGGCCAGCGCCGCCGTCCACGCCTGGAACGACCGGGACAGCTCGGGATCGCCTTCCAGCAGCTCGTAGAAGGGCGTGGCGGGCGCTCCGTCGCGCACCGCCTTCTCCAGCCGGGGCCAGATGACGCACGCCGTACGTTCCCAGAACTCCAGTCCCGCCACCAGGGACTGCGGCGAGTCCGTCGTGAACCACAGCCGTGAGGCGCGGGTCAGGCGGTAGCGGCCGCCGCGGACCCGCAGGTAGCCGAGCCCGGCCAGGGAGCGTAACAGCATGTCCGAGGAGCGGGCGTCCAGGCCGAGCGTGGCGGCGAGCTCGGCGCCGGTGGACGGCCGCTCGCGCAGGGCGTCGAAGACGCCCGTCCTGGCCGCCGCGACGAGCGCGTGCAGGCCCAGGACACCGAAGTAGTCGAGCATCGGAGGCACGATCGACAGCCGGTGCGCCGCGGCCTCCACGGCGTTGAAGAAAAGGGGCACGAATGCGACGCTAGGCGCCCGGGGCGGTCAGCGGGGTTCGCGGCGGAAGGACTCCAGGGCCAGGAGCGCGACGTGGAGTGACATGCAGGACTCGACGTCGTCCAGATCGGTGTCGAGGACGCGTTCGAGGCGGCGCAGGCGGTCGTAGAAGGCGGGCCTGGACAGGTGGGCCTTCTGCGCGGCGACCGCTTTGTTGCGCCCCGCGTCGAGGTAGATGCGCAGGATCCGGGTCAGGTCGCCGCCCCGCTGGGCGTCGTGCGCCAGCAGCGGCCCCAGCTCCCGCTCCGCGAACGTCTGCAGCCGGGCGTCGTCGCGCAGCAGGTGCAGCAGCCCCCGCAGGCGCAGGTCGGGCAGCCGGTAGAAGGCGCGCCCGTCCGGCTGGCGGACGGCCACGTCGGCCACCTGCTCGGCCTCCAGGAAGCTGCGCCGTACGTCCCTGATGGACTCCACGACCGAGCCCGCCGCCAGCACGAACGCGAGCCCGCCCGGCCGCCACAGCACGCGCAGCCGCTCGGCGAGCGCGGTCAGCGCGGGCTCGGCCTGGGTGCGGGGCGGGAGGGGCAGCAGGACCCCGACGCGTTCCTGGTCGAGGGCGCCGACGAGGGCGGGCAGGCGGGCGTCGCGGCAGGCGGCGGCGGTGGCCTCGGCCAGTTCGCCGAGCTGGGCCTGGCCGTCGAGCGCCTGGTCGGCCGGCTCGGTGGGCCTGATGACCACGCTGATCAGCTTGCGTCCCGTGAGCGGCACGCCGACGGCCCTGGCGCGGGCGGCGGCCTCGTCGGGGTCGGCGTAGGCGTGGGTCAGGATGCCGGTGATGATCGTGCCGTGCGCCTGGCGTTCGAGGGACTCCTGGTGGCGTTCGAGCAGGCGGCCCAGGGCGAGCGTGGTGGCGGCGCGCTCGGCCAGCACCATGTCGCGTGGCGTCGGCGCCGAGTCGCAGATCAGGATCAGCCGGCCCCAGTCCTGCCCGCGCGCCCCCACCGTGGTGACCACCCATCCGGAGGCGGCGTCGTACGCGGTCCGCTCGGCCGGGGCCACGCCCCTGGACCTGGCCTCCCAGCCGGCCAGCAGCGCGCCCGCGTCGCGCCCGGCGGACTCGCAGGCCAGCACCTGGTGGGCGAGGTTCTCCAGCAGCACGGGCCGGTTGGACAGCCTGGCCACCTGCGCCAGCACCTCGGCGGGCGAGGCACCCTCGACCGACAGCTCGGTGAAGACCTCGTGGAGCTGCTCGGAGGCGCGCAGCTCCTCCAGCTGGATGTCGATGATCCGCGCGTGCACGGACTCGGTGATCTGCACGAACGGCGTCTCGCGGGCCAGCACGATGAGCGGCAGCCCGTGCTCCTCGGCCTTCTTGACCACGGCGGGCGGCAGCTCCTTGACGAACCTGCGGCCCAGCTCGACGATCAGCCCCGAGGCGCCCACGGAGGAGAGGTCGCCGATGTAGTCGGCGAGCTTCTCCGGGTCTTCGGGCAGCGCCACGCCCGTGGTGAGCACCAGCTCCCCGCCGCGCAGCAGGTGGGCGAGGTCGGCGATCTCGCCGACGTGCACCCACCGGACCCTGGTGTCGAGCCGGTCGGCGCCCGCGACCACGCGCGGGCTGCCCCGGCGTACGGTCTCCAGTGCGAGGACATCGGCGATGGTGGGCAACACGGGGCAGAGCCTAGCCGATCGTTCTGTAAGAACGGCCATGCTCCCATTTACGCTTTGTCACGAGCTGAGGTCCTCCTCCCGGTACTCCTGGCGAGGTTCCCGCACCCGCAGCTCGACCCGGCGGATCTTGCCGGAGATCGTCTTGGGCAGCTCGGCGAATTCCAGCCGCCGCACCCGCTTGTAGGGCGCCAGTTCTCTGCGGCAGTGCTCGAAGATCGAGCGTGCGGTCGCCTCGTCCGGCTCGAACCCGGGCGCGAGCGTGACATAGGCCTTCGGTACGGCCAGGCGTACCGGATCGGGGGCGGGCACCACGGCGGCCTCGGCCACGGCGGCGTGCTCCAGCAGCACGCTCTCCAGCTCGAACGGCGAGATGCGGTAGTCGGAGGCCTTGAAGACGTCGTCGGTCCGGCCGACGTAGGTGATGTAGCCGTCCTCGTCGCGGGTGGCGACGTCGCCGGTGTGGTAGAAACCACCGCGCATCGCATCACTCAGCCCACCGACATATCCGGACATGAGGCCCATGGGGCGGCGGGCGTCCAGCGGCAGGCAGATCTCGCCGTCGTCCCCGGGCCTGCCGCTGACGGGGTCGATCAGCACGACGTCGTAGCCGGGCAGCGGACGCCCCATCGATCCGGGCTTGACCGGCTCGTCCGGCGCGTTCCCGATCTGCGCGGTGGTCTCGGTCTGGCCGTAGCCGTCCCGGATCGTGATGCCCCACGCCTTGGCGACCTGGTCGATGATCTCCGGGTTGAGCGGTTCGCCGGCGGCCACGGCCGTGCGCAGCGGCACCCGCCACACGGCGAGATCCTCCTGGATGAGCATCCGCCACACCGTCGGCGGCGCGCAGAACGTGGTGACCCGCTCGTCCCGCAGCACCTCCAGCAGCGCGGGCGCGGAGAAGCGGTGGTAGTCGTGGATCAGCACGGTGGCGCCCGCGTTCCAGGGGGCGAAGACGTTGCTCCAGGCGTGCTTGGCCCATCCGGGCGAGGACACGTTGAGGTGCACGTCGCCCGGCTTCAGCCCGATCCAGAACATCGTCGACAGGTGCCCGGCCGGGTAGGACGCGTGCGTGTGCTCGACCAGCTTCGGTTGCGAGGTCGTGCCGGAGGTGAAGTAGAGCAGCAGCGTGTCGGCGGCCCGCGTCGGCGCGTCGGGGACGAAGAGCGGGTCCTCCTCGTACGCCTCGTGGTACGGCAGCCAGTTGTAGGCGTCGCCGACGGCGATCTTCGTGTATTCGCCGGCCCCGAACTTGCCCGCGTCGGCGGCGTTGGCGATCACGTGGGCGACGCCGCCCCTGACGATGCGCTCCGAGATGTCCTTGGCGGTCAGCAGCGTCGTGGCCGGGATGATGACCGCGCCCAGCTTCATCGCGGCCAGCAGCGACTCCCACAGCTCGGCCTGGTTGCCCAGCATGAGCAGGACCCGGTCGCCCCGGCGCACGCCCTGGCGGTGCAGCCAGTTGGCGACCTGGCCGGAGCGGGCGGACAGCTCGGCGAACGTGTAGCGGGCGGTGCTCGCCCCCACGATCTTGAGAGCGACGGCGTCGGGGGTCTCGGCGGCCAGCACCCCGTCGAACCAGTCGAGCGCCCAGTTGAACTCCTCGAGCTCCGGCCAGCGGAAGTCGCGGCGGGCGGTGGCGGGGTCGGCGTGGAGGAGGAAATCGCGGGCGGCACGGAAACCGGTCATGCGACCGCCTTCGTCGGCCGCATGACCGGTGGACCGGCTGTGTTCGACTGGTCGCTCGCTTCGCTCGCTCATGCGGGAATCCTGCTACGTCGCCAGCCGCCGCTCAAGGCCGTCGAGCACCGACATGAGCCCGAAGTCGAAGGCCACCTGGCGGAGGGTCTGCGGGTCGTCGTAGGCGGTCATGTCCATACGCTCCAGCATGTCCGGATAGTCCTTGACCGCCCTGGTGACCATCTCCTTCATCTCGGCGGGGTCGTACTCGTGCTCGCCCATGGCGGAGTTCCAGGCGACCTCGGGGATGGTCATGCCGTAGATGTAGGCGGTGAGCGTGCTGCCGGCGTAGTCGACGTCCATCCCCGCGAACCCGGCCAGCTTGAACATCCGGCGCATCCGGTCGGCGACCTGGATGGCGTTGGGGCCGAGCGCGGGCATGCGGCCGAGGAGGTCGGCCGACCACGGGTGGCGCAGGATCACGGAGCGCATGCTGTAGGCCAGGACCGAGGCCGCGTCGCGCCAGCCGACGTCCTCCGGCTCGGGCATGCTCATCTCGCCCCACACCTGGTCGTAGACCAGCTCCAGGAGCTCGTCCTTGTGGGCGACGTACCAATAGATGCTGGTGGCGCCCGCGCTCAGCTTGGCGCCCAGCTTGCGCATGCTGAGCCCGTCGAGGCCCTCCGCGTCGAGGATCTCGATCGCGGCGCGGACGATCTCGTCACGGCTGCGCCCCGGGCTCGCGGTCTTGCGCGGCTCGCGAAGCCATACGGAGGCGAACTGCTTGCCGGTCATCCTCCAAGGATAAATCCACTCGCACACTGTACGAGGGTTGTCGTACGCTGTGCGAGTGGACTCGAACACTGTACGAGACCCCCGCCGCTGGTGGATTCTCGTCGTACTCTGCTTGGCGCTTCTGGTGCTTGTCGTCGACAACACCGTTCTCAACCTCGCCATCCCCTCGCTGAACGAGGAAATGGGCGCGACGCCGTCGGACATCCAATGGATCATCGACGCGTACGTGCTGGCCTACGCCGGTCTGCTGCTCACCTCGGGCAGTCTGTCCGACAAGTACGGCCGCCGCCTGTTCCTGATCGTCGGCCTGGCCTTCTTCGGCGGCGCGTCGCTGCTGGCCGTGCTGGTCACCGAACCCTGGCAGCTCATCGCCGCCCGCGCGCTGATGGGCATCGGCGGATCGCTGGTCATGCCCTCGACGCTGTCGATCCTGATGACCGTCTTCGACGAGACGGAGCGGCGCAAGGCGATGGCCTCCTGGAGCGCGGTGGCCCTGGTCGGCATGGTGTCGGGCCCCACCCTGGGCGGCCTCATGCTGC
Source organism: Nonomuraea sp. NPDC003707 (assembly GCF_053587055.1). NCBI lineage: Bacteria > Bacillati > Actinomycetota > Actinomycetes > Streptosporangiales > Streptosporangiaceae > Nonomuraea > Nonomuraea sp. NPDC003707. Next base: position 17,914 of record NZ_JBSFNK010000075.1, on the reverse strand, counting down.
AGCACTACTGGTGGGGCTCGGTCTTCCTGGTGAACATCCCCATCGCGGCGATCGCCATCGTGGCCGCCGTCGTGCTCATGCCCGAGAGCCGCAGCAGCGGGCGGAAGATCGACCCGGTGGGCGTGGTGCTGTCGACGGTCGGCCTGACGGCGGCCGTGTACGTCATCATCGAGCGCGAGTGGAACGTGATCGGCATCGCGATCGCGGTCCTCGCCCTCGGCGGCTTCGTGGTCTGGGAGCGCAAGCAGGCGCAGCCGATGCTGCCCCTGCACCTGTTCGCCAACCGCAACTTCAGCGGCGCGTCGTTCTCGATCCTGCTCATGGCCTTCGGCGCGGGCGCCGTGATGCTCATGCTGACCCAGTACCTGCAGTTCGTGCTGGGCTACAAGGAGATGCAGGCCGGTCTGGCCATGCTCCCCTACGGAGTGGCCGCCGCGATCTTCAACGGCGTGGGCGCCGGCCTGGGCAAGAAGGCCAGCAACCGGGTGCTGATCGGGGCCGGCCTGCTGGTGATGGCCGGCGGGTTCGTCGTCATGGCCACGACCACCGGATATCTCCCGCTGCTGACGGGGCTGGTGATCATGGGCATCGGTGGCGGGCTGGCCGGGCCGTCCGCGTACTCCTCGCTCATGAGCGCCATCCCCATGGAGCACGCCGGCGTCGGGTCGGCGCTCAACGACACCGTCCAGCAGGTCGGCATGGCGATGAGCATCGCGGTCCTGGGCAGCGTGCTGGCCGGGCAGTACACCTCGCAGATGCCGGCCGACCTGCCCGCCGCCGCCAGGGAGTCGATCGGCGGCGCGCATCTGTCGGGCTTCGCCGAGGCCGGCAACCAGGCGTTCACGTCGGCCATGCACCTGGGCTCGTGGGTCGGGGCCGCGTTCTGCGTGGCCGCCGCGCTGCTCGCCGTGTCCGTGCTGCGCCCGGCCGCAGTGGCCCCGGAACCGGTGCCGGAAGACAGCAGGGTCTAACGGACACGGGGTTCCCGCATGCTCTCCAGGCTGTCGAGCTTGTGGGTGCGCTCGTCGTGGCCGATCTGCCGGAGCAGGTCGGCCACCGAGCGGTAGCGGCCGTACTCGGCGGCGTACGTGCCGGGGTCGGGCACGAAGTCCAGCTCCGGGTTCTCGGCCACGAACGTCATGTACTCGTGCTCGGCGTGGTCCTCGAACTCCGCGTTCAGCCGGTAGCTCCAGTCCGGCCTGACCAGGAACAGCACCCAGGACACGTGGTAGTAGAAGAACGCGATCAGCCAGGGCGCGGCCCGGTGCAGCAGCCAGGTCTGCCGCTGGCCGGTGCGCTGCACCAGGTCCTGCAGGATCAGCAGGTGCCACTGCTCGTTGTCCTGGTCGGCGCGGGCCTCCACGATCCGCTCGAAGATCCGTCTGGCCAGGGCCGAGCGGCCCCGATGGTGGTGCACGGCCCAGTAGCCCATCCGCTCCCACGCCTGGTACGGCACGCGGGCGATGATCTCCAGCATGGCGAACTTCGTGTACGAGCCCTGCTTGCCGTACATGATGTCCACGGGCTTGAACATCATCTTGGCCAGCAGGCTGTACTTCATGCGCGGGGTGTCCAGCGTGTCCTGCTGGGCCCGGCGGAGCTGCTCGCGGTCGAGCTTGGGCGGGCCGGCGGGCGCTTCGGGGCGGTGGTCGACGGTGACGGTCATCTCGATGTCTCCTTCGTTCTCGGGATGATCCGATGGTGGCCGACTCCGCTGGCCCCGGTCGTCGCCCGCCAGTGGTCATTCGCGGTGCCTCCGGCGGCGTAGTGGCCGCGTGCCGCGTACATCGCCAGGCGGACGGGACATCCCCTAAGGGGCGACTCTTGGGGAAGTCCAGGTAGTTTGCAGGGTGTAAGTGGATTTTTCCCTCCCCCGACACGTTGTAGCGCGGGGCTGAGGAGAAGAAAAGGGATACTCGGTAACATGTCGGAGCTACTCGCGCGCCATCGGGCAGTCATGCCCAACTGGCTGGCCCTCAACTACAACGACCCCATCGAGATCGTCAGCGGCAAGGGCAACCGTGTCATCGACGCAGACGGCAAGAGCTACCTGGACTTCTTCGCCGGAATCCTGACCAACATGATCGGGTACGACGTGCCCGAGGTGCGCGAGGCCGTCGAGCGCCAGATCGCCACCGGCGTGGTGCACACCAGCACCGTCTACCTGCTGCGCGGCCAGATCGAGCTGGCCGAGAAGATCGCGCGGGTCTCCGGCATCCCCGACGCCAAGGTCTTCTTCACCAACTCCGGCACCGAGGCCAACGAGACCGCCCTGCTCCTGGCCACGTACGCGCGCAAGACCGACCAGGTGCTCGCCATGCGGCAGAGCTACCACGGGCGCAGCTTCGGCACGATCGGCGTCACCTCCAACCGCTCCTGGAAGAACAACTCGCTCTCCCCGCTCAACGTGACCTTCCTGCACGGCGCCGACCGGCATCTCGCGCAGTTCAAGGGCATGTCGGACGCCGACTACATCCAGGCGTGCGTGGACGACCTGCGCCACGTGCTGGCCACCGCGGTCTCCAACGACGTGGCGGCGCTGATCGCCGAGCCGATCCAGGGCGTGGGCGGGTTCACGATGGCCCCCGACGGGCTGTTCGCCGCGTACAAGGAGGTCCTGGACGAGCAGGGCATCCTGTTCATCTCGGACGAGGTGCAGACCGGCTGGGGCCGTACGGGCAGCTCGTTCTTCGGCATCGGCAACCACGGCGTGACCCCCGACATGATGACCTTCGCCAAGGGGCTGGGCAACGGCTTCGCCGTCGGCGGCATCGTGGCGCGCGGCAACCTGATGGACGCCCCGCACGCCGTGGGCCTGGCCACGTTCGGCGGCAACCCGATCTCCATGGCCGCCGCCAACGCCACCCTCGACTACGTGCTCGACCGCGACCTGCAGGCCAACGCCGCACGTACGGGGGAGATCATCATCGGCGGCCTCAAGGAGGCCGCCAAGCGCCTGCCCGTGGTCAGGAGCGTGCGCGGCAAGGGCCTGATGTTCGCCGTCGAGCTGGAGAGCCCCGCCCAGGCCGCCCGCTTCATGGAGGAGACCAAGAAGGCGGGCCTGCTGGCGGGCAAGGGCGGCCTGTACGGGACCGCCATCCGCATGGCCCCGCCCCTGACCCTTACGGTGGACGAGGCCGTCGAGGGTCTCGGCATCATCGTGACCGCTCTGGAAACCATCAACGCAGAGGCAGCAGCTCAGTGAAGTCCGTCAAGCACTGGATCGACGGAGCGCTCGCGGACGGGGACTCCCGCGCCGCCGAGCTCTTCAACCCCGCGACCGGGGAGGTCAGCGGCCACGTGGCGCTGGCCTCCGCGGCCGACGTGGACGCGGCCGTGGCCGCCGCCGTCGCGGCCTTCCCCGCCTGGCGGGACGCGTCGCTGGTCAAGCGGGCGCAGGTGCTGTTCCGCTTCCGCGAGCTCATGTACGCGCACCGCGACGAGCTGGCCGCGCTGATCTCCGCCGAGCACGGCAAGGTCCACTCCGACGCGCTCGGCGAGGTGGCCCGCGGCCTGGAGGTCGTGGAGTTCGCCTGCGGGATCCCCCACCTGCTCAAGGGCGGCTTCTCCGAGGGCGTCTCGACCAGGGTCGACTCCTACTCGATCCGCCAGCCGCTGGGCGTCGTGGCCGGCATCACGCCGTTCAACTTCCCGGCCATGGTGCCGATGTGGATGTACCCGGTCGCGATCGCGTGCGGGAACGCCTTCGTGCTCAAGCCGTCGGAGAAGGACCCGTCGGCCTCGCTGCTCATGGCGCGGCTCTGGAAGGAGGCCGGGCTGCCCGACGGCGTCTTCAACGTCGTGCAGGGCGACAAGGTCGCCGTGGACCGGCTGCTGGAGCACCCCGACGTGCGCGCGGTGTCGTTCGTCGGCTCCACCCCGATCGCCAAGTACGTCTACGAGACCGGCACCGCGCACGGCAAGCGCGTGCAGGCCCTCGGCGGCGCCAAGAACCACATGCTCGTGCTCCCGGACGCCGACCTCGACCTGGTGGCGGACTCGGCGGTGTCGGCGGGGTTCGGCTCGGCGGGGGAGCGGTGCATGGCGATCTCCGTCGTGCTGGCCGTGGACCCGATCGGCGACGAGCTCGTCCAGAAGATCGTCGAGCGGGTGGACCAGCTGGTGATCGGCCCCGGCGACGACCCGAAGTCCCAGATGGGGCCGCTCGTCACCGAGGTGCACCGCGACAAGGTCGCCTCCTACCTTGACCTCGGCGTCGAGGAGGGCGCGAAGCTGGTCGTGGACGGCCGCGAGACGGCCGTGCTCGGCGGCGGCAAGGCCGCGGAGACGCCCGGCTTCTGGCTCGGCCCGACCCTGCTCGACCACGTCCGGCCGGGCACGCGGACGCACACGGACGAGATCTTCGGGCCGGTCCTGTCGATCGTGCGGGTGTCCTCGTACGAGGAGGGCCTGGAGATCATCAACGGCGGCCTGTACGGCAACGGCACCGCGATCTTCACCAACGACGGCGGCGCGGCCCGGCGCTTCCAGAACGAGGTCGAGGTCGGCATGGTCGGCATCAACGTGCCCATCCCGGTGCCGATGGCCTTCTACAGCTTCGGCGGCTGGAAGTCCTCGCTCTTCGGCGACACCCACGTGCACGGTACCGAGGGCGTGCACTTCTACACCCGCGGCAAGGTCGTCACCTCGCGCTGGCTCGACCCCTCGCACGGCGGCGTGAACCTCGGCTTCCCCACGAACAAGTAGGCGTGCCACGCCCGGGGCGGGCGGGACGAGCGTCCCTCCCGCCCCACTCCCCGGTAAGCTCCAGCACACGGACCCAGCACATGGGGACAGGGGGGACATCGTGAATCGTCGTCGTCGTGGTTATGCCCTGGCGCTCGCCGCGTCGGCGCTGATCGCAGGCATGGGCGCGGCCCGTCCGACCCCCACCCCCACGCTTACGCGCACTGCCAGCCCCACCCCCACGCCGAGCGCGACGCAGAGCGACGGCACGCTCCAGATCCTCACCTACCGCGGTTACGCCGAGTACGGCGGCACCAGTCCCAAGGTCAACTGGGTCGGCGACTTCGAGAAGGAGACCGGCTGCCGGATCGCCAAGCTCGACACCGTGCAGAGCGCGAAGGAGATGGAGGAGTTCTCCCGCCAGCGGGCGTACGACATCATCTCGGCCGGGCCCGTGCTGGCCGCCAAGCTGATCGAGGACAAGCTGGCGCAGCCCATCGACCCGGCCAAGGTGAGCGGCTACGACGACATCGACAAGCGCTTCCGTGACATGTCCACCGTGTCCGGCAAGGTGTACGGGGTGCCGTACCTGTGGGGCTATCACGAGTTCATCTACGACTCGACCAAGGTCAAGGGCGATCTCCAGCAGGCGTTCGCCTCCGACCGGGTGGCGCTCAAGGACAGCCCGCTGACGATCGCCGACGCCGCGCTGGCCGACGGCTCGGCGAAGGATCCGTACGAGCTGACCCAGGGCCAGCTCGACGGCGCGGTGGCGCTGCTCGAGCAGAGCAAGGGGCGCACGTACTGGCGCAGCCCGATCGACCTGGTGCAGGGGTTCGCGACCGGGTCGCTCGACTATGCCCAGGCCACCCCGTACTACCGCCTTCTCCTGCAGAAGGCCGGAAAGCCGGTCAAGGCGCTCCAGACGCCCGAGACGACCGGGTGGGTGGACTCCTGGATGCTCGGCGCGAACGTCCCCGACACCACCTGCGCCTACCGGTGGCTCAACTGGGTGACCGCGGCGAACGCGCAGCGCGACGCCGCCGCCTGGGTGGGGCTGGCCCCGGCCAACGCCAAGGCGTGCAAGGGGCGGGCCAAGCCGATGTGCGACCTGTACGGGAGAGGCAAGAAGCTCGACCGGGTCGCTTTCGCCGTACAGCCTCCGGGGGATTGCCGGGCGGATGGCGGGGAATGTACTGATTACGCCACTTGGGACAAAAGGTGGACAGCGCTGCTCGCCAAGTGAGCGAGGCCGGCGATCGCCGCCTGTGACAGTGCCGCGGGCGCGCCCGTTCCCCCCTGGGCGCGGCCTGCAAGGGACGCCCCGGGCCTTCCCCCCCGTCCCGGGGCGTCTCGTCAGAGCGCGCTCGCTCAGCGGGACGGGAAGGCCACCACGGTCGACTTGGGTGTGGGCAGAAGGGCCTCGGCGCAGTCGCCACAGGCCAGGACCGACGAGTCGTCGGGCAGGCGCCCCACGCGCACGCGGGGTCGCGGCCATCTCTTGTGACAGACGACGCAGGCGTCGCCCTCGCGCTGGGCCCAGGTCAGGCCTTCAGGGTCGAACGTCAACATACTCCGCGCCGTTCTGGTCGGACTCCAGCTCATCATGCTTCCTGCAGTCATCGCCCATCCGTATACCGGAACCGTTATAACCCTGACCGTGGCCGTGAGTGTCCTGCTGAGCGTCAAGTCAGGGTGAATTCTCTACCCGAGCGACGCCACTTACACCACAAAATCGGGCATCCAGCCGCAAGCCGGATGCCCGATTGGTGGGGTTTGTTCTAGAGTTCCGCGATCGCCTTCTCCAGGATTCCGAGGCCCTCCTCAAGAAGGTGCTCGGGGATGACGAGCGGGGGCAGGAAGCGCAGGACGTTCCCGTACGTGCCCGCGGTCAGGACCAGCAGGCCCTCGGCGTGGCAGCGCTTGACGATCTCCTGGACGGCGGTGGGGTTCGGCTCCTTGGTGCCCGGCTCGACCAGCTCGATCGCGATCATCGCGCCCCGGCCGCGGACGTCGCCGATCACGTCGAAGCGCTCCTGCAGGGTCTTGAGGCGGGGGATCATGATCTCGCCGATCCGGCGGGCCTTCGCGACGAGGTCCTCCTCCTCGATGGTCTCCAGCACGCCGAGCGCGGCCTCGCAGGCCAGGGGGTTACCGCCGTACGTGCCGCCGAGGCCGCCGGCGTGCACCTTGTCCATGATCTCCGCGCGCCCGGTCACGGCGGCCAGCGGCAGGCCGCCCGCGATGCCCTTGGCCGTGGTGATGATGTCCGGTACGACGCCCTCGTCCTCGCAGGCGAACAGATCGCCCGTCCGGGCGAAGCCGGTCTGCACCTCGTCGGCCACGAACACGATGCCGTTGGCCTTGCAGAACTCCGCGATGCGCGGCAGGAAGCCCCTGGCCGGCTCGATGAACCCACCCTCGCCCGCGATCGGCTCGATCACCACGGCGGCCACGTTGCCCGGGCCGATCTGCTTGGTGATCATGTCGATGGCCTGGGCCGCGGCCTCCTCGGCGCAGTTCTCGGGGCCGGTGGGCCAGCGGTACGGGTACGCCAGCGGCACCCGGTACACCTCGGGCGCGAACGGGCCGAAGCCGTGCTTGTACGGCATGTTCTTGGCCGTCAGCGTCATCGTGAGCAGCGTGCGGCCGTGGTAGCCGTGGTCGAACACGACGACGGCCTGCCTGCCCGTCGCGTGCCTGGCGATCTTGACCGCGTTCTCCACGGCCTCGGCGCCCGAGTTCACCAGGAACGTGCGCTTCTCGTGCTCACCCGGGGTCAGCTCGTTGAGCTTCTCGCACACCCGGACGTACGACTCGTACGGGGTGACCATGAAACAGGTGTGGGTGAAGTCGGCGACCTGCTTCTGGACGCGTTCGACGACCTTGGGCGCGGCGTTGCCCACGTTGGTCACGGCGATGCCGGAACCGAAGTCGATCAGCGAGTTCCCGTCGGCGTCCTGCACCACGCCGCCGCCGGCGCGGGTGACGAAGACCGGCAGCGTGGTGCCGATGCCGGGCGGGACGGCGGCCTGCTTGCGGGCCAGCAATTCCTGCGACTTGGGGCCTGGGATCGCGGTCACGACGCGCCGCTCCTGGGGAATGCTCATGATTCGACGCTACGGCGGGCTCCCACCTGCGCCGATACGTCGATATGTCACACTGAAGGTGGTCGTCTTTGCCGGAATGGACAAATTTCGTATGCCACCTACGCTCCGGACCGTCGTACGCCGCATGAGGCTCCGGCCGGTGGCCGGAATTCCCGGCCATGGGGCCCGCGGCGTGCTGGACGCCGCGGTGCGCTGGGTGGCGGTCAGCGAGCTCGCGGACCCGACGCCGTACCTGGAGGGCGGGGAACTCCTCCTCACCACGGGCATGCGGATGGAAGGCGACCAGTCCCAGTATGTCGCCCGCCTCGTGGCTCGCGGCGTCGCCGGGCTGGGCTTCGGGGTCGGCGTCTCGCACGAGGAGGTGCCCCCGGCCCTGGTGACCGCCGCCGAGGAGGCGGGGCTGCCGCTGTTCGAGGTGCCGCGCGAGACCCCGTTCATCGCGATCGGCAAGGGGGTCAGCGAGCTGCTGGCGGCCGAGCAGTACGACGAGATCAGCCGCGCCTTCGCCGCCCAGGGCCGCCTGACGCGGGCGGCGCTCCGGCCGGAGGGCATGCACGCGGTGATCGACCGGCTCGCCAAGGAGGTCGGGGGGTGGGCCGCGCTGCTGGACGAGGCGGGGGAGGTCCGCCATGCCACGCGCGGGGCCAACACGGACGCCGTCGTCTCCGAGCTCTCCCGCCTCCGCACCGCCACCCGCCCCCCTGAGCCCCGCCTCCTGGAGCCCGGCGGTGGTGGGCTGCTGCCCGCGAGCCTGGCGTTGTCGGGGCCGGGGGAGCACATCGTGGTGCAGCCGCTGGGCGGCGGTGCGCGGCCGCGCGGCTTCTTCGCCGTCGGGGCCGGCCGGCCCTTCTCGCCCGTCACCCACACGGTGATCAACGCCGCGGGATCCCTGCTCACGCTGGCGCTGGAGCAGGGCAGGACCCAGTTGGAGGCCGCGCGGCGGGCCCGCTCCGCCGTACTGGAGCTGCTGCTGTCGGGCGCGGGGGAGCAGGCGCGGGCGGTGCTGGGGCCGCTCGGCGGGCGGCTCCCTGAGGAGCCGCTGGCGGTGCTGGCGGCGGGCGCCGACGCGCTGGAGGCGCTGGAGCCGCTCGCGTTCGCGGCGCTGCTCACCGACGAGGGCGCCGAACCCGCATCCTCAGCGGCCGTCGCCCTCGTGCCCGACACCGTGGCGGAGAAGGTGGCGCTGGAGGCGGACGCGCCGGTGGGCGTGAGCCTGCCGTGCGGTTACGCCCCCGAGGGCCTGAACGGCGCGCTGGACCAGGCGAGGCGCGCCCTGGCGGCGGCACTGGGGAAGGGGCACGGCCGGGTGGTGAAGTTCGGGGAGCTGGCCGGGCAGGGGTTGCTCGGGCTGCTCGACCGGGCCGCCGCCCAGGCGTTCGCCGCCGCGCTGCTGGCCCCGCTCACCGCGTACGGGTCCCGGGCCGACCTGGTCGAGTCGCTACGCGCGTACCTCGACAGCAACGGCCACTGGGACGCGGCGGCGCAGCGGCTCGGCGTGCACCGCCACACCCTGCGTTACCGCATGAAACGTGTCACCGAGCTGCTGGGCCGTGACCTCGACGATCCGGGCGTGCGCGCCGAGCTGTGGCTCGCGCTCGAAGCCGTCCGCCGATGACGCGCTAATCCTGCTTCTCCACCCGGTAGCAGCAGATGGTCGCCGTCGTCACCGCTTCGTACGTGCGCCCGTCGCGCAGGTGACCGGCGCGTTCCAAGCTGATGGCCCCCTGGGCCGCCGCCCACAGCGCGTCCGCGATCTTGCGGGGCTGGGTCGGGACCAGGTAGCCGGCGGAGATGCAGTCGGCGATCACCCGGTCGAGGATGTTCAGGGCGGCGCGGGCCAGGGTCCTGGCGCGCTCGCTGGGTTCGAAACCGGGGATCGCCCGCTCGAACATCAGACTGTAGTAACCGGGCTCCGACAGGCACGCCTGGCGGTACGCGGGCCCGAGCGCGCTCAGGTGCTCGAACGGGTTGCGCCGCGTCGGCACCGCCTCCAGAAAGCGTCGAAACCGCTCGAACCCCTCCAGGTAGAGCGCCTCCGCCAGCCCTTCCCTGTTGCCGAACATCGTGTAGATGACGGTCGTCGTGCATCCCGCCTCGACCGCGATCCGGCGCATGGTCAGGCTCTCCGGCCCGTCGCTCTCGAGGAGGTTCACCGCCACGTCGAGGAGACGGGAGCGAAGTTCGTCGTGGGTGGCGCGCTCACCCAGCAGGTAGGCGCCTTGCAGCCCCAGCGGGGCCGAACTCATGAGGCCTCCTTTGCAGCCAAGGAGCAGCTATGCGTCCTTGTGACCTCACGCTGTTCGGTCACGGGGCCCACGCCTTTCTCAGATCGGGGGCCCGCCGCGCTGGAGACCCGCAAACGATGACTTAGCCATGGCGGAGATCGCTCAAACCACTCCGCATGGTAAACATCCCGAATTGGGTCTACTTCTGTTACATCATGGGTATACCAGGGGGCTTGTACTTAACGGTGAGCCCTGGTGGGAGTCTTGTGCACCATGGTGTAAATCCCCCATCTCCAGCTTGGCATAACGTCATGTGTATGGACGTGCGTACCTTCTGGCTGGCCGGCCGCGCCGCGACCGGGGACTCCGAGCTCACTGTGACCAACCCCGATGACGGCCGCGTGGTCGGGCGGCACTCCGTACCGACAGATGCCCAGGTCGAAGAGGCCATCGCGACCGCGCACGCGGTGGCGCGGGAGGCCGCCGCGCTGCCCGTGCACGTGCGGGCCGAGGCGCTGGCCCACGTGTCGCGCCGGCTCGCCGAGCGGGCCGACGAGATCGCCCACCTGATCACGGCCGAGAACGGCAAGCCGATCTTCTGGGCGCGCGGCGAGGTCAACCGCGCCGTCGCCACGTTCCGCTTCGCCGCCGAGGAGGCCCGCCGCTGGTCCGGCGACGTGCAGCGGCTCGACACCGAGCCCGCCGCGGCCGGGCGGCTGGCGTACGTCTCGCGCGTCCCTTACGGGCCCGTCCTGGCGATCACCCCGTTCAACTTCCCGCTGAACCTGGTCGCCCACAAGGTCGCCCCCGCCATCGCCGTCGGCGCCCCCGTCATCGTCAAGCCCGCCCCCGCCACGCCGCTCTCCTCGCTCGTGCTCGGCGAGATCCTGGCGGAGACGGACCTGCCCGCGGGGATGTTCTCGGTGCTGCCGATCGAGAACGAGCGCGCCTCCGCGCTCGTCCAGGACCCCCGGCTCCCGGTGGTGTCGTTCACGGGCTCCGCGCCCGTCGGGTACGCCATCGCCGACCAGGTCCCGCGCAAGCATGTGACGCTCGAACTCGGTGGCAACGCCGCCGCCGTCGTGCTGTCCGACGCCGACCTCGACTGGGCCGCGCAGCGCATCGCCCTCTTCTCCAACTACCAGGCCGGCCAGAGCTGCATCGCCGTGCAGCGGGTCATCGTCGAGCAGCCCGTGTACGACGCCTTCGTCGAGCGCCTCCTCCCGGCCGTCTCCGGCCTCGTCACCGGCGACCCGGCGGACGAGAAGACCCAGGTGGGCCCGCTGGTCTCGGAGGCCGCCGCGAAGCGCGTGGAGCAGTGGGTCGAGGAGGCCGTCGCCGCGGGCGCCCGCGTCCTGGCCGGCGGCACCCGCGAGGGCGCCACGATCGCCCCGACCGTGCTCGCCGACGTCCCGCACGACGCCAAGGTGGCGTGCGAGGAGGTCTTCGGCCCCGTCATGATCCTCCAGCGCGCCGCCTCGATCGACGAGGCCTACGCGATGGTCAACGACTCGAAGTACGGCCTGCAGGCCGGGGTGTTCACCCGCTCCCTGGACGCCGCCTTCCGGGCGAACCGGGAGCTGGAGGTGGGCGGCGTGATCATCGGCGACGTCCCCTCGTACCGGGCCGACCAGATGCCGTACGGCGGGGTGAAGGACTCGGGGATCGGACGCGAGGGTCTCCACTCGGCGATGGAGGACCTCACGTACGAGAAGGTCATGGTGCTCACGGGCCTGACGCTCTAGCGCCCTGCCCCCTTCCCAACCCACGAGCCCCGCACCTCCGGCCACCCGCCCGGGGCCTGCGGGGCTCACGCTTCACCCCGACCACCGGGCGCCTTCGCGGCGGCCGTGGGACGGCGGGGCTCGGTGTCCCTGAGGCGCCGGTGTGCGTCTCAGCTGGTCGCGTGTTCGGGACGCCGGGTTGGGTGACTCTCCGGGTGCGACGGCGCGCCCACGGCGGGGGTGAGGGGCGGTGGGTCAGCTGACGATGACCTGGGGGCCGGAGTCGTCGTCGAGGTCGACGTCGACGCCCATCTCCTCGGCCAGCCGGAGCGCCTCCTCGATCAGGGTCTCCACGATCTGCGACTCCGGCACCGTCTTGATGACCTCGCCCTTGACGAAGATCTGCCCCTTGCCGTTGCCCGAGGCCACCCCCAGGTCCGCCTCCCGGGCCTCCCCGGGACCGTTGACGACGCAGCCCATCACGGCCACCCGCAGCGGCACCTTCAGGCCCTCCAGCCCGGCGTGCACCTGGTCGGCGAGGGTGTAGACGTCCACCTGGGCCCGGCCGCACGACGGGCAGGAGACGATCTCCAGGCCGCGCTCGCGCAGCCCGAGCGACTCCAGGATCTGGGTGCCGACCTTGACCTCCTCCACCGGAGGCGCGGAGAGGGAGACGCGGATCGTGTCGCCGATGCCCTCCGCCAGCAGCGCGCCGAAGGCGACGGAGGACTTGATGGTCCCCTGGAAGGCGGGGCCGGCCTCGGTGACGCCCAGGTGGAGCGGGTAGTCGCACTTGGCGGCGAGCAGCCGGTACGCGTTGATCATCACGACCGGGTCGTTGTGCTTGACCGAGATCTTGATGTCACGGAACCCGTGCTCCTCGAACAGCGAGCACTCCCAGAGCGCCGACTCCACCAGGGCCTCGGGCGTGGCCTTGCCGTACTTCTGGAGCAGGCGCGGGTCGAGCGACCCGGCGTTGACGCCGATGCGGATCGGCACCCCGTGGTCGGCCGCCGCCCGGGCGATCTCGCCCACCTTGTCGTCGAATTTCTTGATGTTGCCGGGGTTGACCCGAACCGCCGCGCAGCCCGCCTCGATGGCGGCGAAGACGTACTTCGGCTGGAAGTGGATGTCGGCGATGACCGGGATCTGCGACTTCTTGGCGATGATCGGCAGCGCGTCGGCGTCGTCCTGGGACGGCACGGCCACGCGTACGATCTGGCAGCCGGACGCCGTGAGCTCCGCGATCTGCTGCAACGTGGCGTTGACGTCGGCGGTCACCGTGGTCGTCATCGACTGCACCGAGACGGGTGCGTCGCCGCCCACGGGGACGCTGCCGACCATGATCTGGCGAGAGTGTCGGCGTTCGGCGAGCGGCTTGGGACGGACCGTCGGGATGCCGAGAGCTACAGAAGACATTTCAACCCTTACTGTGACGACGGTTTCCAGTCTAGGTAGTCAGCGGGACAGCTCGACCGCGCGGGCCCGGGCCCAGGCGTCGGCCGCGAGCACCTCCTCGACCGAGTCGGCCGGGGTGACCTGGTGCTCCTCGACCACCTTGGCCACGGTGTCGACGATCGCAAGGAACGGCAGCTCGCCCCGCATGAACGCGTCGAGGCACGCCTCGTTGGCCGCGTTGTAGACGGCGGGCGCGGTGCCGCCCTCGCCGCCGACGTGCCTGGCGAGCGCGACGGAGGGGAACGCGACGTCGTCGAGGGGTTCGAACGTCCACGTGTGCGCCTTGGTCCAGTCGATGGCCCGTGCCGCACCCGGGATGCGGCGGGGGTGGCTGAGCGCGAGCGCGATCGGCAGCCGCATGTCGGGCGGGCTGGCCTGGGCCACGGTCGAGCCGTCGACGTATTCCACCATGGAGTGGATGATCGACTGGGGGTGGACCACGACCTCAATGCGGTCGAAACCCAAGTCGAACAGCAGGTGCGCCTCGATGACCTCCAGCCCCTTGTTGACCAGGGTGGCGGAGTTGATCGTGATGACCGGGCCCATCGACCAGGTGGGGTGGGCCAGCGCCATCTCGGGCGTGACGCCGGACATCTCCTCGCGCTTCATCCCCCGGAACGGCCCGCCGCTCGCGGTGATCACGAGCTGCTTGACGCTGTCGGGGTCGTAGCCGTCGGGGCCCGAGGCCCACAGGCACTGCTGCACCGCCGAGTGCTCGGAGTCGACCGGGAGGATCTGGCCGGGCTTGGCGAGCCGCTTGACCAGCGGGCCGCCGATGATCAGGGACTCCTTGTTGGCCAGCGCGAGGGTCCTGCCCGCCTCCAGCGCGACCAGGGTGGAGGTCAGCCCGAGCGCGCCGGTGATGCCGTTGAGCACCGTGTCGCACTGCCAGGCCGCCACCTCCGCGACCCCTTCGGGCCCGCCCAGCACCGTGGGCTTCGCACCGTGCGCGGACAGCGCGTCCTTCAGCTCGGGCACGGCCGCCGCGTCGGCCACCGCGACCACCTCGACGCCGAACGTCGCCGCCTGCCTGGCCAGCAGGTCGACCCGCCCGCCGCCCGCCGCCAGCCCGGCGACCTTGAAGCCGCCGGGGTTGGCGGCGATGACATCGAGGGCCTGGGTGCCGACGGAGCCGGTGGAGCCGAGCACCACGACGGATCGGAGGGTCTCTTCTTGCACCTGTCCATTGTCCCCGCTGCAGGGCGCGCTCGGGCACGCGGCACCGACCGCGTCGAAATCCCAGCACTTATGTGACCCGAGATAACGCAGTGAATTAATGCCGGAATGCGGCTATATCGGTATGCGCAAATCTTGAGAAATCCGGATATTGCTACGGCTACCTTCCGTACCCCAGGTCCGGTTTTCGGGAGGTACGTAATGCACCGCGCAGTCGTTCTGCTTTCCATCCTCACCCTCACCGCCGGCGGCGCCGTCCTGCTGCCCGCCGGTGGGGCGCAGGCCGGCGTACAGATGCGGCCCAAACCCGCCCAGTACGCGGCGGCGGACACCGCGTCCGAGCAGCGGCAGGTCCTGACGTACTGGACCGAGCAGCGGATGGAGGCGGCCCAGCCGCTGGACGCGCCCGGCCCGAAGAAGGGGGCGAAGACGGCGCTGGGAGAGCCTGCCGAGGGCACCCCGTGGACGGCGCCGCCCACCGGGGCGACGCGTGCCGGGGCGGAGCTGCAGTCGGCCCGGTCGTCCGGCGAGCCGTGGACCGGCTCCGGCGCGGTCGTGAAGACCACCGGCCGGATCTTCTTCACCACGCAGGGGCGCAACGCGTCCTGCTCGGGTTCGGCGGTGACCAGCGCGAACAAGAGCGTGGTCCTGACCGCCGGCCACTGCGTCAAGCTGAACGGAACGTTCCACACGAACTGGGTCTTCGTGCCCGGCTACAACAACGGCAACCGCCCGTCGGGCACCTGGGCGGCCACGAAACTGCTGACCACGCAGCAGTGGAACGCGAGCGAGGACATCAACTTCGACGTCGCCGCCGCCGTCGTCGCGCCGCTGGAGGGCAAGGCGCTGGTGGACGTCGTGGGTGGCCAGGGTGTCGCGTTCAACCAGGGGAGAAGGCAGCAGATGTACGGGTTCGGCTACCCGGCGGCGGCGCCGTACGACGGCTCGAAGCTCATCTACTGCAGCGGTCGGACCTTCGACGACTTCCTCGCGAGCGAGGACCACGGCCTGACCTGCAACATGACCGGCGGGTCCAGCGGCGGGCCCTGGATGCTGAATTTCAACGAGTCGACCGGCCTCGGCACCCAGAATTCGGTCAACAGCTTCAAATACAACTTCGCCCCCAACTGGATGTTCGGCCCATATTTCGGGAACGAGGCGCAGAGCGTCTACCAAGCGGCACAGAGCACCAACGCACTCTGAGGTATTTACCGAAAGTAGTCACAAGAACACATCTCGTAGTGCAGACTCGGGGGGCATGACCTTGAGCACCCCCCTGCTAGCGGCCGCCCCGCTTCTGGCGGGGCTGATCGGGCCCGCCCTCCTCGGTGCGGCCCCCGGCCAGCAGCAGGCCGATCCACCCGACCACAGGGCGATGCGTCACCAGATAGTCGAGCACGTGGCCGCCCGCACCACCGCCGAGCAGCGGCGCGTGCTCGACTACTGGACGCCGGAGCGCATGGCCAAGGCGCTGCCGATCGACCTGCTGGACAGCGTGACGGACGGCGCGGGCCTGCTGAGCGGCGTGACGGAGCACACGGAGATACGCACCGCTCCTGACGTGTCGAGCCGGCGCCTGACTCCGCGAGGCGACGGCGTGACCACGGGCGTGTCGGGTGACGGCCTGGCCGCCTGGCTGTGGGGCCGCACGCCCCGGCACCAGGCGGCGGCGGTCCGGAGGGACCAGGGGGGCGCGGCCAAGCGGCCGGAGACCAACACGGTCGGCTCGCGCTGGATCACCGGCGGCGCCGTGGCCAGGACCACGGGCCGCGTCTTCCTGACCGTGCGCGGGGCGGACTTCGTCTGCTCGGCCAGCACCGTACGCAGCGCCAACAGGGACGTCGTGGTCACCGCCGGGCACTGCGTCAAGGACGGCGCGGGCGGGTGGGCCGCCAACTGGACGTTCGTCCCGGCGTACGGGATGGGCGGGGCGCAGCGGTTCGGGCAGTACGCGGCCCGCCGCATGTTCGTCGCCGGGCCTTGGTCGAGCC
This sequence comes from Nonomuraea sp. NPDC003707, assembly GCF_053587055.1. Lineage (NCBI taxonomy): Bacteria > Bacillati > Actinomycetota > Actinomycetes > Streptosporangiales > Streptosporangiaceae > Nonomuraea > Nonomuraea sp. NPDC003707. The sequence goes on along the minus strand of NZ_JBSFNK010000075.1, from coordinate 1,544 downwards.
GTGGCGACGACAACTTCGACGTGGGCATGGTGGCGCTGGCCACGTCCGGCGGCAGGCACGTGGCCGACGTGGTGGGCACGCAGGAGATCGCCTTCAACGCCGCTCGCGGGGGTCAGGTGTTCGGCTTCGGCTACCCGGCCGACCCGCCGTACGACGGGCATCACCTGGTCTACTGCGCGGGGCGGCTGCGGGCCGACCCGTACGGGCAGAGCCGCGATCAGGGGGTGGGCTGCGAGATGACGGCGGGATCGAGCGGGGGGCCGTGGATGACCACGTTCGACCTGGCCACGGGCAAGGGGACGATCACGTCGGTGAGCAGCTTCAAGTACAGCGACGACCAGCGCACCATGTACGGCCCGTACTTCGGCGACGCCACCAAGGCCCTGTTCGACACGGCCGAACACGCGTAGCCCAGGCAGATCGGCGTTCCCCGCGTCGGGGGTTCCCGCTTCACAGCCGACCGCCCACTCGAGGTGGGTCTTACACCGGCTCCACCGGGACGGCCAATGCCGTCCCGCCCGGTCTCCCGGGGGGCGTTTTCCGTCTCCCCGCAACTCTGGGCGACGTTGGCCGCGATGGCGGCCAGGTTGCGTGCGGCATTCTCGTCCCGGTCGAGGATGAGACCGCAGGCGGCGCATGCGTAGGTACGTTCCGACAGAGCGAGCTTGGCTCTCACCGCGCCACAGCCGGAACAGGTCTTGGAGGAGGCGAACCAACGGTCGGCCACGACGAGCCTGCCGCCTCTCCAGGTGGTCTTGTAGGCGAGCTGACGCCGTACCTCGGCCATGCCGACATCGGCGATGGCGCGGGCCAGGCAGCGGTTCGCGAGCATTCCCGACACGTTGAGATCTTCAACCACGACCGTGCCGTAGGTGGCGGCTAGGCGGCTAGTGAGCTTGTGCAGGCCGTCGCGCCGTCGGCCCGCCACCCGCGCATGCGTCTTGCCGAGCGCTGCTTTGGTCGTGCGCCAGCGGGCCGACGCCTCGCCTCTGCTCCCGTTCGGGGTGCGGGGGCCCTGGCGGCGGGCCAGTTCCCTGTTCAGTCTGCGTAGCTTTCGCAGTGCTGCCCCGTGGTGCGAGGTTCTTCACCCCTAGATCCATCCCCACCACGGCGTCAGGGCATGCGGTGGTGCGGTCTCCTCGATCGATCTCGCAGGTGAAGGAGACGAACCACCGGCCGCCCTCGTACCGAATGGTGCCCGACATGATCCGGCCCGTGCCGCGTTCCAGGTGCCGGGCGAGCTTGCGGGTCGACTCTGCGGTGCGGATGGTGCCCAGCCGGGGCAGCGTCACATGGCGGCGGTCGGCCTCCAGGCGGATGGTGCCGGTAGTGAACCGGCACGACAGCGCGGCGCGGTGCTTGGACTTGAACCGGGGAAACCCCAGCGCTCTGCCTTTCCGTTCGCCTCTGCGGGATGCCGACCGGTTCTTCAGTGCTCGCGCCAGGGCATCTAGACGAGTAAGTCCGATCTCCGGTCAGTGGTCGTAGGCGGTCAGTGACCGGGTGATCGGGGCGTTGGTTGCGTGGTTGTGCCAGATCGCGGC
>NZ_JBSFNK010000074.1:0-29764 GCF_053587055.1 Nonomuraea sp. NPDC003707 | reverse complement strand
TCACGATGGTCCAGCGGAAGGAAGTGCTCACTCACCAGCGGCTACCAGGCACCGAGTCTGCCTGATCAACCGACCCGGTAGCTTCCATTAGCGGAGGGGGTCGAAGTCGGCCAGGGCGGCGGGTTGCTTGCCGGTGGTGATCTGTTCGGCCAGCAGCCGTCCCGTGATCGGGCCGTGGGCCATGCCCCACATGCCGTGCCCGCCCGCCACGTAGACGGTGGGAGCCACCGTCGCGCCGATGAGCGGCCGTCCGTCCGAAGTGACGGGGCGAGGCCCTACCCAGAGGTCGGTCCGCTCCTCCCAGTGCACACCCCGCAGCAGCGGACGGGCGGACGCGATGATGGCCTCCAGCCGGGCGGGCACCTGCGGGGCGTCCGGGTCCCGGAACTCCATGGTGCCCGCCACCCGCAGCCGGCCCTGGTACGGCGTGCACGCCACACGTACGTCGGGCAGGTAGACGGGACCGGGGACGGGATGGTCGACCGGCACGGTGAAGGAGTAACCGCGGCCCGCCCGCACCGGGACGCGCACGCCCCACTCCCGGGCCAGCCGGGGCAGCCACGCGCCGGTGGCGAGCACCACCGCGTCGGCGGACAGGACGGTGCCCTTGGCCGAGCGGACGACCACCTTCCTGTCATCGGTACGCACCTCGTCGACCTCGACGGCGTACACGGTCGCGCCGCGTCGCATGACGGCCTTGCCCAGAGCGTGCACGAAAGCGCCCGGGTCGACGTAGCGCTGGCCGTCGATCCGTACCCCTGCCCTGAGCGCGTCGCCGGCGAGCGGGACGTGCTCGCTGAGCCGGTCGCCGTCCAGCACGGTGTGATCGACCCGCTGCCCGACCGCCTGGAGCCTGCGCAGCTCGCGCAGCAGCTCCTGGGCCTGGCGTGGCGTACGGAACGCGGCCGTGATCGGCGCCGCGACGACCGGGGCGGACACGCCGTCGGCGGCGAGCACCTCGTAGGCCTCGATGCATTCGTCGTTGAGCGGCACGTTGGCGCGCGCGGCGCGGGTCCAGGACCGCCAGTGGCTGTTGGCGGCGAACCCGGCCAGGAACCTCCACAGGCCCGGGTCGAGGCTCGCGGGCACGTGCAGCGGCGCGGCCGGGTTCAGCAGCGAGCGCAGGCCGTAGCGCAGGACGGCGGGCTCGTTCAGCGGGATGGCCAGGCCGGGGGCGATCCATCCGGCGTTGCCCCAGGAGGCGCCGGCCGCCACTCCCCCGCGGTCCACCACGTCGACCTGGACGCCGCGTTCCTGCAGGAACCAGGCGGTCGACAGGCCCACGATGCCCGCGCCCACCACGATCACCGATCTCGGCCAGTTGCCGTCCATGCCCAACCTCCAACGGAACGAATGACGGGGTGTCCCAGTCAGCATGGCCCTGGCGGCGACCTGCGGCGTTGTGGGCGGGCGACAATCGCGGCGCCGCCGTTGTCGATCCGGTACAACGTGTCAGTGACGGGGCTCGTCCTCCACGGCGGCCAACATGATGATCATGGCGAGGCGCTTGCGACCGTCGTTCAGGTCCAGGGGAACGACCTCGTCCATCTTGCGCAGCCGGTTGCGCACGGTGTTGGGATGCACTCCAAGCTGCTCGGCGGCCAGGGCCAGGTCGCCCTGGCTCATCAGCCAGGCCCGCAGCGTGGCCACGAAGCCCGTACCGTGACGGCTGTCGTGCCGCAGCAGCGTGCTCACCGGCCCGCGGGCCGGAGTCCGGCCGGTACGCGCCGCCGCGCGCAGCCGCCGCAGCAGAATGTCGTCCCAGGACTCGTCGTAGGCGGGCGGGACGGCGCCGGGCCTGGCGCTCTCGTGCAGCGCCAGGCACTCGTCGGCTTCCTGGCGGGCGGCGGGCAGCTCCGCGACCTCGGCGGGTGCGCTGATTCCGGCCGCGACGTGCATCTGAGCGGGCAGTTCGCGGTGGAGGGCGATGATCCACTGCCGGGCCGCGTCGGCCTGCTCGGCCGGCATGATGGTGTAGAGCGTGTCGCCGAGCAGCGCGCTGCGGCCGGGCCTGGACCAGCCGAATCCGGTGGTCGCCTGCTCGAAGGCCAGCAGCAGCGCTGCGTGCCGATCGGCGGTGTGCGCGCGGACGGCGATGACCCGCATCGGCTGCAGTGCCAGGCCCAGCCGGCTGATCATCGTCTCGGCGTCGGAGCTGCCCTCCAGCAGCCGGATGACCAGGTCCGACTCCACCTGCCGCTCCAGGTCGGCACTGGCCCGGGAACGCAGCAGGTGCAGTGCGACGGTCCGCGCGCCGTCCGCCAGCGCGCGGAGATGGGCGCCGGTCAGCGGGCGCTCGCAGGTCACCCACACCCAACCGAGCAGTTCGCGGCCGGCCCGCGCCGCCACGGCCATCCGCCCGGTCAGGCCGTGCCCGGCATCGGCGGGGATGAACACCGGCTCGTCCGTCGCAGCCAGCCGGGCGAACACCCCCTGCTGCTGGAACAGCTCGCGCAGCCGGTCGGGAACGCGCCGGGCGAGGATGGTCTCCAACCGGGCCGGGTCGCCTGCCTGCTGGGAACGGGAGTAGGCCAGCACCCGCGAGTGCCGGTCCTCGATGGTCACCGCCCCGCCGATGACGTCGGCCAGGCTGTCGGCCAGGGCGAACAGGTCGGTCGGGCCGCGCCCGGAGGCGGTCTCACGGCTCTCCAGCACCAGCCCGTACACCACGCCGGCGAGCTGGCTCCACGAGACGGCGGGATCGGCCAGCAGGACGGCCACCCCGTGCCGGTCGCCGAGCGCGGCGGCGTCCCGCTCGACGTCAGCGCCGCTTTCGGCGGGGCGGACCAGGACCGCTGTGGCTCGGGACGCGGCGGCCCACTGCACGGCCTCGGCGATCGAGGTGGTGCCGACGGCCAGGAGCAGGTCGCCGGCGGCGTGGCGGTCGGTGGCGTCGGGCATCGCCACGCTGCGCAGCCAGGCCGAGCGTGCCTCGGGGTTGCCGCACAGCCGCACGCCGTACCCGCCGAGCACGTTCACCAGGCGGTCCAATGTGATCATGTTCAACTCCGGGTCGGTGGAAGGGAGCGGGCTGCCCCGCTCCCTTCCGCAACGTGTCAGGCGGCCTCGTGCCGCCGCTGGCAGTCGATGCAGTTGCGGGCCAGCGGCCGGACCTTGAGCCGTTCGAACGGGATGGCCGCCTGGCAGCGCGCGCAGCGGCCGTAGGTGCCGACCACCAGCCTGTCGTAGGCCTGGGACAGCTCGGCGACGGCGCGCTCGGCGGCGGTGATCGAGATGACCAGCTCCTGCCACGTGCCGTCGGCGCCGCTGCCGTCCTGCTCCTGCACCCGCAGCCCGTCCAGGTGCCGCCTGCGCTGCTCCAGCTGCTGCTGCAGGTCCTGGCGCAGCGACTGGAGCTGCACGCTGCTGAGGTGTGAGGTCTCGTGGTTGTCGGTCATGATGGATGGTCCTTTCTGCGAACGGAATACGTCAGCGGGCGCGCAGGCCGAGGCCTTCGGCCAGGGCCGGCTGCAGGCACAGGCGCATCAGGCCGCGGATGGTGGCGTGCTGCGGCTGGGGCGCCACGCTGATCCGCAGCCGCAGCGCGGTGCGCAGGCGGCTCAGCAGCAGCTCCTGATGAGCGCCGCCGCCGGTGACCACCAGGCCCCGGGAGCGCGACTCGGCCGGCAGGCGGCGTAGCAGGCCCGCCGTCATCTCGACGACGCTTTCCAGCGCGTACGGCGGCAGCCCCTCGGCTGTGGTGGCGCCGAGCTGGAGGGAGACCGCGTCGACGGCGGCCCCGGCACCGATGGCCGCGGCCTCGACGATGCCCGCCCCGACGTCCAGCACCAGGCAGGGCCGGGGATCGAGGACGTCCAGGCCGACACCGACGGCGGCGGCCAGCGGCTCCTCCACCAGCGTCACCTCGCACCCGGCGATCTCGGATACCGCGGCGTGGACCGCCCGGCGATCGCCCGGCGACGCCGCGATCGGCACCCCGGCCAGGACTCGCGCCGGCGGCCGGCCGTCGTAGAGCCGGGTGTCCTGCAACACCAGGCGCACCAGCCGAACGCAGGCGCCGGGGTCGGCCACCATGCCGTGCCGGATGGGCCGCACCACATCCGCCACGCCGGAGGCTCGCCTCATGATCGCCGACGGCCGGTCGGCGATGGCGTGTCCGCTCAGCGATCGAGTACGCGCGGTGCCCAGGTCGAGCGCCACCAGGCGCCGCATCGGGCTCATCCCGCGCTCCCACGTGCCACCGGGCCGGGCTCGCGCAAGCGCTCCAGCCACAGAGATCCAACAAACGGCATGACGATGATCAGCTCCTAGCTGACGTCGAGAGAAAATAGGCGGCACGGGACAGGTGGCCCTGTCACTTCTCCTGCCATAGGGACGGTCATCAGACGTCTCCAGGCGCGACGGCACGCAGAGACCCGGCGCCGACAGACGGCGCGGGCGCGCGGTCAGACTCCGCGGCGCGCGTGGCCGCAGAGCCGAACGGGGAAGACGTCGGCTAGGTGAGCGGCGGGCTGCGCGATCCCGCGGTGCGGTGCGCCAGCTGTTGAGGATCGCGGAACGTGTCCACGATCGAGCCCGCTGACGGCAGCAGCGCCAGATGGGCGAGCTCGCCGTGGCGTTGGCCGCGCATCGGCGGCCACAGCGACAGTACGTGGTGCTCGCGGACGCCGCTCGCCTGCGGCGGCAGGCTGGACAGGTCGGCGTCCCCTCCGCCCAGGCTCCACGCCGGACCGGAGGCCGACCCCTGCACGACGACGGGTTCGCCGCTCGCTCTGCCCGAAGCGCTGGTCAGCATCAGCGACACCAGGGACAGCAGGACCAGGGCCATCACGCCGACGAGCGTGATGGACCCTTGTGGTGTTCTCCACGGTCCCGTCATACGGCCGACCATAGCCCACACCACCGGAAAAGGCATGCCAGGCCATCACCGGCGGCGTGTGCACCCGCAACCCCGCCGCTCAGATGCCCACGAGCAGCCCTCGCGGGAGCCCGCGGCCCGTGCCTTTTGGCAAGATGTCTGCCCATGACAGTCGAGGATGACCTGTTCGCCGGCTTGGACGAGATTCGCTGGGGGCGCATGCGCTGCGCCTATGGATCCGCCGCCGAGGTTCCGGGCCTGCTGCGTGACCTGGTCGACCCCGACCCCGCCGTCCGCGAGAGCGCGCTCGACGGCATCTACGGAGCGGTGCACCACCAGGGCGACGTCTATCCGTGCACGGTCGCGGCGATCCCGTTTCTGTTGCGCATCGCCGAGCGCCCGGACCTCCGCGGCCGGCCCGGTGTCGTGGAACTGCTGGCCAGCATGGGTTCGGCGGAGGATCCCACCGAACTTTCCGGGCCGTACCGGAAGGCCAACGAGGCGGTCGAGGCGGCGTACCCGCTGTGGGAACGGCTGTTGGAGGACGCGGATCCGCGGGTGCGCGGGGCGGTGCTCGAGGTGCTGCCCGCCTGCACGCGCCGGCGGCGGGCGGCGCTGACGCGGCTGCCCGGGCGCCTGGCGGAGGAGACCGACGAGGAGGTACGGCGCGCGATCGTGCGTACCGCCGGCACGCTGGCGCGGTTCGAGGAAGGCGTCGACCCCGCGCTGCGCGAGTGGCTGGCGGGGATCGTCGCGGCGGAGCCCGACCTACCGCTCCGGCTGGTGGCGCTGGCCGAGCTCACCTCGTTGCCCGGCGCGCCGGACGAGCCGCCGGTGGCCGAGGTCGACGACGCGTTGGAGATGCTCTCGGCCGTGTACGGATCAGGCACGGCAGTCACCGCGCCCGCCGGTTTCGAGACCGGCACCCTCATCGGCGCCGTACGCCGGTTACGCGAACAGGGCGACGAAGGCCGGCGGGCCCCCGGAGCAAACGCACTCGTGCGCGGCCTGAGCGCGTCCTTCGGCGACCGCGTGGACGAGCGGGTGCGTCTGCTGACGGGCCTGCTGCGCTCCCAGGACTGGGAGCGTCACCTGGACGCCCTGACCTCGGCGGGCAATCTCGTCGACGGCTGGCGCGGTGACTACCGTGAGCTGATCGGTCTGGTCGGCGAGCGGATCGGCGATGGGCACCCGCGCACGCGAGCGCGGGCGGTCGGCGTACTGGAGCATCTGGATGACCTGACCGCTCCCGCGGCGGACGCCCTGGCGGCGGCTCTGGAGTCCACGAGCCGGCGGGCCCTGCCGCACACCGAGGCGGACGCGCACCTGCCGTGGGTGATCGAATGGTCGCGCGAACTGCCCACCGTCTCGCCGGCGCTGCGGGCTCTCAGCGGGGCGGGTGACCCGCGTGCGCTGCCGATGCTGGCCTGGGCGCTCGATCGCGAGCCGATGCCGAGCGACGCCGGCGAGCTTGTGATCAGGTTCGGGCCCTGCGCGGCGCCGCTGATGCCGCTGCTCCTGTGCCGCCTGCGCGACCTGCCCGCCGACGACCCGCACGATCACCGTCGCGACAGCGTCGTCCGCGCGCTCGCCGCGATCGGCCCGGCCGCCGCCGAAGCCCTGCCCGACCTGCTCGGCGGCCCCATCACCCCGGCCGTGCTCGTGGCGCTCGCGGCGATCGCTCCCGATGCCGGGGAATGCCTGCCGGTCCTCCGCCGGGCCGCCGCCGCAGCGGACCTCGGGCTCGCGGTGCCGGCCGCCCGGGCCTTGTGGCAGGTCGACGGCTCCACAGACGCGGCCCTCGCGGTCGCGGGCCGGTGTCTCGACGACGACAGCGAGTACGCCTGGCGCGACGCGGCCGGCCTCCTGGCCGAACTGGGTCAGGCCACAAAGGCCCAGGGCACGCGGCTGCGCCGGTTGGCCCGCCGCAAGGACCCGTACGGCTGGCTCGTGCTCTCGGCCGCCCACGCGCTGTGGCGGATCACCGGCGACCCGGCCCCGGCGCTGCCGGTGCTGGAACGGGTCTGGACGACGAACGTCCACACCCGGCGCAAGGTCGCCGTGCTCTGGGCCGAGTTGGGCCCGGTCGCGGCGGACTCGGCTCCGCTGCTGACCGCCGAACTGGGCCGCGTACGCCGGCACAACGCGCGCGAGGACGGTTACAGCACCGCACAGGTCACCGAGGACGAGAGGTTGCTCGACCACTGCCGCGCGGCGCTGACCGTCGTCGGCGGGCATGCACGATGATCGCGACCGCGATGCGGCGGAGGTGAGTCGAGGCAGCAGCCCCCTCCCCCGGCATGCGGGATCAGCCCCCGATGCCGCCCTCGGGGCCCTTGGCCACGCGGGACCATAATTCGAGATCAGTGCTCACGACTCGTCTGTGTCCGCGCGTCGCGTTCGGTTCCATGTGATGGAGCGCACGCTGGTTTCATGATCGGTCAGGCGCCGGACCGCCCGTCGGAGAACGTCATCGCCTCGCGGCCGCGAGGGAGCTGGAGTCGATGACCGGCCAGATCTCGGCCACCTTGCCGTTCTCCATGCGGAAGATGACGCAGGCGCGCACCTCCAGCGGCTTGCCGGTGGGCGGGAAACCGAAGAAGTCCCCCTCGTGCGTGCCCCGTAACGTCCACCGGGTGGCCACCCGGTCGCCTTCGGCGATCAGGTCCTCGATGTCGAAGCGCAGGTCGGGCAGCGCCGAGCGGAGGTAGCGGGCGACCTGTTTGAGCGCTTCGGGGCCGGCGACCTCGCCGCCCCGGGGCGCGAAGCCGGGGCCGACGATCTCGTCGGCGGCGTCGAGGTCGCCGGCGTTGAGCACCTCGTCGTAGAAGCGCTTGATGACATCCTTCATCGTGCCGTCCTTCCGGTAGGCTAGTCACTAGAGAACCATATCTCTAGTTTTCCTAAACACTTGGAACGCTAAGGAGTTTGGATGGCGATGTCAAGGCGCGCCGAGCTCGTGGCCCAGCTGCTCGACGCGCTGCGCCGTACCAACGCGCTGTCGGTGGCGATGAGCCAGGGCGCCGCGGAGCGGATCGGCGTCAACACCACCGACCTGCACTGCCTCAACCTGCTCAGCGACGGCCCGCTGACGGCGAGCGAGCTGGCCAGGCGCGCGGGCATCACGACCGCGTCCGTCACCGGGGTGATCGACAGGCTCGAGGCGGTGGGGTACGTACGGCGCGAGCGCGACCGCGTCGACCGCCGCAAGGTCGTGGTGACGCTCCAGACCCAGGAGGCCGCGCAGGTGATCGGCCCCGTATTCGCCCCGTTCGTACGGGCGTGGCGCGGCGCCATGGACGGCTACACCGACGAGCAACTGGAGCTGATCGCCGACTTCCTGGACAGGACGGAGGGGGTCTTCCAGTCAGAGGTCGGACGCATGCGCGCCGAGTGACATCAGGGACGCAACCGGATGCGTCGAACGCCGCCGGGCGCGGGTGACCCCACACACACAGCGCGTAGAAGCGAAAACGCGTTGCCGCAAATACCCTCGCGACGTATGGTTTTGCGCTCGTGATCACAGTGGTTGAGCGAGTACTGCCTGCCCGGCTGGGGACAGGATTCCGATGGTTGCTGGCCTCGAGCTGGCTGACGAATCTCGGTGACGGGGTCGCGGCCGCCGCGGGCCCACTGCTGATCGCGACGTTGACCCGCGACCCGCTGATGATTTCGCTGTCGGCCCTGGTGAGCTGGGCGCCGCCGCTGATGTTCAGCCTGTACGCGGGCGTGCTGTCGGATCGGTACAACCGGCGCAGGATCGTCCTCGTCGCGAACGCGGTGCGGGCCGTGGTGCTGGCGGCGCTCGTCGCGCTCATGGTGACCGGCACCGTGACCGTGGCGACGGCGCTGGTCGCGCTCACGCTCCGGTCGATCGCCGAGGTGTTCGCCGACAACGCGACGGCCACGCTGACGCCCATGATGGTCGGCAAGGACGATCTCGTCATCGCCAACGCCCGCCTGGGCACGGGATTCATCACGCTCAACCAGCTCGCCGGGCCGCCGATCGGCGCGGCACTGTTCGGCCTCGGCTTGACCTGGCCGTTCGCGAGCCAGCTGCTCCTGGTGATGGCGGGGATCGTGCTGGTCTCCCGCATCACGTTGCCGCCGCACGGCCGGCAGGCCGACGATCCCAGGCCCAACACCGTACGGGAGCTCATCGCCGGATTCACCTGGACCATCCAGCACGCGGCGGTCCGCACGCTGGCGCTCACCATCCTGATCTTCAACTTCACGTTCGGCGCCGCCTGGTCGGTTCTCGTCCTGTACACCCAGGAGCAGCTCGGCCTCGGCGCCATCGGCTTCGGCCTGATGACCACCATCGGCGGGATCGGCGGCTTGATCGGCACCGGCCTGTACGGAGCCATCACCCGCAAGGTGAGCCTCGGCGCCCTGATGCGGATCGGGCTCATCATCGAGACGTTCACCCACCTGGGCCTGGCCCTGACCCATTCGCCGTGGGTCGCCGGGGGTATCTTCCTGGCTTTCGGCGCGCACGCGTTCATCTGGGGCACGACCTCGGTCACCGTCCGCCAGCGCGCGGTCCCGCGCGAACTCCAGGGCCGGGTGGGCAGCGTCAATGCCATCTGCGTCTACGCCGGCCTGGTGGTCGGCTCGCTGATCGGCGGCGTCCTGGCCACCCGCTTCGGCGTCGCGGCTCCCTTCTGGTTCGCCTTCGCTGGTTCCGCGGTGTTCGTGGTGCTGCTGTGGCGGCAGCTCATGCTCATAGCCCACGACGACTGAGATGTTCGGTGGAGGCCCCTCGCGGGGGAACTTCGGGCTAGGGCTCGGAGGCCACCTGCCTGACGGGGCTGCTCGGACGAGCGGGTGGCAAGCGCGGCGGGCAGGAACACAGCGGCTCCAAGGCCCTCTGCAGCGGGTGGATCACCGTACAGACGGACCCGCGCTCACCCTGCAGGCGGACGACGGTCGCCATCGTGACGGCGATCATGGACTCCGCTTACCGCAGGCTATCCTCAAAGGACACGACATGCTCAAGAAGGCTCTGCCGGCCGCGCTGGCGGCGACGGCCGTCGCCGCCCTCACCTTGGTCCCCGCCGGCCCAGCCGCGGCCGCCACGATCGAGATCCGTCCCGGGCAGATCTCGACCCTGAAACAGTCGAACAGCAAGTTCAACTGCCCGACGAACGAAGTGCTGATCGGCCGCGGGCACCGCGGCGACGAGAACGGCGACACCACGTTCTCCTGCGGCCGCATCTACATCGACAACGTCCAGGTCACGGTGCTCAGGTGGGACATCTGGGGCACCAAGACGGATGAGAACCAGCACGATTACAAAACCCCGGCGAACGAGGCCATCATCGGGATCCGGCACGACGGGGACGAGAACGGCGACACCATCTACTACCACGGTGCGCTGTTCTGGCAGGGCAAGGCGGTGCAGATCACCCCCAGGCAACTGGAGGGCTGGGTCAGGGAGAACAACCACGCCTCCATGGGCGGCACCAACCAGGTGATGACCGGCCGCAGGCACACCGGGGACGAGAACGGCTGGACCCAGTACGAATACGGCTGGATCTCCTACAGCGGCTGATCACGGGAGCCGGGCGGCGGTCCGTCCCCCAGGGGACGCCGCCGCGCCCACCTCATCGGTCTGGTCATTGTCCCAGGTTGGAGCGTTCTTTCAGACGGCGGTCAAAGGGCTGGCGCCGCACCCGAACACAGATACGCATGGACACGGTAAGTAATAGCACCGATACTCATCGTGTCAGAACCTTTGCCCCCCGTGATCAGACCACCACTCTCAGTGCGCGCAATCGCCGGCGTGCCGCGCGCTGTCCGGAGTCGTGGCCGTCTGGGGACAGGACAGAAGGAGAACGATGCAGTCGAAGTGGTTCCTGACCCTCCCCCTCACCGTCATCGCGGCGGGGGCGTGTCTGACGACGACCGCCGCCGCCAGCCAGGCGTCCGCACCGGTCCAGGCGGCCGCCCACCTGTCGGCTCTCCCATCCGGCTACCAGCTCGTCACCCTGCCCAACGCCAACGTCCCCAACTTCCAGCGCCGCACGCTCTTCTGCCCCGGCAACAAGAGGGTCCTCGGCGGCGGCGCCGAGGCCCGCGGCAACAGGGCGATCCTGGTCGGGTCCTTCCCCACCGATGACGGCCGCGGCTGGATCGGCATCGGCCGTCAGGACGGCTACAACGACGTCGGCATCAGCGTCTTCGCGATCTGCGCCGACTGACGTCCGGCGCACCTGGCCCCGGTCGTCCGTCGACCGGGGCCGGCCCATGCCCGGGGCCCGACGGCGCGTGACGACGTTTGCTGGGGCATATGCCGCGTTCCTCTAGGCTGCCTGTGACGAAGCAGGTCACCGGTGCCAGGGAAGGAGCGCCGTCCATGAACGTGCCGGCGGGCGATACCGGGGCATCGTGGACGGCGGACGGCATGCGGCTGGGCCGCCTGCCCGACCTCTCCGACGCGGGGGCGTACGTGGTGGACGACCGCGGGCGGATCGTGGAGGTCACCGCCCAGGCCGAACGGCTGCTGGGCCGCCCCGCCGAGGAGCTGCTGGGCCGGGACGCGCACGACCTGCTGCACCGGGGCAAGTACGGCGAGCCCCTGCCGCGCAGCCGGTGCGCGATGCGGCAGCCCCTCATCGTGGGCGGCAGCGCGCAGGGCGAAGGGGAATGGTTCGAACGCGGCGACGGCGTGCTGATGCGGGTCTCCTGGATGGTCACCCCCTGCCAGCTCGAGGAGGGCAGGACGGGAGCGCTGGTGCTCTTCCACGAGTCACCCGCGCCGGCCCCGTACGAGACGGCCGGCGCCACGGCCTCGATGTCGCAGCTCGACCGGCTGGCCCTGCTCGCGGAGACGACCACGACGCTCACCGCCAGCCTGGACGTGGACGAGACGCTGCGCCAGCTCGTACGCCTGGTCCTGCCGCTGCTGGCGGACTGGGCGGTGGTCGACCTGCTCACCGAGGAGGGCGGGGTGTCGCGCGCCGCCGTCGCCCACTTCGAGGGCGGTCTCCTGACGTACCGGGACGATCTGGAAGGGCCGATGCCGCCCGTTCCCCAGGAGTCGCCGATGCCCCTGTCGCGGGCGCTGCGCGGAGTCACCGCCACGCTCGTGAGCCCGGAGACCTACCAGGGGCTTCCCGACTCGGGCATCGCGGTCGCCCAGCAGGAGCTGTTCCGGGTGACGGGCATGCACTCGGCGTGCATCGCGCCGATCCGCGGCGTGCGGGACGTGGTCGGGGCCCTGACGCTGGGACGTTCCGGGCAGCCGGCGACGTTCACGACCGCCGACCTGCTGCTGGTGGAGGACATCGCCCGCCGGGCGGGCCTGGCGCTGGACAACGCCCGCCTGTACGAGCGGCAGCGGCGGGTCGCCGAGACCATGCAGCGCCACCTGCTCCCCCAGCTGCCGTCGGTGCCCGGGCTGGAGATGAGCGCCTCCTACCGGCCCGCGCCCCGCGCCTCGCAGGTCGGCGGCGACTGGTACGACTCCTTCGTCCTGCCCGACGGCGCCACCGCCCTGGTGATCGGCGACGTGGTCGGCCACGACCTGGACGCCGCCGCCGGCATGGCGCAGGTCTGCAACATGCTGCGCGCCTACGCCGGCGCCGGCCAGGATCCGCCCAGCGTCATCGTGGACCGGCTCGACCAGGCGGTGGCCCGCATGGCCGAGACCACGATGGCCACCGCCGTCCTCGCCCGGCTGGAGCGCCGCGACGACGGCGGATGGCGGCTGCGCTGGACCAACGCGGGCCACCCGCCGCCGCTGCTGGTGGAGCGCGACGGGCGGACCCGCTTCCTGGAGGAGGGCCAGGACCTGCTCCTGGGCACCGGCATCCCCACCGTCCGCGTCGACGCCACCGCCGATCTGCCGCCCCGCTCCACGCTGGTGCTCTACACCGACGGCCTGATCGAGTCCCCGACCCGGACGCTGGACGAGGGGATGTCCCGGTTGAGCCGGTACGCCGCCTCAATGGCCCAGCGGCCCGTCGCGTCGCTGGGCGACGTACTCATCGACCGCGTCCGCCCCGCGGACAACGACGACGACGTCGCCCTGCTCGCGGTGCGCATCCCGGACCACCCCTGAGACGGAGAGCGGGACCCGTGCTGCTTTAGTCGCCCGGAGGCAGACCAAGGTCGGATGCCCTGGCAGGCACGCCGTCCGTAGCTTCAGGTCCATGACACAAGTGAGCACGCCGCTCGCCGGCCGGGTCCACGAGATCGACGCGGTGCGCGGTTTCGCGCTCGCGGGCATCCTGGTGGCCAACATCGGCTTCTTCGCCGACCCCGGTTACGCGGTCAACGGCACTATGCCCATCCCCGACGGGCCCGTGGCCACGGTCATCACCGCCCTCGTGCTGACCAAGTTCTACATCATCTTCTCGTTCCTGTTCGGCTACTCGTTCACGCTGCAGATGCGCTCGGCGGAGCGGGCGGGCGCGAGCGTGCGGGCCAGGACGCTGCGCAGGTGCCTGGGCCTGTTCGTGATCGGCCTGGCACACGGGATCCTGCTGTGGATCGGGGACATCCTCACCCTGTACGCCATGCTCGGCCTGCTCCTGCTCGCGCTGCGTAACATCAGGCCGAAGACCGCCGTCGTGACCGGATCGGTCATCGTCGGCGTGCTGGCCCTGCTGTGGACCGGGCTGGCGTGGCTGTCCACCCTCGACCCGACGGCCGGCCAGGCTCCGGTGGCCGACACCGCGGCGGCGGCCCACACGCTGGCCCTGGCCACCGGCAGCCCGCTCGACGTGCTGACCCTGCAACTGGAGCTCTACCCGCCGCTCGTCGCGATGGTCTGGATCTTCCAGGGGCCGATGGCGCTGGCCATGTTCCTGTTCGGGCTGGCGGCGGGCAGGTCCAGGCTGCTGGAGGAGACCGGGCGGTGGTGGCATCTCGCGCCGCGCGTCCAGTGGATCGGCTTCGGCCTGGGCCTGCCCGGCGGGATCCTGCTCGCGCTGACGGCCGGTGCGGGAGGCACGTGGGAGCTGGCCGGCATGGCGGTGTCCACAGTGACCTCGATCCTGCTGGCCGCCGCGTACGTGGTGACCCTGCTGCGGGTGATCCGGCGTTTCCCCGCCGCCGGGCGCGCGCTGTCCCCGGCCGGACGGGTGGCGGCCTCCAACTACGTCGGGCAGTCGGTGCTGTGCTGCCTGGTCTTCACCGGGTACGGCCTGGCGCTGGCGGGCAAACTGTCGCCGCTCGCCGTGATGGGCGTGGCCCTGGCGATCTACACGGTCCTGCTCTGGCTGAGCGCGCGCTGGCTGCGTACGCACCGCTACGGACCGGTCGAGTACGTCCTGCGCCGCGTCACCAACGGGGCCTGGCGAACCGCACGGTGATGGCCAGGCCGCCTTCGGGGCGTGCGCGGGTGGTGAGGGTGGCGTGGTGAGCTCGGGTGACGGCATTGGCGATGGCGAGGCCGAGACCGTAGCCATCGTGGCGACCGTTTCGATCGGGCGCCAGTTTCTGGAAGGGTTGGAAGAGGCGTTGGATCTGGTCGTCGGGGATGACCGGCCCGCTGTTGGTGACCGTCAGGGCCACCTGCGTGCCGGAGGTCTGCGTGGTGACCTTCACCTGCCCGTCCGCGTGGTTGTGGCGGATGGCGTTGTCGATGAGGTTGGCGACGAGGCTTTCGATCAGTCTCGGGTCCCCGGCCGTCACCGCGGGCGTCAGGTGTTCGGCGAGGTCGATGCCCGTCTCGGCTGCCTGGTCGCGGCGGGCGGCGAGCACTCCTTCGACGACGTGGGCGAGGTCGAAAGTGTCCCAGCGGGTGACGCCGCGCTCGCTGGTGGCCAGGGCGAGCAGCGCCTGGACGAGCCGCTCCTGGTGTCCGCCGAGAGCCAGGGCCTCCTGGCAGGCCGAGCGCAGGGTGTCGGTGTCGGCGTCGGGGTCGGCGAGGGCGACTTCGAGGAGGGTACGCAGGCCGGCGAGGGGGGTGCGCAGCTCGTGGGAGGCGTTGGCGACGAAGTGCCGTTGGGCGTCGAAGGACGCCTGCAGGCGGGCGAACAGGTCGTCGAGAGTGTGGCCGAGCTCGGTCAGCTCGTCCGTGGGCTCGCCGAGGTCGAGGCGCCGGTCGAGGTTTCCGGCGGAGATGACCTTGGCGGTGGAGGTGATGGCGCGCAGCGGGTGCAGGAACCGGCCGGCGACGTACCAGCCGAGAGCCAGGGCGACGGGAATGAGAATGACCAGGGCGACGGCGGACCCCATGAGGAGCTGGGGCAGGCTGATCCCGGACCCGGTTTCGGTGATCGCGCCTGTGGAGGGCTGACCTACCGGTTTGGCCGCGTGGATGCCGACGAGCGGGACATCCACGAAGATGAGCACGAAGACCCCGGCGGCGTAGATGCCCGCCGCGTAAGCCAGCGCGAGCCGCGTCTGCAAGGACCTTCTGGCGAGTTGCGGGGAGGTCATGACGATCCGATGCGGTAGCCGCCTTCGCGGATGGTCTCGATCACGGGCGGGTCGCCGAGCTTGGCCCGCAACCGGTGCATGGTGTGCTTGACGGCGCTGCTGAAGGGGTCGGCGGCCTCGTCCCAGACGCGTTCGAGCAGCTCCTCGGCGGAGATGACCACGCCGGGCACGGCGAGCAGGCATTCGAGCAGGGCGAACTCCCTGGGGCTCAGCTCCAGGCGCCGACCGGCCCGGAACGCGATACGGCGGGCCGGATCGAGGGTGATGTCCCCGCACGCCAGGGTGGGCGGCAGCGGCGGGGTGGCACGGCGGGCCAGGGCACGGACGCGGGCGACCAGTTCGGCGAACGCGAACGGCTTGGGCAGGTAGTCGTCGGCGCCGAGACTGAGCCCGTCGACGCGGTCCTCGATCGTGCCGGAGGCGGTGAGCATCAGTACGCGGGTCTCACAGCGGCCGTGGGCCAGTCGCCGGCAGATCTCGTCCCCGTGGACGCCGGGCAGGTCGCGGTCGAGGATCACCACGTCGTAACGGGTGACGGCCAGGCGGTCGAGGGCCGCGATTCCGTCCAGGACGACGTCGACGGCCATGCCCTCGCGGCGCAGCCCGGTTCCGATGGAGCGGGCGAGGACCTCGAAGTCTTCGACGACGAGGACTCTCACCGCCGTTCACCGCCGGTCGTCGTGCGGGCTGAGCGGCCGGACCGGCCGCCGGGTCGAGGTGCCATGGGTCAACGATGCCAGATCCCCGGTTCCAGCCAGGTCGCAGCGGCTGCGACCCTGCTGGAACCGGGTGCCGCGTACAACCGTCGGCATGAGTTCATTCACGCCCCACCGATCCGGCCAGGACCGTTTCCCGCCGTTGCTGCGCGCGGAGTGGACCAAGTTCCGCACCGCGCGTGGCTGGGCGCTCGCCATGGCGGCCTCCGTACTGGTCACCGTGTCGCTCGGACTGCTGATCGCCGGGGGCGCCCGCACCACCTGCGTGACCGGGAAGGGGGAGGGCCCCTGCCCCGCGCCGCTGGTGGGGCCCGACGGCACGGCGGTGAAGGACAAGTACTACTTCGTGCACCAGCCGCTCAAGGGGAACGGCAGCATCACCGCCCGCGTGTCGGACATGACCGGGCAGATCCGGCTGCCGGACGCCGTACCCGGGGTGCGCAACATCAAGGAGGGAGTGGTGCCGTGGGCGAAGGCCGGGCTCCTCGTCAGGCAGAGCCTCAAGGAGGGCACACCGTACGCCGCCGTCATGCTCACCGGCGATCACGGCGTGCGGATGCAGTACAACTTCACCCACGACGTGCCCGGCGGTCCGCACAACGGCCCCCAGTGGCTGCGGCTGACCAGGTCGGGCGACACCGTCACCGGCTACGAGTCGGACGACGGCAAGGCGTGGACCCAGGTCAGCACGGTCAAGCTGACCGGGCTGCCGGAGACGGTCGAGATCGGGATGTTCGCCACCTCACCTGGCGCCTTGTGGACCATGGCGAAGGCCTTCGCCCAGGCCACCGCCACCTTCGACCAGATCACGCTGGAGGGTGCGAACGGTTCGTGGCGCCGCGACGACGTCGGCGTCTCCATGGAGTCCGACGGCAAGACCCCGCATCACCCGGGCGGGGTCGTCGAGTCCGGGGACAAGCTCATCGTGACCGGGGGCGGTGACATCGGGCCCGCCACGATGGAGGGCGGCCTGCGCGCCGACCTCATGCTGATCGGCGGGGCCGTGGGGCTGATCCCGGTGCTCGTGGGGGCGGTCACGTTCTTCACGGCGGAACACCGGCGCGGGCTGATCAGGACCGGCCCGCCGGCCGCCCCTCATCCGGCGCGGCTGCTGGCGGCCAAGGCCGTGGTGGTCGGCGCGGTCGCGTTCGTGACGGGGCTGGTGGCATCAGGGGTCGTGATCCCCGTCGGCCTGGCGATGTTGCGTGCCAATCAGAACCCGATCCAGCCGCTCACCCTGGCGACCGAGTTGCGGGTGATCGTCGGCTTCGCGGCCCTGACCGCGGCCGCCGCCGTGCTGGCGCTGGGCCTCGCGGCGCTGGTCAAGCGGGGCGTCGTCGCCATCGGGCTGGCCATCGCGCTGGTCGTCGTGCCCTACCTGCTGGCGACCGCGGGCCTGGCGCCATGGCTGCTGATGATCACCCCTGCCGCCGGGTTCGCGATCACGCAGAGCGTCCCCACGTTCGCGCATGTGGACGTGGACCCGTCGCTGATCGGGGGCTACTACCCGCTCCCGCCGTGGGCAGGGCTGGCCGTGACCTGCGGCTATGCGGCCATCGCCCTCGGGGTGGCGATCGCCGTACGCCGCCGGAAGGTGCCAGGTCAGGTTCCGCTCACCTAACGGGGCGGATTGTCGGCCAGCACGCAGGCAACGGGCGGGTCGAGTTCGAGGGTCTCGACCCGCAGATGGGTGAAGCCGGCCTGGGTGAGCAGGTCCTGGAGCTCTTGGGCGGCCCGGACGGTGGTGTCCCGGGTGGCACCGGGGCAGCGGGGCTGGCTGACGAGCGCGATGCGTCCTTCGGGGCGGAGCAGGCGGCGCAGCTCGCTCAGCCGTTCCACCGGGTCGGGCCAGAACCCCACGGAGTTGACGGCGAGGATGGCATCGAGCGGCTCGCCGAAGCTCGGCAGCTGCTCCACGGAGGCGTGCGTGAGGTGCACGCGGTGGGCGCGGACGGCGGCGGCGTTGCGACGGGTGGCCTGCCGGACCATGGCCTGCGAGTGGTCGACGCCGAAGACGTGGCCCCGGGTGGCGCGGCGGGCGAACTCGGCGACGGCGATGCCGGGGCCGAAGCCGATCTCGAGCACCCGGTCGGTGGGCCGCACGTCCAGCAACGACACCGCCCAGATGTTGCGCTGCCGGTTGGAGGGACGATGAGCGAACATCTGGCCGTTCGCCCACCCGACGATGCCCCGGGGGTGGTGCGCCTGGCGCACCAAGTACCTGATCACGCGTTGCTTGAGAGATGTGCCTGCTGTCTGCATGATCGCCAGTCAACGACTTCAAGTGTGCTTGAAGTCAAATGGGTGAGCGGCCGTGCCTACTGGCCGGCTCCCGTGCCCGGATCGCCGTTCCTCACGGGTGGGGAGCGCCCGCTGAGCCAGTCCATCGTCGTACGCCCGGTCCCCGCACCCTCTCGGTAAGGTGCCGGCTGCTCACTCCCACTCGATCTCGCGCAGCGCGGCCACACCCTCGTCCGGGTCGGTGATCACCTCGTCGTCGCCGTCCTCGTCGGCCGGCGAGAGGACCCGGGGAGACAGCTCGATCAGCGAAGCGACGAAGGCCCGCCAGGTCTCCTCGGACAGTGACGACTGGTCGCGGGTGATCAGATCGAGGATCCGGTCCGGGGAGTCCTGGAAGGAGATGGACAGCCGCGCCAGGTGCTCCTCGGATTCGAAATCGAATCGGATCGCGCTGGTGTCCGGCAGATACCTGATCCGGAGCGTGGCGTCGTCGTTCTGGTACGTGTGGTCGACCCAGCGCCATCCTTGGCCGCTTTCGGCCTGCCATCCGCAGCTCTCCAGCCGGACCTGGATGCCGTCGATCAGGTCACCTTGTCCGGGCGAGGTCGTCATGCGTCGAATACCAGCCTTGGTCACTTGCTGTGGCGGATCGCCGCCCGTACGGCCGTGTAGATGACGAACCAGAGAACCGCCAGGGGGATGAGGAACGCGAAGATGATCTCAACTAAACCGATGCTGGGCATGTCCAGAACATAAGGGACCGTGGTTGGAAAACGCTTGACGATCACTTGCCGTACGGCGCGGTCAGATCACCGAGGGCATTCTGGACCGCGGCGAGAAGGTTCGCGGCCCTCA
Source organism: Nonomuraea sp. NPDC003707 (assembly GCF_053587055.1). Lineage (NCBI taxonomy): Bacteria > Bacillati > Actinomycetota > Actinomycetes > Streptosporangiales > Streptosporangiaceae > Nonomuraea > Nonomuraea sp. NPDC003707. Next base: position 10,741 of record NZ_JBSFNK010000074.1, on the reverse strand, counting down.
GGTCCGGCACGCCTTCCAGGACGTGGTTCATGACGTAACCGAAGGCGAGACCGGTCGCCGGATCGGCGAAACCGAGCGAGCCGCCGCGGCCGGGGAATCCGAAGGCGGTCGGGGAGTACCAGAACGCGTCCGGCGTCGGGAGGCCGAAGCCGGTGCCGATGCGGACGGGCATCCGCAGGATGCGGTCGATGCCACTGACCTGTTCCGCGGTCGCGGCGGTCAGGGTGCCGGGGGTGAGAATGCGGTGCCCGTCCACCTCGCCGATGAGCGCGGCGTAGAAGCGGGCCAGCGCGCGGGCCGTGCAGATGCCGTTGGTGGCGGGCATCTCGGCGGCCTGCTCCTCCGGCCTGTTGTGGTCCAGCGGGGGCGTGACGACGGCGAGCGAGCGCCTGGTCAACGACGTGGGGTCGGCGAAGGCGGTCATGACCTCGCGCATGGGTTCGGGAAGGGCGTTCAGGTCGATCCGGGCCATGGCCTGGAAGTCGGGCGGGGTGTCGATGATCCGGCTGACCCGGTGCCGCTCGGTTTCCGGCAGCCCGATCCACAGGTCCAGTCCGAGCGGGGCAGCGATCTCGTCCGCGAGGAATGTGCCCAGGCTGCGGCCGGACACCCGGCGGACGACCTCTCCGACGAGCCAGCCATAGGTGAGCCCGTGGTAGCCGTGGTCCGTGCCGGGCTCCCAGTACGGGCGCTGGGCCGCCAGCGCGGTCACCATGGGCTCCCAGGCGATCGCCTCCCGCGGGGTGATCGGGTGGTCGATCGCGGGTAGCCCGGCCTGGTGGGTGAGCAGCCACCGCACCGGGATGTGCTTCTTCCCGTTGGCCGCGAACTCCGGCCAGTACTCCGCCACGGGTGCGTCGAGGTCCAACTCGCCCCGCTGGGACAGCAGAAGGGCGCAGGTGGCCGTGACGGCCTTGGTGGTGGAGTAGACGAGCTGCAGGGTGTCGCGCTCCCAGGGGCGGCCGGTGCCGGGGTCGGCGATGCCGCCCCACAGGTCGACGACCTTCCGGCCGTGCAGGTAGACGCTGACCGCGGCGCCTGTTTCCGGCTCGCCGGCCAGATCGGCCGCGAACGCCTCACGTACTGCTTCGAATCCCGGTGCGGTCTCTCCGCCGATTTCGGGCATGCGTCATCGCCTTCCGTGCTGATGGGGTTTGGGGAACGGTTTTAGCCGCGCCATTTCCCGACGAGCCAGGCGCAGATCTCCGGCTCGGTCATCTCGGGAAACTCCTCGCCGAACGTGGCGAGCGCGCGTATGGCCTCGTCCCGGGTCAGGCCGCGCGACCCTGCTTCCTTGAGGTACTCCTGACGTGCGAGGGAAGGACGGCCTCCGCCCGCGCCGCGGCCGGGCAACCCCTCGCGCCACCGCACGATCTCCGCCAGCCGGTCGGACCGCCAGCCCGGAGCTCCGTCGACTTCGACGTCGGGCAGGGGGAACGGGTGATCGGAGTCGTCCGAATAGCGGCTGCGCCACTTGTGCACCGCATGACGGCTCACGCCCAGGGCCTCGGCGATGCCGAGGACACCGAGGTAGCGCTCGATCATGGGTGCACCTGCTTGTCTGTGCGGCCTCCTTCGCGGATTTCCAGTACTACCACGGCCGACGCGGAGATCTCCCCAACGTCGTCTCTAGCGAAGACAACGTTAGCGCGCCGAGAGAAACCTCGTCTACAAGAGAGACGAGTTTTTCGAGAGCGAGCCATCGGGAGCGGCGCAGAACGCCATCGGGCCGGCCGAACCGCTGTGCTAGGCTTCGAGCCGACTTCTCACCGTTGGGCTTTCCGCCTCGCCAACCAGCTTCACCCGGGTCCCGATGACACGGGGAAGGTGGAAGTCACCCACTACATCCTGGAAAAGGGTGTTCTGTGACGGTGGCGACGCGTGTCAACCCTCCTGCTCATTTGCGAGCTTTCGGGCATCCGGCCGGGGTGAGCGCTCTCGGACATCAGCGGCCCTGGTCCGCGTCGCCACTCCAGCAGACGGTTCTCCTCAGGGAGGTCTCCGGAGTGCCGGAATTCAAATCCGCCGGACAACCGGTCACGCGGCGTCCGTGGCTGGTTCTCGCGATCATGTGCATCGGCTTCTTCATGTCGTTGCTCGACGGATCCATCGTCAACGTCGCCATCCCCACACTGATCCACAGCATCGGCGCCTCCTACGACCAGGTGCTGTGGATCATCGACGGCTACCTGCTCATCTTCTCGGTGCTGCTGATCACCACGGGGCGGCTGGGGGACATCTTCGGATACCGCCGGGTGTACGTGATCGGCATCGTCGTCTTCACCGTCGCCTCGGCACTGTGCGGGCTGGCCGGCTCACCATCCCAGCTGCTGGCCGCCCGGCTGCTGCAGGGATTGGGCGGGGCGCTGCTGTTCCCGCAGGTCATCTCGTCAATCCTGACGATCTTTCCACCGCAGCTAAGGGGCCGCGCATTCGGCCTGTTCGGCGCGATCGTCGGCTTCGCCCCGATCGTCGGCCCGGTCCTCGGCGGCTTCCTGCTGGCCCACCTCGAGTGGCGCTGGATCTTCTTCATCAACGTCCCCGTGGGGATCATCGCCGCCGTACTGGCGCTGACCGTCGCGCCGCCCATGCGCCCGTACCGGCGACACCGGCTCGACCTGGTCGGCGTCGCGCTGGCCACCGCCGGGCTGAGCGGCATCGTGTTCGGCCTGATCGAGGGAGAACGCTACGGCTGGGGCACCATCACCGGGCCGATCAGCATCCCCTCGGTCATCGTCGCCGGCGTCGCTCTGCTGGCGGTGTTCGTCGTCTGGCAGCACCGGCAGCGCGAGGAGCCCCTGATGCCGCCGGCCCTGTTCGGCGTGCGCAACTTCGCCGTCGGCAACGGGGTCGGGTTCGTCTTCCAGCTCGGCATGATCGGCATCATGTTCGTGGTGGTGCTGTACCTGCAGATGGCGCGCGGGTACTCGGCGCTGGAGACCGGTCTGGTGGTGCTGCCGAACGCCGTGCTCACCGCGGTCGGCTCGGCGTACGCCGGGCGGCTGTCGGACACCTTCGGCGGCAAGTACATCCTGATGACCGGGATGACGCTGCTGGCCGCCGGCCTGCTGGTGCTGGTCGCCATGACCGGACCCAGCAGCAGCGCGTGGAGCCTGCTGCCCGGGCTGACCATCATCGGGCTCGCCGGCGGCGCCACGTTCGCGCCACTGCAGCAGGCCACCATGGACGGCGTCGATCCCCGGCTGGCCGGGGCGGCCTCCGGCGTCTCCAGCACCATCCGGCAGATCGGCGGCGTCCTGGGCACCGCCGTGCTGGGCACCCTGCTGTCGGCCCGTCTCTCCTCGACTCTGCGCACCGAGGCCGAGGAACGCGCCGGTCAGCTACCGGAGCATCTGCGCGCCCGGTTCATCGACAGCAGCACGGCCGCCGCGCACCACTACAGCCCGCCCACGCCGCCCAGCGGCCTGAACCCTGCCACGACCAGCCTGTACGAACGCGTCACCGCCGACACGTTCGCCGCCGGCTTCGTCAACGCCATGCAGACCACCCTCGTGGCATGCGCCATCGCCCTGGTGGCCGCCACCCTGCTCTGCTTCTTGTTCAGCTCACGCAAGGAGGCGACGACCGAGCCCGCCCAGAACCGGCAGGCCGAAACCGCACCACAGGACTGACCCCGCGATGACAATGGTCGCGGTCCGACGGCCGCGACCATTGTCGCTCCGTCGTCCGTCACCCGGTGCGCCCGCCCGCCCCGGTCGGCGCGGTGCACGATCGCCCGGTTCGGGTGGTCTACTTGATCACATGGCGCTGAAAGAGTTCTACCCGCCGATCGAACCGTACGACTCCGGTCTGCTCGACGTCGGAGACGGCAACGAGATCTACTGGGAGAGTTGCGGAAACCCGGCCGGCAAGCCCGCCGTCTTCCTGCACGGCGGCCCCGGCGGCGGCATCCTGCCCGCCTTCCGCCGGTTCTTCGACCCGGCCGCGTACCGGATCGTGCTCTTCGACCAGCGCAACTGCGGCGCCAGCCGGCCGAGCGCCGCGGACCCGGGGGTGTCGCTGCGGCACAACACCACCTCGCACCTGGTCGCCGACATGGAGCGGCTCCGCGAGCACCTGTCCGTCGACCGCTGGCTGGTCTTCGGTGGAAGCTGGGGCAGCACTCTCGCCCTCTCGTACGCCCAGGCCCACCCCGACCGTGTCACCGAACTCGTGCTCCGCGGCATCTACCTCGTCCGGCCCTCCGACGAGGACTGGACGTTCACCTCCGCCGGCGCGGCCCGCCTCTTTCCCGCCGAGTGGGCCGCGTTCCGCGACGCGATCCCCGCCGACGAACGATACGACCTGATCGCCGCGTACGGCCGCCGCATCGGCGACCCCGACCCTGCCGTCCATCTCCCGGCCGCCCGTGCCTGGATGGACTGGGAGTTCTCGGCCAACACCCTGCTGCCTGTCGACCCGCCGGAGCTCGACGACGGCGCTATCCTCCTTTTCGCCCGCATCACCCACCACTACATCAGCAACGGCGGCTTCCTCCCCAAAGAGGGCCTCCTGGCGGGCGTCGACCGCATCCGGCAGATCCCCACCGTGATCGTCAACGGCCGCTACGACATGAAGACGCCGCCCGACCAGGCATGGGATCTGCACCAGGCCTGGCCCGAGGCCGAGTTCCACCTCGTCGAGGACGCGGGCCACGGCGGCGCCGAACCCGGCACCCGACACCGCCTGATCGACACCACCGACCGCTTCCGCCAACCGTGACGGCCACGCCGTCCTCGCGACTGCGGCGGCCCAGTGGGCGGGTCGCCGGGGATCGCGGGGCCGGCCGGCCACTTCGCGCCCTCGCCGCAAAGCCGCCGCAGCGCCTCGCCGGGCCCGTCGCGGTGACGCCGCGCTGGTCGACCGCATCATCGCCGAGCTGCGCCGCCTATGAGCCCCCAAGCGCCGTGCCATACCCGCGTGCGCAAATGCCCTGCCCACAACCTTGATGACCGCCGCCACGATGATCAGCCGATGCCCCTCGATGCGGTAGGTCTCCAGTTCCCGTCCTGGCTGGAGCGGACCTTCGGCCTGCGCCCCGCCGACGACCCGGCCGCGCGAGCCGAGCTCGGTGACTGCCTGGTTGGAACGTCTGGGGTCGTTCGTTCGTCATCCGAAGTGTGACGAGCTCTTCAGATCCCGACGAGCGGCTGCGCGTGGCGGCCGCCCGAACGCACCGTGCCGACCACCTGCGGCGCCAACACGCGGCCACCAAGGAGCAGATCCAGCAGGCCCACCTCACCCTGACCGACCTGGAGAAGGACCTGTCCAAGGAGGAGGCCGACGTCACCCGCCTGGAAGGCGGGCTGACCGCTTTCCTGGCCCGCCTGGTGAGCCAGCGCGAGGAGCGGCTGGATCGCGAGCGTGCCGAGGCCGCCGCCGCCAGGCAGCGGCTCGACGGCCACCGGGCCCGGCTGACCCAGATCGAAGCGGACGCGCGGGCGATCGAGGCCGAGCTGGCAGGGCTCGCGACGGCCTCGGAGGAGTACGAGAAGCTGCTGGCCGAGAAGGAGCGGCAGCTCCTCGCCCGTGGTGATGCCCGCGCCGGCGAGCTGACGGACCTCGGCGTCACCCTCGACCGTGTCTCGGCGGAGCGGCGGGAGCACACGGAGGCGTACCAGGCCGGGCAGGCTGCACTCCACGCGCTGGCCCAGGTGCTCGGCTACCTCGGCTCGGCCAAGGGCGCCTCCACCTGGGACCTCTTGGGCGGCGGCCTGATCGCCGACGCCGTCGAGCACAACCGGCTGCGCTCCGCCGACGAGGCCGCCTGGCACGCCCAACGGGCCCTGGACATCTTCTCCCGCGAACTCGCTGACGTCGGCGTCTCCGCGCGAGCCCGCCTGCCCAAGGTGGACACGCGGTGGTTCGTCGACACGCTCTTCGACAACATCATCACCGATCTGATGAAGCATCAGCGCATCGAGAACACCCGCGCCGAGGTCGAGCGGACGGCCCGATGGGTCCAGGGCGTGGGGACGCACCTGCGGCACCGCGACGCCGAGCTGTCCAAAGAACGAGAGCGACTGCTGGCCAGGCGCGAGGAGCTGCTGCGCGGTTGAGCCGTCCGAGCGGCGCCGGGACCGGCTTTGCTGAGCCGGGATCACCGAGAGCGAATCCGTACGTTTCACGAGCTTCGCCTACGTCGTCGGTTTCCTTCGGCCACGAAGCCCCGCTCGGCACCCTCCATGATCTGTTCCGGCTGGGTAAGAGGTTGTTTTCGAACCTCCGATGGGGTCGGGCTGCACCCGGACCGCCAGGGCTCAGCCCAGCGCGTCCATCAGGGCGAGGACATAGGCGTCCAGCCGCTCCTCCACGGATCGCGTCGTCAGCTCTGTTCTGCCTGCCTCCCGCCATGGCTGCGACACCGACTGCACTTCTTCTGAGCTGGCAAGCGCGTCCCGCACCTGCCAGTACAGCCGCTCGCTCGCGGCCGCGGCCAGCACACCGCCGGCCTCCTGATACGCCTCAGCGAACCGCAGACCCCACGCCGGTCCGTGCAGCAGCGCGAGATTGGTGGAGCAGTGCGCCACGTCGAGATCCGCCGGGCCCCACGAGGTCGCGGCCCAGTCGACGACGCCGGTGATCCGGGCACCTGCCGGGCTTGGGGGCGACATGGCGAACAGCACGTTGCCGGGCTGGAAGTCCCGGTGCAGGAATCGCCCTTCATAGGGCGGCGCCGGCTTGCGGATCACGTCGATTGCCGCGGCCCATGCCGCCGCGTCGGCGCCCTTCGGAACCACGACGGTGTCGGCGGTCGTCAGCGTCACATACTTCCGGGGCCGCTCGGCGGGCCGCAGCGCATGGATCGCCGCGAGTTGACGGGCCAGCAGAGGGACGCGTGTCTCCACTCCCTCATCGTCGAGGACCGTCCGGCCCGCCAGATGTGTCATGAGGAGCGACGGATACTCGCAATGCGCGGCGGTTGGATCAACCGCGACCAGTCCAGGAGCCGGCACGTCGGTCCCCGTGAGCAGGGTCAGGGCGCCGGCCTCCCTGTTCAGCCAGTCCTCGGCGTACTCCATGTTGACGAAGGTCCGCAGCACCAGGTCACGGGTGCCTCCGTGCCGCGTGCCGATGGTCAGCCTCCGCATCTCGGCAGTGATGCCGCCGTGCAGCGCCTCGGTTTTGACTATCCGTTCGCCGACCTCCAGGTGCCGGCTCACCCAAGCCAGTGTCAACGGTCGGACAGCCGCCTCGTCGTGGTTGATCATCGTGCCATCTCACCATCCCGACGGCTGCACCCGCCAAGGCTTTCTCGATCAGTGCGTGAGCGCCGCTCGATGAGGTGCCAGCTCGCCGTCAGGTGCGGTAGCGGCGGGCGGCGGTGTCAGGGCTGACATCCAGAACTGCGCCGATCTCGTCCCAGGTGGCGCCGGCCGCCCGATCGGCGGCGACGGCCGCGGCCAGGACGGCGCGGGCCTGAGCGAGCAGGGGCAGCGCGGCCGCGGCGTAGCCGGCGATCGGCCCGGATTTCCAGCCAGTCTGCTGGGTGGGCAGGGCGAGGTCTTCCGCGTACAGGTCGAGGGCCAGCTTCCCGGCTGCCTGAGCGAGGTGCTCAGCCTGGTCACGGAGATGACGGCGCTGCTTGCGGGTGTCGTCTTGGCGTTGGTGGCGCTGGGTGATCGGGCGCCAGCGCCTGGCGCGGGTCCTGCCGAAGTCCCACCGGCAGGCGTCGGAGCAGTAGGTGCGGGGCCGCCCGCCGCGGCCGGTGGGCGAGGGCAGCGGTGCCTCGCAGTTCAGGCATTGCTCGGTTCGAGATCCCATGAGGGGCGCTCACTAAGGGGTTTCGTGGCCGTATGGCTGCGGATCGGCCTGTCTCGTTTGCTGGGTTCCGAGGCAGGCTAGCCCGCAATCGCGCGGTCACGAAACCTTGCTCCAGGACTTCCTGGCGCGGGCGCTGCGAGTGAGGCGGCGTGTCATCTGGCTGATCGCCGACCAGGTGATCATGATTTCGCTGTGCTGCGGCAGTCGCTCGTGGTCGCGGATGTTGCGGCGGGCGCGCAGCACCCATGACAGGCTGCGTTCGACTACCCAGCGCTTGGCCAGCAGGACAAAGCCCTGGGCGCCGCGCGGCCGGGAGACCACCTTGACGGTGAGGTCCAGGAAGGTGCGGGCCCACTCGATCAGCGATCCTGCATAGGCGGAGTCGGTCCAGACCAGGGTGATCTCGGGGTGGGTCAGGCGCAGCCGGAACAGCAGTTCGCGGGCGCAGTCCCGGTCGGGGGTGTCGGCCGGGGTGACCATGACCATCACCTGAAGCCCATCCGGATCAACCACAAGATGCCGCTTCCTCCCATTTATCCGCTTTGCTGGGTCAAAGCCGCGAGTGGCCTTGCTGACCGTTTCCGACCCCTTCACCGACTGCGAATCGACGATGAGGGTGACCGCACCCGGGCAGCGCCCCCTGCGCAGCCGGATCGCGCGGCGTAGCTGATCGCGAATCTGGTTGACCACGCCCTGCCGTGCCCAGCGCGCGAAGTGCCCGTAAACCGTGGCCCACGGCGGGAAATCCGCCGGGATCGCCCGCCAGGTGCAGCCGTTCGCTACCAGATAGCGAATCGCGTCCACCACATCGCGGCGATCGTGCTTCTCCGGCCTGCCGCCGCTGGGCGTCTGGCAGGCCGGGACCGGCAGCAGCCGCTCCAGCAGCGCCCACTCGGCGGCGCTGGTGTCGGAGGGGTAGCGGCGCGGGCGCATCGCTCAGCCTCCGACCGGAGCGCTGCCGTTGGCCAGCAGGTCCAGCGTGGACTGCAGGCTGGTGGCCTGGGCCAGGACGAAACGGGCCCACTTGTCGTCGGGGTACTTCATGGCGTGCGGGGTGATCGTCCCGTCCAGCAGCCGGCTGATCCGTGTCAGCGCGGCCGCGAACTGTGACTTCTCATACGCCACCCAGTCGGCGGAGTCGGCAGGAAACCGATAGCCACCCTTGGGCGTGTAGATGAGCGGGGTCAAGTGCTCGCGCGCGGCGACTTCCTTGATCCACAAGATGCCTTTGCGGACCTGATAGGGGCTCAGCCCGGTCGCGGCCACGAGCTGCCGGGCGCTCAGCCCGGCCGGGCGCGCTTCCATCAGCGCCATCCGCACTCGCTCGCCACACACGTTCGTCGGCAGCCTGTCCCGCCGCCCCCGTGCAGGCGTGGAGGAGGCCATCGCGGGCTCACTCGCCCCGCAGTAACGCGGCCAGACCCTCATCCAAGGACAGGTCGCCGGTATCGATCGCCTGGCCGATCCATTCGGTCGCGCCGCGTACCCGGGCCAGGTTGGCGTGCACCCGCTCACGCTCTTCGTCGGTGAAGGAACGCCCGCGCAGCGTCGGCACGATCCGCCCGGCCGACGCCACAAACGTGGCGCACGCGCCGACCAGGTCGATGTACTCCCGGCTGTGGCGCACCTGCTCGCGGGCCCGCTCGATAGCCACTTTGGTCGGCTTGGGCACGGCCTCCAGCCGCTGCGCCGCGATCCGGTGGGAACGGTCGACCTGAGCCCGGTTGACCAGGTGCATCGCGGTCTGATCCTCGACAACCTCCGACACCACCTGCGGCTGGCGCAGCAGATCAGTCGCCACCTGGGCCGCGACCTTCTCATCCTCCAGCAGGTCATGGACCTTGTTGACCTTCTCCTGCACCGTCGTGGGACGGTTGACCCGCTGGCCAACCTCCCGCTTGGCCGCGTCCTGCGTCCACCGGTGGGTCTTCGACTTCTCGTGCCAGGGCGGGTCGAGGATCTTGGCGAAGCGCACGTCCTCCTCCGCGATACCGGCCAGCGCCTTGTGCACGACGTACGACACACCGTGCTGGCGACGCCCCTTGGGCCAGCGAGAGGCCACCCACCGGTTATCGAGCAGGGTCGCCAGCGGCATGTCCAAATCCTCGGCGTACTGGGCCAGCGACTGCCGGACACCGAACGGCTCCTCCCCGGGGCCGGCGTGCGACCCGCCGCGCTGGCTGATCGGCTCGATCTCCAAGGCGTGATCGCCCAGCTGCAGCTGTGTTCGCCCCTGGACGGCGAGCTGCTCCAGCCCGTCGGCGACCAACTGCTCGTACCGCTCCTGCGTCACCTTCCCGATCATGGTGGCCATCGCGCCCCTCCTCGCCTCCGGCACCCCCAACGAGTGCTAGCGCGAAGTCTCCACCCGCACACAATCGGTGACAATGCCCTGGTTGCAGACTTATCCCCACCCCGCCATACGAGGACAATTCGCAATCAACGATCCGAAGAGAACGGCGTCACGGTGACGCTGTCCTCACCGGCTCTGCGCCGCCGCCAGCCCGCAGTCCGGCAACGCGGCGAGCAATAGATCGTGCCCACCGGATGATCCACACCCTCCAGCCACGACCGCGAGCACTCCGGACAAGCGATCGTCCGCTCTGGCGAGGCGTTCTGAATCACCTCAACCTTGACCCGGATCCGCAGCAACAGCCACCGCTGCCGAGCCCGGCACACATCCGAGCAGAAGACCGCGTCCCGCCGCATCCACCCAGGCAGGCAAGTCCCACAGGCCGGGCAACACCGACCGTCCGTCACCGGCACCCCATCAGACTGCTCCCGGCCTCAGCATGACCGCCAGCACCCGAAAGGTCACGACCGCCACACTCACTCCCACGTCCTAGCCCCTCCGTACCCCCCTCCAGGGGGCGAGGGTGTGTCCAGTCAGTGGTGTATCTCGATCTTGATTTGTTCTATCGGGTGGTCGGGGTCAGGCGGCCTTCGAAGGTGATGGCGAAGGCGTTCAGGGCGGCTT